>NZ_JBBGZT010000028.1:0-355207 GCF_037572665.1 Sphingobacterium sp. MYb382
GAGTAGTACTAATAGCCCGAAGCTTTCTACAGCGATAGAAACACTGTTGTTTTCTTCTTTGTTACTCTTCTTTCTTCCAGTATTGTCAATTAAATAATGCAGACCCTTAATAGGTTGATATAATGTGTCATTATTTATCAAGATATTCAGGTGCCTATATCGGCGGTGTCTACCTCTTCCCATTCCGAACAGAGAAGTCAAGCCCGCCAGAGCCGATGGTATTGCCGTAACAGGTGGGAGAGTAGGTCGGTGCCTAATTTTAAACAAAGCCCCTTCAGGAAACTGGAGGGGCTTTTTGTTTGTACTAACTTTTCCCCAATCACCAGACAGCAGCAAGCAGTCCCCATGCTGTAACTACAACAGCTATAGCTACACCTTATTTTAAGTAAAGCACGTATTCCTTATATAGCAGACTTAAACCTTCCTAAGCGATACTGCAAATTGTCATCCTGAGCCTGTCGAAGTACAGCATCACAACCTGAATAGCTTTATACAAAAGAAAAATGAGCCGCAAAACATAACTAATTTGCTTTGCTAAGAAGAAGGCCTAGGCATCTGCTGCGTAAAATCGTAACGTAGAAAATTCCGTAAGAAGAAAACGCTGTTTGAGCGTAGCGAGTTCGTTTTGTTCCGGAATTTACAAGCGAAGATAGCAGCGTATGCCAGCCTTGATTTTTGCCACACTTTTCATCAAGGAAAAGTGTGAAGCCCCGTCCTGGCTAAGGACACGCACTATAATTAAGCAAAAGACTCCATAAGCGTTGCAAACGCTATCCTCCAGCATCCTCGTTGCAAACGAGGACGATAGACTGTGCAAACAAAACCTTCCTAAAGGATGCTTCGGCTTTTCATCCTGAGCCTGTCGAAGGACAGCATGACAACCTTGATGGGTTGGCGGAAAAAAGAATTGACTTGCAGTTGCTAAGAAGAAGGCCTAGGCATCTGCTGCGTTAAATCGTAGTGCCGTAAATTCCGCAAGAGCAAAACGCTGTCTGAGCGGAGCGAGTTCGTTTTGCTCTTGCGGAATTTACAAGTGAAGATAGCAGCGTATGCCAGCCTTGATTTTTGCCACAATTTCATCAAGGAAAAGTGTGAAGCCCCGTCCTGGCTAAGGACACGCGCTATAATTAAGAAAAAGACTTCAATAAGCGTTGCAAACGCTATCCTCCAGCACCCTCGTTGCAAACGAGGACGATAGACTGTGCAAACAAACGGAGAGAACTAGCGAACAGTAGCAAAGTTGGTATTCCTTATATATAGGGGTAAACCTTTCTAACACGATGCTTCGACAAGCTCAGCATGACAACCTTGATGGGTTGTTGCAAAAGAAAGATGTGTTGCAAAACAGAACTTACTTGCAGTTGCTAGAAAAAAGGCCTAGGCATCTGCTGCGTAAAATCGTAGTGCCGTAAATTCCGCAAGAGCAAAACTTTGTCTGAGCGGAGCGAGTTCGTTTTGTTCCGGAATTTACAAGTGAAGATAGCAGCGTATGCCAGCCTTGATTTTTGCCACCCTTTTCATCAAGGAAAAGGGTGAAGCCCCATCCTGGCTAAGGACACGTTCTAATAATTAAGCAAAAGACTTTACTCAGCGTTGTAAACGCTATCCTCCAGCATCCTCGTTTCAAACGAGGACGATAGACAGTGCAAATAAATTTTTCTAAACGATGCTTCGACAAGCTCAGCATAACAACCTGAATAGCTTTATACAAAAGAAAAATGAGCCGCAAAACATAACTAATTTGCTTTGCTAAGAATAAGGCCTAGGCATCTGCTGCGTAAAATCGTAGAGCAGTAAATTCTGCAAGAACAAAACGCTGTCTGAGCGTAGCGAGTTCGTTTTGTTCCGGAATTTACAAGGGGAGATGGCAGCGTATGCCAGCCTTGATTTTTGCCACCCTTTTCATCAAGGAAAAGAGTGAAGCCCCGTCCTGGCTAAGGACATGTGTTATAATTAAGCAAAAGACTTCAATAAGCGTTGCAAACGCTATTCTCCAGCATCCTCGTTTCAAACGAGGACGATAAACAGTGCAAATAAATCTTTCTAAACGATGCTTCGACTTGTCATCCTGAGCCTGTCGAAGGGCAGCATGAGAACTAGGAAATAGGAATACGAAAAAATATCCTTATTAGATTAACTTTAGTTAGATAAGGAATTTCCTATTCCATTTTTAATGTTACAAAAATGAAATAGGAAACTAAACCTTGCATATTTTAGAATTAAAAAAATAAAATACTTTTTAAATATTACAACTAGATTTTACTTTTAAAATGCTCGTCGATACTCCATTGGTAGGTAGCAATTTTGAAAAGTAAAAAACTAGCTGATGAAGCCGTAAAAACTCCAAAATTTATCGGTTTTTGTATACCGACGGAAGTAGCCATAAATATGATAAAAGTTAAGGTTATCAAGGAACTAGCCAATGCTGCATATTTTGTTTTATAACCAAGTATAAGTAAAATAGCAATTATAAATTCTGCAATGGTGGCTATACCACCCATCACGTTAGTGATAGATCTATCAAAATAAGGCATTAATTTTTGGGTGTAGTTAATAAAATTACCCCAGTTTCCCCATTCAATATTTCCTTTCCCTAATGGACCTAAGACACCTAGTCTATCTAAAACAGGTACTAAAAATGTAAGGCCTAAGGCCAACCTCAAAACTAACTGAGGGACTTTAATGTTATCTTCCATAGTTATAAATTTTAGACAAATATAGAATGAGTATGAACTGTTGTAATGCCCCAGATTCAGCATATACTATAGCCCAATGAATAATTTCGTTATACCAATTTCTTTCCAAAGCGATATTTTACTCTATGAATAGTGCCCAGTTTATATACTTATGATTATACAAAGACGACTATTTTTTGTAGCAGTCTTACTGATTTTATTTATGACAGCGTAATAAAGGAATATATGTAAATCTGGGCTGTTACATATTTTGAAACTGTGCTATAATAATGGTGCAGGACATGGTTAACTTTGAAGTGTTAACAATAAGATAATATAATAATGGAAAAACGTATTAAAATCGATGAAGTGGAACCAGCAGGTTATCAGGCAATTTTAGGACTTGAAAAATTTATAGAAAGTACTCCTTTAACTAGAATTCACAAAGATTTAATTAAGATTCGTGCATCACAAATCAATGGATGTGCATTTTGTATAGCTATGCATACGAAAGAAGCCCGTAAAGCAGGAGAGTCTGAAAATAGGATATATGCTCTTAGTGCATGGCGGGATACTCCTTTTTTTACTAAGGATGAAAGGGCAATTTTAGCATTAACCGAGGAGGTTACTTTGATTGCAAACCATGTTAAAGATGAAACCTATAATGAGGCTGTTGAAGCTGTTGGCGAAACGTATTTAGCACAAGTAATATTGGCTATTATTACGATTAACGCATGGAATAGAATTGGAATTACCACACAGCTTATTCCTCAATAGTTTTAAAAATAAAAGCTAAATAGAGCTGCGCTCACCAATAGTGCAGCTTTTTTTTATAAAATTGGATTATATTTGTTTAGGCAAAACGCTATGTATTATGGCCCAGAACTTACCTTACAAATCTTTAATTCAACTAAAACGAAAATCAGATTTATCGCTCCACATTCAGATAAGTACACGTTTTATCTCTTTAATTACGAATGGTACCTTACTTCCTAAAAGCCCATTGCCAAGTACTAGGGTATTAGCCGACCTAATTGGAGTGAATAGAAATACCGTTAAGTTAGCCTATGAAGAACTGATAAGCCAAGGTTGGGCCGATTCCGTAGCTCGAAAAGGGGTTTTTGTTATTTCTTCACTACCACTATTGAAAAAACAAATAGCACCACCTCCTGTAGTGGATTATGAGGATTCATTTAGCTGGAATAATAAGTTTGAGACGCTGCCGTTTAGCCCCAATTTCCAAACTAATATGTTAACGGTTGACGATGGTTTTCCAGATGTCCGATTGACTCCAGTGGACTTCTTGATGCGTGAGTATAGAAGCATTTCCAAAAAATTTTATGGTAAGAGTTTCCTGAAATATGGCTCTAGCAAAGGGTCGGAGCGTTTGCGTGCTACACTTTCGAAATATGTAAGTACGACTAGAGGTTTGCAGGTCAATCTTGATAACATACTTATTACCAAAGGAAGCCAGATGGGAATATACTTAGCAGCGCACCTTCTCTTAAGCTCCTCCGATTATATTGCCGTAGGCATTAATAATTATGGACCAGCAGACAGTACATTTAAACTTTGTGGAGCGCAGCTTTTACGTATTCCAATCGACGATTTTGGAATGGATATAGACTACTTAGCCAAACTGTTAGAACATATTAAAATTAAAGCTGTCTATATTATTCCACACCATCATTTTCCAACGACGGTTACTATGAGCGTGGAACGACGACTAAAGCTGTTAAACCTTGCTAAACACTATAGATTTGCTATTATTGAAGACGACTATGATTACGATTTTCATTATAGCAATAGTCCTTACATTCCATTAGCCAGTATAGACCACAACAATAATGTAATCTACATTGGGTCGATTACAAAAACATTTGCCCCGGCTTTGCGAATTGGTTTTCTTATCGGGCCACCTAAATTTGTTGATAATGCATCCGAATTAAGACAGTTGATTGATAAGCAAGGCGACTCCTTGCTTGAGGAAGCTTTTGCTTCATTAATTGAAAATGGTGACCTCGAAAGGCATTTTCGGAAATGTTTGAAAATATATAAATATAGAAGGGATCTATTTTGTCAAATACTTAAATCAGATTTCAACGATGTAATTACCTATAAAGTTCCTGAAGGTGGGCTTGCTGTATGGTCATGCTTCGATGAAAAAATCGACCTATTGAAATTATCCCAAAAGGTAGCAAAGCAAGGACTTCGATTAGGCGATGGTACATTTTATAAGAATGAAGTATTCGATGTAAATGGATTACGATTAGGCTTTGCTTCGCTAAATGAGATGGAGATGCAAGAAGCTTTAAACATTCTTAAGAAGAACGTTTAAGAATCAACTGTAATAACCTTCTACAGTGACCACAGGAAGCGATGAGAACTAGCAATCAGAAAAAGTATACATTCATTACAGATATGACTTTCTAGGATGATGCTTCGACTTGTCATCTTGAGCGTGTCGAAGTAACGCATGATAATTTGCAAATAGGACTGCGGATTTTTTTTTATGCCTGACAAACTTAGAAACAGGCAAACCAATCCGGGGAGGATTGACACATTTTAGACAATTTATAGTAATCAAAATGAGGCTCCCTGCGGGTGAGCCTGAGCAAATTTTAGTACTTGAGTCGCCATAACATGTAGATAGAAAAATAGATAAAAATCATTTACTGTGTCCAGCTGTTTTAAAGCACGTATTTGATAAGTATAGAATAATAAGTGATTGGTATTCAGTTCTTATGACTACCTTTAGTTACCTCCCTACGTGCAGACCTTGTCAAGGACCGATCTGGTAGTATGCAAGGACACCTTACTTTGTTCACCATCATGATTTCAAAGAATTATAAAGAGATAGCCGTGCTATCTACTTTTCCTCCCCGTGCTTGCGGTATTGCCACCTATTCAACAGATTTAATTGATACTATCGTTGAAAAATTCCATACATCCTATCATTTTCAACGAATTCCTATTATACTAGAAAATGATCCAATTATTGCCAACATACCACAGAATAAGATTATTCTTCAGCCAAATAAAGCCTCTTCATTTGATGATTTAGCAAGCTACCTCAATGACCCTACAACAGTTGATATCGTTTTCATACAGCATGAATTTGGCTTTTTTCATCAGTATGAAGACCTATTTTTAACCTTTCTTTCACAGCTTAAAAAGAAAGTAATAATTACCTTTCATACCGTGTTGCCAACACCTGATGCCAATTTGCAAACTTATGTAGCTGCCATAGCAGGATACTGTTCAAAAATCATTGTTATGACCCAGTACTCAGCAGATATTTTGCGTGATACCTATCATATTCAAGATGATAAAATTGTTATTATAGCGCATGGAACACATTTGGCACCAGCTATCGATAAGGCATTAATTCGCAAACGATATAAACTTGTTGGTAAGAAAGTCCTTTGCACATTTGGTCTATTAGGACCAGGCAAAAGTCTCGAAACGACTATAGCGGCCCTGCCTAGTATAATAGCAGAAACTCCAAATGTGATTTTCCTAATCTTGGGAATGACGCATCCTAATTTAATTGCAGAACAAGGCGAAAGCTATCGTATGGGGTTGGAACAGTTGGTGCTTGATATGAACCTGACTAACCATGTAAGATTCATTAATCAGTACTTGCCAACCGCAGATTTGCTAGCTTACCTACAGATAACAGACGTTTATCTATTTACATCTAATGACCCATTTCAAGCAGTGAGTGGAACGTTTGCCTACGCGCTAGGCCTAGGCTGTCCTATTGTCTCTACTCCAATTCCCCACGTATTGGAGACATTAACACCAGCAATGGGTATTATCATTGATTTCAATGCTCCCGATCAGTTAGCGGTAGCGGTAAATACGATTCTTAGCGATGCAGAGGCATTGGAGAAAATACGAAAAGTGAATTTGCAGCAATCAATCTCCACTTCTTGGCATAATATTGCTATTGCACACGCACAATTATTCGGAACTTTGATGGAGACGGATAGTTTGACCGTTTATACAATCCCGAAGATAAAGCTCGATCATCTCGAGCGTATGACTACAGATATTGGGATAATTCAATTTGCAGAAATTGCCGAACCAAAGATGAGTAGTGGCTATGCGCTTGACGATAATGCGCGTGCATTAATTGCAATATTACATAACTACAATAGCTATAAAGCATCCAAAGATCTGGAAAAGATAAAAGTGTACTTCAGGTTTATAATGATGTGTCAGCAAGAGGACGGTACATTTTTAAATTATGTAGATAAGGATAGAAATTTTACTGAACAAAATAAGCTCGAAAATTTAGAAGACGCTAATGGGCGTGCTTTTTGGGCAATAGGGGAGCTATTGGCACAGAAGGATAGTCTACCAGATGAATTAGTGGTGCAAGCGCAAGCTGTATTGCGGTCGGCTTCTCGTCATTTATTGACGCAATATTCTACAAGAGCTATGGCTTTTAAGATTAAAGGACTGCATGCATTGGGCGTTTATCCCTATGATAAGGAGATGAATGAACTGGCGCATAGACTTCTTTCTATGTTCAGTAAGGTTAGTACCGATAATTGGCAGTGGTTTGAACCAGCGCTAACTTACGGCAATGCTGCACTGCCAGAAGCTATGTTATGTGCTTATGAGGCTACCGGGGACTATGCCTTTAAAGAGGTCGCTTACCTATCGTTTGACTTTCTGTTAAAGCAGACTTTTTATGATGACATGCTTCATGTGATTCCTAATGATGGATGGGCGGAGCATGATAAACCTTTTATAGATAGCGCTGGCGATGAGCAGCCTATAGATGTGGCGTATACGGTTATTGCACTTGATCGCTTTTATAACAGTAGCCTTAATTGGGCATACCGGGAAATACTAATATCATCGTTTGCTTGGTTTCTAGGTAAAAATCACCTACATCAGATTGTATATAACTCCATAACAGGAGGGTGTTTCGACGGACTTAAGCAGCAAACGGTGAATCTTAATCAAGGAGCCGAATCTACGGTTAGTTATCTGCTGGCGCGTATGGTAGTTGATAAATATACTGTTGGTTCATAATGATGACTTGCAGTATTTATTGTGTACATTTATAGTATCGAGTTGATTATCAAAATTCTACACTTATAATCCCTAAAGGAATCACTCGATAGTCCATTTGTCCAGCTTGTCCGTATAGCCCTTTTTATCCAATATTATCAGTGTAGGCTTACATGAATAGATAAGTTTCTGTTAAACGTTAATAAACCTGCCGGAAATTGAAAAGCTGAACCCTATTTATGGTTTTGGTGAGATTTAGTAGTCTTAAACGAGGTCGGTTTAATCAAAACCCTAGGTTGGAATTCTCCGCCTATAAATTAAAAGAATATGAGTAAAAATGAAAAAAAACCAAAAAGTACAAAGGTAAAAACGAAGTCGTCGTATCAACAAAATAAAGACTCTGACGATAAAACTACCTCAACGAACTTGTTTCCAAATAAAAAGAAATAGTTTTAAGAATGTCTTTCGAGTTTACACGTTGCAAATGACCTTCATAGGTTGTGTAGGTGAACATTACTAATTCCATAATTCAACTAGTCATGCCGAGTCTGTCGAAGGCTCAGCATGACAGTATGGGAAGAGGTTTGTGCAAAAGGTCGAATTTTGCAGTTGCTAGAAAAAAAGGCCAAGGCATATACTGCGTAAATCGTAGAGCCGTAAATTCCGCAAGAGCAAAACTTTGTCTGAGCGCAGCGAGTTCGTTTTGTTCCGGAATTTACAAGCGAAGATAGCAGTGTATGCCAGCCTTGATTTTTGCCACTCTTTTCATCCAGGAAAAGAGTGAAGCCCCGTCCTGGCTAAGGACAAGCACTATAATTAAGCAGAACACTCGAATAAGCGTTGCAAATGCTATCCTCCGGCATCCTCGTTACAAACGAGGACGATGTAAAGTGCAAGTAAACCCATTCTGCTAAACTTAAAAATCTAGCTACCTGTAGTTCCGTTAGAAAGAATATATCGTGAAAAATCCTTAACAATAGACTACAGATAGCCAGCTTTCTTTTTCAACTAAATCAAGGTCGTTGTAACCTTTATGTTTCCTTTAACAGCTTTTGAATAGGGGCAGGTTTGATGCGCCAGTCCGACAAGCTTTAGGGCGTCTTCAGTTGCTATGCCTGGAAGACTAACTTGCAGGCGTGCTTGTAAAGCGTAAGCGTCGTTCGTCAACACAAGGTCAACTTCAGCATCAACAAATAAGTCGGTAGGTAGGCTAATTTGCTGTTGCTTTGCGGCTACACCTAGTGCCCCGATATAACAAGCAGACCAACCTGCAGCGAACAGCTGTTCAGGATTTGTACCTGGTTTGTTAGATTCGGGAGGCGTTAAGGTAACTTTTAATTGTTCATCATTACTTACTGAATTTCCTTGTCTACCGCCTGTGGTGTGCGTTTTTGCGGTGTACACTATTTTTTCTGTCGTGCTCATGTTTTGCTATTTTAAGTAAACTATCTTTATGTAATACAATACAAATAGCGCCTAAATTGTTGTCTTTTTATATAAAAAAATTGGTGGACCAGACAAAAGAAACGTTTAAACGGACTGTAAAGGACGTGGAGCATACCTTCTTATTTTGTGTCTTTGTTTATGATAGCGTACTGGACTCTCTCTTTGCTTAAAGCAGAAAACCGCTTCATTAGAGAAAGCGGTTTTTAAGTTTTCTGTTCAACAGGGGGCACAATTACAAAGCACTCGTACCCAATAAAAATTAACGATGCAATAAGCTTATCTATTTTCTAACCAATGTAGAAACTGCGCCGTTTTTTCTTTGCCAATCAAGAGTTTATCAGGGGTAGCAATATTTAGACGTACGAATAGCTTTCGGCCGAAGTAGTGCTCCACCTCCTTTATCGCGGAGAAGTTTACAATATATTGTCTATTCAAACGGAAAAACTGTTTGTCGGAAAGCAGTCCTTGCACCTGATCTAAAGATTGATTAATGCTAAACTCTTCCCCCTTAAAGTTAACGATAGAAGGCGATGTATAGTTGATGTAGATAAACGCAATGTCGTCTGTCTTAACCGTTAGGTATTTATTGTTTTTGAATACAAGGAAGCTTTTTTTCTTATTCTCTTCTTCATTTATTTTTGTCAGTAGATCAGCCAATTTACTTTCATTATTTTTCTGAAAGAAATCCTTGAATTGATCGACTTTAGCTAAGGCCTGTTTAAGGTCCGTTTCAGAGAATGGTTTTAGCAGGTAATCAATGCCATTATCTTTGATAGCCTCCATGGCATATTCGCCGAAGGCGGTACAAAAAATAACAGGACAAGCGACCGACACAGCCTTGAAAATAGCGAAGCTAACGCCGTCCGACAGCTGAATATCCATGAAAATCAAATCGGGCATCTTCTCATTCGTTAAATAGTCGATGGAAGCCTCCACGCTCTGTAGCTTCGCTAGGATCTGCACCTGAGGACGAAGTTTTAGAATTAAATTTTCTAGCGCACGTGCAGCCTTAATCTCGTCTTCAATTATTAGGATTTTCATAGATAAGGGGAAGTTTTACTGTAAAAGTGTTGTTCGTTTCCTCAATCACTATTTCTTTTTCCGAAAGATGAAGATAACGTTGATTGATGTTTTCAAGCCCTAGTTTTGTTGATGCTTCAGATATTTGTTTTAGTTGTCGGTTATTCTGAATAACCAAATAATCATTTTCGGTATACATGTGTATGTTTAGCGGCTTCTCTAAGGAAACAACATTATGCTTGATACAGTTTTCAATAAGCAATTGTAGGGTAAATGGCGGAATAAACGTCTCGCAGCTAGCCGCGTTAAACTGCTGCTGCAGGTTGAACCCATCTTCAAAGCGCGCCTTTAGCAAATAGGTATAAGCATCCACAATAGCCAGTTCCTCGCGCAATGGAAGGAGGTTTAGCTTTAAACTACCGAGGGTGAAACGGTAGAAGTCTGCCAGCTTCAAGATAAAGGCTGTAGCTTGTTCATCCTTAGTCTCCACCATATATTTCAGGGTATTCAGGCTGTTAAACAAAAAATGAGGGTTTACCTGTTGTTTCAGCAACTCATATTGTGCTGCTAAATTGGCCGACATCGAGCGCTCTAGCTCTTGCACCACCTGTTGGTTAAGGTGCGTTTGGTAGAGTAAGTGGATAAACATGTAAAAAGTAAGGTTTATTAACACCCCCCGCACCTCATACATTAATATATTAGGGCCAAAGCTTAAGTGGGAAAGAGCATAGTACTGAATCAAGGAAAGAACAAGCATAAGTGCCAAACCTACAATAAGGCCTTTGAAGAGCTGAAGGGAGATAACTTCTCGCTTACCGGTCTTTTTGGTATAGGCAGGTATCATGTAGCTATTGTAGTACCATATCAACAAGGAGAAACAGGTGGTGACGATAAAATCGGCAATGGCTTCAGCTAAAATGAAATGATGCTCCACTATTTTGGGGATCGAAGTCAGGATTCCCAAAGAGATAGAGCTTATCCAAATGAGCTTTTTCGATATTTTAAAGGGTATAGATTTCTTTGTTTTCATGCTGTTCACATTATGTGCCCTTGTTGCTTAATAAGCTGCAAAATCGTTATTTAGTTTGATTGTGAAGGAAATTGAACCGGTTTAAAGCTTGAAATTGCTTTTATACGCTTTTCTTTGCTGCTATCGTCATTTAGTTTTCCAAAGTCTACACCATAGGTTATCGCTCCAATTGTGTCGGTTGTCAATGTTTCTACGCTTAGGAGCTCTCCATTTACCTTACTGCCGAAGTAGCTAGGACTATCCTGCACTTTCCATCGCACGACTTTAATGACGGCCTGTGGAGCTTGCCCATCTGTCAAGAAAGCTGTAGCCTGCTTATTTCCATATACAATAGACATCGTTTCTAGCGTCGGGTTGTAGGATGAAGCAACAAAGTTTAATGCTCCCTTGTCGAAGACAAAGCGCACCTTATCATCCCTTGTTTCTGCCGTTGGCGAACAGGAGTAACTGAAGCTAGCGAGCAGCACAAATATCCATATTTTTTTCATAGACTTTTATTTTAAGTAGTGGGCAATTGCTTTTTTAGCATTCACTTTTGGTGGCACATTGAATAAGAACCCTGTCGGTGCGGCAAGCTGCCTGTGGCAGCCTATGCAAGATTGCTGTGCGAAAAGAGCTGTCTTTCCTGTTGGTTTTAGTTTATCGCCACTAAATTTTGCAAAACCCCAGCCTTCTGTTGTTGGAAAAGTCTGATCATCCTTGGTCATGTATTGAACGTTTACAAATTCGCCCGGAACAATCTCTCCGTCGGCATTTGTCGTTTGCTTCCATACTGCTTTGGCTACCGTACTACCTTTGGGCCAGGGGTGGAAGTTTTCTTCATCTATTGCTTTTACCAAGATATCGTTCGCATATACGATACGTATAGATTGATCAAAAAGAACCGTCATACCAATAACTTTCCATGTTTTGAAGGCCTCATCGTAGGCAATTCCATTCGGTGATAATGGCACATGTGTCGTTGTGTCTAAGGAGGCATGCGTTGCTATTAAGGGCTGCGATGAAGCATAGGCTGGTGCCGGGGCTTGGTGTGCAGTTAAGGATAGGGCATAGGCTTTGAGTCGCTGGATTTCTGCCGCCGATAGCTGTGCTTCTTGGTGAAAAGCACGGTAGGCCGGTAGGGGCATTTTTCGGGCCTCCACCATATTATAAATAGCATAGAATTTTCCCATACGTTCTGCCGCCGAAAGTTTATCCCACTCTGAGAAGTTCATGACCTCGCGTGCACGCTCGATATCTTTATTGACCAACCACGAAACTGGCGCTATCTTATCGAAAAATGATAAGTTTTGTTCATTGGAATGACAGTTGTAGCAGGAACGTTTCAGAATAAAAGCGACATCTTCCGGAACCTCCGTAGGTTCGCCTGTTACGGGCTTTCGTTCCACGGATGTGTGGAAAAACTGTAATGTAATACAGGTTAAGCTAAGCAGAAGAAAGACTAGGCAAGCACGTGTTTTAGATCGTTTTAAATTCATATTGTCGTTTTTTTAGCTATGAAAGCGCTATACAATAGCGCTTTTAAGGGGTGTACTTAGAGATTCAGCTGCGCGGCATCTAGGATTGCTCCTGTATGGCTATCCTGTTCAAAAGCAATTATCTGCCAGTTCGCATTGTCATTAGGTAGTTTGAAGGTAAATGTGTCCGTCGTTTTTAAGGAACGCTTTTGTAGGTCGCGCACCAACTGAACATGCGTCAGCCGCTTACCTGCATTTTCTCCAGCAGCAACCTGCGAACTCGCTTGCCCCTGTACTAAGGCCATCAATAGCTGGGTGTTTTTGACCGTTGAGGCTGTTTCATACTGTATCTGCACTTCTTTCCCTTTTTCTTGTGCTAGTTTTAAGGATAAACTGCGCGTCTGGGGTTGTTGCAGCGTGGTCTGGATGCCTTGCAGCACTTTGCTTTCATCGGAACCTACGGTTTCTAGCTTGCCATTGATGACGAGCTGCGGCGTGTAGATCGTGCTGAGCCTCATCCATGTAGCATACTGCTTCTGCCTATCGGTAAATGCCGCTTTGCTGAAGCGATCTTTCCATCCTTGGTGATCCCAATAATCGACGTGAAAAGCCATGATGTATACGTGTTCATTTTTGTTGTTCTCCGCTAGTTTAGCCAGAAGTGCATCAGCAGGCGGACAGCTCCAGCAACCTTCGGAAGTGAAGAGCTCTATAACGGCAAAACTATTATTCGCCTGTTCTTTTTTTATATGTTTAATCAGCATCGTATTGTTGATTTCCTTGAAGGCCATTATCCCCCCGATGAGCAAGGGCAGGCTTAAGTAGATAAGGAGTTTTTTTGAGTAGTTCATTGTGTATATGTTTAAAGAGGTTAATGGCTCGGGTTGATGTTAAAGGCAATTGTTTGTGGTGGAAGACAGACCTGATCACTGCACTGCATAAAGGCAATAGTCCCTTTTATTGCTCCCTTTTTACCTGTTAACCGTATTTCTTGACGGAAATCAACCTCTCCTTTGAAATAGCGTACGGAAATCCCAAGTAGACTGTCATACTTAGTGAGCGGCTGCGGTTGCATGACGACGCCAATACGTTTGTAAGACGCACTGGGCGCAAAATCAAAAGTCATCTTGATGGGGCTATCCGCGTTGTTGCCCAACGCATAGAGCTGCCACCCTTCGGGAATGTGTGCCTTCATAACAATTTCCGCTTCCTCGGGCGATTTTCTTTTTAAGATACACTCCCAGCGGATGGTGCCGTCTACAACTTGGGCATAGCCCTCACTGCGGAAAACAAGCAATAGTAAGAGTAATCCTGCGGTGAATCCGTGTTTTATGATTTGTATGTTCATGTTTTTTTATCGCTAGGTAAACCTTGCCAAATTATAATCCTTTGCGCACCGTCTTGAATGCTGTTCTCATCTCATCGACAAAGACCTTTGGTTGTTCCCAAGCCGCAAAATGACCTCCTTTGGCCAGCTTATGATAATGGATGAGTTGCGGGTAGGCACGCTGTGCCCAACTTTCGGGTACGGCATAAATTTCATCGGGAAAAGCACTGACAGCAACGGGAATGGTTACGCCACGCGGATCAAAGAAGCCTCCCGTAGCGCCTTGTGACGCTTCCCAGTATAATCTTGCGGCAGAAACCCCCGTATTGGCAAACCAGTAAAGACTTATGTTATCCAGGATGTCATCTTTTGTTAATCCCTCTTGCTGTCCCGCAAATACGCGAGCGATAAGCTGCTGACTACGGTCGTCATGGTCTAATATCCAGGCTGCAAGACCTATCGGAGAGTCATCCAACGCGTATAAAGTCTGTGGACGTAAACTCATTTCATTGGCGTAGCCCAATCCTTTTTTATAGGAAAAGTCTAATTGTTTATAGGCCATTTGCTCATCTGTCGTTAGGTTTTTAGGCATTTCACCCTTTGCTAAAGCCGTAGAGATTTCTGCAGGAACCGCCGCCGCCATATTGGTGTGTATCGCTAATAGTCCTTTTGGTTTTAATAACGCCATGTTTTCGGTGACAGCATTTCCCCAGTCGCCACCTTGCGCCACATATTGCTGATAGCCTAAGCGTTCCATCAGGGTGATCCATGCTTTCGCTATCCGTTGTGGGTTCCAACCCAGTGTAGTAGGCTTCTCCGAAAAACCATGTCCCGGAAGTGAGGGAATAATAACATCGAAGGCATCTTCACTTTTACCGCCATATTTTTCCGGATTAGTCAAGGGTTCAATCACCTTAAGCTGCTCAATAAAAGAACCCGGCCATCCATGCGTAATAATAATAGGTAGTGCATTTTTGTGGGACGAGCGTACGTGGATAAAATGAATGTCAAGACCATCGATTTTTGTTACAAATTGTGGATAGGCATTGATTTTTGCTTCTATTTTACGCCAGTCATAGCTCTGACTCCAGTAGTTCGCCAATGCTTGCATAGTCGATAGCTGTACGCCTTGTGTTTCATCGTTTACCAGCTCTTGACTAGCCCATTTCGTTTGGGCGATACGATTTTTTAAGTCCATAATTTTGTCCGCTGAAATATCCAGATGAAATGGTCGAATAGTTTGATCGCTTACCATCATGCTAGCTGATACAGAATTATTACTTTGTGCATGTAGCTGTGGAATAACGCTGCTCGTTAGGAGGCTAGCGAATAGGATGGTTGTGATTTTTTTTATCATGATCTGTTGGATTTATGTATTCCTTTTGATTGTTCGTAATGTTTTGTTTTCTTTCTTAACGTCAAAAGTATAGCGTATTCCGCCGTTCAATAGCTGTTAAATCGCCCAAGACGACACATTCACTGCTCAAGTGGGATTTTTAGATGATGAAATAGACCTGACTTTTTAGATTTTTCTGCGGCGGGGGGGAGGTCAAATAAAGAGGTAGCTATAGCTAAGATTTTCTAAATGATACTTTGACTAGTCACCCTGAGCTTGTCGAAGGGGCAGTATGACAATAGGGGATGAGGTTTGTGCAAAAGGATAAATTTTGCAGTTGCTAGACAAAAGGCTGCGCCTTGATTTTGCTAAACGTTTCATCAGAGAAATTTTGAAACCTCGTCTTGACTAAGGACACGTACTCCCTTTAACAAAAAGACTTTATGAGCGTTGCAAACGCTATACGCCGGCATCCTCGTTGCAAACGAGGACGATAATAATATTCGACCCCGCCGGGGTCGTCTTTTCTCTTGGTTATGCTTAGCTATAAATATGTCAATCCTCCGGATTGAATCCCTAAAAAGCCTTACCGACTAAACAATAAATAGTTGTATATCATTACCCCAGAGGGGTAACATCTTCATATAAAATATATAATTTATAAAATCGACCCCGGCGGGGTCGTATAAACAGAGATGTAAAGGTATATTTCTAAATGATGCTTTGACTAGTCACCCTGAGCTTGTCGAAGGTGCAAGCATGACACGATGGAAAGGTTTGTGCAGCAGGTTGAATTTTGCAGTTGCTAGAAAAGAAATGCCTAGGGATTATAGATAATGTTATCGATGATAGGGATAAGCCACCTAAAGACGGGAATCTTTCTTCGTGCATAAAGAGTATTACGGCTTCCCGTAATTTAATCTAGCTCATCCTTTTTATATTTATTGCATAATTAATACGTGCATTATTAACCTTAATACTAAACGTTTTAAATTAATAGTAGACAAAAAAACTATTTTACAGAATATCGCTTCTGATTATAAATAACATTAATATAAATGATTAATAAAACCACTGAGTCTTTTTTTAGAGAAGTTAGACATAAAGAAGAACTCCAGCATAAATTAAATGAAGTTTACAGAAAGGCTTTAACATTAGACTTTAATCCATTAGACTTTGTTCGGTGGAATGAAAATAAAGTCTCCGAGATTATTGCTTTCTTTTTGGATCCACATGGCTCTCACGGACAAGGAGATTTATACCTTAAAACCTTTATTGAATATTTTGAATTAGCTTTTTACTACTCAGATATTAATAAGGTTAAAGTAACAGTAGAGGCTGGAACAGATGAAAATCGACGTATCGATATTTTAATTTCTTATGATAATTTTAAACGTGTTATTGGGATTGAGAATAAAATTTACTTGTGGACAAAAGATCAGGAACTTCAAGTCTCGGATTATATGCAATACTTAAAAAAGTTTTGTAGAACAGAAGACTACCATTTGATTTATTTAGCACCTCAAGGCAAGATTCTTAATGAATATAGTGCTGGAGAACATCAACAAGAATTGATATTGGATGGTAAATTAAAAGTTATCAGTTATGAAGAACATATGATTAACTTAATACATCGATTCGTCATTCAAACTGATAATAATCGAGTACGAGCTTTTATAAAAGATTTTGAATTAAAGTTGAAAGAAAAATTTATTGGGAACAGGATGACTGAAGAAAATGATATCGTAAAATACATAAAAAACAGTGAAGAAAATATTAAAGTAGCATTTTCTATAGCTGAAAACTTAACAACAGTAAAAAATCTTCTTAAAGAAGAATTTACAGTTCAAATGGAAGAAGTAGCTTTCGAATTGAATATTTACTTTGACGTAAAGCACAATCACTTTGTGTTATCTAATTTTAGAAAATTGCATGCTAAGTTTAATTTTGAAAGTGGAGGTTTAATTTATGGACTCGTAAAAACCCCTGAGTTTTATTACTCAAATTCGGAAAGGATCTATTTAAATGAAATTGCTGAAATATTAAAAATACGGTTCTCAAATTCTCCATGGTGGCCTTTGTGGACTTTTCTGTATGAAGATATTTCGATTGATTATAGTCTGTGGAATGATATTCAAAACGGAAAAGTAAAAGCTTTTGTCAAAGAATTTCTACAAGAACTTATAAATCTTCCTTTAGATTTGACCAAAGATTTATAGAATTATTTTATAGGATATGTTACTTAAGAGTAAGGTTTTCTAACCTTGCTCTTTCATTTTTTTACATAAAAGAAATATCAGGCTCAATATCTTTTTTTATGATTGGACTTGATAGTTCCCTTTTGAGTTCTTCAGAATCACAATGAAGAAATATCAACTTGTTTTGACGCCTTTTGTTAATTATATCCTTATCTCCCCTGATTTCAATTAGATTTTTGATGATACTAAATTTTGAAGATTCACTATGATAGATAATGATGATTTTTCCGGTGGATGAAATTTTGTCTAGACTTTCTACGCGGTCAAATACTTCATTTATATATATAGCGTCCGATTTATCTAAAGAATGCCCCCAGAAAAAGTATTGATATTCTTTGTCTTCATTTTCAATTTCATCAACAAATTTAAGTTCTAAATTGAGGTTTAGCTTTTGAAAATATTTCGTAAATGGTATAAGGTTAAAGTCCTCTTCTGATACCTTATTCCAACTGTTTATACCTAAAATTATATTTTTATTTTTTAAATCACCGTGAATAAAGGTTGTTCTAATATTTTCTGAAATTAGTTTAGAAAAAGTAGGCGTATAATTAAAGGTAAAGTGATAATCAATTGACTTTAATAAATCAGCTTTGTTGTCGCTTATTAAGAATTCATAAAGCGGTAAAACTATTTGAGAAAGATATTCTTGGAATAATTCTTTAAAAGCACTTAAATCATCTAAAATCCAAGAGTATATTTTACTATTGTCGATATCAATATAATAATCATGAATGGATTTTAAAAAATCAGAATTTAGTATTGGTAGATAGTGATAATCTACTTGGTGTAATAGAATTTTAAAATCGATTAATGTTAAATAAGAATCATAATTCTTTTCATCATAATTTTCTATATAATTAATCATACTTGATTTTGGAAATCGTCCCGTTTTTAAGAATGTTTCTGACTTAATTTCTGTTAGACTTAGGCTAATTAATGTTAATGCCTTTTCGATATGCTTTTCGAAATCTATCCAAGTAATAATAGAAAATTCTCTAGATAGATATTTAAACCAAATATTGGAATTAAGTGTATATACAAAATCAGAAAAATTGTCAAATGTAGAAGTTGGAAAACCGTTTATGTTTTTTAGAACTTTAACTTCATCTTTTAAAAAAGCCCAATTGAATTCAGTACAATTTTTGAGTTTGTTGCAAATGTTGATAAAATCTGAGTAGCCAGTTGGTAAATCAAAGCTCAAATCAAAACCATTTCCAGTAATAAGTATCTTAGGCATAATTCATTAATTGGTGTGTAATAAAATCATTGAATATGCATTTTTTACAATTTATTAACCTTGTTTATAAGGTCTTCTACAGCTTTAGTTAAGTTAATAATTGCTTGCGTTTTTACTTTGTCATCTTCAATAAGCTTTTCTAAAAGTGTTTCGATTTTATTATCCGATTGATAATTAATAGTCGGATAGTGGTTCAAACTATTTTGTTTCGAAGTATCCTGATTATGTTGAATATAATAAATTGCTTTTTCTTCATTAAAAGAACGTATAAACTCTACAGATACGCCTAACGCTTTAGCCAACTCCTGTAAGGTAGGTTCAGGAATCGTCCATAGGCTTTCAAACTCGGATACTCTACGCTGATCAAATTTGCTGTCACAGTTTAAGCCTAAGGCTTCCTGCTTCATGCCCATAATTTCACGAATTCTCTTTAGATTTTTTCCTTCGTGTATTTTATCTTCTTGAAATACGATACTCATGTTAAACAGAATTAAATATATCTGGTATTATACCGCTACTATACCATTTTGAAGTAGGCAATAGGATAACTAGCTTTAGTATAAAGATACGATTATTTATGGATTAAAACATGTGTAGACTAAGATTTGGTAACCGTAATTGTAAAATATGTCTACTTAAAAATTTGTCATATGCTAGATTTTATAACAAAAATAAATCCCGCACAGCGGAGCATTAGTCTATGTATACGAAATAGGCTAATAGAAAGAAACATGCCAATGGCATTGTCTATGAAAAATTGGGCGATGTGAAAAAAAGCGTAGGAGCTAGGACCTTTAATAGGAGCTTAGCGCGCTACGGCATGGTATGTTGGCCGACCTCTACATGCGGAAGCCAAAGTTTATTATCCGAAAGTCCCAAACGTAAGACATACGGTTTGCAATCTAAAAATACGTTTCCTTACGGTATTAAACAAATATTGGTGTTTATAGAAGCACAAAGAGGTCGGTTTTTTCTTAAAATCAAGATCTAACTAAGGCCGTAGAGAGGCCTTAACTCCCACTTAAACTCATTGTGATATGCGAAAAATGCGTAGGAGGGATACCTATGTCCTAAAGAAAAATTGGAAACAGCAACACGATGATCCTGTAACAAGGTACCGCTATAGACGGCAAGTATTGGAACAGGTAGCTTTGCTCTTTTGCCTATGTGTGTTAGTCATGTTACTGCTTCGTGAACTGTTGAGAACTAAGCTTTATATTTTTTTACCACTGTTTTTACTGTTTTGGTGTATTAATTAATTTGTTGAGGAACAAAAGTGTCTTAAAATATTTTTTATTTGTATAAATACGACTAAAAAGAGTTCATTCAAGCATGTTAAGTAGGAAAACTTATCTTAAAAAGAACTAAGCTTAAAGTACCTGAAAAAGAAAATATGCAAGGAAAAATCTAAACTTTCCTAAAAATAAAGCTATAAATAGGAACAATCTTATTATTTTTTTTAAAGTAAAGTATGCTTTAAAATTATGGGTGATAGTTTTATGTTACATTTATTGGAAATGATGTAAATCATTAAATATGAGTTTTTTAAAAACATCTATTCTTTATTGTTCGCTACTATTATCACTTTCTTGTTCTAAAGGTAGTGGTAGCACTGAAATAATTAAAGAAAGAATTTCCATAAATATCGAAAAATCATCAATTACGTTGGATGATTCGACATCCGTTACAAGGAGTCGCTTCATTAAAAGTAGGATTGAGTCGATACAGAATAGTTTAGGAATTATAGAAACTGGTTCTATCTCTGCTGGTCGTTCAACTTGTTCTGAAAATCTAGGAAGCATTGGAGGTTATGGTAAAGTTTCTTATGAAGTTGTTCCAATAACATCAAAAATATTTTAACTGGATACCTTTATTTAGTTAGAATAAATGAAAACTATAAATCCTTCTATCAAGAATTGAAATATAGTAAACAAGGAGTAGTTGAAAATTTTATTCTATGGTCAGATGAAAATCAATTCATATATAGCACAAACGATAAGTTATATAGGCCTAAAGATTTTTCTGGGTTATTTATGTCCTCGGATGCTACCTTAAAAGGTGAAGGGTACATAGATTGTGTTGCTAGAGTTTTTAAGGCTGCTCAAGATGCCTGTGAATCAAGTATAGGATGTAATTTGTTGTGTTTTATATCTGGGCCTGAATGTGAAGGGTGTATGTTGGCTGCAGCAGCTGTTGCTTGCGTTATTTATAAATAAATTTTATACTATGGAAATTGTGTTTTTGATAATAGGCGTCATTATATTGGCAACCTATTTATTTACGATCTACAAGATAAATAGATCAAAGGAGAGAATTGCTACTTGGAAACTGTTTCTTGTCGCTTTTATTCCATTTTGGGGTTGTGTAGTATACCTTTTGACTGACAATCGATTTAAAAAAATATAATAAGTAAGGCAGGCTTTTTTGATGCGATGCTTCGACAAGCTCAGCATGACAATTTGGATAGGGTCGTGCAAAAGAAAATGAGCTGCAATACAGAACTAATTTGCAGTTGCTAGAAAAAAGGCCTAGGCATCTGCTGCGTAAATCGTAACGTAGAAAATTCCGCAAGAAGAAAACTTTATCTGAGCGCAGCCAGTTTAGTTTTGTTCCGGAATTTACAAGTGGAGATAGCAGTGTATGCCAGCCTTGGTTTTTGCCACAATTTCATCAAGGAAAAGAGTGAAGCCCCGTCCCTGGCTAAGGGCAAACACTATATTTAAGCAAAAGACCTTAATAAGCGTTGCAAACGCTATTTCATGCATCCTCGTTACAAACGAGGATGCATGAAATAGCGTAAATAAGCCATTCTAACACGATGCTTCGACAAGCTCAGTATGACAATTTGGATAGGGAAGTATAAAAGAAAATGAGCTGCAATATAGAACTATTTTGCAGTTGCTAGAAAAAAGGCCTAGGCATCTGCTGCGTAAAATCGTAGAGCCATAAATTCCGCAAGAGCAAAACTTTGTCTGAGCGCAGCGAGTTCGTTTTGTTCCGGAATTTACAAGCGAAGATAGCAGTGTATGCCAGCCTTGATTTTTGCCACAATTTCATCAAGGAAAAGAGTGAAGCCCCGTCCTGGCTAAGGGCAAACACTATAATTAAGCAAAAGACCTTAATAAGCGTTGCAAACGCTATCCTCCGGTATCCTCGTTACAAACGAGGAAGATAGACTGTGCATATAAAACTTTCAAGCAGGATGCTTCGGCTGGTCATGCTAAGCCTGCCGTAAAAGAAATATGATAAAGAAGAGTGACAAAAATGGTATAAGTTAAGCGGTCTTTTTATTCTTCTGCGTAACCTTAGCATTCTCTTGAGCCACCTTTTTTTTCTGCTTTCTAAACTCCCAAGGAGCAATGGCATTCGGTTGTTTCCAAAGACCAATCTTTTTTGCACGTGCCTTTTCTTCAGCTTGCGCGTATGCAGGGGATTTGTCATATTGCTTATAGTGCCATGCAAGACCTGCTTTGAGAAGTTCAAAATTCACATTAACAGTGTCTTGTGCCCATATGATGCCTACCGTTCGACCATATCTATCAATATCACGTACTTCCACTTTTATATATTGACCAAAGCATAAATCGGAAGTGAACTTTTTAGCTACTTGACCGAAATCCTGTTTAGATTCAGGGCAATCGATGCCGTAAAGACGGATACGGATTTGTTTATTGGTAGAATCAAGTAGTGTTACGGTATCGCCATCCGCAACGCGTACTACTTTTCCGCTGATGGTTTGGCATATAATAATAAATGGAACTAGAAATAGAACTAAGGCAAAGAATTTCTTCATGTAATGTAAGGGTAGATGCGTTGTCGTGTATGTATCTGCATATAAACTAACCTCTAAACGGGTTAAAGGCACTTTATCGCCAGTGACACTGTAAAGAAATTAATATGGGCAAAGATAATACTATTCTGTAGCAACGATAGGATTGTTGAAATTTATTGCAGTTTAAGGAAAAGGGGGGGAGGCAAAAGGTGGATTTTTGCAGTTGCTACAAAAAGTTTAACAGTAGAGCTTGTCCATACTTTTGTAAAAAGTATAATGGTTAAAAAAGTGAAGTCAGTGTCTAGTAAAAGACGACATTTTGATAAAATTAGTTACTATTATTTATTTTGTCACATATTAGCGACATTAGTCTTTATTATGTGTCAATTGGCTAATTGTGTCCAAAAACATTTTTTTATCCCCATTATCAACAGAATAAATTGTTAGATGAATACGCTTTTCAATTGTTTATTATATCGGAAAAAGTACTCCTACGTAAAGACATTGATTGCTCAATTAGTAGTAGTTTTTTTTTGTTGTAATTTATTGTAAAACAAATTAGTGTGCTTTGTTTTCTTTACAATTTATAAACATTAAGGATACAGAAAGTTGTTCTAAGCGTTGCTATTTGTTAACATTCCTTTTCTAATTTTATGACAGTCAGATAAAGGGTATCGGGCTAAGTAATTGATGGAATAGCTTATTAACTTTTTCTATTATCCTTCAAAAACGACTGTTAATTCGGTTATAGGGTATAGAAACTAAAAAATAGATGGTTATGATTTTTCCTAAAGCACAAAAACTAGCTAGAACTTACGATTGGTATAAGACTATGCGTCTGGTGCCTACACGTTACCGCGGATATTTTTTTAAGGAAAATAGGACGCTACCTCAGCAGTCAACACCCGAACCTGGCTTCTGTCAGGTATGTGAGGAAGAAGATGCTGTTCGTTATTATGCAATAAGCAGTAAAGATATCGTATTGTGTGGTACATGTGCCATGTTAGCACAAAAGAAGGAGAGCGTAGCCGTGGATGTTAAGGAAAGAAATAGCTATGCTGTCGGTTTTCTGGGAGCCATGATTTTTGCTGTGCTAGGTATAATCGCCTGGACATATGTAGGTTTATTTCTCACTAAGTTTACAACTCCTTTGGTTGTTTTATTGGCCTATTTGGTTCATGCTGGTTATTTTTATTTTAAAGGTCCAATTGGAAAGGCTACATCTTATATTATTCTGTTTTCAATTCTACTTAGTATTGCCATCGCAACGTTGACAACGATGGTTATCGAGCTTACGCAGCATGGTTATTCTATAGAGGCCTCTTTTGCAGCTTGGCTGAAAGGCTATGGTGTTTTTGCTATGTGGTTCAGAGAAAGTTTCTTCTCTTTTGTTATTGGTTTTGTCGTTTGGTTGTGGTTAATGTCAGGCATAAAAGCTAAGGATGACGTAGTCAATACAACTGATAATTTTGCAACGGCAGATTAGTGGTTTTTTCTGCTCTGCGGTGTTATAAAAAAGAGTCTATTCAGATTCTTTTTTTATGCGTTTATCTACCGTCCATGTGTATGAGTCTGCAGGGAATAACGTTCATGATTTAGAAAAGGAGGAGAGAGGGTGTTCAATTTATAGATACTCATGGTTATTCGTTGTTAATGAGTCTGTTTTGAATGGTTGTTCTTTAGGATTAGATTCAAAAAAACGATTTCGTTATTAGGAAGTTTTCGTCTTTTTAACCTAAAAAGAACCCTTCAGTAGCTGCCTAAAAGTGATGGTAAAAAAAGAATTAACAACTTAGGGAAAGTTCGCAAAGGTGAAACAATGTTAAATTATCATATAAATAACATAATAAAACCAATTGTCTTATTTCTTATGCCTATATTGGCTGCAATATAATATATGAAAACGTCAGTAAAATTCGAAAACAAAGATAACTTATTCTCTAGGGCACTTAAACTTAAGGTGAATGATTATTTTAGTGTAAACGGTAGGAATAAAACCGGAGGTAGTGGAATCATGTTAAAGGCTGGAATTCTTTTCTTGCTATTTATTGTTTTCTATATTACGCTCGTATTTATTCAGCCTATATGGCCGATAAGTTTGATAATTTGCATCTTCCTAGGGATGAACCTTGCGGCCATTGGATTTAATGTAATGCATGATGCAGGACATGATTCTTTCTCAGAAAATAAACGTCTTAACACCGTTCTTTCTTACAGCTTGAACTTGCTAGGTGGTAATATTTATTTCTGGAAACTTAAGCACAATATCGCACACCATACCTATACCAATATTGACGGTGAAGACCATGATATTGAGGTGAAATTCATGCGCATACACCACGATCAAAAACTGGAAAAATACCACCGCTTTCAGCGCTTTTATTTTCCATTGTTGTATGGTGTTTCTTATTTAGCTTGGATCTTTTTCCAGGATTATGAGAAGTATTTCAGTGGACGTATGGGTAAAACTTCCGAGAAGTTTACCTTCCCTATGCGTGAGAAGTATATTTTCTGGACGAGTAAGGTAATCCACCTATTGTTGTTTATCGTGATACCCATTATTTTTGTGGGTTGGCTACCTACCTTGATTGGTATTGTAGTTGCAGGTGCGGTATGTGGAATGAGCTTGGCGACAGTTTTTCAATTGGCGCACGTAGTGGCATTAACAGAGTTTAAAACCATTGATGAATCTAAAGTAAAAGAGGAGTGGATGATACACCAAGTACAATCTACAGCCAATTTTGCAACAAATAGCAAGGTGTTGACGTGGTTGCTTGGCGGGCTTAACTTTCAGGTAGAGCATCACCTTTTTCCAAAAATTAGCCATGTGCACTATCCAGCATTGAATAGATTGGTAAAACAAACATGTCAAGAATTTAATATTCAGTATAACGAATTTGATAACTTTTGGGGGGCTTTTAGATCGCACGTTAACGTGATTTATGCCATGTCTAAATAAGTTTTAAGATATACGATGAGAAAAGGGCTATGCCCTTTTTTTTGTGCCCTCTCCACAAGGATTTCGTCTGTAGTAAGTATCGCAATTAGGTTACCTAAGCATTTAATAGAAAGGGTAATTAGCATGGTGAACTCTTCTTTTATTACATTTTGTTAACCTTTACACTACTAAAAATTAGTGTGAATATTCTATCTGCTTTTTCTATTTTTGCCACAACGTAAGGGGAATATGCTCTTCTGTTAACCAACTATTTTTTAACGATTACATCCAATTGTATATACAGGTTTTTATGAATTTGTTTAATGTGGATATATAAAAGTATAACATAATGATTTTTCCTAAGGCTAAAAAATTAGCACGTGAATTGGATTGGTATACGGCCAAAGACCTTGTATTTGGACTGTATAAAGGATATTTTTTTAGTGTCGGCGATGCAGCGATAACCAATAATCCGCAGTACAAATTTGTTGTTGTCAAAACCGGAGAGCTGACTGACGAACAGGTTGCTATTGTAGAAAAAGCACTTTTTGATAATAAGTCTGTGTTGAAGTTTACCATGTTTAGAATTACTAAATATGGCCTACATTTTGAGTTCCATGAAAATTTTAAATTTACGAAGCTAGAGCGTGTATATGCATTATTCGACTTTGCCGTTGATATACTGAAACAGGTAGGGGTTCCAGAGCAGAATAATTGCCATGATTGCGATACAAAGGAGCGTATTCAGTACTATAACATCAATGATGAAGGTGCTATATTATGCCCCTCATGTGCCGGCAAGGTAGAGGATACCTTCAATGAGGCGGCGAGAGAACGTGTGTTATCAGAAAAAGGCTACCTAGCTGGATTTTTAGGCGCATTGGCATTCTCTATTCCTGGAATTATAGCCTGGGTGCTTGTTTCTTTTTTCTGGGGAAAGCTGACTATTGTTTTGATTCTTGCTATTTCGATTTTAAGCTTTAAAGGCTATGTTTATTTTAAAGGTAAGCAGGGGACAGGTACGCGCTATCTGATTTTTCTATCTACCATTGTAAGTGTTATCATTGCCAATACCGCTACTATTTTAGCGGCATTAATGAATGAAGGTTTCGACTTTGACCATTCCTTAGGTATTATGTTTGAAGATCAAGAGGTATGGAGCATTTTGATTCATGATAATTTATTATCACTAGGCTTGTCTTTAATCGGTGGTATCTGGATTATGTCTTCCTTGAAACATAAAGAACTAAGTATTATCCCTGCTAAGAAATTTGTAGAAGCTTAGTTTAGTGCTTATTGCTTAACCTGTGCAGCACGGGGTAATTGCTGTACGATAAAGGATAGTAGTCGATTTTTTTTAGAAAGTAAAGCTAATTTCCTTTATCCTATGTAGAGGTGTATCCAAAGTGTTTAGGCATTGACATTTCCTTTTTACATCCATATTCTTGTCTTTAATTACCAAGCGTTTTTACGCTTGTTCTTTCCTGCTTGACACTTTTTATTTATACAAAATCGTGTTTTCTTTTTGGTGTATCTCTAGTATCGATTGATTGTTGTAAAGATCAAATTGAAGCTGATAATTCCTGTTTAAATCTTTATTTTTCCTGCTTTAATCCTAATCTTAGTTTGTTGTGGTTTTGTTACTTGGTTGATATACAGTGTTTTTGTTTGTTGTTTTACGAGATATGAAGTTTAGTTTTTCAACTTGTTTTCAACCAATAAAGGCTGAAAATATCGAATTGTCAGCTAGATGTTATAACCGCACGATGCGTCTTTTTTACAAGTATTGGAATCTTTCTGCCTTTTTTCCGGTTTGAGCACAGTATAATTTTGCTGCCGATATAAATAAAAGGATAATATATGAAGATGAGAAGCTTTCTTATGACCTGTGCGGGTTTAGGAATTAGTGCGGGTTTGTATTCCTGTAAAAACCAGGAGGCTCCCAAGCAAGAAGTGCAAGAGCCTGAAGTTACAGTGGCGCAGGTGCATCAAACGAATGGCATTGTGAAAAACACCTATTCAGCAGCCTTAGAAGGGGTGCGTAATATTGAGATACGACCACAGATTTCTGGATATCTAAATAATATCTATGTTGATGAGGGGGCTTATGTAAATGCTGGGCAGCTACTATTTAAAATTGATGACCGTCCGTTCCAAGAGCAATATCGTACAGCAAAGGCTGCAGTAGCAGTAGCTGAGGCAAATGTTAAAAATGTAAAGATAGACCTTGACCGTAAGAAAGAATTGGTGGAGAACCATATTGTTTCAGACCTCCAGGTAAGCCAAGCTATGGCTACATACGAAGGAGCACAGGCCGCTTTAGAGCAGGCACGTGCGGCGGCGAGTTCTGCTAAAATCAACTTAGACTTCTGTGTAATTAAAGCTCCAGTTTCTGGTTATGTAGGACGCATCCCATTCCGTTTAGGAAGTTTGGTGAGCGCAGCATCTATGGAAGCGCTAACGTTAATCACCGATATCAATGAGGTTTTTGGTTATTTCAGTATGAGTGAATCTGATTTTGCTGCTTACCAAGAGTGGACAGCTACACATAGCAAGCGTGATTCGGTAACATTAGTATTGGCTAATGGATCGGTATACGGTAAGCGTGGGGTAATCGATGCTGTGACGGGTCAGTTTGATAAAAATACAGGATCTATTGCTATTCGTACCAAATTCCTTAATCCGAAGCGTGAATTGCGTGCCGGTAATACAGGACGCATTGAGATAGAGCGCCACATGGAAGGTATTTTGTTAGTGCCTATAAAATCAACTATTGCCGTTCAAGATAAAATATATGCATATGTACTTGGAGAGGGCAATAAGGTTAAACAAGCTTTATTGGAAGTTGTCGGCAAGACTGCTGAAGACTACTATGTAAAGTCTGGACTTAGCGATGGACAAACCATTCTTACAGGAGGCTTAGGCTTCGTTCGTGCGGATATGGTTGTTAAACCTAAACAAGCGCAATAATTTAGAAACGTTTTTTGCATGGAGCATTGTTGTCGTAAAGCAACGAAGAGCTATGCTATTGCTTTTTAAAAGCCAATAGGACTGTCTCGCTCCATCAGTAAGCATCTGATAGAAGAAAAATATTATGCTAAAGAAAATAATTAAAAGGCCAGTTTTGGCCACTGTAATCTCCATCTTGCTTGTGATTTTGGGGGTGGTATCGATGCTTTCGCTTCCGATTACCAAGTTCCCTGAGATTGCACCACCAACGGTTATGGTGGTTGCCAACTACCCAGGAGCAAGTGCTGAGGTTATCTCGAGGTCGGTAGCACCGCCATTGGAGAATGCCATCAACGGGGTGGAAAATATGGACTACTTGACGTCAACAGCGAGTAATGACGGTAGTTTGATGGTCAACGTTGTCTTTAAATTGGGAACAGACCCCGATCAAGCGGCCGTTAACGTCCAAAATAGGGTGTCACAAGCAACAAGCATGCTGCCTGCGGAGGTTAACCAAATTGGGGTAACCACCATGAAACGTCAAAACAGTATGGTAGCTATGGTTACCCTATATGCTGATGAAAAAGGAGTCGATGAGTTGTTCTTAGAAAACTACGCGAAGATTAATATCGTTCCCGAGTTAAAACGTATTGCGGGTGTTGGTGATGCGCAGGTATTTGGTAATAAGGATTATGCGATGCGTATATGGTTGGATCCACAGCGTATGACAGCTTATGGCATTACCCCTCAAGAAGTAGCTGGTGCTATCCAAGCACAAAATAAAGAGGCTGCTCCAGGTAAATTTGGAGAAAGCTCTAAAGAGCTGATTGAGTATACCATTCGTTATAAAGGGAAATATACAGAGCCTAAAGAATATGAAGGTATTGTAGTACGTGCAAATAGCGATGGATCATCTTTGCTATTAAAAGATATCGCTAGTGTTGAATTTGGTTCATATACAAATACAATTACGACGAACTTCAATAATAAGCCAGCGATTATGGTGGCACTTTTCCAAACAGCAGGGTCAAATGCCAATGCCGTAGAGATTGCGATGAACAAACGCTTGGAAGAGCTGTCCGCATCTTTCCCTCCAGGGGTGAAGTTTTCCGTTCCTTATAGTTCTAAAGAGTCATTAGACGAGTCTATCTCTCAGGTAATCCACACCTTGTTAGAGGCTTTCGTATTGGTATTTATTGTGGTATTTATCTTCTTGCAAGATTTTAGATCGACGTTGATTCCTGCGATAGCAGTACCCGTTTCTATTGTGGGTACGTTCTTCTTCATGCAGTTGTTTGGTTTCTCCATCAACTTGTTAACTCTATTTGCTTTGGTGCTCGCCATCGGTATCGTGGTGGATGATGCCATTGTCGTTGTGGAGGCTGTGCATGCTAAAATGGAGAAGAAAAAGCTTGGTGCTCGTGCAGCAACGATGTCGGCGATGAGTGAAATTACAGGCGCTATTATCTCCATCACTTTGGTGATGTCGGCGGTATTCGTTCCTATTGCTTTTATGGAAGGACCTACGGGAGTTTTCTATCAACAGTTTGCTTTGACCTTAGCAATGGCGATTTTAATTTCGGCCGTAAATGCATTGACATTGAGTCCAGCACTTTGTGCGATTCTTTTGAAGCAGCATGATGCCGACCATAGCGACCATAAAGCAAGTTTCAAAGATCGTTTCTTCGCAGGCTTCAATGCGGGTTTTGATAAGCTTACCAATAGATATGTGAAGTCTATCATCTTTTTGGTGAAACGTAAGACGGTAGCTTTCTCTGCATTGGCACTTTTTATCGGTCTATTTGTTTATGCTTTTAGTTCAACGCCAACAGGCTTTATTCCAGATGAAGATCAGAGTTTCTTGATGGTTATTTCGAATAACCCTCCAGGATCATCATTAGACCGTACGGAAAAGGGAATCAAAGCAGCCGAAAATACATTGAAATCTCACCCTGCTATTGAAGATATTATCACAATCTCTGGTTTGAACATGATGAACTTCAGTACATCTTCTTCTTCTGGGGTATTGATGTTGCGCTTAAAACCGCTGAAAGAAAGAGGCGAGGTGCAGGATATCAACGAATTGACAGGACAGATGCAAGGGATGCTGATGGGAGCAGGTGAAACAAACTTTATGGTAGTAGGGATGCCTACAGTACCTGGTTTTGGTAATACCTCTGGTTTGGAAGTAATCTTGCAGGATCGTAATATGGGCAGCTTAACGGCTTTCAATGATGTATCTAACGATTTCGGTGCCGCTTTAATGGCTCGTCCAGAAATAGCATTCTCGTTTACAACCTTTAACGCTTCTTTCCCTCAATATGAAATGAAGGTTAATGAAAACCTAGCGAAGCAGCTTAACTTGGATGTTGCTGATGTGTTAAATGTCGTTCAGGCATATTATGGTAGTATGCAGGCATCAGATTTCAACCGTTTCGGTAAGTACTACCGTGTGGTGATGCAGGCTGATCCGAAGTTTAGAGCAGACCCTAGCTCCGTAGAAGCAATCAATATCAAAAATAAATTAGGACAGATGGTGCCGCTCAGAAGTGTTGTTGAGTTGGAGCAAGTGTCGGGTCCTGAAAATGTGGAGCACTTTAACTTGTTTAACGCCATCAACCTAACGGTGATGCCAGCTCCTGGCTTCAGTACAGGGCAGGCGATGGCGGCTATTGAAGAAGTTGCAAAATCTGGATTACCCCAAGGATACGGCATAGACTGGAAAGGAATGAGCCGTGAGGAGCGCAGCGCTTCAGGTCAAACGGCTATGATATTTGGGCTGTGTATTGTATTCGTATATTTCCTTTTATCCGCTCAATATGAAAGCTATATCCTACCATTTGCCGTTCTATTGGCTATTCCGGTTGGTCTATTGGGTGTATTCTGGGGTATATCTATTGCCGGCCTAGCCAACAATATCTATGTGCAGGTAGCGCTGGTGATGCTTATAGGTCTCCTCGCGAAGAATGCGATTTTGATTGTAGAGTTCGCTTCGCAGCGTCGTCGTTCAGGTAAGCCGTTGGCTGCTGCGGCTATTGAAGGCGCTAAGGCGAGGTTGCGTCCGATTTTAATGACCTCTCTTGCTTTTATTGCAGGTTTATTGCCTTTGCTATCAGCTATCGGTCCATCTGCAATTGGTAACCACTCTATTGGTTATGCATCTGTTTTCGGGATGCTGGCCGGTACCGTGTTAGGTGTGTTCTTTACTCCAATTTTATTTGTGTTGTTCCAGTATATACAGGAGCGTGTCAGTGGTAAAGAAATTAAAGATGAAGAGTGGGAGTATGATGAGGAACAGACCTTATCTTAATTACCTATTTTGAATTTACTTAGAATACAGAAAAATGAAAGTTTTTAAATATATATATGTTTCTGGAACGGCTGTGCTGCTGTTGACGATGACAGGCTGTAGTGCTCCCAAAGAGCTACAACATCCACGCGTGGAGCAGGACGCCCTACCTACAGCATTTCGTCTTACTCATGAAGAGCTTGCAACAGATAGCTTATCCAACTTGGCAGAGCTTCCGTATCAGCAGTTTTTTCAAGATGCCTACTTAATAGGGCTTATTGATACGGCATTGGCACATAATAACAATATGCTGGTGGCAGTTAAGCAGATAGAAATTGCGCAAGAAACCGTTAAACAGATGAAATGGGGCTATTTGCCGACAGTTGATCTTGCGGTTGGTGCGGCCAATATCAACAGACCATCAAACAACAGTATGAATGGAATGATGGCTAGCCAGTTTATGGGTAAAAGGTACATGGAGGATTATTCTACCACCCTTTCCGTATCATGGGAAGCTGATATCTGGGGTAAGATCAAAGAGCGTAATGCGATGGCATTAGCGGGGTATTTAGAAACGCAAGAGGCTGTAAATGCCGTGCGTACAAGCCTTATCGCTAATGTTGCTCAAGGTTACTATATGTTGTTACTTCTGGATCAACAGACGCAGGTAAGTCAGCAAAATTTAGCCATTATTGACAGTACGCTAAACATTACCAAAGTGCAACAGCGCTTGGGATTGACAACGTCATTAGCTATCAAGCAACTTGAGAATAACCGCGATAACCTCTTGAAGTCTATACGTATTATCGAAGAGAATAAAGCGGTTCAGGAAAATGCGATGAGTGCTTTGTTAGGACGCATGCCGCAGGAACTTAAAAATAGAGGTAGTCTTTTAAATATGCAGGAGGTTCAAGTTTTTGGTACCGGTGTGCCTGCGGAGCTTTTGAGCCGTAGACCCGATATTAAGCAAGCAGAGCTTACCTTGACACGTTCGGTTTCAGAAATCAAAGTGGCACGCGCAAATATGTATCCATCGTTGCGTATTACAGCACAAGGCGGTCTGAATGCTTTCAAATCGAGCAACTGGTTCAGCATTCCTGGGTCCTTATTTGGTACGGTTGCCGGATCACTTACGCAGCCTATTCTTCAGGGAAGACAGCTGAAAACGGCCTATAATCAAGCTACGATTCGTAGTGAGCAGGCAGAATTACGCTATAAAGAAAGCATGCTGCAGGCGGTAACAGAGGTGTCAACTATCTTAGAACAGTTGGCTTCACTACAAGAACAGCAGCAGGTAAATGAGCTATTAGTAGATCGTAATCGGGTGTTGTTGAAAGATGCTAATATCTTGTTCAAAAATGATATGGCTAGCTACTTGGATGTTTTGGCTGCGCAGCAGGTAAAATTGCAAGCAGAGCTTGATCAAATATCTGTAAAGAGCAGGTTGCTACAAACGCAGGTAGCTTTGTATCGTGCGTTAGGTGGTGGTGTTATATAACACGATAAAATAGGTTTGTATCATTAATAGCTAGTCAAAGTGTCTGAAAATTCAAATTTTGTACTCGATACGGTAGAAGGGATAAAGCCCCTTCTAATTAGTAAAGGTTTCAAAGCGGTCACGTTAAATGATGTTTTGGAAATCGCACAATTACCAAGAAGCACTTTTTTTGAGTATTTTGGAAGTGTGGGACAATTATACGAGTTGGTTTTGTATAGCGAATTATCAGCTTGCTATCAAGCAATTTATACGAAAATAGAAGGTATCCTAGATTTCGATGTTCTTTTAGAAAAGGCAAAGAAATATCGTGCCCAGTTTATCGTCGAAAGTAAGGTGTTGAGTCTTTATTTTCAAAGCTACTCGAAGTTGCCTATGCGTTTTGGGAAATTGAAGCGAACTGTGGTAGAGATGGAGCGTGAGATGTTTTTGTTTGTATTCTCGGAATGGTGGAAGCCTGAGCACAACAAAAATAAAGAAAGTATTGTTCAACGTGTAATTCAGTATTAAAGCTATGAAACAGGCTATATCATACTTATCGTTTTCAGATTTTCTCACCGAGAGAAATGAAGAGGTACTCTACGATGGACTAATTGTTCTCCAAACAACAAAAAGAGAACTGTTAGAAAATTGGCGTACTATTCCTAGTCGAATAGATTATCTAGGAGCCTGTCTGGTACGGACAGGTTCCTTTAAGATGTTCGTTAATTTTAAGGAATATACTTTCTCCGCTGGCGATATGATTTTCTTGTCACCCAACCAAGTGACACAGATGTTGAACTATAGCGATGACATTGAGCTCCTTGGTGTTTTTACGGATCTTGATTTTTTTCAAGAAGTAGGCTTGCCGATGTATAAAGCTTTCTCCATGGAGAGCTTAAGCCCTGAAATAGATAGCCACATCAGTTTGAACGCTAAGCAGAAGCAGCGCTTTATAGCGTATATCGAAAATTTGAAGCTGCAGAATATAGCAACTGGCGATACGTTGTTTAAGCATGAGATTATTAAGATGACGCTGATGCTTTTCTTCTATGAAATCAATGCTATTCGCAACTCCAATTTGGCGAAGGCAATGCCGGGCTTTGAGCATAAGAATAAGATGGTCATGGATTTCCTGACCTTGGCATCAAAAAACTTTAAAAAGAGTAGGAGTATTCAGTTTTATGCGGATGAGCTTTTTATTTCACGCAAACATTTGACGCGCATCGTAAAGGAGGTGACAGGAGCAGGACCGAAGTCTATACTAGATGAAATTGTGATTGCAGAGGCTGTTATTTTATTAAATATATCGGCTTTGACCGTCAAAGATGTCATGCATGAGCTCAATTTTACCGACTTCGGAAGCTTCAGCAAGTTTTTTAAAAACTACCTGGGTAAGTCTCCATTGGCATATCGTAGTGAGATTGCGGCGAAAGGAGTAAGTTCAATAGCGTAATGTAGTTTATCGATGTAAAAGCAATGGAAAGCAATAACGAACCTTTAGGTCTTAACAATGATATTTTCTATAGTGTAGTCTTGAATAATCTAGCGGCTATGGATCGAACGGAGCTGTATCATTTTTTTAAAAAGCGCTATGCCGCATTATTGCCCGTGCGTGTTCGCTATGAAAAAGATGTGAAGCTGCTGAATCTATTGCATAAGGCCGAAAAAAGTCATTACCGTCTATTGCGTAGCCGATTGGCTCACTTATATTTTCGCATTGCTCGTCTTTTAGGAAGCCGTTATTTTATAGCAGATAGCAAGAAAGAACGTGAACGCTTCAGGGAAATCATTATCACCGCCTGTTCCCTCGCTTTTGAGATGAGGGCGCCTACGGCGAAAGAACTGTCGTTCTTTTTACAATGGGGAGAAGTACAGGGAGGCGCTGCGATTGATAGTGATTACCTAGAGTTTAATCTTGTGTTGGACTTAGCTTTGGAGAAAATTGATGAAGAAGCGAAGGGTATGGACAGTGTCGATCTTGAAAAACAAGACCTTTCAACACGACGACGCCATAATTATAGCAACTCTACGGAGGAGCAGGATAAAGTAGAACAGCTTTATCAGTTTCTGAAGAATAAGCCATGGCAGCAAACGGAGGCTTCACGGCTAGCGTTGAGACAAGAGCAGCAGGTAGAGCAGGAATTGGAAGAAGCCTATTTAACAGCAGACTATATGCGCCTTCTCTTGCTTGAAATAAGGCTGATGTCACTAGTGCCTTGTTATCTGGAAGAGCTTGATGCCGAGAAACTTCGTTGGTTTATTGTTGCTATAGAATGGGAGTGGGCTGATGATTATGAACAAGATGAAGAACTGAGCGAACAGCTTGGTTATCCTACGCTTATGATGTATAGAATGTTGGAAGAAGAACCTGATGCTACAAAATTTGGTGTCATCATGGATGCGGTAAATTTTGATGAAATCGTCATCAGTTTGGAGAATGCTTTTGATTATATGGAGCGGTATCCATCCGTAGAAAGGTTACAAAAAATGATTCATAATTTGTGGACTAGCATTCGAATGTGAAGTGCACATAAAGAAAGATATATAAGATTTTATAGTAGTAATAGGTTGTGTTAAGTAGGGCAGAAGATGGCTATCTCTTAAGCCGTCTTCGCCCTCTTTTTCGCCTCGTATTTCCATCCTGTTGTAGTCAGGATTCCATTCATAAATACACTAAATTTAAAGGGATTTTCTGTACGGGAAGGCCCTTTTTTTGGGTAAAGACTACTTGATTATTCGGAGAAGCTATCCGTGCAGCTGCTGTAAACACCTTTTACATTTTTTACATCCTCAAATTTTTCAAAGATGACTTTCTTATCGTCGCAGGTATAGCCATATGCAGGTGGTATTGTATTACAACTTGCACATACGATATTCGGGAAATAAACGACTTCGCCCTTATAGGTACCTTTAAAAAGTTGACCTTCCATAAGTATTGGTTTTGTTATACAGGTTAGTTCTTCTTTAAAGCGCTCTTTCATAGCAAGAGCACAGGCCGAAGTATCGTATGTTTTTTCTTTTTTACAGCCGAGAAATAAGATAATAATTGTTGCAAATATGGTTAATCTTTTCATGTTAAATTGTTCTTTTGGTTGGGTGATATATAGTTTGCCGTTCTGTTTAAATCTTTATGAAATGAAAGATGGTAATCAGTTTTTGTAAAACTAGTTTTGTCTTTTAAAGACTTTTTTCGAAAGTGTCTTCACAACTGTTGTAAACGAGTTTTCTATACTTAACATCATCAAAATTGCGGAAAGGAATTTTAGTTTTAGCACAGGTGTAGCCGTAGCTTGGGGACTGCGCATCACAGGCAGGACAAACGAGCATCGTGAAATAGACTTGCTGTCCCTCATAGTTACCAACGAACAGGTTGACTTGCATTTCTCCCGCTTTGCTGCATTTCAATTCGTCTTTTAGAAATTCTTTTAGTTCGATAGCACAGTTTTTTGTGCTGTTCTTGTTCTCATTACAGCCCGTAAGGCATAATGCTGCTAGCAATAGAAGGTGAAATCTTTTCATATTTAATTGGTTGTTTGTTTAATAACGTGAAGATTACCTTTTTTGCTACACAGTACCGTAAAGAATAAGCTAAGGTGGGTGTGCTTATGTCGCTTATAGCTAGTGTATAGCGTAAGAGTAAGCAATTTGATTAAGGCTATGGCATGATTATAGCTTTAAGTAGCAAAGGATAGCCAAAAGGTAGTTTATAATAGCCTATTTTTTGTATTTAAGCACTCAGCTACCATTGTTACTTAAATAAAGCATAATCCTTACATTCGTGTTAAAGCCATAAATATACTATGCAGTCAATAATCAGCAGTGAGAGAGTTGCTTTGATGGTTCTGTCGTGCATGGTGTGTTATTTTGCCCATGCGCAGCGACCTGCCAACGAAATCGAAATTAGTAAGTATCATACGGATACCATTTATCAACGGGATTTGATTGATATTGGTAAGCGTTTGTTAAACGTTAAACCCCCAGAGGATAAAGATAGTACAGGAAAGAAGTTTTATTTTTCATTTTTACCCTTCTCAACTGCCGTTCCTGGTGGTGGGCATGCACTGATTACAACGACAACAGCAGGATTTTACTTAGGAGATCGGAAGGACACCCACATGTCCCGCGTTACCTTTACACCTTACACTAATTTTGGTCAACGCTTTGGCTTTCCAATACGTTCCTATGTATGGCTGAACGAAAATAAATGGGTGATAGATGGCGATATTCGTATTCTTAAATATCCACATGATACTTGGGGATTAGGAAAAGAACATGCCGCAGAAGACTATCTACGAATGGATTATACCTATTTAAGGGTATATCAACACGTATTAAAAAGAATTAAAGGTGGTTTTTTCATGGGAGGCGGTTACGATTTAGATTATCGTATGAATATCCGAAGCCGCGATGATATGCCTTTGGCTGAATATACCGATTATACACATGGTACAAGCAACAAAGGAAGCTCCACCTCTTCAGGTGTTAGCTTAAATTTGATTTACGATACACGCGCTAACTCCATTAACCCTTGGGATGGCTACTACGCCAATTTACAATGGCGTATAAACCCTAAATTTTTAGGTTCCGATGAATCGTGGCAGTCTTTATATTTTGAAGCGAAGCGTTACCATCGCTTTACAAAAAATAGAAATAAGCAAAATATGTTGGCCTTTCGCCATATTTTCTGGACGGTATTTAACTCCAAAGCGCCTTACTTGGACTTACCCAACTTGGGGTGGGACCCTTACAATAGCTCGGGACGTGGCTTACCCCTTAGCCGTTATCGTGGTAAGTCTTTGTACTACTTAGAAACAGAGTATCGACGTGACATCACTAAAAATGGACTCTTAGGTTTTGTTGCTTTCACCAATTTTACGACGGTGAGTGGGCCGGAAAGCACACTCTTTGGTACGTGGAATATGGCTGGAGGAGCAGGAGCTAGGATTAAGTTTAATAAAAACTCAGGTACCAATATTTCTATCGACTATGGTGTCAGTAAACATTTTAAAGGTGTAAGCCTATCCTTAGGGGAAGTTTTTTAGCCTTAAGTCTCTAGCATGAATTTACGCTTATTTTAAGAATTCTACCTTCAGTTCTTATAGTAATTGCTGCAATAGCTTTTCTAATTTTTCCGACTGCGGCGAACCTTGAAATATGAGTTTTCCTTGCTTATTGAGAAGTATAACTGTAGGATACCCTATAATGCCATAAGCCTCACTAACCTTATTGTCTTTATCCCAGACGCTCATATAGTTGGGGCTATTTTTGTCGATGAAGAACTGTATGTCATTTACGGTATCTCCAGCGTTTATACCCACAACCTGTAGTCCTTTAGATTTATACTTCTGTTTTAAAGTATTAAGCTTCGGTACAGCAGCAATGCAGTAACCGCAGTTCTTTATCCAAAATTCTAGCAACGTAGCTTTTCCAAGTAGATTAGCAGATTTTATAATTTCGGTATTTTTCACATTGGGAAGTTCCCAGTAGGGAACAGTTTCGTTCAGTGCTAACGTTTTTATAGGCTTATCTTCCTTGGGTTTGTAGTTTGCATAGTTCGAGTAATACCAAGAATTTTCTGGCGGAGCCTTAGCTATGTGATAGGTGAAGCTTGTTTTTGTGTAATCATCCTTTGTTACATCATTCGTTGATAGGATACTTTTTGGAAGAAAGCTTTCTTTGTCAATCACTATGGTATAGATGATATTTCTTTTGGCCGTTATAGTTTGTATATTTCCTAGATTTCCTAATACTTTTTGTCCCATATGAATTTGTACACTATAATAGGAAGCGGTACTCTTTTCCAGATCTAGAGATTTCAGAATGCTGTCGTTATTTAGGATTTCTGGCAATGCATATTTCCAAGTTATGGGACTGATGTTGAAAAACGTATAGCTGCTCAACTGCTGCATTTTAGCTTGTTTGTGAAGTTCAATCTCTTGCTTCGGAAGGTCTATTTCAAAAATCTCGGCACCATTGTAAATGATCTCGCTATTTGCTCTAGCGAATTGAAATCTAAATCCTAATGGGTTTTGGTGTTCCGTAAAGTCTACATATATCTTCCCTGTATATAATGATTTGTAGTTTTCAGATATATAGTTGATGTCTAATTGATAGTCGTAGCTCAGTTGTTGCTGTTTATTGATAGCTTGAGCAGCTTTATGAAGGATTTCATTTACATTTTGGCCAAATGTAGTCTTGCTCAGCATAAACAAACTGCATAAGAGTATATAGGTAAGGCGTAAAATCATTCGTTAGCTTGTTTTTTGACTTATAAAAATAATAATTTGCTGATAATAAATATTTTATTGTCGCCTTGTTTAACGTTTTTTATGTGTTGTCGATTTTTTCTGTTTTTTTGACCTAGGTCAAAGTTTTCCAATTTTCCAGCTTTGATATTTGCACTCGTATTATGTAAGACAATATTATTTATGCGAGTTACCTTAGAAAAGGGCCAAACCCTTAGTTTTTATAAAGCCACAATGCCGATTATTATTTCGGTATTTTGTGTCTATCTCACCATCGGATTAGCCCTAGGCGTTCTTCCCAAATTTGTGCAGCAAACTTTAGGCTTCGACAGCTTTGTTGTAGGCCTCGTTATAGGTCTGCAGTTTCTGTCAACCTTGCTTACGCGGGCATTCTCGGGCAAGATGACCGACACTAAAGGAGCAAAGCAAAGTAAGGTGCTCGGCGTCCTCCTAGCTGTTGTAGCAGGCTTAGCATATACGCTATCAGCCTTTTTTTACAGTAATAGTGCATTAGCCTTAGCACTTCTGCTCTTGGCACGTGTCATTCATGGCGTAGGCGAGAGCTTCTTAGTAACAGGAGCTATGGCTTGGGCTATTGGCCTTGTCGGAGGAGCCAATTCCGGCAAAGTGATGACCTGGAATGGTATTGCTATCTATGCCGGTATCTCCATAGGAGCACCTTTAAGCATTTGGGTGAGTATTGCCTATGGCTATCTTCCAGCTTTTGCCTGTATGATGGTTTTACCACTATTGGGGATGCTGTTTACAAATCATCTACCGACGCTAGAGGTTGTCAAAGATCAGGTGCGTACGCCCTTCTATAAAGTTATAGGTGCTATTTCAGGACAAGGCTTAAGCCTTGCTTTCTCCTCTTTAGCTTTCGGATGTATAGCTTCTTTTATCGCGCTGTTCTTCGCTGAAAAGAATTGGGGAGAGGCCTCTTTAGCGTTTATGGTGTTCGGTTCATGCTACGTCTTGACGCGCATCTTTTTTGCATCATTCCCAGATCGTTTTGGCGGTTTTAAAATAGCCTTAATTTCTTTACTTATCGAGATTGTTGGACAACTGCTCATCTGGACTGCAACAGGAAAGACGATGGCGATTATTGGTTGTGGACTTACTGGAGTGGGCTTTTCGCTTGTTTTTCCAGCTCTTGGTGTTTTAGCGTTGCAGAAAGTAAGCCCGCAGATGCGTGGTACCGCTTTGGGTGCTTATGTAGCTTTTGTCGATCTATCACTAGGTTTAGCAGCGCCATTGGCCGGTTTAGCGGCTTCATATTTTAATTATCAAGCGGTATACCTTTTTGGCGCCATCAGCTGCGTGCTGTCGATTGTAGTTTTAATGTTTAATAAAAAATAAAATTTAATGAAAGATACGTTAACAGAATTTGGAGTTGATGCATCGGCACGTGTGGAGCGTGCCTTGCAGGAGTTGCAAGCAGGAAGAGGTGTTTTGCTGATTGACGATTACGATCGCGAAAATGAAGGTGATTTGATTTTTTCAGCTGAAAAGATGAATCTAACAGATATGGTGCAGATGATCCGTTATTGTAGTGGTGTTATTTGCCTATGTATGCCCCATGAAAAGGCTGATAAATTAGATTTACCCTATATGGTAGCGGAAAATGCAAGTCCGTTTCAGACACCTTTTACTGTTTCTATTGATGCTAAAAGGGGCATCACAACAGGTTTGTCGGCTGCCGACCGTCTAGCGGCTATCCAAGCGGCTACGGCCGACGATGCGGTGGCTACAGACCTAGTACGACCGGGGCATATCTTTCCGCTGCGTGCACATGCGTATGGCGTTCTTGGCAGAAATGGACATACCGAAGGTAGTGTAGACCTGATGAAATTGGCTGGTTTAAAGCCGATGTCTGTACTTTGTGAATTGATGAATGACGATGGTACCATGTCTCGTCTACCGCAGATTATTGGTTTCGCTAAGCATCATGGCATGATGGTGCTCGCTATTGCAGATATTATCGCCTATCGCAAAGCCAAAGCATAGCCTGTTGTTTATTTATATTCCGCTGCGCGGGATTATTTGTACGCTTCGCTTGATTGTCATCCCATCTCTAGTATATTTGTAGCGATGGGAGGGCCGGCGAATTTAAAAATCCCTTTTCTTCCATTCACGCATGAAAGTCTTTACTATCGATTTAAGCATTGGAAGAATTACTCGCCTCCTATATTAAAAATGTAATTTCTGTCAATGACACGGAAATGCAGCTTATTCTTTCCTTTTTCAAGTTTAAGAAGTTGAAAAAGAATGAGCTTGTGTTACACCATGGAGAGGCTAGTCAGCGTACTTTCTTTGTGATTAAAGGATGCCTCCGTATTTTTTATATTGATGAACAAGGTGTAGAGTCTACACGTTATTTTGCTTTTGAGAACCAGTTTGCAACGGCTTTAGTGAGTTTTATAACTGCCAAACCTTCAGAAGAACTGATGCAAGCGGTAGAACCTACGGAGGTATTATACATTAGCCATGAGAATTTTTATCGTCTTTTAGAGCTATTACCTCAATGGGAGAAGTTTTACCGAATCTATTTGGAGAATGCTTACGTTAACAATACCAATAGGCTACAGTCTTTCTTTGTGCAAGATGCATTAACAAAGTATCGCTACCTCTTGGAGGAAAACCCCATTATCGTTCAACGTTTGTCCAATAAACTTGTCGCTTCCTACCTCGGCATATCCCAAGCTACACTAAGCCGCCTAAAAGCGAAGAAGTAGGGAGTCTCTTCTAGTAGTAAAGGTTGGAAGATGTTATTTTACCATTTCATACGGCTGTTTAATTTGTAAGAAAATAAAAGAAAGCAATAAAAAAAGATTGATTCTATGTTATTAACCAGATTATTCTTAATTTTACTTTTATAATGAAATGGATAACAGGCATATTACTTATTTATCTCGTAACTCTTTTTGGAGTTCCGTGTAGTGATAGCGTCGTTATACATAATGATAGCATCGAAAATACAAATGCTTTAAGCCATAGCCACGATACGGAAGACTATTGTTCTCCTTTTTGTGCATGTGCATGCTGTAGTGTTACTATTGCTATGTTAAAGATTAATTTACCGGAGTTTAGCATACCGCTACAGGAGTTTGGTAGCAATAAACAAAGGGTAAAGAAATACTTCGCTGTTTCCAATTACTCGGGAAGCATCTGGCAACCGCCAAAATTTAACGTCTAATTTTTTTCGAACGTATAGGCTAATGGACTAGGGAAAACCTGTGCCTTGAAGTGGAGTATAGCATTTTATGCTGGGCTCAAGTGACTTCTGCTATACCTATATCGTATCGATATTCCCTTTTTCGCTTTCGACGAAGGAGGTGTTTCCTATTCTTTATTAGACGTTAATTAACAGATATATTGTGTTAGATCGTATTATTAAATTCAGTATACAGAACAAGATTATCATTGGTTTGATGACCTTGTTGCTAATCATATGGGGGGCCTGGAGTGCCACAAAATTACCCATAGATGCCGTTCCTGATATCACCAACAATCAGGTTCAAATTTTCACTTCTTGCCCAACATTGGCTGGCCAAGAAGTCGAACAGTTGGTTACTTTCCCTATTGAGCAAAGTATTGCCAATGTTCCCCGCATTGAGGAGATACGTAGTATTTCACGTTTCGGTTTATCCGTAATTACAGTAGTTTTTGAGGAAGATGTCGATATTTATTTCGCTCGGCAGCTGATTAATGAGCGCCTGAAAGAGGCTGTTGATCAGATTCCTGATGGCGTAGGGGTACCAGAGATGGCACCTGTCAGCACAGGTTTGGGGGAAGTGTATCAGTATATTATACACCCTAAGAAAGGTAGTGAAGGCAAGTACAATGCTAAAGACTTGCGCACGATGCAGGACTGGATTGTGGCTAGACAGTTGTATGGCACACCAGGTATTGCGGAGGTGAATAGCTTCGGTGGTAAGCTAAAACAATATGAAGTAGCGGTAAACCCTGATCGTCTACGAGCAATGGGGGTAAGTATACCCGATATTTTCACCGCTTTAGAGAAGAACAACCAAAATACAGGAGGTGCTTATATTGACAAGAAGCCAAACGCCTATTTTATTCGTGGTATTGGCTTGGTTACCTCGCTGGAAGATGTCAACAATATTGTCGTTAAAAGTACAGGCTCCGTACCTATTTATGTGCGTGACGTAGCTACAGTGCAGTTCGGTAGCGCCGTTCGTTATGGTGCCTTAACCTACAATGGTGAGGTCGATGCCGTAGGTGGGGTTGTCATGATGTTGAAAGGAGAGAACAGTAATGAAGTGGTTAAGCGTATTAAAGACAAACTGCCTACCATTGAGAAATCATTGCCCGATGATGTGACCATTGAGCCTTATTTAGACCGTACAGATTTAGTCGATCGTGCAATACGTACGGTAGAGAAAAACCTGATCGAAGGAGCATTGATTGTGATTTTCGTCTTGGTTTTGTTTCTAGGTAACATGCGTGCTGGTTTAATCGTTGCCTCAGCTATTCCGCTAGCATTACTTTTTGCTTTAGGCATGATGAATGTATTTGGGGTAAGCGCCAATTTGATGAGCTTGGGGGCAATCGACTTTGGATTAATTGTCGATGGGGCCGTGATTGTCGTCGAAGCGACGATGCATCACTTAGGCTTGCGCAAATCGGTGAATAAGCTCACGCAGGAGGAAATGGATGAAGAGGTCTTTGTATCGGCGTCCAAAATACGGACGAGTGCTGCTTTTGGTGAAATCATTATCTTGATTGTATACATTCCAATTTTGACGCTTGTTGGTGTTGAAGGAAAAATGTTCCGTCCGATGGCACAAACAGTAGGTTTTGCCATATTTGGGGCCTTAATCCTTTCTTTGACGTACATACCAATGATGTGTGCTTTATTCCTTTCTAAAGAGCCTCATCATAAAAAGAACTTTAGCGACCGCATGATGGATAAACTGCAGGTGGTTTATCAACCGTTATTGCAGAAAGCAATACGCATTAAATATATTGTTGTTGCAGCAGCAGTGGGCCTGTTTGCCGTTAGTTTATTCTTTTTCTCCCGTATGGGGGGAGAGTTTATCCCGCAATTGCAGGAAGGTGACTATGCGTTCCACTGTATTCTTCCACAAGGAAGCTCCTTGAATCAAAGTTTGGAAACATCGATGCAAGCATCACGCATTATCAAAGGTTTTGACGAAGTGAAAATGGTCGTCGGTAAGACAGGGGCCGCCGAGGTACCTACTGATCCGATGCCACCGGAGGCAACCGATTTGATGGTCGTGTTAAAGCCACAATCGGAGTGGACCTCTGGTCGTAGCTATACCGAATTGGCCGATGAGATGATGGAAAAACTGGAAGTCATACCAGGGGTGTTTTTTGAGAAAAATCAGCCTATTCAGATGCGTTTCAACGAGCTGATGACGGGGATACGACAAGATGTAGCGGTTAAGATTTTTGGTGAAAATATCGATACGCTAGCTGCTTATGCACAAGAAGTGGCTGCGGTAATTCAAGCAGTGCCAGGTTCAACACCTCCACAAGTGGAGCGTGTGGGTGGTTTACCGCAAATTAATATAGAGTATGATCGCACACGTATAGCAAACTACGGATTAAGTATTCAAGATGTAAACGATGTGGTAAGCACGGCTTTCGCCGGAAAAAGTGCCGGTCAGGTATATGAAAATGAACGACGTTTTGATTTGGTGGTTCGTTTAGATAGCACACATCGCAGCAGTATTGATGATGTGAGCAATCTGATGATTCCAACGGCGGCGGGGTTGCAGATTCCGCTCTCGCAAGTAGCAACAATTAATTATAAATTGGGCCCGGCACAAATCAGCCGAGAGGCTGGAAAACGACGTATCGTTATCGGCTTTAACGTTGATGGTCGCGATGTGCAGTCGGTGGTAGAAGATATTCAGAAGCAGCTTACGGCTAAGGTAAAACTCCCTCCAGGTTATTATTTCACCTACGGAGGGCAATTTGAGAACCTTAAAAAGGCAAGCGATCGCTTGATGATTGCTGTGCCTGTTTCGCTGTTGCTTATCTATATGCTGCTCTATTTTACGTTCCACTCCTTTAAGCAGGCGACCTTAATTTTTACGGCTATTCCGATGAGTGCTATCGGTGGTGTCTTCGCCTTGATGCTACGTGGTATGCCTTTTAGTATTAGTGCGGGTATCGGTTTTATTGCCTTGTTTGGTGTCGCTGTGCTGAATGGCATTGTGTTGATAGGTACGTTTAACCAATTGAAAAAAGAAGGTGTTACCGATGTACTAGAGCGCGTCAAGGAAGGTACGCTGACACGTCTTCGTCCGGTATTGATGACCGCTATGGTAGCATCGTTAGGCTTTTTGCCAATGGCTATAAGTTCGAGCGCGGGTGCCGAGGTACAAAAACCATTGGCTACAGTGGTTATTGGTGGATTGATTACGGCTACATTCCTGACCTTATTCGTCTTGCCTTTATTGTACATTATTTTTAGTTCAAAAATTAACTTAAAAGGGAAAACTATGTTGAAGACAACTTCTGTAATTATCTTTTTTGTGTTCGCGGGGCTATCTACGGCGTATGGGCAGCAACGTATATCTGTTGACCAAGCTATAGAAAAAGCCTTATCTAGCAATTTGCAATTTGATGTTAACGCAGCACAAATACGGACGGCTTCATACACGGTTAAAACGGCTAATGAAATCCCTAAGACCGGTATTTTCGCGGAGAACGAAGACTTTCGTCCTTCGGATACACGGGGAGTTTTGAAAGTCGGCGTTTCGCAAGATATTGCTTGGCCGGGTTTGTATACGGCACGTAAAAACTATTTTAAAGAACAGTTGAAATCTGTAGAGCTCAATACGAATGTGCTGCAAGCAGTAATAAAAAGGGATGTCCGCACTGCTTACTATCAGTTGTGGTATCTGCAGGATAAACAGACCCTATTCCATCGTTTGGATAGCATCTACACATTGCTTTTGAATACAACGGAAGTGCGTCTACGTACAGGGGACGTGGCTAAGCTTGATCAAGTAGCAGCGGAAGCTAAGCTGCGCGAACTGCAGGCTTTCATTGAGCAAAATAAAAAGGAAATGACTATTCAGCAACAGCAGCTTATGATGCTGTTGAATCAAAACGAATGGTTGCTACCGGCCGTTGAGCCATTGAAGAAGCTGGAGGTTGCTTTGTTGGAAAATGGAGGGGTACACCCTCTAATCGCCTTACAAGAGCAAAATATACAAGTAGCAGCTTCTAATATTGACGTGCAGAGAAATGGAAATAAGCCTGAGTTTTCAGGACGCGTATTCAGTCAACGTCTATGGGGAGCTAAAGATCCATTTACAGGCGTTTCGGTGACCGCTTCTTTTCCTTTGTTTGGCTTAAGTGCTTACCGTAATAAGGTGAAAGTCGCCGTAGCTGAAAAAGAGGTGCAGGAGAAAACATTGGATTATGAAACGCAAGTTTTGCAAAATCAAAGGCTCTCTGCTATCGCAGAAATAGATAAAAACTTCTCTTTATTGAATTTCTATGAAACAGCAGGCTTGCGACAAGCCGAGGAGATTATCAGCGCGGCGAGTTTGAGCTACAGAACAGGAGAAATAAACTTTGCAGAACTAAGTCAGTTCTTGAATCAGGCCATTGGTATTCGTCAAAACTACTTAGATGTTTTAAATCAGTATAACCATTCGGCAATCCAGTTCAATTACTTCAATAACAAATAAGATAACATGAAAAGCATAAGCAAAATATTAGGTATAGCGGTTGTACTATTGTCTTTGTATAGCTGCGGCGGAAAAGCAAAGGACGGTGCGACGGAGGTCAAGACTGAAGCTGCCAAAGATGATGGACACGGTCATGATGAAGAAAAAGAAGGTACCATTGCCTCCTTGACAACGGAGCAAATGAAGGCTGTAGGGATCACGTTAGGACATATAGAGGATAAAAACCTGACAGCAACGATTAAAGCAAATGGTGCCTTGCGGGTGCCCAATAATAATAAGGCTAATGTAACCTCATTGTATGGTGGGGTTATAAAAAGTTTGAATGTACAATTGGGTGATTTTGTTCGTAAAGGGCAGGTTGTCGCGACGATTGAGAATCCTCAATTTATACAATTGCAGGAGGAATACTTGACTATGGATAGCCGTATTACGCTAGGACAACAGGAGTTGCAGCGACAAAAAGAGCTTAATCAAGGCAATGCGGGAGCATTGAAAAATTTGCAGGCCGCTACGGCCGATTTGAATGCTTTATTATCACGTAGAGCATCCTTGCAGAAGCAAATTCAGCTGATGGGTATCAATCCCAATTCAATAAGCTCTGGCAATTTAAAATCGGCCCTATTGGTTGTTAGCCCTATTCAAGGTGTGGTTACCAATGAATTTGCAAAAATTGGTAGTTATGTAGATGTCTCATCGCCTGTCGTGGAGATTGTTGATAATAGCCTTCTGCATGTAGACTTACAGGTTTTCGAGAAAGATTTACCCTACATGAAAGTCGGACAGCAGGTTAATTTTACGATTACCAATAATCCGCAAGTTGTATACACGGCCAAAGTATTTAACATAGGTTCTTCCTTCGAGAATGACAGCAAGTCGGTAGCTGTTCATTGTTCCGTTATTGGTAATAAGGCGGGGCTTATTGATGGCATGAATATCACCGGAATGGTAAGTGTAGATAATGTACTGTCACCGACGGTGCCTAATACGGCTATTGTTGAGGCCGATGGTAAGTTCTACATATTTGTACACACGGAAAAAGAACCAGATGCTGAACATGGAGAAGAGGCACATGAGCATAAGCCTGGCGAAAAGCATGATCATAATGCTGAACATAAGGAAACGGAAAGCAAAATGAATTTTGAAAAAATAGAAGTAGCGAAGGGTGTTTCTGAAATGGGTTATACAGCCATTACTTCAGTCGTTGCGCTGGCTAAAGATGTCAAGATTGTCACCAAAGGAGCTTTCTTTATTAATGCTAAATTAAGTAATACAGGCGGTCATGAGCATTAACAGTTTGTTTTACTAGTCTTTATTTTTCTATACACAGCGCATACGGATTATTAAAAAACCTGTGCGCTGTGTTTTTTTCTAAAAACTTACATGGTGAAGCCGTTTAGCTATACCTAAGCTTTTCTCTCCATCATGAAACTCTAGCAATTTGCTTATGCTCAAAATCAGTTTTCTCTTGTTCTTCTATCTCGTCTGTTTGAAGGGTTAATTTATTCAGGCACAACTAAAACCACAAGCCACAATCGACTCCGTATCCTACTGTAACGATAAACATCCTGTTCGCTATCCGAAATTGATTGTTCCTATAGGGCTGATAACGGCTGGAGCCACAAGTTTTGCCATTCCAGCCTTGAAGGAGCTGGACCGAAGCACCATGACTGAAGTCCTGCATGTACAAGCCAAAAGAACAACCTGGGATAACTATACGCAATATTTTCCTGCGGTAATGGTGTATGGCCTGAATGCTGCAGGTATAAAAGGGAAGCATGATTTTAAATATCGTACGTTCATCTATGCGTCGAGTCAGCTGATAGCTACCGCCATCGTGACACCATCGAAAAACTGGATCGGAGAAATGCGCCCAGATGGGTCTAACTATAAATCTTTTCCCTCGGGCCATGCTGCCACAGCTTTTTCGACGGCACATTTTATGTTTCGTGAATACCACGACAGGAATCTTTTATGGAGCCTTTCGGGCTATCCATTTGCAGTTTTTACGGGAGTTTATCGTGTCATCAATAACAAACATTGGGTGACAGACGTAGTGGCTGGGGCAGGAGTAGGCATTCTATCTACAGAATTGGCCTACCTAGCTTATCCAGTAGCTAGTTCGCTTTTTCGTAAGAAAAATAAACCGAGCAATGCAGTTTTAATGCCCTATTACCAGTCAAAAGCAATAGGGTTAAGCTATATGACGCAATTTTAAAGTAGTATTGTATCTTTTACTTCAACCCGCTCCCAATATTTTTGGTATTGTTGAGCTCCCTTGATATGTTCTGGATGGTTCCCGTAAACGGAGATATCTGCAAGATTTTCAAACGTCAACAGTAAGTTGTAGGAATAGGAGTGATCTACGACTTCTCTTTTCTCGGTTTGGGCGGGGACGCCATAGTTTATAGATTTTACTTCCGGTATTTTTTTAAGGACTTCAAAGTAGTTCAGGAAATCTTTTTTTTCCGCCTCTGTAAGATCCTTGCGTAACCAGAAGTACACGGAGTGAAGAATCAGTCCGCTTTTTAGAACCGTTTTATTATTCTCTTTTTCCTTTGCTTTGACAAGGCTAGTACTAGCAGCCATTGCCAAGACTGTACTTCCTATAAACGTGCGTCTTTCCATAGTTTTCTTGTTAAATAGTGAATATTACTGTCTAATTCATCCATAATCCGATAATGGAAGACCTGTCGTCGTCCGTTTTGTTGTAATCGGTAAATTTTATGGTGTGCAGAAGTGTACGTAGGTTGATAACTGTTCCTTATAGACTTCTAATTTTTCAAACAGTTACTAAATATAACAATATGCTTTATAAATGGCAATAGTTGATGTGCCAATTTTTATAGGTGTTTAGTAATGACGTTTGTTGGTTTTTTTTATTTTTTAATATATATAGTTTTTTGTATATCAGTGTTTAATTGTTTTTATATAATGTTTTAGATTAATCTTTCTTTGGTCTAAAAAATGCCCTTTTTTCAACGGTTGGGAAGCTTTCTAAGATATCAAAGTAAAGTTAATTCCCACATGCGCTTGGTATTGATTCCAAAAAGAAGGAGGTAAAGAGCTATTTGATAATCTTCTATTGTATGTTTTCAAATAGCTTGACCAATTTTTTTTCTTCACGATAAGGCTATAAAAAATCACATCTAGTCTATCGCATTGAATCTGTACAAAATCCATCCTACGTATGAAGATTATCATGGTAATACCTAATCCTATATTAATCCGTTTCAATAATTCTAAATTCTTAAGGCAGTTTTATTTTTTATTATTTAATTTTAGAATTATTGCCAAATAATTAACAAGAGGAACCAATGATAAGTAAAAGTGGGTATTATATATTTAATTTAGGCTTCGGTTTACTTTTGTTTTTGTTAACGATTACCTGCCGAAATGATTTAGCTTATACTTGGTTTGAAGATGTTAAAGCTGTGGGTTTATATATCGAAGTATGGAATTGGGTTATGCTCTTGAGTTTGCTAATTACAGCCGTTTTTAGCGCACGATTGGCACGTCAATATGCAGGGATATATGCTCTTTATTTCGGTTTTAGCGTAATACTTTTGGTATTAACAGCTTTCGCCATGTTTATAATGCCTGCAGGTATCATGTAGATTGCAGGCTGTAAGATCGTATGAAGAAATTAGTAACACGGGAAAAGATTGTTCTTGTAGAATGTCTTTTTGTTTGATGCATATCTTTTTATCATGATTTTATTATAGAGATAAGTCTGATTTTATTATTCAAGCGTATGAAGAACTCAGAAAGGATAAGAGTGTCTTGATTAATGTTGGTGAAGTTGACAAGTTTTTATAAGTGGGTAATTTTAATAATGTAGAAGAGTAATAACTAAGTTATGCGCATAATACCTAAAAAAGCAGATAACTATCTTGTATATGATGGTAATAGTGTAACTACATTTAAGAACTTTTGGAATAAGGAGTTCAAATGTGGACAAACCATGTTTTTTACCTTCTTTAGAAAAGAGGATTTGACCGAGAATACAGAACTTAATCGTATAGAAAGAGAACTAGAACATATTTTCACGAATGAAAATACCTACAATATAATACACATAGATGAGAACAGGTTTTCTTATGCCTTTAAATATGAGTTTAAATTTGGTAGTGCAGAGTTAATCTTAAAATTTTGGAAATACTTTTATGGGATGTCCATTATTATCCCTGACGCTGGGGTCCTCTTCGAGGATGTTTGTCGATATTTGTATTACGACCGAGAGCCAGATGAATATCTTCGACGTTTTAAATCAAAAGGGTTTTCTAACTGTGTTTATGTAAAAGGCTTAGGAGGAGATTATTTAGTGAAAATTGAAAATTAGATAGGCTGACAAGCTGCTGTATATCTTTTGACACAAAAAACGCCCTGTTTTTCATCGAAAACAGGGCGTTTTATATGCTTTATGGTCGGTTACCAGCCTTTTACAGCGCCACCTTTAAATGCCTCTTCAGCTGCTTTTTCCACTTCTTCTGATTGGTAAGCTTTTAAGAATTGCTGCACTTTTTCATCATTTTTATTATCCTTGCGGCTTACGATGATATTCACGTATGGTGATTTCTCATTCTCTACGAAGATACCGTCTCTTTTTGCGATTAGGTTGTTGGATGCCGCAAAGTTGTTGTTGATAATTGCGACAGATACTTTGTTGTCGTCCAGCGTACGTGGAATTTGAGGAGCCTCAAGCTCTAAAATCTTCACTGGGATTTTATTCTCTACAATATCCAATTGGGTAGGTAACAAACCGACATCAGCTTTAAGCTTGATTAAACCGACCTCTTGCAATAGCAATAAGGCACGACCAAGGTTTGTTGGGTCGTTTGGAATAACAATAGTATCATCCTTTTTTAACTCTTGAATGCTTTTAATCTTTTTCGAATAACCGGCCATCGGATAGATAAATGTATTACCCACGACCTCCAATTGATAACCTCTATTTTTGGATTGCTCCGCAAGATAAGGTCTTGTTTGGAATACGTTGATGTCGATATCGCCTTGGTTTAAGGCCTCATTGGGCATCACATAGTCTGTGAAGGTGATAAGGTCTACATCTAAGTTGAATTTCTCTTTCGCTACTTTCTGTGCTGCTTCTGCCAATTTAAGCTCAGGCCCACTTTGCACGCCAACGTGTAGGATATTTGTGTTTTTATTCGATGATCCGCAAGAAACCAATATCGCCAGTAGGGCGACGCTGCCTATGCGTTTTAAAAAAGATGTATTCATAGTTTAAGAAGATTTTATTTATTTTCTGTGATCAAAATGTTTCGAAAGTCGGTCGCCAGCAAACTGTATAGCAAAGACAATGCCTATCAGTAAGATGAGTACGGAGTTCATCATCAAGGCATCATACCCAACATAACCATATTGATAGCCAATATGACCAAGTCCGCCAGCACCCACAGCACCACCCATTGCTGAGTAACCCACTAAGGTGATTAACGTCAAAGATACATTGTTAATCAGCGAAGGCAAAGCCTCCGGGATTAACACTTTAGTGATAATCTGGAATACGTTAGAGCCCATAGCACGCGCTGCTTCAATCACGCCGTAAGGCACTTCTAATAGGCTGTTTTCGACTAGGCGAGCAACAAAAGGTGCGGCACCAATACTAAGTGGCACAATAGCAGCATATAAACCAATAGAGGTTCCTGCCACGATGCGTGTGAAAGGTATCATCCATACAATAAGGATGATAAAAGGAATCGAACGGAAGATATTCACGAAGAAAGCTATCGTTTTATTCAGCGTTTTGCTTTCTAGTAATTGCCCCTCACGGGTGATAAATAATAAAATGCCAATCGGAAGGCCCAGTAGGAGGCTGAAAAATCCCGAGGTGAAGGTCATGAAAAGTGTTTCCCAAACGCCTTTTCCTAGTAATAGTAATGTTGATTCAGACATGCGCTTGGTGTTAAACTAAAACAGAAGGGTTAAGGAGCTCTTTGGTTATCTCCGACTGTGGGTTTTCAAATAGCTCAACCACTGTGTTTTTTTCAACGATAAGGCCGTCAGAGATAACAGCCACCTTATTACAAATGGATCGTACCACGTCCATCTCATGCGTGATGAGTACAATGGTGATACCTAGTTCGAGATTGATACGTTTCAACAAACTTAAAATTGAACGTGTTGTTTTAGGGTCTAAGGCGCTAGTGGCTTCGTCACATAGCAACACTTCAGGGTCGGTAGCCAAAGCTCGCGCTATAGCGACACGTTGTTTTTGCCCTCCAGATAAGTTTACTGGATATTCGTCTTTCTTCTCGCTTAAGTCTACGAGTTTCAGAAGGCTGTCAACTTTATTTTTAATGGCATCTTTGGGTATACCCGCTAGCTCTAAGGGATAAGCAATGTTTTTGAATACGGTTGACGATGATAACAGGTTAAACTGTTGGAAAATCATACCCATCTTACGGCGGTATGGAATCAGTTGGCTCTCCGAGAAGGTTGTTATGTCTTCACCTTTGTACCACACCTTGCCCTGTGTAGGACGCTCAAGTAGGTTGATGGTACGTACTAGCGTACTTTTGCCTGAACCGGAGTAACCGATAATGCCATAAATATCACCTTGCTCAATAGGGAGGTCAACACCCTTAAGCGCATGAATCTCTGCTTTTCGTTTATAAAATTTCTTTTGGATGCCTTCCAATCTGATCATATCTCGCGCTTAAATCAGCCTTAATCGTTAGCTTCTATCGCCTTGTATTATTTTCGTAGATGAAGTTTAGGGCTGCTTTATTTTAATCTACAAATATAGTAGATTATTGATTAATTCCTGTATGCTATTTTACTTTATTATTGTTTGTACGCACTAAGCAAAGAGGCTATTACTTGATTTTTAATTTCTTTAAATCTTTGTAATTCTGGTTGATGCTTCCTGTTTGTGGAAGCAATAGCTTAGCTTATCGCTTTGTAAAAACACACAAAGGTAGCTAAACTTAAAATCTTCCTAGCATTTTGTTCTTGAAAAATAGCCTTAAATTTTAAAATAACAGGAACTGTCTTTTCTTAATTATCTGACGACAGTGGAGGAGCTTAAATAGCTATTTTCTTTAGATCCTTGGTTTTCTTGCCTATGAAGTTATGCTCAATAAACGGAAAAAACCAAAACCTACATTTTAGTCCGTTTTTATTTTTCACAAACAAAAAATGCTCTTGTGGACAATGGAGGGGTATTTACGGTAAGTAAAGATTATAATTCCTTGTGGTAGACTCGTTTTGTTGAAGAAAACTACCCTAATAAAGTTTGAATAAGTTTATTTATCAAGCAGATAGTCAGTAATTTGAGTTAGTGGATGTGTGAGCTGAGATCCACAAGGTATTGAAAAACATAAAGAAAACTGCGATGCTAGGATTAATACATACGGCCGAACCACAATACTATAAGATTGACCTAACTGGAAATCTAGTATTTAAGGATAAGAATATCCTTTCTACATCTACCCATTACATTTGGAAATACTCCGTTATTGAGGAGGTAGACTATAAAGAGTGGTTGGTTTCGCTAGAAGTGGTTAAGGTAGAGCAAGATAATATTGCCGCCATCGAAAAGACAACTGATTTTCTGAAGATAACGAATATACCGCTAGAAAAGCTAGTCTTATTGCTAAACGTAAATGGAAGGATAAACGAAGTACAAAACCAAAATGAAATATTGGAAAAATGGCATGCTTTAAAGGTGGACTATATAGCCTCAAAAGAAGAGATGTCGCCAGAAGAGAAAGCAATTATTGAAAAATGTACGAATGATTTCCGTCAGTTAAAAAGCGTGTTAAATAGTTCTTTACTCCATTTTATATTCTTTGCCCCTGTTTATGATGTACATCCTGATAATACACTAAAAGAAAACTTGACTTTTTCGTCTGTAGTAAATAGTGGAGCGATATTGTATAATAAAGTAAAATTGAAAATTGACGAAGATTCGGGGGTAAAAGATTGGGTAGTCAAACACCATTGTAAACATTACGACTATGGAAGTATAAACTTAATGAGGAAGTATAATAAGGAGTTTAAGAAATTCTTGGATGCTCCGTTTAATTATAACTTTCAGTACGATGCGACCAGCATTTATAGTCGGAAAACAGGTCTTTTGCAAAGCTCGAAGGCGACTATTATTGAGGAAGCAAGCTCAGAATTTATATACACTTGTGAGGTGAATATTTTATTAATGGAAAAAGGAGAAATATTATGAGTCAAAAATATGTAACCGAGGGCGCATGGCTTGTCTGTTCAGAGGGCAAAATGATGCAAAAGCTGAAAGTAGATAGCCAAACTACCGTGTACATGCATGGTAAACTAGCAGCAACAGAGCTTGATTCTACAGGAGAGAACTTTAATTGTCTTAAGATGGTTATGGCTGCAGCCTTTATTGGAGCTGTTATTGCTGCAGCCATTATTGCGATCACCGTCTTAACAGGAGGTGCGTTTGTAGGGGTGTTGGCAGCCTCTGCTGCAATAGGTACAGGAGTTTTGGCTGGAGCTGTTACCGGTACGGCGCTATCATTTATGCCTTGCATTTGTAGCTTATTGACCAAACCAAATGATTGGACAATGCTGCATGATAAAGTGTATTTTCAGCGGAAGCAAGCCTTACTGGAAAATGCTACGCTACCTTGTCTCTTGGGAGGAATAATCACTATCGTTAAAACGAATATTAAAATGGCGATAGATATGACTATGCTATGTGATCATTTATATGACAATGGGGCTGGTTTAGCTGATTCTTGGCGTGCTGTGCCTGATGATGAATATCCCGTTGGATTAAAAGATGAAATGCTCTGGCAAGATGAAGGCTCTAATTTTTTTGCCAAACTTTATCGAGGACCAGACGGTTCCTATGCAGTAATATTTAGAGGCACACAACCAGCGAAGATGGCCGACTGGGGAACAAATGTGCAACAAGCATTTGGATTAACAAGTGAACAGTATCAAAAAACATATGAATTAGCAAAGTTGATTAAGGAATATCTTCCAGCCAATAAAACGATTATTGCTGGTCATTCTAAGGGAGGAGCAGAGGCTGCTCTGGCAGGTGCGGAAACGGGATTTCCGACATACACATTTAATGCTGCAGGTTTGCATGAGAGAACATTAAAATCTAACAATCTTGGTCTTGAAGATACCAAACATATTCAAGCTATCGGTTCGGATGATGATCCCTTGAGTATGCTTCAGGATAATAGAGCCTTGATGGGGGCGGTCCTATTAAAAAGTGGAGGTTTCGTCGGTAAGCTCACCAATGCAGTTATCAAACTAGATGGTGCGATACCTCAAGCAGTAGGACAGCGACTAGGTTTAGATACTGATGTCAATCGATTAGATCCGCTAAAAGCACATTCTATTCCCCCTTTGGTAGAAGTACTGAAAAATGAAGAAAAAGAAAGCCCAAACATCAAAGTAATCACCGACACGAAATGATATTCAAAACAAAGGGGTATTCATACATGCAAAGCAGTACTGAAAATGTTATGGATATTTCAGGAGGTTTTAAAAAAGAAGCTGATTAAGCTCCTTTTAATACTTATATAACTATGAGATTTATTGTTTTATTAACCACACTATTATTTACGTTAAACAGTTGCAATATGGCAGATAGCAGGTTCCCTCCAGAAAGATTTTTTGATGGTCAAGATTTAAAAATAGCTGAAGCTATTTACGACAATGATAGAAGGATGTTGAAAAATTATATCAAAGAGCCCGGTTTTGATATCAATAAGCTAGGAAAGCAAAATATTACGTTTCTGTTATATGCGCTACGTGCTAAGCAAATGGATATGGTAGAAATTCTGTTGGAAAATGGAGCTGACCCTAATTTGTTAAATCCAGAAATTGTTAGCACTAAGAATTCGATATGGATTAATACTATTTCTAACGATTTACCTTTAAGTTTTGTTGCCCGATCTTATTATGCTTTCGATTTAGCTGATGTTAAGCTGCTGCTTAAGTATGGTGCCAAGATAAACGATTCAAGAGTAAATCCTGCATTAATTGCTTGTATGTCAAGTGGAAATAATAAAAGAAAACTAAAACTAATAGACTATTTATTAGATAAGGGAGCCGATATCAATATTAAAGGGCGAGAAAATAGAACACCTATAATTGCAGCTGCTGATATATCGCTTTGGGATATCGTTAATTATCTTTTAGATCATGGCGCAGACTATAGAGCTGTAAGTAATTCTGGTTGGTCTGTGGCATATAATGTGCAGGATGAAATTGAGATGAATAAAGGCACTGACGAACGTAAGCAAAAGGTGCACGCCTTAAAACGTAGACTGGAGGGCTTGGGCGTAGCATTTCCTGTGCAAAAAGGAATAAATATATACGATAAGAAAGAAGTGCCTGATAGTCTTGATACAAAGAAAATAGAATAACTGTAAGCTTTCTCTTATCGTGCTTATTTCTCCTCCTTTAATTCTTTTGTTAATTATCGCGAAGCTATATGTACACTTTTACCAAAACGTGAATACTATAAAAATTAGATGTAATACGTTATTGTAGCGTTTATACATAGCAAAGTATGCTCCTTTTAATACTTAAATAACTATGAGATTTATTGTTTTATTAACCACACTATTATTCACGTTAAACAGTTGCAATATGCCAGATAGCAGGTTCCCTCCAGAAAGATTTTTTGATGGTAAAGATTTAAAAATAGCTGAAGCTATTTATGACAATGATAGAAGGATGTTGAAGAATTACATCAAAGAGCCCGGCTTTGATATTAATAAGCTAGGAAAACAAAATATTACGTTTCTACTATATGCGCTTTATGCCGGACAAATGGATATGGTAGAAATTTTGTTAGAAAATGGAGCAGATTCTAATCTAATAAATCCAGAAATTGATAGTACGAATGATCCGATATGGAAAAATACTATCTCTGACGAACTACCTTTAAGTTTTATTGCCCGATCTTATTCCTTTTTCGATTTAGCTGATGTTAAGCTATTGCTAAAGTATGGTGCCAAGATAAACGATTCAAGAGTAAATCCTGCATTAATTGCGTGTATGGTAAGCGCTGATGATAAAAGAAAACTAAAACTAATAGACTATTTATTGGATAAGGGCGCTGATATCAATATAAAAGGAAGTGAAAATAGGACGCCTATACTTGCAGCTGCTGATATATCGCTATGGGATATCGTTAATTATCTTTTAGATCATGGCGCAGACTATACGGCAGAAGATAATGCAGGTTGGTCTGTGGCTTATAATGTACAGGATGAAATTGAGATGAACAAAGGCACTGACGAACGTAAGCAAAAGGTGCACGCCTTAAAACGTAGACTGGAGGGCTTGGGCGTAGCATTTCCTGTGCAAAAAGGAATAAATATATACGATAAGAAAGAAGTGCCTGATAGTATTGGTGCAAAGGGGTTTGAGTAACTGGTTATTTTAAAATCTGTTAGGGTTCTTGTCTGCATGTGCTTTCCCATTTGTAGAAATAATAGCTTAGATTATCGTTTTGTAAAACCATAAAATGGTAGCTAAACTTAAAATCTTCTTAGCATTTTCTTAATCCTACTTTCTTTTTTTTGTAGGAGAATGTATTGGGGACTTATGTTTGTATGCTATGTTGTTTGTGGGATTGTCACGTTGATTCTTCCAGGTGCTCTTGATAAATCCAACTTGTTTATTTAATTTGGATAAATTTTGACGCCAATTCCTATGTATTTTGATCAAGAGCTTCTCGAACAGCTGAGGCACGATGATGAATCTGCTTTTAAAGCAATTTATGATCGGCATTGGTCACTCATGTTCGGTATTGCTCTACAAAAAACAGGGATTACAGCGGTAGCAGAGGAGATTGTCCAGAATATTTTTATTGACTTATGGGAAAATAGATATAAGCGAAATATAGATAATCTTAAATCTTATTTGGCCACAGCGGTGCGCTATGCTGTCGTTAATTACATAAAAAATCAATTGGTTCAAGAGAAGTATAGGCAACATGAGCAGCAATGCGCTATGCATAATGCATCTATAGAAACTACTTATAACCTGAAAGAACTAAATGCAAGGCTAGAGTCAGGTATTGCGCTATTGCCACCAAAAACTCGAGATATCTTTAAACTAAGTCGCTTTGAGCGTCGTAGCAATAAAGAAATAGCACAGGCTTTTCAAATCAGTGAAAAGGCTGTAGAATATCATATTACCCAATCTTTGAAAATCCTTCGCCGCCACTTAAAAGACTATGTGGTTATCTTTTTTTATTTTTTCTTAAATTCTCTTTAGGGGTAAACCTTCTTTGCTTTACTTACCTATAGAAACAATAGGTAAATGGATACGGAAGGATACAAAAAATTACTACAGAAATACCTAGATGGACAGTGTTCGGAAGAGGAAGAAGCGCTTCTCCAACGCTGGTACGATAGCTTAGATATTATGGAGATGCAACAGCAGGCTGCGCCACAAGGCACAGAGCTGGAAGCGACGGGCACCCGTATTTGGGAGCGGGTGGCGAAGCATAGCCTAGAAAAACCAAAGAAAAAATCTTTTACTCTATTTTATAAAGTCGCAGCAGCGGCACTCGTCCTGCTTAGCCTTTCTTGGGTCTACTATGAGAAAACCAATCTTGTACCACTGACATATCGCTTGGTGGAAGGAAAACCGCAGGAGAAGGAAAATACAAGTTCAGAAATTCAAGAATTACATTTGAGCGATGGTACGCATATACAATTGTATCCAGGAGCGAGCCTGAGCTTCCCGAAAGATTTTAAAGGCGATAGTCGGGAAGTATTCCTGAAAGGAAAGGCCTTTTTTCAGGTAGCAAAAAATAAAGAAAAACCTTTCATCGTACATAATTACCATAATGATGTGCAGGTGCTGGGAACCAGTTTTATGGTCGTGTCGGCTCCCGAGATAAGTGAAAATTTTATTGAAGTCAATACAGGGCGTGTATGGGTACGCCCAAGGAATACCATTTTTTCAACGGCTAAACATGTGGATGAGGCGATTATCCTTACACCTAATAAGCGCTTAGCTTACAATGTAAAAGCAGGCGATTTTGAAGAAGCATTAGTAGATAAACCCAAACCAATGGCCGTAGATATGGAAAGCCATGCAACGCAGTATAGCTTTACATTTAACGATACGCCTTTAAGTCAAGTAGTAAACGCATTGGAAGGTATGTATGGCGTTCGTATTATTCTTAAAAATCCGAAACTACAGCAGTGTACATTCACCGGCGATTTAAACGATGAAGATTTGTTTAAGAAATTAACCCTGCTTTGCGCGACGATGGGAGCAAAGTTCTCCATTCAAGAGTCGACTATAATTATTGAGGGAGAAGGGTGTTGATTGTGATTTGTTTATATAAACTTTAAATAGATGGCCTATGTGAAAAAGTAGCATCCAATTAGAAAAAATATGCCGACAGTGTACGAGACTGCCGGCAAGAATATGTCCGAATTAAGCAAAACGAACAAAAACCGAATTTATGAAAAAAAAGCGAATTATTGTCGATTCAAAGACCGTGATGAGAATTTCCCTTGCACAAATTTTACTGCTTGCCTTAGGTAATACAGTAATAGCGAGCCCCGCCAATGGCCAGGCCGTATTAGATGCTAAAATCAGCCTTACGGCAGAAAACAATACCTTGAAAAGTGCCCTGAAGAGTATCTCTACACGGTATAATATTGAGTTTGTATATAGCCCGACGGCGATTGATGCCAATAGAAAACTGACTTCTAAACTAGAAAATCAATCTTTATCCTTTTTCTTGAAAAATACCTTGAGACCCTACGGTATTGATTTCAAGGTATATGAAAATAAGGTAATCCTATATGCTCGATCCATTAGTGCAGATACAGAAAACCAGCTCTTAGAAAAGCAGGTGCGCACCATCAAAGGGAAAGTAGTTGATGAAACAGGAAAGCCCTTACGTGGCGTAAATGTTGTCGCTATAGGTACTACAGCAGGTACCATGTCTGACCTGAATGGTTTTTATGAATTACCTATTCCAGATGGTACTAAAGCCTTAAGCTTCTCCTTCATCGGTTATCTAAAGCAAGAACTACCAATCGGTAGCCAGTCGACAATCAATGCATCTTTAGTCGTAGATAGTCAAGCATTGAGTGAAGTAGTGGTTGTCGGTTATGGTACACAGAAACGTAGTGATGTGACAGGTGCCGTGTCTACGATTAACGTCAATACGGCAAAAGCTATTCCGACGACCAACGTGTCGGAGATGCTCCGTGGGCAGGCTGCCGGTGTATCCGTTTCCTTGGGGTCGGCAAGACCTGGGGGAAGGTCCAATATTTTAATCCGCGGGCAGCGTTCTATTTCTGGAAGTAATGAGCCTTTGATTGTCTTGGATGGTTTTCCTATCGAGAATATCAACGATGTGAATCCGGATGATATTGCTTCTATTGAGATTCTTAAAGACGCTTCTTCACAAGCTATCTATGGGGCGCGTGCCTCCAACGGTGTCGTGTTAATCACCTCAAAAAAAGGAAAAGAAGGAAAGACCACCATTGCAGCAAGTACCTACTTGACGCAGCAAAAGCTGACGAAAAACTTCGACCTCTATTCGCCTGAGGAATTTGCTCAATTCCGCCGTGAGGCAAAGCGTACAAGCAATAATGGGGTGTTTTTACCGAAAGATGCTGACAACTTCGGCGGCGAAAACTCGCCAGAATATATAAATTATAAAGCTGGGAACTTTGCCAACTGGGAAGATGCGGTCTTGAAAAATGGTACCATCAGCAGCAGTACGGTAAGTATCAATGGCGGAACAGCACAAACCAAAGTGTTCAGTAGTTTAAACTATTTCGACCAATCCGGCTTGATTCCTTCATCGGGTTACAAACGTGGTAACTTCCGCTTGAATTTGAACCATAAAGTCAACGAAAAAATCAGTATCGAGGCCAACCTAAATACAGCATTAGACCAGCAGAAAAAGGAGTCTACAGGCTTAGATTTTATCACCATCAACCCGTTTACAGGTCCTTATGATTTGAACGGCAACTTGGTAAATAATGTAGCAGGTGTAAATGCCAGCAGTAGTACGATCAATCCATTATGGAGCATTCGTGAATCAAGCAATGATGTGAAGACAAATTTCTACAACATCAACTTGGTCGCTAACTACAAAATCTTAGATAACCTAACGTATAAAATCAATACTTTATTTAGCAACAAGAATATTGATGAAGGCTCTTATCGTACACGTTTGCATCAAGAGGGAATGGGGAGTGTTAATGGTAAAGCCATGGTTTCTGATTTGAAACGCCAAGAATACTTAATTGAGAATATCTTAACCTACAAGTTGAATATCAATGATATTCATGACATTGATATCACCGCAGTACAATCTATCAACCAGATTGATAACTCCTTGACAAGTACACAGGCGAATAATTTCCCGAATGATTTGCTCGGCTATAAAGGTATCAGCTCAGCCTTGAATTTTAGAACCTTACGTACCGATGATCGCCGTCGTTTATTGTCCTACATGGGACGTGTACGCTACAGCTTAATGGATAAATACCTATTGACAGTAACAGCGAGACAAGACGGTGCTTCTGTATTCTCCGCTAATGATAAGTGGTCATTTTTCCCTGCCGCATCCTTGGCGTGGAAGATTCACCAAGAAGAGTTTTTAAAACCTTTAACTGCCATTAATGAATTGAAGGCACGGGTAAGTTATGGTTCTGTAGGTAATCAGGCATTGAGCCCATACCAAACTTTAGGTTTGGTGAACGTACACAATTATGTGTTCAATGGTAACATCGTGGGGGGAAGTTTACCGGGTAGTCAGTTGCCTAACCCTGGTATCACCTGGGAAACATCGACTACCTTCAATGCTGGTTTAGACTTCGGTTTATTGGAAAACCGTATTACAGGGTCGGTAGATTACTACACCACACGTACGCGTGATTTATTGTTGACCGTACCGGTTAATCCATTGACTGGTTTTACGAGTACTATTGCTAATGGTGGAGAGTCTAAAAACTCAGGTATTGAAGCTATCGTAAACTACGCTATTATTCGTAACCAAGATTTCAAATGGTCAATCAACGCTACCTTCGCTAAGAATAAAAACCAAATTGTGAAAACAGGATTGGTAGATGCGCAAGGCAGACCACGCGATGATGAGAACAATAGCAGATTTATTGGTAGCCCAATTTCGGTGATTAACTCCTATGCTTTTGATGGGATTTTCCAAACGGATGAGGAAGCTAAAGCATCCGCGCAAGCGAACACGCCAAACTTCCAAACGCCAGCTTCATTGACGGCTGGTGCTATCCGTATCAAAGATATTAATGGCGACGGTATCATCAATGATGGAGATAAGGTGCGTTATAAGATGCAACCCGATTGGATTGGATCTTTTGCGACGACTTTCTCCTACAAAGGTTTTGACTTGCTCGCTGATTTCTACCGTGTGAAAGGCGCGATAAAAAGAAATCCTTATCTGAGCGATTTTAATCAAGGAGGTACCTTCCAGTCTGTGCGCAATGGTATAAAGGTGGATTACTGGACACCAGAACGTCCGTCCAACGAATTTCCGCGTCCTAATTTTGATATGGCGCCCGCAAATATCGGTGTCTTGAGCGTTTCGGATGCTTCTTACTTTAGGTTGCGTACCCTGTCTGTAGGCTACACGCTGCCGAAGTCGTTGATTAGTAAAGCGAATTTAAGTAGTCTGCGTCTGTATTTTACAGGGACTAACCTTTGGACATCTACGAACTACAAATCCTATAACCCAGAGAATAATCCTAATGAATTCCCGGATGCTAAATCATTCACTGTGGGTATCAATCTAGGTTTATAATTCAATCACAGGTATAATAATTGAAGATATGACACATCTATATAAAAAGGGAAAAACAGTATGCCTTTTAGCATTAATGGCTACGCTATCCTTAAACTCTTGTAAAGACTTTTTAACGGAAAATCCGACGACGCAGTTTTCTGCCGACTTTGTGTATAATACACCTGAAGGACTCGAGGCTGGCGTTGTTGGTTTGTACAACTTGCAACGTGCATTTTTTGATAACAATGATAATAATGGATCCAATAGTTTAATTATTGATGCAAAAGATGATTTGACTGTACCTCGTGGTGGTGAAATTTCCAACTACGGCTTGCTACGTCAAGGTATTCATGCCGAAAGTAGCTCTGTACATTCCTACTGGTGGAATAGCTACTATAAAATTGTTGATCGCGCTAATGCTTTAGTTGCAGCAGGGGAGAAGCTAGCCAGTATGGATGAGAATAAGCGTAAAATCGTGCTTGCAGAAGCTAAATTCTTCCGCGCAAATGCGGTATTTACCTTGTTTCGTACATTTAACAATATCTACGTAACGACGGAGCCAACGAGCTTTGAAACGGCTTTTAGAACAATCAATACGAAGACGCCAGAGGCTGATATCTATAAGTTGGTGAATGAAGATTTAGCTTTCGCTATTGCCAATCTGCCGTGGGCAAGCTACCAGGTCGGCCGTGTCAACCAAGCTACAGCTCGCCACTTAAAAGCGGAAGTTGCTTTATGGCAGAAAAATTGGCAAGAGGCTAAATTACAAGCCGAAGAGGTGATTAACCAGAGTGGTACCTATAGCTTGGTGCCAACGACTGGGCAAGTGTTTGCTGGCGATTTAAATCATAGAGAATCGTTATGGACATTGCAATACAAAGAGTCTATTGATGGCAATCCAAATAAGCTGAACTTCAACTTAATGCCGAACTATGCCGAGTTAATTCCAGGCTCTAAATATTCGATTGAGCAAGGTGGACGTGGCTTCGGATGGTTGACGGTTAACAATTACCTACGCGATCTATTATTGAAAGATCCAAATGATACCCGGATCAAAGGAACCTACTACATTAAAGATTATTACTACAATGATCCCGCTACGTTGCCTGTTGGTCAAACGTTAGGAAGTAGAATTGACCATCCGCAGTGGAAAGAGTTTGCTGCTACAGGCAATGACCGCCATCTATTCTTTGTGCGATTGACCACAGGTTGTAAGAAGTTTTTCCCAACGACAGGGATTCCAATTAGTGATGCCCATACCATGAACCGTATGATGTTCCGCCTTGCGGAAACTTTACTTTTTGCGGCTGAGGCAAATTTAAACCTTGGAAATATAGGTACGGCAGCCGACCCCGTGAATTCAAAAACAGCACTCGGACAGGTGAATGCTATCCGTAAGCGTGCCAGTGCTACTGCCTTAACAAGCTTAACTTTTCAAGATATCTTGGATGAGCAAGCGCGTGAGTTGGCTTTTGAAGGTAAAAGATGGTTTATGCTGAAACGTACTGAAAAGTTGTATGATTTTGTGAAAGAGCATGCTGGCTATGGTCGTTCTGGAGATGAGAGCTCGGATACCAACCAAAATACGGGACATGCTAACACGCCGACAGACCCATATCCATACCGCAATGATGCACGTAGAATTATACGTCCTTACATGGTGAACTGGGTAATACCGAGAGCACAACTGAACCTTTTAGGTCCTGATTATCCGCAAAACGACGGATATGCAAGATAACCCATATGGGAATTTTAGATAGATAAGTTGGGAACGGCGAAGCTTAGGTTTCGTCGTTTTTTTTGCGCTTAGCGGATGCGGAACGTGCTACTGTATACGAGACATAGGGAAACTGTGCTTCTGCTCTTTTCCGTTTATGCTACCGTATATTTCAGCAATAAGAGAGTCTTTTTCGATATGCGTGTAGCTAATATACTGAGGAAAATCATGCTCAGGATTGCTAAAAAGGAGCTTGGAAGCAGATTGCTCTTGTAAATGGAAGTGTATTGGCAATCCACCATTCTGATTACTAACCGTCGGTATGTAAAATAGATTATCACCTTCTTGTATCAAACGTACCGTTTCTAATAAAACCGTATCCTGCCCGTTGAGCTTATAACTTTTTCCAACATATTCCTGTGTAGATATTTTGCGCCAGTTTTCGTAGATAATGCCACGCGATGTTTTATTTTTCCAGGTGCCCAATAGCCAAGATGCTTCATCAAGTGTTGGTTGCGGTTTCGACATCCAACTGCAAGAGAGTAGGAAAACACTCAGGTTTATACAGGTTTTAAAAGTAACTTTCATCAAGCCAATTTCTACTTTTTTTCTATAATATTTTAAAACTATTCATCGCTTGTCGAATAGATTTTAAGGCGGCGCTAATTTGATTTTTTACGGTATGTTTAGAAATGTTTAGCTTCGCCGCAATCTCCGTATACTCCAAACCTTCGTCCCGTAATAGGTAAATCGCTTTGCGCTGTGGAGGCAGCTGATTAATAGCTTCTTTAAGAACGGCAGTAAATTCTTTTTCTTCGAGCTTGTTGCTTGTTGTACTTGGTTCGCCTTGCATCGCTTGCCAAATTTGTTGTCGCATGCGTGCGTCGGACGATACCTTCCGTAGGTAGTCCATAATTTTATTACGCGTCATCGTAAATAGGAATGACTCGATAGACTTAATCTCATGAAGCTGATGACGTATTTCCCATAATTTTAAAAATACATCATGGACAATGTCTTTCGCCATATCGGTGCTTTTTGTGAAGCCGAGGGCGAGTTTAAAGAGGTCTGTTTCGTAGGAGATGAAAAGATCATGAAATAGAAAACGAAGGCCCTCTTGTTCGGGGTCGTTAGCAGGTTGATCTTGTGGGTTTAGGTGGCGATGACTACTCATTCTGAAATCTAAGTTATGAAATAGTTGACTGTTAAACAATTGTTAAGGGAATTGAAAAAATATTTTTTTATGGAGTAGGACACATCGCCTTCGGCTACGTCATTATTATATATACGGGAGATGAAAGAAAAAATAAACTATTTGTTAACACAATATTTCAATAATAAATCTACACCGGAAGAGCTGGAAGAACTGTTTGACTTGTTCAACTCGGCAAACCACGATTCGGAGATTGAACGATTTATTTCAGAGAAATATGAAGCGTTGAAGCGGGAGGTTCCTTCTTTGACCTATGTGGATGATGATGGCGTGCTGCGCGATGCCGCTCGCATGCCGCCAGCATCGGTAGTGAAACCGATGCCACAAAAAAGGCGGAGCACAAAGCTCGTGATGGTAGGTAGTTTAGTGGCTTGTTTAGCCTTGGTCTGGGGAACTTGGTTTGCCTGGAATAAGCATGTAGAGGATATAACCTTACCAAAAGTGGAGCAGGTAGTACGTAAATCGGCACACGACGAAAATAAACTCCTGACTTTGGCCGACGGCACAAAAGTGTGGCTAAATGCTTCAAGCCGTCTGGAATATCCGACAGCATTTGAAAAAGGAAATCCACGCGAAGTAACCTTAATTGGGGAGGCTTATTTTGAGGTGGAGAAAGCCAAAGATTGGCCCTTTATTATTCATACAGCCGATGTGCAGACAAAGGTGCTTGGTACCAAGTTTAATATTAAAGCTTATCCGGGTTTCGCAAATATTACGGTATCAGTCAAATCAGGAAAGGTGAGCGTAAGCCGTGGCGAGAAGTTATTGGCAACTTTACTAAAAAATCAAGAGTTCGAAGTTTCGCCAAATAAACCATCCGAATTGGGATTCTTGAAAGAAAAAGAACTGGAGACGAAAGTCGCTGGAAGTTGGAAAGATGGCTACCTAGAATATGAGGATGAAAGCCTCAAAAGTATTGCTGCCGACTTGGAGCGAAATTTTAACATACGCATCCTATTTAAGGATTCCATTATGGCCGATAAGGTCATCACCCTATCGGTATTACGGGAGGAGGATCCTGCCCATGTGATGGATGTTTTAAGTCGTTTAATTGATGCCCATATAAAGAAAGAACAAAATAACTACACCATTTATTAATCGCCTAAAGCCTATGTAAAACAGTTGTATACGAAAAGATAAAATAAAAAAGCCATCTCGACTGGTCCTCGAGACGGCTCATAGATTCAATAAACAGATTACGTCATACTAAATCAGTAACAAAATTATGCATTTCATTCGAAACAAGTGCAAAGGGAGCGTATTAATGAAAATTTCCTTATCAGCCATACTATTTACAAGTGCCGCTTCCCTCTGGGCCGGCCCTTCCACAGGACAAAACCTGAAGGAAATCAAAGTCCATATGGGGACAGGAACGATTTCTTTGAAAGATGCCCTACGGCAAGTTGAAAAACAAACCAATATTCGGTTTACCTACATTTCTAAAGATGTAAACCCCGTTAAAGTACAGACTACTTCCTCTACGGGAACGGCGGTAAGCACCATCTTAAATAACCTGTTAGCAAATACTGGCTTGGTGTATGAACAAGTAGGAAGAACCGTTTTAATAAAGAAAAAGAACGATGCTGTAAATACAGACACACCGCAAAACAACGGATCTGACTTTAAACAAGGCCAATGGCATGGGCGTATTGTTGATGAGCAGGGAACACCCTTACGTGGAGTAACCATTCGCTTGAAAAATACAGCGCAGGTCTTTACCAGCGCAGGAGATGGTACTTTCAGTCTTCCTGCACAGGAAAAAGGCATTTTAGTGATTTCTTATGTTGGCTATCAAAGTCGCGAAATCCAAGTAAATGCAGCGACAAATGGTTTGAAAGACATCAGCTTATTGCCCGATTTTGGTAGCCTTGATGCGGTAACCGTCATTGCTTATGGTACAAGTAGTAAACGCGTAAGCACCGGGTCGACAGCTACCGTTACAAGCGCTGATATTCAAAAGGCGCCTATAAATAATCCTTTAGAAGCACTGCAAGGTCGTGTGGCAGGTTTGGATATCAATGCTAGCAGTGGTTTGCCAGGTTCGTCTTTTAGTGTGCGTTTACGTGGATTGAACTCAGTATCGAAAGATAATAGTCCGTTGTATGTTGTGGATGGTATTCCTTACTTCTCGGAATCCTTAAACATGTTTAATGGAGACAACGGTAAACAAAGTCCGTTAGCGGCTATTAATCCCAATGATATTGAACGAATCGATGTGCTGAAAGATGCGGACGCTACGGCTATTTACGGATCAAGAGCGGCCAATGGCGTGATTTTAATCACCACAAAGAAAGGCAAGGCGGGAGAGACGAAGGCTAATTTTAATGTATACTCCGGAGCTGGAAAGGTGACCAATTTTGTAGATATGTTGAGCACTTCCGAGTACTTAGAGCTACGTAAAGAAGCGTTTAAAAACTCTAAGGTAGAAACGGGACCAGCCCAGCTGGATTTGTTTGAATGGGATCCTAATCTAGATCAAAATTGGCAGAAGAGGCTGTTTGGAGAAACCGCTAAGCTGACAGAGGCGAATGCTTCTTTTTCGGGTGGATCTGAACTAACGAACTTTTTGTTGAGTGGTACTTTTCGTAATGAGACAACTGTGCAACCTGGAAGTAATGGTTATAAAAAAGGCGCTGGATTATTGAGCGTCAACCATAGAAATGCTTCTGGGAAGTTTTCTATCACAGGGTCAGCAAACTTTACAGGCGATTTTAACAACGCGCTAGCGACGGATATTACGCAGTATTATAACCTTGCACCCAATATTCCAACACATAATCCGGATGGTTCTTTTTACTGGTATGGTAACACGCAAAACCCTTTGGCCTACCTGTTGCGCAAGCATGAAACACGTAATAAAGCCTTGTTGACAAGTAGTTCTGTGCAGTATAGTCCCGTCAATGGCTTGAAGCTATTAGCAAATGTAGGGTATAACTATACAACCTTAAACCAAACACAGATGTTTCCATCGAAGAGTTTTAATCCAGAGACCTCTTCGGGGAGCATGTCTTATTTTGGCAATGGTAGCCAGAATTCCTACACGGTAGAGCCACAGATTTCCTATACCTATCAGTTGGGTAAAGGTAATTTAGACCTCCTTGCTGGAGGAACATGGCAGCAGGTGGTGAATGACGGAAGCTTCTACCAAGCGGAAGATTTTGCTTCCGATGCACAGCTGGATAATCCAAGTGCGGCCGTTAGTCTGCGTGCACGTGATATTCGCTATTACAAATACCGTTACAATGCTTTCTTCGGTCGTGCTACCTACAACTGGGAAAACAAGTATATTTTGAACGGTGCATTTCGACGAGATGGATCATCACGTTTTGGTCCTAATAAACGCGTGGGCAATTTCGGCTCTGTAGGGGCTGCATGGGTGTTCTCCGAAGAAAAAGGTGTTCAAGAGGCTTTACCATTCTTAACTTTTGGTAAGCTAAGGGGGAGTTATGGCGTGACGGGAAATGATCAAATTGGTAACTATGGTTATATGGATACTTGGTCTTTCACCTCTTATCCATATGGAGGCAGCTCGGGTCTTTATCCGACCCGTGTCGACAACCCGAACTACAGCTGGGAGTCTACGCGCAAGCTGGAGGCAGGCTTAGAGTTAGGCTTCTTCGCTAACCGATTGACGGTGAATGTAAATAGTTATTTCAACAAAACAGACAACCTACTTATTGGTCAGCGCTTAGCGAGCCAAACAGGTTTTACCAGCTACTTGGCAAATCTTCCTGGAGTTGTACAAAACCGAGGCTGGGAGTTTGAAGTGGGTTCCGTAAATGTGAAAAATAACGACTTTGAGTGGTCGACAAACCTAAACTTGACGATTTCCAAAAACAAGTTAGTGGCCTACCCAGATTTGGAAGGAAGCCCTAATGCACAGTATTATGCCCTTGGCCATCCAATAGATATCGTGTTTGGTTATAAATTTACAGGTGTCGACCCGCAGACGGGAATTGCGCAATTTGCAGACCTAAGTGGCGATGGGGCAGTAAAAGCAGAACTTGCCGATCAATATATTATGGGTACACACTTGCCGAAATTTTTTGGCGGATTGAATAATAGCTTTACCTATAAAAACTTCAACCTAAGCTTCCTGTTACAGTTTGTGAAACAGGAAGGTGAACAAATGAACTATGGTTATCAGTCCAATGCAGCCTTAGGTATCATGAGTAACTTTGATAAATCCGTGTTAAACCGCTGGCGGAATCCTGGAGATGTGACCGATATTCCGCGTGCAGCGGCAGTCTCTACGGATCCTGCGTATGTTGCCTACAACACTTTTTATCGTCATTCGGATGCTTTTTGGGGTGATGCATCTTATATCCGTTTGAAGAATTTATCCATCAGTTATGATTTCACTTCTTTGCTGTCTGTTTTAAAAACTCAAAGCATTAGTCTGTATGGTCAAGGACAAAACTTGTTTACGATAACCAAATACAAAGGGTTTGATCCAGAAACGAAAGGCTATGGTTTACCTCCAATGAAGTTTTACACGGTGGGTATTCGTTTCACTTATTAATTTGTTAGCTCATGAAATTTAAAATATATGTCTTAAGTATAGCCCTATGTTTAGGGTTTAGTGCTTGCGAAAAATACTTGGAAGTCGGTAATCCGAAGAATGAATTACCTTCTACCTTAGCCTTCTCGGATGATAAAACAGCTACGGCTTCCGTTTCTGGAATCTACGTGCGTATGAACCAGCTGAACTACCAGTTTGCCAACGTGCTATCGATGATTCTTCCTGCAATGTCGGCCGACGAGTTTGTGTATGCTGCAGCTTTTGCAACCTACGATGAGTTTAAAAATAATGCTGTTCTACCATCGAATTCCTATGTAAACACCTTGTGGAGCCAGCCTTATCAATACATATCGCAGGCTAATATGTGTATCGAAGGTCTAGAGAAAGCAACGAACCTTTCTCCACAGGTGAAAGCGCAACTCCTTGGTGAAGCGAAATTTATACGTGCCTTCAACTATTTCTATTTGGTGAATTTCTTTGGCGATGTGCCTTTGTTGTTGACTTCCGATATCACGCTGAACAATGTGCGTCAGCGCGATCCGCAAGCGGATGTTTACGCGGCAATCATCAAAGATCTGCAAGAGGCGAAAGCTTCTCTGTTTGATGGTTACCCAAGTGGTGTGAAGACAAATGTTGCCGCCGCCGAGCGTATTCGTCCAAATAAAGCAGCGGCTTCAGCACTTTTGGCACGTACTTACCTATATACAAAGCGTTGGGCAGAAGCAGAAAGTGAAGCTTCTGAAGTGATTAAAAATCAGAGTTATAAATTAGTTTCTGCAAATGATTTAGAAAAGACTTTCCAGAAAAATAGTGTAGAAAGCATTTGGCAGTTGCAACCTGTAAACATTGGTGGTGGTCGTAATACCTGGGAAGGATTCTTAATTGTGCCGGCGACAGCAACAGCATCACCTTTATTTCGCATGATACCAAATTACCTGTACAATGCTTTTGAAGCAGGAGATAAACGTGATGAAAAATGGGTAGGTAAATTTGTAGCCTCGCCTACTGTAACGCATAAGTTTCCGAGTAAATATAAAGTGCGTACCGCTACAGGTACATTGCAAGAGTATACTATGGTGTTGCGTTTGGCGGAACAATATTTGATTCGTGCCGAGGCAAACTACAATTTAAAGAAGTTTGACCTTGCTGAAGGCGATATCAACATTATCCGTAACCGCGCCAACCTAGGTTCTTTGAGCCTTGCTAACAATGAAGCAGAAGTACGTAAGGCGTTGGAGCAAGAGCGTCGCGTGGAGTTGTTCGGCGAATGGGGGCATCGTTGGTTTGATTTGCGTCGATGGCCTAGTGTGACGGGAACAGCCGGAAAAACAAGAGCTGATGATATTTTACCGGCATTAAAAGCCGGATGGAAGCCTACGGCGATTTACCTGCCTTTGCCACAATCGGCACTATTGGCAAACCCGAATTTGACACAGAACGATTAATACAGCTTAACAAGATAACTATGAAAAGCATGTATAACGCAAAACTCATCATTAGCTGTCTTTTCCTGCTGCTTGCAGCAGGAAAAGCGGTGTATGGGCAAGCAATCGTTTCGGGTAAGATTTCTGGCTATAAAGCTGGAACAGTAAGTATAAATTATCAGCCTTATGCTTTGTTGGAAGGCTTGCAGAAGCAGGAAGTAGCGATTGATGCTGAAGGGCATTTTTCCTGCCAAATTGATAGCAAAGGGCCTATGCGTGCCTTTATTCTGTTGGATAGTTATCCGGTGGAAGAGGCTATCACCTTGGCAAAAGGAGACGGCCGCGACACGACGATGCAGGTGAAGACAAATCGTGCCGCGATAATCTATTTGTACCTCAATGCTAAGGATAACCAACAGGTGGAGGCCAACTGGAAGAATATTCCAGCAACCTTAACCATTCGTGGTAAAAACAGCGCAAATAGTAGATACCTTAATGAAGAGGATTGGCGCTTTAACAGCTACAAGGATAAGCACCTGAAGAACTACTTTGCGTATGTGCATTTCGATGAAGCTCAGTATACCGCCTATGTGGAGCAACGCCAACAGGAACGTCAGCAGTTTTTAGCGGATTTTGCAAAGAAGCACAGCTTAGCGAAGCAGCTGAAAGCTGTCAGCAATTGGACAATTTATGGTGATGCCATTATGGCTAAGTTGCTGTATCCGTCAATGCGCAGTTCGTATCGTAAAGAGGATTACAAGCCGACAAATGGTTATTTTGATTTCCTGCCAGGCGTGAAGCTTGACCAACAGTATAGCGACAAAGGAATAGCGTACTATTATTTTGCGGATTATTACCTGAAATTTGCCTACAAGCAGGAAGGATCCAAATCAGATTATTTTGATTTCGTGGCTACGAAAGTTTATGGTAAAGCGCGCTACGCCTACGGTGCTTTTGCGCTAGGGAGCAATTTCAAACAAGCTTTGTATAATAAGCTTACCGTGGAAAATCCGTATAGCGATATACGTAAACTTGTAAAGGCCAAATATGCCACTTTGGAGGGCATGTTGGAAGGGAAGCCTGCACCAGCAGTAGCGCTCGAAAATGCGCAAGGGCAGCAGCTGACCTTAGCGGACTTCAAAGGTAAATATGTTTACATCGACTTTTGGGCCACTTGGTGTGGACCGTGCATTGCGGAAATTCCAGCTTTAGAATTGCTTCAGCACGATTATGCTACGCATAACATTCACTTCTTGAGCATTTCTGTTGATCAGGAAAAGGATAAAGCCAAGTGGCTTAATTTTATTCAGGATAAACAGCTTAAAGGCAATCAATTGTGGATTTCTAGCGCGGAGAATAAGAAAGTGTCGCAAGCATGGAATATCTTACAGATTCCACGATTTGTGCTCTTAGACCCCGAAGGAAAAATTGTGGATGCTAATGCACCAAGACCTTCGGATGCTAAAATCCGTACACTATTTGATGCGTTAAAATAGTTTTACTTTTCAGGTAGCCAATCTAGATTGGCTACCTTTTTTTTGCCCTTTCTATAAGTCCCTATCGCTATTCCTACCATTACGACACCTTCGTATTTTATTGTTTTATAAATAAGACATTCAGCAGACGAATACACATTTAGTAAACCAGCTTTATTCTTTAATTTTAGGCAAGATGTTTGTCGCTAGTTTGGTAGCTCGAAAATGTCTTAGGAAAACAGCATAAATGGATCAACGATCATCCGAAATACAACAATGGATTGAGGACTACAGTGTAGCCTTATTGCAACGTGCTATCTTCCTATTGTCAGACCGGAGAGAGGCTGAAGATATCGTTCAAGATGTGTTTGTCGCTGCCTTTGAGGCCTATCCTTCCTTTAAAGGAGATAGTAAGCCTAAGACCTGGCTCATGCGTATTTTGCAAAATAAAGTAGCCGACTTTTACCGAAAGAAATACCGACATACAGGGATGATTTCGCTAGATCATTTTTTTGACGACTCTGGATCGTGGAAAAGTACAGATTTGCTCGAACCATGGGAAGCATCGGAAAGCAATCTTTTGGATGACTTGGCATTTAGAGCTAAACTGGATGAATGCCTTACGGCTTTGCCGCCCAAATGCCTGATACCAGTAAAGCTATATTATCTGGAGTCAAAAAAAGCAGATTTGGTTTGTCAGGAAGCAGGTATTACAACGACTAGCCTCTGGAAGATATTGCAGCGTAGTAGAATGCAACTTCGTGAGTGTTTAGAATTTAATTGGTTTCGGAAGCATGACTAAGAAGAATGGACTTATCGCGAAAACTGCACACTGGATTTTTATGTCTTGTGCGCAGGCGACATTAAGTATGGAAAAGGAGAGTGCGCAGCAGTTAGCAGGCTGGGAGCAGTGGCGTTTGCGTGGCCACCTGCGTATTTGCCAGTGGTGTAGGGCTTATGCTGCGAAAGCCAAAAAGCTAGATACGATATTGGATAAACATCTAAGAGATATTGAAGTTGATAAGTTGGAAGATGCAGATTTACAGTCTTTTAAAGAAAGGCTCAGAGAAAAGTTGAAAAAATAGTTCTTTTATTTGTCAGGATAGCGAACATAGCACGACAAAAGGAGTAAAATAATTCATTTAAAAATTAAGAATATGAATGCTACTCCCACATCTGCTGTAACCCGTAAAAATTATAATATCGGTTACCTCGTTTCGCTCTTTGGTACAGTCCTTATTTTACTGTGGATAGGTCTTCTGAAATTTACACCTACGGAAGCCAACGGTATTAAACCATTGATTGAAAATCACCCTTTATCCTTTTGGATGTACAAGGTTTTTTCTATACAGATGGTATCCAATATTGTAGGGACAGTTGAGTTTATCGTTGCTATTTTACTGCTCTTAAGCTTGAAATTCCAACAGGTAAAAAAATATGCGGGCATCGGCATGTGCATTATTTTTGTAATGACCCTCAGCTATTTGTTTACTACGCCAAATATGTGGAAAGAAATGGATGGCATACCGACAACAGACTTTTTTATCTTAAAAGATATTATGCTATTGGGCTTTGGAATTAGTTTATTAGAAAAAAATAAATCATAAAATCATGAAAAAGGGAATCGTCCTTACCCTATTTACAGTACTGGTACTGTTCGTGGTAAATCGCAGTTTTACGCATACAAAAAATCAAGAAGTAAAAAATAATACGAAGATGGAAACAACATATAATAACGATAAGCCTAGGGAAATTTATTTCGCTGGCGGTTGCTTCTGGGGAACGGAGCATTTCTTTAAACAGGTACGTGGTGTGACAGCAACGGAGGTTGGTTATGCGAATGGGAAATCTGGAAAACCATCCTACGAACAAGTGTCGACAGGGAATACTGGTTTTGCGGAGACGGTGAAAGTAACCTACGACCCGCAAGTAATAGACCTTAGTTTATTAATCGATTTGTTTTTCAAAACGATAGATCCAACGACATTAAACCGTCAAGCACATGATGTAGGTACACAATACCGAACTGGAATTTATTTCACCAATGAGGCCGATAAACCGCTTGTCGAAGAGAAATTGGCCGAGTTAGCTGGGCAGTATACGTCGAAAATTGTAGTAGAAGGAGAGGCTCTACGCAACTTTTACGATGCGGAGACTTACCATCAGAAATACCTAGATAAAAATCCAGGAGGCTATTGCCATATCGGTCCTAACTTGTTTGAGCTAGCGCGCAATGCAAATCCGCCGACGGCGACAACAGCATATAAGCGTGCCGATAAAGCAACCTTGAAAAAGGAGTTGACGGCTATACAATATGAGGTAACGCAAAATAATGGTACCGAAAGAGCTTTTTCAAATGAGTACTGGAATGAATTTAGAGAAGGAATTTATGTTGATGTCACTACGGGGCAACCGCTTTTTGTATCGACAGATAAATTTGAGTCCGATTGTGGATGGCCAAGTTTCTCTAAGCCAATTGAAGAAGAATTAGTAGACGAAAAATCAGATAATTCATTCGGCATGCGCCGTACTGAGGTGCGTAGCAAAACAGGTGACGCCCATTTAGGACACGTATTTGATGATGGTCCTGCTGATAAAGGTGGATTACGCTACTGTATAAATAGTGCTTCACTACGTTTTATTCCGAAAGATGAAATGAAAGCTAAAGGCTACGAGAGCTACTTGAAGCTGCTCGATAAAAAATAGAAATTTAAAATATTGGCCTTAAGCCAATGCCTATCTTGCAATAAATTGTTTATTGATAAGGCTGCCTCTAGAGGCAGCCTTTTTCTTTATGTTTTAAACAAACTACAGGATACTATATCTTAAAAAAAGGCCGCCTCTACTAGAGTGACGACCTTCGGTCTTGGTTAGCCTATATTATTTATCCACGTATTCCTTTTACCCAGTCTTTAAATTTAGTGACCTGTTCCGTGATGAAGGACTCTTGTTCTTCATGCTCCGCATCGCTGCCTGGTAGCACATGCTCGAAATAGGTGCCTTTTAGCACACGGCGCAACAAACCTTCACCGACAAATGCTTTATCATCGTTAAGCGTTTTTGCTGCTTTCAGTAAATGACGGATATCGTATTGTAATGGGTTGATATCTGGTACTTGCTTGTTGAGGTTCAACAATTCGTAAACAGCTACACGAGCCGTACGTACCGAACTCTCCATCGTAAAGACTACGTCGTTTTTCGTTTCAACGAACTGCCCAATTAAACCTAAGTTTTTACAGCCTTCAGGTACGATTTGTGGACGGTCACCTTTTGCTCTAGGCATAAACATGGAAGTGATGTATGGCATGAAAGATGAACGTACAATGGTGTTCTCTACGATATTGTCCAATTGGTCAATGATGCCGAGGTGATGTGCTAACTCTGCTAGAAGCTCATTACCGGTACATTCAGGCATTGGTTTCTTAACATAGTTGCCATCTTTATCCATAAATAAAGCGTATACCCATAGCACCAAAATATCATCCGGTTGCTCAGGGAAATGCGGTTGACGGTTACAGGTGAAACTCATTAACCAGTTGGAATCCGTAATGGTAATTATACCACCAGTAACTGTTTTTCCAGAATAGGGGTCGTTGACACTATATTTTTTAACTTATCTACTAATGCGGAAGGACGACAGGTTAACGTAGCAGATTCCCAAGCTGATTTTTCAATGTTGCCACAGAATTTCTCTGGCTTACCGAATATCGGAGATTTAGCCGCTAAGTTTTTCCATATTTTCCATCCCGCACTTTGTCCACTCGTTTCGTTATTAATCGCAACGACAGGCGCTGTTAAATTATCACCATAAGCGGTGTCTTCAGTCATCGATCCTGTAGTAACAATCACATAGTCATCTTCTTTTACTGGAATAACGACTTCTTTACCATCCTGTTCGGTGATAATGCCTTTCACGACTTTACCTTCTGTATTGATTTGTAGGTCTAGGTCTTTTACTAAGGTGTTAAGCTGAATTTTAACACCTTTTTCTTTTAAGAATTTACCCAGCGGTGTAACGAATGTATCGTACTGGTTGTATTTCGGGAAAACTAAGGATGAAAGATCGTTTAGACCATCAATAGCATGTAGGAAACGGTGCATGTATAGCTTGAACTCCAGTAAACTGTGCCAGTTCTCGAAAGCAAACATCGTGCGCCAGAAAGTCCAGAAATTGCTTTCTAAACACGACTCATTGAAAAATTGCTCAATAGTGATGTCGTCGAGGTCTTCTTTCTTCTTTAATAATAATTTGATAATTGCCAGCTGATCTTTCTTCGCTAGACCAAATTTGCTAAAGTCTTTTATTAAACCTTGTTGGTGTATAAGGCGTGCTTTAGAGTAGTTCGAATCGTTATCGTTGATAAGGCGATATTCATCCAAAACACTATAAGGAGCAGGCATTTCTAAAGCCGGAATATCTTGGAAAATGTCCCATAAATTTTCATAGGTCATATCCATCTCGCGACCACCACGGATAATGTAACCGTCTTTCGCATTACCAGCACCATCAAGGGAGCCTCCATCGATATGTAACTGTTCAATAAAAGTTATGTTTTCTGCAGGAACATGACCATCACGGATAAAATAGTAAGCCGTGGCCATACCCGCAATACCGCTACCTACAATATATACCTTACTGTCTTTGTAGGAGCGTGTAGGAATACCCTTGTTACGTTGGTAGTTCCCGATTTGGTCAGAAAAAGGCATAGATTTTTCTGGCGTATTTCTTTGTCTCTCTTTGCTGGAATCGGGTTGATGATCAACCTTACCATTAGCTGTTGAAGCTTGTAATACCTTGTCGAATTTTGAAGTGATTTCTCGCATGGCTCTTAAATTTTTAAGATTTTCTTTTTTGACTTACAGTCGCATTAAGCGACTCGTTAATAATTATTATTAGTTTAATTATTTAATCAAATTTATGGCGATAATGTTTTCTATCCTGTGACTTTAGGCACTATTTTTTGTTATTTTTCTAATTATTTTTCGGATTGTTTCATTGCTTTTTCTAATTCCTAACGTTAAGTTATTGACCTTTTGTTAGCTAGGTTTTTTTAATATAAATAGGGTTTTAAGTATTTATATGTTCTTTTATTGTGTTTTTTTAGAAATTGTCACTTGTTTTTCCTGCACTTCTATATTTATCGGTCTAACCATTGCTTAAAGATTTTTGATCTATCGCGACTAATAATGATTTTTTCTGTTGACGCAGGTTTTACAACGATATGCAATTTTCCATTAAAGTAATTGTTGATACAACTAATGGAGCTGCTGTTTATTAAATATTGCCTGCTCACCCTAAAAAAGACCGTCGGGTCAAGCTGCTCTTCCAATTCTTCCATGGTAAAAGGAAGGATATGCTGGTCACCATTAGGCATAACAGCTCTGCAGATTCGAAATTCTGTGTAAAAATAGGCTACTTCCTGTGTAAGTATGGTGTAGAAGGTATCACTATGCGGAATCAAAAAACGAGTTCTGTATGTTTTTTTCTGCTGGCGCAGGATGTTTGCCATATCCGCAAGTATATGCTCTAGCTGTGATGTCTGCTTCGTGTGCCGAAGTTTAGTGATGCTTTTTTCTAATTCTTCTTTTTTGATAGGCTTAAGTAAGTAATCGATGCTATTTACTTGAAATGCACGAAGAGCATATTCATCAAAAGCAGTTGTAAAGATTAATGGACAGCTTGGCTTTATGACAGCGAAGATGTCAAAACATAAGCCATCTGTAAGGCGTACATCCGTAAATATGACATCTGGATGCATGTTGTTTTTTAGCCAATCAATGCTTTCATCGACTCCTTCTAAGCGTGCCAACACTTCAATCGATGGGTCAATTTCGCTAAGCATAGCAAGGAGTCTTTTGGCATTAAGTACTTCGTCTTCTATAATCAGAACCTTCATAAAATGTGATTTAAGAGATTAACGGGATTTTAACCTTGAAATCATAGGGCGTGGCGATGACCTCAGGAAGCTCTTCTGCAAGTAGTTTATAACGATTTATAATATTCTTCAAGCCTATTTTTGAAGAATGTAATGGGGATGGTAGTTTTTGGAGATTATTTACCACATAAACATAGCCGCCTTCGGCATATATTTTTATATAGAGCGGCTGCTTGCGCGACGCAATATTATGCTTTATGGCATTCTCTATTAGTAGTTGTAAGGTGGTTGGCGGAATATGTTCCGTATATAATGTCTCTGGAATAGTAACCTCGATATGTAGATTCTCCGAAAAACGTATCTGTATTAAATAGTTAAAGGCTTCAACAAAATCAAGTTCTGCCTTTAACGGAATCAGATGTTTATCTAGGTTGATGAGCATATAGCGATGCACTTCCGACAGTCTGTCTAGAAAGAGTTGTGCATCCTTAGGGTTTTCATCGATAAGACTAGAAAGGGTGCTGAAATTGTTAAACATAAAATGAGGGTCTAACTGTAGCTTGAGCGATTGCAGCTGTGCCTGTAAGCTTGCTTGTTTAAGCTCGGCTGCTTCTAGTATAGAATTTTTCCAATTGAGCAGGAGATGGTTTCCTACATGAATGGCCGTAACCATCAGGGACAGCAGAAAACCAATAAATATAGTTTGTCGGTAGCCGACCCACTCTTCTTCATCGCTATACTCAATATCTGGCGGACCAAAGGAAATCACAAACCAAAGGATACTCAGAGCGATAAGAATGCCAATGAACTGTAAGAATAGTTGTATGCTTAGCCTTTTTAAGGTTTGTTTTTCCCAAGGCAGCCGTTTATCTAAATAGTTGGATAGCCAAATCGAAATTTGCGTAATAGCGAATGCAATAGCGACAAACCAACATAATTCGGCTAAAAAATACCAGCTCCATTCTGGATCTAACACTTGATACGACTCACTGATTGGATTAATCACCAGCATGGAGATAATCAAAGCGATAGTCACAAATAAGGTGATCCCCAATTTGTAGTTCTGTAGATTAAAGAAGGGGTAATATGCCTTTTTAAAAATCATGCTGTACGCATTTTATATAAACAAAGATATAGCGTTTTCTTATATGGGACATAAAGTTACACGATTCGTTGCCTTATGTGGAGTGTTAATCACTTGAACTCTCCAAAATAGGTGCTGAGTTAGCACTTATTAATCCTAAGCCTTTTTGGTGATAGCCGAAAATGTATAATGGCTTTCATTCATTTCGGGGGTAGGAGTAAACGATTGACGGGTCATTTTAGCAAGTTGAGTTTGTTTGTTAATCAATGCCTTTTTATAGATCTATACTTTTGTCGCAGTATTAATGATTTATAAAAAGTACATGCGTTATATCTATAGTTTTTTATTTCTTTTATTGAGCAGCTACCTGTCGGCTCAACAACAAATTCGTGGTAGGGTTGTCGATGAACAAAATCAGCCGTTGGCCGGTGCTACACTTACGTTAATGGATGTCGAGCAGGGAAAAGTATACCTGTATACCCAAACGGATTCCCTTGGCACATTCGCTTTGATGAATATTAAACAAGGGAAATATGTACTTAGTGCAGCCTTCATTACCTATAAAATGGACGTAAAACAAGTTGAAGTAGGGAGCACTGTTCTGGGCATGCTATCGTTTCAGCTCTTTCCAGAAACACAGCTTTTGGAGGCTATCAGCATTAAAGCTAAGAAGCAACAAACGATAACGATGACAGCTGGAAAAGCAGTGTTAAATGTAGAACAGAGCAATTTAGCGCAAAGCCAATCTGCTTTTGAGCTTCTCAAAAGCTTACCCGGAGTTAATGTCAATAAAGATGGCGACATACGCATAAAAGGGAAATCAGGTGTGACGGTGATGATTGATGGTGAGCCTGTGGAGATGAGTAGCAGTCAGTTAAAGAATGTACTTAAAGGTACGCCAGGAACAACCTTACAAGCTATTGAAGTGATGGATAATGCTCCTGCAAGTATGGATGCTGCTGGGACAGGCGGCGTTATTAATTTGGTGTTTAAAAAGAAGGTTAAGCAGGGATTTAATGGTTCTTTAAATACATCGATAAGTAAGGGGAGCTTTTATAATCACAGCCAGAGTATAGATTTACGCTATGGATCCGAGAAATGGAATCATAGTATGATGTATGCACACGACTATGAGAAAAGTAATGACCGCGATAGTACTTTTCGACGACAGCCGATGGGAGCTAGTGGTGCAAAGATAGGAGGTAGCGATTTTTATATGAGCCAGCTACAAAAAAATCCCAACCGTTCAAAATCTCATCTTCTGAAGCTTTCAACAGATTATCAGCTAAACGAGAAAAACAGCTTAGGCATAAATCTATCATTTAATGATTTAAGGAATCCCACAGATGGCTATACGGTAACACGTTTCGGAACGGGAGAAAAACAAGACTCCCTGTTGCAACAGACCAACTTTTTACGTAATAACCTAAGAAACCTCGACTATGGAATGAAGTATAAGCATATGTTCAATGAAAGAGCTAACCTCATCGCATCCGCCCAGTTTAATAAACTTAAGGGAGACGGCTTCGAGGATTATACCATCACAAAAAGTAATGCTTCAGGGGCTGCAATCGGGAATAGCCGCTACCGTAACCTATATCCATCGACTGTTGATCGAAAGGTTTTTAAAGCCGATTACCAGCAAGAGCTCATGAATGACGATGAGAAAATTGGGAAATTTGAAGCTGGCCTCAAAACTACGCTAACGGATATTCAGACTAGCCAAGTTAGTGAGCATAGAATTGCTGAAAAGTGGCAACTAGATCTTTTGCGAAACAATAGGTTCAACTACCACGAGTCAGTGCATGCAGCTTATGTGTCATCAGCTATTAAGAAGGGGGCTTGGACCATGGAAGCAGGCCTTCGTGGGGAGTATACTCGAGTGAAGGGTGATGTGGTAGATGAAGAAAAGTCTATACAGCAGGATTATTTTTCATTGTTTCCGAATGCATTGCTAGGTTATAAAGTGAGTGACAGCTACGCTTTGTCTTTAGCGTATAGTCGCCGTATTGAACGGCCTGACTACGATAAATTGAATCCATCGATACGTTACATCGATGTGTACACCACGCAGCAAGGAAATCCTAATTTAAAGCCACAGTTCTCGAGTAGCCTGGCGTTGAACCAGCAGTTTTTTCAATTTATCGACCTAAATCTGGGATATAGCGCTATCAAGAACCCAATCAACTCCACCTACCTTATGCTGGATGGAGCGAAATCTACCTACACGATGCTCAATACAGGGACGCAGCATCAATGGGAAGCGTCGCTTTCCTTCCCCATACCTGGGATTGATTGGTGGGAAAATTACCAGAGCTTTTATCTGTACAACTCCCAGTTTAATGCGCAGCTCGGCAATCAAAATTTTAAAGAACGTGCTAATAGTTTTGGAGCACTTTCATATAATTCCTTCAAACTGCCGAAGCGGTTCTCCGTTGAGCTCACCGCGTGGTATGAGAGCGGTGGTATATATGCTAATTTTCGCTATAAGCCTACATCAGAAGTCAGCTTAGGCGTAAGTAAGAAAATGCTTAATGATAGGCTAACGATGAGTGTAGCCCTGACCGATGCGTTCTACTGGAGCAAGTTTCGCGCACAAGTTTTATCCAACACGGCAGAGTCTACCTATATGCTTTCAAAATGGGACAGCAGACAGGTTAAATTTAGCCTCAATTGGAGTCTAGGGAAGTCTAAGAAAGAGATTTTTACGCCTACGGCGGAAGATGAAGACGCATTGCCAGCAGGTCGAAATAAACAAATGTCAAAAAGGGCGAGGCGCTAATACAGAGCGGTTAGCCGTCTCCTTGGGTAAATGATCAAAAAATATAAGCTTAAATAGACTTTTCTCGTACAGAAGAGTAAATAAAGAACATGAAATGTTAAAATTAAAGATTCACAATCGATTAGCGCCAGCGCAATGTCATGAAGCAGCTGAGCTGTATGCTGCAGCTTTTGAAAGTAAATGTAGTTACTTCTTTGGTTCAAAGGCAGATATTGTGTCTCTTTTCCCTGCCATGGTCAATAGCGATCAAGTTTTGGCTTTGATTATGAACGATAATGAATTGATCGGGATTACGGGATTCAGCCTATTAAAAAGCCCTATGCTTCAGGTGAAATTAAGCGTCATGCTCCAAAAATATGGCTATTTGAATGGTTTACTACGCTACTGCCGTTGGCGTTTATTTTTCTATCGTAGCTTTCCGGATAAGCACCTTTATATTGATGCTGTAGCTATAAAAGAAGGTCATCGTGGTAAAGGTTATGTACGTCTTTTGCTAAATGAAGCTGAAAAAATCGCCCTTCAGAAGGGAATGACTTATCTGGAACTTGATGTTGCGGATGATAATGAACCTGCTTTCCAGGCGTATAAAAAAGAAGGATTCACAATAGTAAAGGTGACCGAAATTCCGAACTACTATGCTAAGATTTTTCATGTCGCGAAAGTAACAACGATGGTGAAAATACTAGAACAAAACTGGTTTAAAACAAAATCTTAATAGCTTATTATTTCCTCAATAATAAAGCCTGCTTATTCTTCTTAGTGAAGGATAGCAGGCTAACTTTTAACTTTAGTTGAGAGTCAAGGAATTTAAGATGCCTTTCATGGAATCAGCGCTTTGCATCTAATATTATCGTGTTCTTCAGAAAGAATAATACATTCTTAGCCGTCGATGATAACCATATGCTATTATGGTTGAAGTGTAACTCCGATTAACGAAGATTCTGAAATTTAAAAACACTTGTGCATAAAAAATCCGATCTTCTGTGGGAAGACCGGATTGCAGGTTTGGTTAGATTGAGGATATCTTTTATTCGTCGCGTAGGCTATCTACGGGATTTGTTTTGGCAGCTTTAATGGCTTGGTAACTCACTGTAAGTAGAGCGGCAAAGCAGGCAACGAGTCCACCAGCGGCAAATGGTAACCAAGATATTTCGATGCGATAAGTAAAGTCCGCTAGCCAGTTATGACTGAACCACCATACAATAGGGGCTGCAACAAGCAAGGCTATAAATACCATCTTTACAAAATCTTTGGACAGCATGCCCACAATACTCGTTATTGAAGCGCCTAATACCTTACGTATTCCAATCTCTTTACTGCGCTGAAATGCCGTAATGGTCGCTAATCCAAAGAGGCCAAGGCAACTTATGAAAATAGCTATGGCGGTACTCATATTGGTCAGTGTGTGTAGTTGTTGTTCCTTTTTATATAAAGAAGCGATGCTCTCATCGTAGAAAGTATATTCGAATTGGTCGATAGGAAAGAAGTTTGCCCATTTCTGTTCAATTTTTTTGATGATCTCGGGCCATTTTTGTTGTTGCGTTGCTTCCAGTTTGATATTATAGTTATTCGCTGATTCCATATTGCTACCTAAAGCCATTGGATCTATCGAATTGTAGAAGTCACGTTGGTGAAAATCTTTAACTACGCCTACAATGGGATATAGGTTAGGCTCCTGACCGATACGTTTGCCCAAAGCTTCTACATTGGAGGAAAAACCAAAGGCTTTTACCGCGCTTTCATTGACTACAAGACCGTTTACCGTATCCGAAGGTGTCAAATTTGTACCAGCGACTAATTCTAAGTTGTACAGACTAATGTATTGTGTGTCAATATTTTTTAGATAAGTGATTACTGAAGTCGGCTCTGTGCCATCTGCCGGTTTGTAATCGTATAGAGACGATGAGTAACCGTTCGTTAACGGTCTGGTACCTAGACTCACTTGCTGAACACCTGGTATTTTGCGAATTTCCTCGGCTAAAGTTTGCTTCTTCGTATGGAAATTCTCCATTTGATATAGCTTGAAAGGAATGTTGCTGATAATTACAGCATCCTTGTCGAAGCCCATATCCTTATGAAGGACATAGCTTAACTGCTGACCGATAATAATACTGCCTATAATAAAAAGTTGAGCAATGATAAACTGGAAGACGATTAACCCTTTGCGAAAGTTTAGCTTGTTTTTGCCAATCTGTACCTGTCCTTTATTGCGGAAGATATCAATGGCATTCACTTTGGTAATCATCCATGCAGGGTAGACACCCGAAATTAATAGCGTTGTCGACAGGATGAACGTTAAGAATAGCGTAAAGGTCGTTGTGTTGCTATAGGCCAATGCTTCAGCGCTCAGTAAGTCCCCTAAAACACCAATAAACAGCTTGCTAACAAAGAATGACAGGATTAAAGCCGTCAGTACAATAAGGGCTGTTTCAAGTATCATCTGTGCAATCAAGTAATGGCTCCCGCTACCTAATGTTTTACGAATGCCTATCTCCTTGTTGCGTTGTGGCAGCTGTGCCGTAGTTAAGTTGACATAGTTGATGCACGCTAGCAATAATAAAAAGATGCCCACACCGATAAGACCATAAATAACAGATTTACTTGTTTTAGCTGGTGTGTTTTCTTGTAGATAGGTTGCAAAATGAGATTCTTTTAAAGGTAATAATTGGATGACGCGGTTGTACGAAAACGTTGGCTTGCGATCTTGTTTAAACAATAACCATTTTTCTTGCACCATATCTTGTACTTGCTTAAGTACATGGGCTGCTGAGGTAGCATCTTTAGCTTGAAAATAAACGCGGTCAGAACCATTAGTATTGGTCCACTGTGCTAAGTCATTATCCTTTTCTGTCTTTTGAAGTAAAATAAACTCTTCACCATCAAATTCCGTATTATAATTGAGCGACGCTACAACACCAGATACGGTCATATTTAGCGTATCTTTATTTTGACTAATATAACTGATGTTTTGACCAATAATATCCTCATTGCTTAAGTTGGGAAAATAGATCTTCGCTCTACTTTCATTTAAAACAACTTGGTTGGGGTGTTCAAGTGCCGATTTTTTGTTGCCAGCCAACCAATCGTAAGACAACATTTCAAAATAGGATGAGTCTGTACGTATTATCTTTTGTTTGTCTAATTCTACTTCTTTGAACTTGGCCCCCTGTTTTTCTTCATTTTTAATACGAACAGACTGAAAATAGGCTTGATAAACAGGTGTTACACGCGTTAAACCATTGGTGTTTTCGCGCATAGAAAAGAAAATCGGTCTGGAAAGGCCTCCGTTAAAGTTTTCCTTACCTGATTCTCCAAACTGAGAGACTAGACGATAGGTGTTTTTCGCCTCAGGCATGCCCGACTCGTAACTAAGCTCATAGCTGGTGTATTTATAAATAACCCAGCAGGCACTAATACCGATGGTCAGGCCCAATATATTGAGTGCTGTAAACAACTTGTTTCGTAAAAGATGCCTTGTGCTATTTTTAATAATAAACTTCCACATGCTTAATAAAGGTTGACTTGTAAAACACTGAAATTGATTTACAATTGCAAGGCCAATTTTTTAATATGTTGTTTATTAGGTCTTTGTTGTTTTTTTTTGTGGTTTTCTACTGTTCGTTATCGAACAGTCTTGTCCGTCTGTGGACAATTACCAACAAAAACTATCATAAATAAATTATAGAAAAAAATGCTCCTAATGGTTTTATTGGAGGTATGTCTCTATGTAACCTGTATTTATAGATGTACTATTTAACAAGCTGTTGAAATTTCAAAAGTATGGGATTAGGGGAGCGAATTTTACTAATTTATGCTAAGGGCAGCAGTTAAATTCTAGCTGGTTTTCCCTGTTGTACATTGGCTTCTTTGTAAATCAAACTCATTATTTGTTCAATGCTGTTGTGCAGTTTTTGGAAGCTATTTTCATCGTGTAAATCTATCCCAAATAAAGATTCTTCTTGTTTATTTTGGTAAAGAATAAGGTAGTTTATTCCTGCCGTTAATAGAGCGAAAATGACGGGAAAATCTATCGTTGTATTTTCAAAACGCTCGGTAGATAAGCTAAATAATTTTTCGACTAGTTCATTGCGACCTTGTGATAACTTTTTTAATGTTTCACTCTCTTGGTTTGTGAGTGCTAGTAAGTTTATTTCCTGCATAACGCGATCTTGTAGAAGACCGGATAGCTGTTTTTTTAGCAAAATCGTAGCGAGTTCTTTACCATGTGTAATCTTATGATTCAGTTTAATTTTTTCAAATAGGATGGCATAAGGCTGCCAGGGGTCATTCTCTTTGAGAACAATCTTTAAGAGGTTTTCAATACTCCCAAAGTAATCATAAACAAGCCTTTTGCTCATTCCCGATTCTTTTTCTAAACGATTAACACGAAGCTCTTTGATTCCTTCTTTTTTTATAATGGTTAGCGCAGTCTTTTTAAGGTGCTCTATGGTCAACTGTTTATTTCTTTTTTGCATGAGGTGTGTATTTAGGGTTTGAAGGGCGAGATGATATTGGTTAAGTGTATAGAAATAATATAAATCACAACGCCAGAACTATTTTCGGGGATGAAATAGTGGAATTGGAGTTGTCCGTGCAATATTGGTACTGATTATATAAAAATTGGTATTTAATCGGATATCACCTAGAGAATTATCTCACTGTATTCTTGTTGTTAGTGAGTTTTTATTAAAATGGATAGGGGGAAGTAAACGATAGGTTTTAGCTTTCGTTAGCCGAAAGTCGTCATAGGTGAGAACGTACTTTGCTTACAGTTTCTATGAAAAAAAAAGGTAAAGAGAATCCTAAATCCATAGAAAGGATATTTCTCGAGAAGTTTTGCTCTTCTCTGGTTTTACTTTTATGAAGCCTTAGGCTAAGCCCGAGCAAGTTGTTGCGAATATCATGATGAAGGCAATAACAGCCAGGAGCACAAACGTTGTTAGTGGGGTTCTTTTCATATTTTATAATTATTAGTGATAAGAACTACACAAAATGCGTGCCTTGTTTTTAAGGTGCAATATTCTATACTATTAATACATAAATATGTAGCGCTTAGGCTACTTTGAGGGGTGGAAATTGAGAAAGTCTAGGTGCTATTCAAAAAATAAATGCCTCCTTCTCCATATAGAGTAAGGTTTCTCGGGCTTTAGATTGGCTAATAATCATATTTCCTTCCGTTGAATTAATCAGCATGCAATAGGCAAAACTTATTGATCCAACGGAAGGATTATTTAAGTATGATTAGCTATTTCTGGAGCTACTAGCTTAATTGCTCCATTAGTTTATCAAACTCTTCTCGTAGACGTGCTAATTGTTCCTCAAGGCTTTCAACGCGGCTTTCTAAAGCCTGAATTTTAGTGTTTGAAGCAGGGTCCGAGGCGGTCGATGCAAAGTCGTAATCTTCTTCATTTACTTCGCCTAGTAGATGTACAAAACGAGCCTCTTTTTGTCCTGGACGTTTTGCTAAGAGCTTAACGTAAGCGGGCTCTTGCTCCTGAAGCCTGTTTAACACTTCCTGTACCTCATCAAGGCTCTCAAAATCGAATAAACGGCCGGAGTTCGAATTTATCTCTCCGCTTGTTAGTGGGCCGCGTAAAATTAATAAACATAAGGCTGCCAAATCTTGTGGCAAGAGTGGATATTGAATCGCTAAGTTATGTTTGTATTTAGTAACACGGCTTCCACCTCCGACGACAGTCGAAATAAGACCGCGCTTGCGTAAACTGTCTAAGGCTTGTATAATGGTATTTTCCTCATAAGCAACAACAGGTCTGCGCGAAGTTTTCTGGTTGCAGGCCGTCTGTAGGCTGTTTAAGGTCATCGGATAATATTCAGGCGTAGTCTTTGATTTTTCAAGCAAAGAACCTAATACACGTAATTCTTCAGCATTCAAAATGGGGAGACTCTGGTTTTCTTCCATGGCTTATTGATTAATCGTTGTTTCCGAAGATAGGAAAAATATAGTTTTATAAAAATCAGTTTTATGACAATCGTCGATTTAGTACCTTCGTAGTAAAGAAATTTAGCTTGCTACAAATCGCCTATCATTCCGCCTATGTGCACCCTGTGCGTGAAGGACATCGCTTTCCGATGGCGAAGTATATCGGTATTCATGATGCTTTGTTGGCTAAAGGGCTGGTTGAGGAGACTAATTTTGTCGAGCCTAAATTGGTTGATCGACAATGGCTCTACCTAGCGCATCAATCCGACTATGTAAACCAGCTGCTAGATTTAAGCTTATCTCCTAAGATGGTACGCCGAATAGGCTTTCCGTTAACGCAGGAGTTGATAGATAGGGAGCTTTACCTCGTTGATGGCACAATTCAAGGGAGTTTATCTGCCTTACGTCAAGGGCTTGCTTTTAATATAGCCGGCGGCACCCATCATGCGGGTTACGATTTTGGAGAGGGCTTTTGCCTACTTAATGATCAGGCTGTTGCTGCAAGCTTCTTAGTACAACAAGGATTAGCACATAAAATATTAATCATTGATTTGGATGTACATCAAGGCAATGGTACTGCACATATTTTTGCAGAAAGCACCCATGTTTTTACCTTTTCTATGCATGCCGAAAAAAACTATCCCTACGTCAAAGAGCCTTCTTTTTTGGATGTAGACTTGCCTGATGGGATGGAGGATGAGGCTTATTTAGCCCTTCTAGAAGAGAAGCTTACCTATCTTTTTGCTTTTGTTCAGCCTGATTTTGTATTTTATCAAGCAGGAGTAGATGTGTTAGCATCCGATAAGCTTGGCCGCTTGTCGATGACGGCCGATGGTTGCCGTAGGCGTGATGAATTGGTATTCACTTTTTGTAAACAAGAGGGCGTTCCGGTGCAGGTAAGCATGGGAGGAGGCTATTCGGTGGATATTCAGGATATTGTGGATGCCCATGTCGCGACCTTCGCTACTGCCCTTAAGCTTTATGGCTTATCTTAAGAAAATTTCCGCGCCGATTGTTTCAAATTATTAGTATTTTGGTCGTTGGCAAACAATAAATAACAGTAATTACCCCTTATGTTTTTTCACCAAGACGCAACATTTGAGTCCCTAGCTATTCACCGTGTCGGCAATAAGTCGCAAGATGAATTTTATGTTTTATCCGATGCGCCTGTCGACCTTTCGGGCGATGAGGTATTGCCTCAATTGCTGATGCAGTATTTTATGCAACCTTTTAGCAAAGCGAAAGAGGTATACCGCTTTTATCATCCCAACGATGACTTACAGCTAAACGAGGTTTACTACTTCGTAAAGCAATATTTCGAGGATAAGATAGAATTTCAATACCTCTCAGAGCAGCTAGCTAAGCATCTCTATGAGGTATCTGACCATCCTAAAATTAAAGCTGGTGAGGTTTATATCGTGGCTTTAGATAATGTGCAGATGGAAGGTGAAGACCATAAAGCTATCGGCATTTTTAAATCTGAAAATAAAGAAGCTTACTTGAAAGTTTATCCAAATACGGGTGGTTTTCAAGTGGACTATGAAGAGGAAGCTATTAACATCAACAAGCTTGATAAAGGCGTTGTGATTGTAAATATTGAAGAAGAAGAAGGCTATAAGGTATTGGTGGTCGATCAGACGAACCAGTCGGAAGCTATCTATTGGAAGGATGATTTTCTGAAGATACGTCCGCGTAATGATAATTTCCAACAAACAGGAAACCTTTTGAAGGTATATAAAAACTTTGTTAACGAGAAGTTGGATGAAAGCTTTGAGCTCGAGAAAGCAGATAAAATTGACCTCCTAAACAGATCAATGGAGTACTTCAAGACGAAGGAAACATTCGATGAACAGGAGTTTGAAGAAGAGGTGATTGCGAATCCACAAGCAGCGTCTTTATTTAAGGAGTATAAGCAGTCTTTTGAAGAGGAATTTGATAGCCCTTTTCAAACGAATTTTGATATCGCAGACTCTGCTGTAAAGAAAATGGCTTCAGCCTATAAAACGGTAATTAAGCTCGATAAAAACTTCCATATCTATATTCATGGTAAGCGTGAATACCTAGAAACAGGGTTCGATGAGGAAAAAGGAAAACAATATTATAAGCTCTATTTTGACCAAGAGAGTTAACACGAGCGCTAAACTGAAGAAAAGATGCCAAGCCTATGCCATTGCAATAGGACTTGGTATTTTTCTTTGTTTACTGATGGGCTGGTTTCAATCCTACCCAGCGTTCATTGAGAAGGGCTATAGTCGTTTGTTTTTACCAGCCTATAGTTATTTACCTAAACTTTTATTAAGCTGGATTCCATTCAGTGTGGGGGATTTATTTTATCCTGCAGCCGTTATTTTTATTGTTTACCTACTCGTGCAAACGATAGTGAGCTTGTTTCGAAAAGCATGGCGACATGCACTGCTTCGTTTTCTCAAGCTTAGCTGTTCGATCCTGTTGCTGTATATTTTTTTCTATATGAGCTGGGGCCTCAATTATTATCGAGAGCCGCTCTACCAGCAGATGGGGCTAGACCTTAAAGGATTGAAAAAGGAAGATTATTTGCAGGTTTTGGATAAGCATATTCAACGTTGCAACGACCTGCGTATCCAGTTTTCTCCTTCGGAGGATGGGCGAGGCCGTGCAAAGAAAGAACTCGAGGACCTAATGAAAACGGACACGAGATTGCAACCTATATTGTCGACAACGCAAGTGAAAGCGAAGTCTCCTTTAAGTAGTCATTTGGTTTCCTATTTTGCGGTATCGGGCTATTTTAATCCCTTTACCCAAGAGGTACAGGTAAACGAGAATATGCCCTTGCCGGGCTATCCTTTTACCGTTGTCCATGAGCTAACACATCAGATGGGAATTGGCTTTGAAGATGAGTGTAATTTCATTGCTTTTCTAAAGCTACAAGGTCATAAAGACCCCTGGTATCGCTATGCCGCTAGTTATGAAACGGTGCAATACCTATTACGAACGTTGGCTGCACAAGATGAGTCTTTGTATAAATAATATTATAGTCGATTATCTGAAGAGGTGAAAGCCGATTTAAAAGGGGAACGCGACTACTGGAGGCACTACACAGGATGGATAAATGACCTTTTTGGATTCTTATATAGTGGTTATCTACAGCATAACAACCAACCCGAAGGTTTAGAGCGCTACAGCATGATGAGCCGTATGGTTGTTGCTTGGGAAATAAAACAAATACCTAAGCCTTAAGCTTAGGTATTCATTTTTGCACGTACTACTTTTACCAAAAAGATGTACGCTAAAATTGCGCCTGTACTCGCCATCCCCACCCCAATAAGTGAAGGGTAGTTATAGGTGTAACCTAAAGTAATCGGAATAGCTCCTAAATAAGCACCTAATGTATTTCCTATATTAAAGCTGGCTTGACCTGCAGAAGCAGCGAAGGTTTCAGCACCTTTTGCATTATTGATTAACATCATTTGCAATGGCGACCCAATAGTGAAAGATACCAGTCCAGTAATAAAAGCCATTGGATAAGCTAATTCATGAATATGAGCTGTGAAAAATACAACCACTAAACAGATAGCCATAGCCGTGAAGCTTGTAATTGCAGCTTTTGAGGGCGATATCGTGTCTGCTAATTTTCCGCCGAGAATATTTCCGAAGAACATGCCCAGACCAATTAGAATCATGATAAATGGAACACGGTCGGGAGAGATACCCGACTCGTTGGTTACCAAAGGGGCTATATAAGACATCCACGCGAACAATCCGCCGGTACCAATAGAAATGACAGCAACCATAAGCCATGCATCCCAGCGGGTGAAATAACTAATCTGTTGTTTGATATTATTGTCTTTATTGGCCGGGAAATTAGGCATCCATAAGTAAATCGTTACAAAGGTCAATAACCCAAGTAGGCTAATAAATGTATAGGTAATTCGCCAGTCGTAGTGATGACCGATATAGGTGCCTAGTGGAACACCCGCAAGATTGGCTATTGTCATCCCGGTGAACATCATCGATATTGCTTGAGCCTCTTTGCCTGGCTTCGCCAATTTCGCGGCAACAACAGAACCTACACCAAAGAAGGCTCCATGCGGAAGTCCCGACACAAAACGGGAAATAAAAAGTAATGCCTGGTTAGGGGCAAAGGCAAACAGACCGTTGAAGATGAAAAACAAAAGCATTAAAAAGAGTAATACTTTTTTTGGTGAATATTTAGAGGTAAAAGCTACCAATAAAGGTGCACCAACAACGACGCCTAAAGCGTAAAGGGCAATAAGATTACTTGCTGTTGGAATGTCGACTTGAATATCTTTGGCAATATCAGGAAGGATACCCATCATGGTAAATTCCGTCATACCAATGGCTAAGCCGCCAAAAGCTAAGGAAATAAGTGCTTTGTTCATGAAGAAATAATATGAGCTCAAAGGTAATGGTTTCTTGCAGTGCTTCTCAAAAATTTTTGAGAAAATTCTGTTAATACCAAAGTGTTTCTTGGTGACTGTACTGTTTTTATGCGCTAAGCTTTAAAAAGTTTAATGAAAGCTTGACATGCCGGTGCATTATAAATTTAAAAAGGCAGGTTAATCGGGTTAACCTGCCTTTTTATGTTAAGCGTAAACGCTTTGTTTTTTGAATTTTTCAACCAGGAGGGTGTAAAAAATTGCTCTGTACTTATGCTTATTAGACTTGCCAAGTTTATCTACCACCTCATGAATCGCTTCATCTAAAGCTGGACTATCTGCTAAGCCTAATTTTTTGATTAAAAAATTGTTCTTCACAAGGTCTAATTCGGCTTGATCTCCACCAGAGACAACCTCTGCATCAGCCTTGTAGATAGAAGGACCGAGACCTTTAGTCACGGACGCTAACAATTTTTCATCGATTGATAAATTTAATTTTTTTGCCTCTGCAGCGTATGCCGCAATTTTTTCATCTAGTTGACTCATAAGGTTGTTATTTGTAATTGTTTAATTTATTATCCTTAAAGTTACTGATGATTGTTTTTAAAAGAAAATTTTTATTTACTTTTTTTTCTTGCTGCAGAAAAATGTATTTAACACACTGATAAGCGGATAAATTATCTTATTTAATTCATTTTTTGCTTATCAGTGTGTTGTTTTTTAAAGAAGGCCAGCGCGTTTCAATAGCGGTTCTACGCGTGGTTCTTGTCCTCTGAATCTTTTGTATAGTACCATCGGATGTTCAGTTCCTCCTTTTGCTAAAATATTGGTTTTGAACTTTTCGCCAATCGCTCGGTTGAATATACCTTCTTGCTTGAAGAAGTCGAAGGCGTCGGCATCGAGAACCTCAGCCCATTTGTAGCTGTAATAGCCCGAAGAGTATCCGCCATCAAAGATGTGCGAGAAGGATGTACTCATCGCATTGTCGGCAACATCTGGGTATAGACTTGTGGACGCAAATTGTGTGCGTTCAAAGTCTTTGACTTTTTCAATAAGGGAAGGATTGGCACCATGCCAGCCCATGTCTAAAAGACCGAAACTGATTTGGCGTAGTGTAGCCATCCCTTCTTGGAAGGATGCTGATTCTTTAATCTTGTCTACTAAAGCCATCGGAATAACCTCCGCAGTCTCGTAGTGCTTCGCAAAGTTCGCCAAGCAGGCCTCTTCGTAGCACCAGTTTTCCATAATCTGACTTGGTAGCTCCACAAAATCCCAAAATACAGATGTGCCCGATAACGTAGGGTAGGTGGTGTCAGCAAGAATGCCATGAAGGGCATGTCCAAATTCGTGGAATAATGTCGTTACCTCATTAAAGGTTAGCAAGGAAGGACGCGAAGCAGTAGGCTTTGTGAAATTACACACGATAGATACATGTGGACGTTCTTCTTGACCGTCCTTCCAGTATTGTGGTTTGTAAGAAGTCATCCAAGCACCATTGCGTTTCCCCTTACGTGGAAAGAAGTCTGCATAGAAAATAGCTACAAATGCATCGTTTTCATCGCGTACTTCGAAGGTTTGTACATCTTCATGGTATTTATCAATCGTGTCAACTTCTGTGAAGCTAAGCCCATATAGTTGTTTGGCAACATCAAAAGCACCTGCCAATACATAGGCAAGATTGAAGTAAGGTTTTAGCTTTTCATCATCTAAGTCAAACTTTTGTTGTTTTAACTTCTCTGCATAATAAGCGGAATCCCATTTCTCTAGTTGCTCAATACCATCTAATTTTTTAGCGAAATCTTGCAGTTCTTGAAACTCTTTTAACGCTGCAGGCTTTGCTTTGTCTAGTAAATCCTGTAAGAAAGCATTTACTTTTTCTGGACGCTGTGCCATACGCTCTTCCAAAATAAAATTGGCATGACTGCTGTATCCTAACAGCTGGGCGCGTTGGTGACGTAGATTAACAATCTCTAGTACATTTTTTTCGTTATTATGTTCATTGGCTTGAAAGGCTTTTCGGCCTGCGGCCAAAGCAATTTCTTTGCGCAGCTCACGCTTATCAGCATAGGTAACAAAGGGAATATAGCTAGGGTAGTCTAATGTAAATATCCAACCCTCTTTGTCAAGGCTCTTTGCCAGGTCATGCGCTGCTTCAATGGTACCTTCAGGTAATCCGCTCAGGTCAGCAGCATCAGTTAGATGCAGTTGGTAGGCTTGTGTTTCAGCCAATACATTTTCACCAAATTTCAACTTCACAACAGCCAAGGCTGCATCAATCTTACGGAGCTCCTCCTTTGCTTCATCAGATAATAACGCGCCATTTCTAGTGAAGTCTTTATATGATTTTTCCAGTAGCGTTTGTTGCTCTGCCGTCAATTCTAAGTTTTCTTTTTAGGTATATACCTCTTTTATGCGTTCAAATAACGCTAAGTTGAGGGTGATGTCGTTTGCCAATTCAGATAGCTTAGGCGCTACCTCTTGTGCAATACGATCCATCTCTTCATTTGTTTCTGCCGAATGTAGGTTGAAGAAAATAGTTGAAACGCGATCCAGCTCCATGCCAGAGAAGGCTAGTGCTTCTACCGTATTGCTAAAACTTGGTTTTTCAGTATTTTGGGCAATAGCGTCAATCTCTTTGCGAGTCTCTTGGATGGCCTGCTCGAAAGCCGGTAGGTAATCGTTAATTTTTATTTTGGAAAACGGAGCCGTATCATGCACCGTATTAAATTTTGTGTTCAATATACTCATGGGGTAAAGTTAATCTATTTTGAAAAAATAAATGTCGTTTGGCTGTCTGAAAGCTGCTCCCTTAATTTAAGTCAGGGCGCTGTGGAAAATGTGCCACATGCGCATACTTCGGCCCCAAGCTAATCAATGCTTGCTTCCATAAATCCTCACCATCACTAAGAAACACAATTTCTGAAGGAAACTTGTTATGTACAGCCCAGCTATTCTGTTCTATTTCCTCTTGCAACTGGTTGGGCGACCAACCGGCATAGCCGATGAAAAATTTAATCTGTTCGTTCTTGACGATACCTTCCTTAATCAGGAAAAGAGCCTGTTCAAAATCTCCTCCAATATATACATCATCCAACAGATGTACGGAGTGTGGAATTTGGTCACCTAGGTTATGGATGAAATATAAGGATTCTACCTCCACGGGGCCACCGATGTATACTGGGAAATTGACATCCTCCATATCTGGCAGTAGGTCGGAGAGGACTAAATTTGATCGGTTGTTCAATACGAAGCCCATGCTGCCATCCTCTGGATGATGCTCGCAAAGTAAAACAACAGATCGCTGAAAGTGGCTATCGAGCATGAAGGGCTCGGATAACAGTAGACTTCCTTTTTTTGGGTTAAATGCGCTAAACATAAATAGTGTTATCAGTCTAAAAACGAATCAAAATATACGTAAAAAATGATTAAAAACACAATATTTTAAATTATTATGACCCTTTTATTTCAGGCCTTTTGATTAAGTTTGTAGCTAAATCAAGATACAACGACATGGCTATTGTACAAAAAGATATAGCAGCGATACGTGAAGATTATAGCAAATATAGACTTGATGAACAAGATGTATTAGCTACACCAATCGCGCAGTTTCAGAAGTGGTTTGACGAGGCGCTTACCGCCCAAGTGATGGAACCTAACGCCATGACTTTGGCTTCGCATAGTCATAATGGCTTTCCTTCCTCTCGTATTGTTCTTTTAAAAGATATTAAGCCTACTGGCTTTAGTTTTTTTACCAACTATGAAAGTAAGAAAGCCGAAGAGCTTGCCGCTGATGATAAGGTCAGTCTTTTGTTTTTTTGGCCCGAGCTTCAACGTCAAGTACGTATTGAAGGATTGGTGAAAAAACTGCCGGTAGCAGACTCCGATGAGTATTTTGCCTCGCGACCGCGCGCAAGTAAAATTGGAGCACACGCATCGCCACAAAGCAGCGTGATTGCTAATCGGGAAATTTTGGAGCATGCGGTAGAAGAGCTGGAAGCGACCTACAAAGACCAAGAGGTGATACCAAGACCTGCACATTGGGGCGGATATCTTGTCGAGCCTATTTATATGGAATTTTGGCAAGGTCGTCGTAGCCGTCTGCATGATAGACTAGTTTATGAATTAGAGGCTGGAGCCTGGAAATTGTATCGAATAGCACCCTAATATATGCTTGAAAATATACAGAAACTAATCATTGATAAATTAAGCGAAGAAGCACTGGTTTCCGTCGAAGAAACAGGATTGCAGCCTGCGCTGATTGTGAATAAAAATTACCTAGAGGCTATTGCCTTTTTGTTGCGTGATACGGAAGGTTTTTATTTTGACTTCTTGTCTAATATTACGGCAGTTGATTATTATCCTGAAAATCGTTTTACCCTTGTTTATCATATCGCCTCTATTCCTTATCAAACACAAATAGTTTTGAAGGTTCACCTAGAGCATGAGCGTGATGCAGATCAGCTACCTGAATTACCTTCTGTAGCGGCCGTATGGCGTACCGCCGATTGGCATGAACGGGAAGCTTTCGATTTGATGGGGATTTTCTTTACTGGACATCCGGATATGCGACGCATCTTATTGCCTGATGATTGGGACGGTTTTCCGCTGCGTAAAGATTATCAGGAAAGTGAAATGTATCATGGTATTGCGATTAAATAAAGGGTAGATGTCGAAATATAACGAAGGTTTACAGAACTATCATAAAAAAATAGCGGAAATAAAGCCGCAGGAAATGGTCATCAACATGGGCCCTCAGCATCCTTCAACACATGGTGTATTGCGCTTGGAGCTTATCACCGATGGAGAGCTTGTGAAAGAGGTTATTCCGCATATGGGCTACCTACACCGATGTTTTGATAAGCATGCGGAGTCCATGAACTACACAAAGTCTATCCCATTTACAGACCGCTTAGATTATCTGGCGTCCATGAATAATAGCCATGCTTTTGTCATGGGGGTGGAGCGTATGTTGGGGATTGAAGGGGCGATACCAAAACGTGTTGAATATATACGTGTTTTGGTTTGTGAACTAAATCGTATAGCCTCCCATCTGATTGCCATAGGAACATACGGTATTGATATTGGTGCCTTTACGCCGTTTATGTGGTGTTTCCGTGACCGTGAGCATATTATGAATATGTTGGAATGGGCTTCAGGATCGCGAATGTTGTATAATTATATATGGATTGGCGGTTTATTTTATGATTTGCCAGTAGGCTTCGAGGAGCGCTGTCAAGAGTTTGTGAAGTACTTTAAACCCAAGTTGGTTGAGCTAGACGACCTTCTTTCTAACAACCAGATTTTTATATCCCGTACGGCGGGTATTGGTGCCTTGCCAGCAGACGTGGCGATAAATTATGGCTGTAGTGGACCTCTGCTGCGTGCTTCAGGAGTTAAATGGGATTTACGCCGCGTAGACGGATATTCTGTTTATCCAGAGCTCGATTTTGAGATTCCTGTCGGAAAAGGGGAGATGGGCGAGTTGGGCGATTGCTGGGATCGTTATAAGGTGCGTGTGGATGAAGTGAAGGAATCCGTGAAGATTATTGAGCAATGTTTGGAACGTTTACTGTCCGATTTTAAAAGAACACCCGATTTTGATCCTCGTGGACTCGTTCCGAAGAAGGTAAATTTAAAATCACAAGATTATTACATTCGTGCTGAGAACCCAAAAGGAGAGCTTGGTTTTTACTTCGTTACACAGGAGAAAACGGATATTCCAAAACGTGTAAAAGCAAGAGGACCAAGCTTTAATAATTTGTCGGTGTTGCCTGAATTAGGACGTGGACAGTTGATTGCCGATTTGATTGCTATCCTTGGATCTATAGATATTGTGCTTGGTGAAGTCGATAGATAAATGAAATGCGCAAAAATATGCTAAAAAAATTTTGGAATATTACGGGAAACCGTATATTTGCAGTCTCATAATTTAAGTTTATAATTGGTTAATAGAGAAGCTCGTAGTCGCCCGATTGCGAGCTTTTTCTTTTTTGTCTTATTTTTTATGTTAACCTGTTGTTTATTAGTTTTTTGTGAGCCCTGCTTGTAGCTTGTTTTTATATGGGTGTCCTTAAATGTGCTTTAAGCTTAAATGATATGAGTCACTTTTTTTTCGGCCCCCAATTTAAAATTATATAACAAAGAGGTTGATATCTTGCTTTTTTCGTAACGACGGGTTAAAGAAAACAATCGATTGCGTTAATCTGTATTGTAAAAAGAAAGTAAATGATTTGCTAAGACATCGTTATGCTTGTTTGTGTATGTTTTAAAGCCGCCGCTTTACATTTAGATTTTCTATATTTGTTTATCATAAAATGAAATAAACATGCCATCTATCCTTATTAAATCCGCTCAAATCGTAAACGAAGGAAAAACCATTAAAGCAGACATATATATCAATCATGGTCGTATAGAAATGATTGCCGAGAAGATTGATCATCCGGCAGATCAAGTTATCGATGCTGAAGGCCTACACTTGTTGCCAGGGCTTATTGATGATCAAGTGCATTTTAGAGAACCTGGATTGACACACAAGGCTGATATATGGCACGAAAGCCGTGCGGCTGTGGCGGGAGGTACGACTTCCTTTATGGAAATGCCCAATACGGTGCCGAATACATTGACGCAGAAATTGCTGCAAGATAAATTCGATATTGCAGCGGATAGCTCTTTGGCTAATTATTCCTTTTTTATGGGAGCTGCCAATGATAATATTGCAGAGGTCTTAAAAACTAATCCACGTGATGTTTGTGGTATTAAAATTTTTATGGGTTCCTCTACGGGTAATATGTTAGTAGATAATGCGGAGACCTTGGAGCAAATTTTTTCGCAAGCGCCAACTTTAATTGCGGTGCACTGTGAAGATGAGGAAACGGTACAAGCAAATTTAGCTGCCTTCAAAGAGAAGTATGGTGAAGAGAATTTAGATGCTACTATGCATCCTTTAATTCGCTCTGAAGAAGCCTGCTACTTATCTTCTTCTAAAGCTGTGGAATTGGCTAAAAAGCATCAGGCACGCTTGCATGTGCTTCATATTTCAACCGCAAAAGAAACTGAGCTTTTTGATAATAAAATACCGCTAGAAGAGAAAAAAATTACTGCCGAGGCTTGCGTTCACCATTTGTGGTTCTCGGATGCAGATTATGCTGAAAAGGGCAATTTTATCAAATGGAACCCTGCCGTAAAAACAGCAAAAGATAGGAATGGAATTTTAAAAGCACTCTTAGATGGACATATCGATGTGATTGCTACTGACCATGCTCCACACACCTTAGCAGAGAAACAGCAGAATTATTTGCAAGCTCCTTCTGGAGGTCCTTTGGTACAGCATGCATTGCAAGTATTGCTAGACATGGTGAAGCAAGGGAAATTAACATTAGAGCAGCTGGTACAAAAGTCAGCACATAATACGGCTATACTTTTCCAAGTTGAACACCGTGGTTTTATTCGTGAAGGATACTGGGCAGATTTAGTATTGGTCGACTTGAATAAACCTTATCGTGTAGAAAAGGAAAATATCTTATCGAAATGTGGTTGGTCGCCTTTTGAAGGGCACGAGTTCTCTGCTTCTATCGCGCATACTATTGTTTCGGGTAATTTGGCTTTCACGGACGGTAAAATTGTGGAGGTAGGAACAGGACACCGCTTGTTGTTTAATCGTTAGGTCTATGGATAAACGGAGTTTCTTAAAGACGATGGGACTGGCGGCGGCCGCAATCACAATTAGCCCATCGGCAGCTACTGCAGCAACTTCCTCTGCGGAAAGTCAAGGTAAACAAGTATTGAAGGCTACAGCTTTAAAGAAAGGGGATACCTTAGGGATTATAACCCCCTCAAGTGCTTTAGCAGATGAAGAAGCTATTCAAAAAACGAAAGAGGTTTTCGAAACGTTAGGCTTTAAAGTTAAAGAAGCTCAAAATATACGCGCTCGCTATGGTGATTTGGCGGGAACGGACGATCAGCGTATTGCTGATATTCATGCCATGTTTTCTGACCCAGAGGTGAAGGGGATTGTATGTATTCGTGGTGGTACGGGGGCTTCTCGTTTGTTAGATCGGTTAGATTATAATCTCATCGCTAACAATCCGAAAGTATTGCTCGGTTATAGTGATGTGACGGCTTTATTACTTGCTTTTTATACGAAGGCAGGTCTGATAGGCTTTCATGGCGCGGTGGGTACAAGTACTTGGACTAATAAGCTGGCTGCAGCCTTTGGTGAGCAGTTTTTTGATAACAAACTCCAGCAGTATCAAAATCCTACAGACAAAGGGGATAACTTGATTATGTATGATAATAGAATCCAGACGCTGCACGAAGGGGTGGTCGAAGGCCGATTAATTGGAGGAAATTTAACGCTCATAGCAGGTTTATGTGGTTCTGATTTTTTACCTGATTTTAAGGATGCTATTCTCTTTGTGGAGGAAGTAGAGGAGGGAATTGAACGCGTGGACCGTATGTTTTGTCAGCTCAAGAATGCCGGTATCTTATCTCGTATTAAAGGTTTTATTTTTGGACATTGCACAGATTGTAAACCAAGTGGTGGATATGGCTCCTTGTCTTTGCAAAATGTGTTAACTGATTATATTAAACCACTAGGTATTCCTGCCTATAGCGGAGCGCGAATAGGACATATAAGTAATCAATTTATCCTTCCTGTTGGTGCTAGGGTACGCATGGATGCACAGAAGGGGACAATACAGCTATTGGAGCAAGCCTTAGTTTAATGAGATCGTGAACATGAAAAGTGGTATATTAATTTTTTCCTTGTTGTTTTCTTTAACTGCCTGTCAGCAGCATGAAAAACAAAACCTGCAAGATGCGAATATGATAACTTTAGATACAGCGCAGCTGAATGCTGCTTTCGATCAGTATAGAGAACCTGCTTTGTTTCATCGTCGTTTTAAGCATAGTGATGTTGATTCATTAATCCAAAATCACCGTAAAAAAGGTGCGCTTGATGTCGAATTGATTGGTAAGTCGGTGGAGCAACGCGCAATTTATAAGTTGCATTATGGAGCAGGTAAAAAAGTAGTGATGCTATGGTCACAGATGCATGGTGATGAGCCTACTGCAACGATGGCATTATTTGATCTCTTTAACTTTTTGACCGCTAAAGGTGATGATTTTGATGCTGCACGTCAGTTAATTCATAGTCAACTGGACTTGCATTTTATTCCAATGCTTAATCCTGACGGTGCTGATCGTTATATGCGTAGAAATGCGCAGTACATTGATTTAAATAGAGATGCGCGAGACGGGCAGACGGTTGAAGGATCGTTACTGCGAAAGATGGCAAAGGAAATAAAGCCGCGTTATGCTTTCAATCTACATGATCAAAATATTTATTACAATGTGCCGGGAACAAAAAATCCAGTGAGTATATCTATGCTTGCTCCGGCATATAATGATGCTCGTGACATTAATGATGTACGTGAAGGTGCCATGCAGCTCATTGTAGGTATGAATAAGCTTTTACAAGGGTATATACCTAATGCCGTAGCTAAGTATGATGACACACATACAGCAAGAGGGTTTGGTGATAATTTCCAGGGCTGGGGTGCAAGTACGGTACTGATTGAATCGGGAGGTATGAAAGGAGATGTAGAGAAGCAGGTAATTCGTAAGTTGAACTTCGCAATGATCTTATCGAGCCTTTTGGATATTGCACAAGAACGCTATAAGCAGTATGATGCTAAAGATTACGAACAAATACCATTCAACGCTTCGCAGTTGCATGATGTAGTTTTACGTAATGTCGATCTAGGTACTGATGCTGTTGCTTTGACGAGTGATTTAGCTATCCGTCGATCCGAGGTTACGGTAGGAGGCGATTACTTTGTTCGTGGCCGTATTGAAGATATTGGTGACTTGGATGAGTCCTATGGTTATGATGAGTTGGATGCGAAGGGGCTGACGTTTATTCAAGGAAAGGTATACCCTAAGCCATTGGATTCCGTCGCTCAATTAAGCTTTGATCAAGCATGGAAATTGTTGAAGCAAGGATATATTGCCATTCAGGTGAAAGATGTTAGTATGGATCGTCTACATAATTTGCCATTAGTGGTTTACACGCAGCAACGTTATATTCCTGTACCGCAAGCAACATTGGGCGGATTAACAAATTTCTACTTGGGCAATGGTTCACATTTTAGATATGCTGTTGTTAATGGTTATTTAATTGATTTGGAGAATAAACCTGAACCGGGTTTGTACAAAAACCGGGTGAACTAGCGGATAGAAGATAGTAGTATAGCAATAGCCTGTTTTTAATAAATAGGCTATTGCTGTTTTAAGATGAAATTAGTTCTATCTCCGTAGTTGAGAGTTTAGTGAATTGTACAATTTTATCGATAGGAAAACCTTCTTTTTTCATTTCAGCGGCAATAGAAAGCATTGATATGTGTTTCCCTTCCTGCAGTCCTTCAAGTTTTCCTTCTTGCAGTCCTTTAAGTTTCCCTTCCTGCAGTCCTTCAAGTTTTCCTTCTTGCAGTCCTTTAAGTTTCCCTTCCTGCAGTCCTTCAAGTTTTCCTTCTTGCAGTCCTTCAAGTTTCCCTTTTTCTCTTTCCTGTTTTTTTATTACTTCTAGTACATCCATATTAATTGAACCTCCTGATTATTGAAGTGATTGGAGATGGTTTCGGTAGTTAACTAATTAAGATTTTTTAATTTAAATCTTTTGAATTTCAGTAATCGATAGTTTAGTGAATTGTTCAATTTTATCGATAGGAAAACCTTCTTTTTTCATTTCAGCGGCAATAGAAAGCATTGATGTATGTTTCCCTTCCTGCAGTCCTTTAAGTTTCCCTTCCTGCAGTCCTTTAAGTTTTCCTTCTTGCAGTCCTTTAAGTTTCCCTTCCTGCAGTCCTTTAAGTTTCCCTTCTTGCAGTCCTTTAAGTTTTCCTTCTTGTAGTCCTTCAAGTTTTCCTTTTTCTCTTTCCTGTTTTTTTATTACTTCTAGTACATCCATATTAATTGAACCTCCTGTCCATTGAAATAATTGTTTGTTGAAAATATTGTCAATCTCTTGAACATCAATATACAAAAAGTTCTTCAGAAAGATGAGGAACTTTAACGTGTTATCGTATGGGTAGTTTCGACGAATAGCTTCTTTCGCTATTAGGAGCCTTTCCTTTCCGAGGTCTTCATCGCTAACTTTTCCTTCCATTGTTGCTTTTTGACACGTGAGTATTATCAAGCCGAAAATGTTATTCATAGCAAGAAGGTCCTTTTCATGGTGATCGAAAATATGATAGCTTGGATAATGAAAGTAGATTTTGGTCTTTAAATTTACTCCTTTGTAGCTTGTTGGTCCTTGCTCATGTTTTGCCCCTATAAAGAAGGCTATGGTCTCTATAGGGCTTCTGTAGCGGTCTATAAGTCGGTAGTGGTATTGAAATAGGCGGAATGCTAAGTCTTTTTGTATGCTGCTTTGAATTTCGGTGTGCACTATTATCCAGTTTTCCTGTTCTTCCTTTTTCCGGATTTTAGCCAGTATGTCTACTATGCGCTTACCTCTTTTTCGAGCTCGATAAGGAGAGATTTCCAGAAGCTCTTTATTTAAGAATTCAATCTCTTTTGTTAGATCGAACCGTTTTTTCGCATTTGGGTACATAAAACATAAGAACTCCAAAAAGTTAGCTTCGAACATTGCTTTTAGCAGTTCATCGTTTTGTTTTGGCGGTTTAAGTATGTTTTTCTGCATGGTAGCTAGAATATACCTTTTATTTTTAGCTTTCTACCATTTGTGGAAAGGTCTTATTTGTCGTAGATGTATCTTTCACTAAAAAGCGGCGTTATCTACATCGAGATAACGCCGCTTTATAGGGACATTCTTACATTAAAGCTTAGATGCCCATTTCTTTTAATATAAATTTCGCATTGTCGATTTTATCGGCAATCCAAAGGACATAACGAATGTCTACACCAATTGAACGGCTGTAGTTTTCATTCCATGCAAAGTCGTTGATGGTTGCATCATAAGAACGGTCAAAGTTTACACCAATCAATTCGCCTGAGGCATTCATAATCGGTGAGCCAGAGTTTCCGCCCGTTGTATCCATGTTGTAAAGAATATTTACAGGTACATCATTCAAATCTTTTTTAGCATAAGCACCAAAGTTTTTCGCTAACCATGCCGTTTTGATACTTTCTGGATATTCAAATTCTTCTAAGCCAGAATTTCCTTTTTCAATCAATCCTTTAACAGTCGTGAAAGGCTTCATGTAGGACGCATCAGCAGGGCTGTAGCCTTTGATATTACCGTAGGTAAGACGAAGTGTTGAATTGGCATCCGGAATAAAGCTTTTCGCTTGGTAAAGCTCTTTAACGGCTACATAATCACCCATCAATCGATTTAAAGTTCCTTCTCTACGTCTTTGGTCTACATCAAAGCTTTCCATTTCCGTCGCTAGTCCATCTTGAATCGTTAATAGCTCATCATTATAATTTTTCAAGCTTTGGAAATCCTTAAGGACGTCAGCATACAAAGCTTGTTTACTGTTCAATTTAGAACGCTCTAAAGCTTGTACAATTGTATTTCCAGCATCCTCTTTGCTTGTAAAGGCTCTTTTTGTAATATAGTTGATGCGGTTATCGCCGGTGAATTGGTACGCATCTTCAAACATACGCTTCCCAATAGCACGGTCAACGGCTGCATCATAACTTGCATAGTAAGCATCTATTTGTTTTCTTACTTGATCAATATTTAGCTTGTAAACCTCTTCCTGTGCTTTTAATCCATTCTGTTTGAAAATGACAGATTTAAAGCTATTGATAGATTTCGCAACCTGCAATAGGCTCGTGCTGCTGTAAATATTATTGAACCAAAGTTCTTTTTGAGCTACCTGGAACACGGCTTCGTAATGCTTGTCTATATCCAACATTAAAGAGCCATATTTCTTTTTCAAGTCTGCCTTGCTATTTATAAATTGAGCTAAAGCCTGATCTTCTTCTTCTTTAGCAGCCACAAGACTTAAGTTGTGTAAACCTTTTAGTTTGCCACGGTAGTTTTTCAATACGTTAGCATTACGCTTGATCCGTGTTGCTAAAGCCAATTCTACTGCTACGTTATCTTTTCCTGCCTTCAGCATTTCAGCATTCTGGAAGTCATAAAGATCAGCCGTGTAGGGCAGCAAAAATTTTTGTTGGTACTCCATATACTGTGCAGGGCGGTGACGGAAGGTGCGTCCAGGGTAACCTAAGATGAATACAAAATCATTTTCTTGTACACCATTTGGATTTATCTTTAAGTGTTTCTTCGGCTTGTAAGGGACATTCTCTTTGGCATACTTAGCAGAAGAGCCTGTAGGTGATACATAAGCACGTAAGAAAGAGAAATCACCAGTATGTCTTGGCCATACCCAGTTATCAGTCTCTCCTCCAAATTCACCAATATCTTGTCTTGGAATATAAACCAAGCGAACATCTTCAATAGTCTTATAGCGGAATAAAACATAGCTTTTTCCGATAAACATTTCCGATACTTCTGCTTTTATAGTTGGGTCTTCGCTTTCCGCACGCTTAGCAATTTCTATTCGTTTTTTATTTATCGTGTGGATACGCTCGGCAGGGTCACTAATCTGCGCTACAGCTTGAAGTATTTCGTTGGACACATCATCATAAGAATCTGTGATACGAATTGTTAATCCCTTCGCTTCAATCTCTTGCTCCAAGTTGTTAGCAACGAAGCCATTCTTGAGGTAGTTAAACTCGGGCGAGCTAGCCAATTGTACCGCACTGAAGGCACAATGATGATTCGTGATGATAAGTCCGTTGGGCGAAACAAAAGAACCTGTACAACCACTTACTTGCACGAGGGCGTCCACTAATCCCACTTGTCCAGGATTGTAAATGTCTTTTTCTGAAATTTTTAAACCTGCTTTTTTTAAGCCTGCTCTATTCAGTTCGCTTAATGGAAACATCCCCTCATCGGGTACGGAAGCAGAAAAGTTAAATGCCCCAACCCCTAATAATACTGTACATAGTAAGCTGTACTTCGACTTTAGTTTTATCATAATCAACCTTATTTACTTTCTCAAAGTTAATAAAACATTTTTTGGTGGTATGCTTTCGGTTCGATTTTCTTACAGAAAAGCCTAACTTTGTTTTGTTAAAACGTATTAGGATGACGCTTGTTCAATTGGAATACATTATTGCCGTAGATATGTATCGTAGCTTTGTGGCGGCAGCAGAGCACTGTTTTGTAACACAGCCTACCTTGAGTATGCAAGTGCAGAAGCTAGAGGAGTCTATTGGTGTTAAGATTTTTGATCGTAGCCGACAGCCTGTTGTACCTACAGAAATTGGCCAAAAGATTATTCAGCAGGCACGTGTTATCTTGACGGAGAGTAAAAAAATTGAAGAGCTACTCTTGGAGGAGAAAGGAGAAGTGTCGGGTGAGTTGCGTGTCGGGGTTATTCCAACAATTGCCCCTTACTTGCTACCTGAAGTGTTGACACGTTTTATTAAGAAATTTCCGAAGCTACATTTACAAATTTGGGAGTATACGACAGAGCGCATTATCCAAGAACTGAAACAAGGAAAGTTGGATTGCGGAATCCTGTCGACACCTCTGCATGAAAATGGGATTGATGAGATCCCCTTATACTATGAACCCTTTGTGGCCTACGTGTCTGAAAAAAGTGCTTTGTATGCAAAAAAAATGATTACTACAGAGGAATTGGATGATGAAAAATTATGGCTCCTTAATGAGGGACACTGCATGCGTGGTCAAGTTTTGAAACTATGTCAATATAAACATAATCAAACAGCAAGTGGTGCTTTTGCGTATAATACAGGGAGTGTAGAAACTTTGAAGCGTATGGTCGATATAAACTCAGGTTTAACCATTTTACCAGAGATGAGTATTTTAGGTTATGACGAAGAGCAGCTGGCTCATATACGCTATTTTAAAGCTCCAGAGCCTGTGCGCGAAGTAAGCTTGGTGATAACACCTAATTTTGTAAAGAAGCAGGCTGTTAGCGCGCTAAAAGCTGAAATTATAGCCGTTGTGCCTGAACGCTTTCAGACGAAACAGAAAAAAGACGTATTAACTTTTGAACTTTAGATAAACAGATGGATGTTCGTAGTAGATTGAGGAAAAAACTAGAACGCTTAAATCGGTGGCGTATGCAGAAGATTTCTAATCGGAATTTTTTGGTCATCTTAGCCTTTGCTGTCGGAATTATTGGTGGGCTTGCCGCTGCACTATTGAAAGGATTGACGCATTTTATTGCCTCAACTTTACAAAATGATGTCGAGTGGCACTATAAGTATTCTTTTTACCTTGTTTTCCCTCTCGTTGGTATTTTACTAAGCGTACTCTATGTGCGTAAATTTTTAAAAGGTAAGAAACTTGAGCATGGTATCACACCGATTATCTATGCGATATCTCGTAAATCTAGTCGTATTGATGCTCACAACATTTATTCGCAAATTGTTACCTCAGCGGTAACAGTAGGGTTTGGTGGTTCATCCGGATTAGAGGCGCCGATTGCGTTGAGTGGTGCTGCCATAGGGTCAAATACCGGACGTTTCTTTGGTTTGCAGTACAAAGAGATAACGATGCTCCTTGCTTGTGGGGCAGCGGCGGGTATTTCAGGAGCATTCAATAGTCCAATAGCGGGGATGATTTTCGCTATTGAAATTTTACTTCCCGAGTTCTCCATTCCTGCATTTATTCCATTGTTGATATCTGCGGCTTTAGCAGCTGTTGTGTCGCGTTTATTATATAGTGAGCCTTTATTACACACGGCAGTGACAGGATGGGAGGTGGAGGCACTCTTCTTTTATATTCTACTTGCTGTTATAGTTGGTATATATGCCATCTATTTCTCGAAGCTGACGGAGTACGTTAAAAACTGGTTTAAGAAAATTGAAAATCCATACAATAAAGTTTGGATTAGTGGGATTTCGCTAGGTGTATTAATTCTTGTTTTCCCAACACTATATGGGGAGGGATATATCACCATTCAGCAGATTCTCGATGGTCAGTTTGATAGCATCGTCAAGAACAGTTTGTTCTCCGATTATAAAAATATGGCTTGGGTAGTCGTTGCTTATACGGTGCTAACGCTGTTTGCTAAATCTTTTGCGGCCTTGTTTACCATTCATGGAGGAGGAAATGGTGGAGTTTTCGGGCCTAGTCTAGTCATGGGAGGATTGATAGGTTTTGCTTTTGCATACGGCTTTAATCAGTTTGGCTTCGTGCAACTCAATGTGCCGAACTTTGTGATGGCGGGTATGGCAGGAGCTTTGGCAGGTGTGATGCACGCCCCGCTGACCGGGATGTTCTTGATTGCGGAGGTTACCGGTGGGTACACCTTGATGGTGCCGCTAATGCTGGTAACTTCGATTTCTTATTTGATTAACAAATCGGTGATGAAGCATTCTATCTACACGAAGGATTTGGCCGGATCGGGCGATTTACTTTCCTATGAAGATAAGGATAGGACCGTCCTCAGTATGATGAAGCTTCGCTATATCTTAGAGAATAATTTTGTCGTCTTAGGTACACAAGAAACCCCGCTGTCGCGAAAAACAGATATTATTCATTCGAAAAGGAATATTTTTCCAATCGTCGATGATAAGGGAATATTGGTTGGAATTATTTACAGTGAGCGATTATTCTCCATCTTACTCGGGGAAGAGGAAGGTGTAGAACGTACTTTCGGTTCGCTTGCTCAAAAGCCTAATGATATCATCCATAAGGAGGAACATATGGAAATGGTGATGGCCAAGATGAATCGTGATGATGTTTGGATTTTACCTGTGATTGATGATGAAGGTAAATACCTAGGCTTTGTTTCTAAGTCTAGTGTTTTCAATAAGTACCGCGCATTGCTGGTGCGTCAGGGACATTATCTCGAGTAGTGTAGGGAAGGGGCTAAAAAAATAATGGCTATGCGCTTAAGCACGCATAGCCATTATTTTTGATACATATTTTCCGATGATATCGAATTCTATATTTATGGTGTCTCCGATTTCCACTTGTCCTAAGTTTGTATGCTCTAGTGTGAAAGGGATAATCGCTACCGAGAATCGTTGATCTTGTGAGTTTACAACCGTGAGGCTGATTCCATTTACACAAATTGATCCTTTCTCTACGGTGATATTACTTAAAGTAGGTTCATACGCAAAGGTAAATAACCAACTTCCGTTCTGATCTTCTTTTCCGACGCATGTTGCCACCTGATCCACATGTCCCTGCACAATATGACCATCAAAACGTCCATTTGCTACGGTGCAGCGCTCGATATTTATGGTATCTCCCAAAGCAAGGCTACCTAAGTTGGACTTAATGAGCGTTTCTTCGATAGCAGTTACTTTATGAATATCATTTTCAATGCCCACAACGGTTAAGCAAACCCCATTATGTGAAACACTTTGATCAATTTTTAATGCGTTGGAGAGTGATGACTGGATGTAGAAATGGATATTTCCAAGTTCTTGCTCTATTTTAACAACCTTTCCCAAGGTTTCTATAATCCCTGTAAACATAGTTTTTTATCCTTTTATACAAAGTTAAGGATATGCCTTGAAATAAAAATTAAAAAAAAATCAAAAAATATTTGCTTAGTGTAAAAAATACACTATCTTTGTTCTATCATAATTTAGGTTTATAATTGGTTATAAAGGTTTTCATTCTCCCCGTTTGAAAACCTTTTTTTTGTGCCTGAAAATCATGATGTTATCATTTTAACGATGATTATTCGCTTAATTTTACTTTTTAGACTTGAAAGTTCGGGAAATATGTTTTACCTTTGCCGTAGGTTTAGGTTGATTACCTCTCGAAAGAGGGGTTATAAAAAGCCTGGGAAGTCGCCTGACTATCCCAGGCTTTGTTCTTTTAAGGCATTTTGCTAATTTTCCCGTACAGACTCCTTCCAAAATCAATCCTTAATAGCTTTTTTCTTTAAGTGTTCGACATAGCTTTGTAAGGTAAAGCTACAATTGGTTGTTTCCATCGTAATGGGCTTGGTACTGCTTATTCCGGTGTCGCGTTTTTTTAAGCATTAATTTACTTAAAAGGTGGGGTGGTCTAGTAGGGATGAAGCATAGATCAAGCATACATATCGTATGAAAATGTGCTCGTGAATGTATGCGGAAGGCGGTAGCCGAAAATTGGATTGATTACTAAAAATAGCAGAGGATTACTATATTGAAATAGCCATGTTTTTGTACTTTAACTAAAGCGCAAAAACATGGCTATCTTTTATTTTTTAGTCTTGACGACCAGGGTATACTGCTAATGCATGTTCTAAGCACACTAATGCTTTCTTCAAATCTGTTTGGTTTAAGACATAGGCCAAGCGTACTTGGTTGGTGCCTGCGCCTTCAGTGCTGTAAAAACCTGTCGCTGGAGCCATCATAACCGTTTCATTTTCGTAAGAAAACTCCTCTAAAATCCATTGACAGAATTTGTCGGCATTGTCAATTGGTAATTTAGCAACAACATAGAATGCACCACCTGGATTCGGACAGAATACGCCTTCAATAGCATTTAAGCCTTTTACCAAGGTGTCACGACGTGCCGTGTATTCTGTAGATACCGCTTCAAAGTAGCTGTCTGGTGTGTCTACCGCTGCTTCGCCCGCAATTTGTCCCTCTAATGATGGGCTAAGACGTGCTTGCGCAAACTTTAATGCTGTCTGGAATAAAGCTTTGTTTTTAGTGATCAAACAGCCGATACGTGCGCCACAAGCGGAGTAGCGTTTCGATACCGTGTCGAAAACGACAACATGCTCTTCTAAACCTTCTAAGTGCATAGGAGAAAGAAACTCCTTACCATCGTAGCAAAATTCGCGGTAAGCCTCATCCGAGAATAAGTATAAATCATGCTTGATACATAATTCTTTTAGTGCTTCTAGTTCTTCTCTAGAGTATAGGTAGCCTGTTGGATTGTTCGGATTACAAATAGCAATAGCCTTTGTCTTCGGTGTTATTACTTTTTCAAATTCAGCAATCGATGGTAAAGCAAAACCATTATCAATGTAAGACATGATTGGTTTTACGACGATATCTGCTGAACAGGCAAAACCATTATAATTAGCGTAAAAAGGCTCTGGGATAATAACTTCTTCACCAGGGTTCAAACAAGCTTGCATCGCAATAGTGATTGCTTCCGAACCACCATTGGTTACCAAGATATCACTAGGGCTTAGGTTGTAGTTTAATTTATTGTAGTAAGACGCTAATTTTGTACGGTAAGAGGCAGTACCTTCTGATGCGGTATAGGCCCATACTTTAAAATCTATATTTTTTAAGGCATTCAACATAACCTCTGGCGTTTCAATATCTGGCTGGCCAATGTTGAGGTGATATATTTTCTTACCTTCCTGTTTAGCCTTGTCGGCAAATGGAGTTAGTTTTCTGATTGGTGAAGCAGGCATATCGATGCCTTTTTGCGAAATTTGTGGCATTATATTAAGTTATGATTTGTAAGCAAATGTAAAGAAAAGAAAGGATTGTTTAGGTATTCTTATACATATCCGCAGGAAAGTTGTCCTTCGCGGTAAATAGGTGTATAGACTTCTTAATAACAAAAAAAGCTGTTCCGAAAACGAAACAGCTTTAATCGTGATTATTTTGTATGTCTTAATCAACACTACCTTTAACCGTTAAGGTCTTGATAGGTGTTTTGGTATTCGACTTTACCGTAAATTGTTTAGTGAATGGACCCGTTGCTGCTGCATTATACGTTACTGTAATCACACCTGAATCACCTGGTTTAATTGGTGTACGTGTGAATTCCGCTACAGAACAGCCACAAGCTGGCTTCACTTCTGTGATAATAATAGGAGCATCTCCTGTGTTCGAAAATTTGAAGTCGTAAGACGCAGGCTTATTTTGTGGAATAGAGCCGAAGTCATGTGTTTCTTTTTCAAATCTGAACTCTCCAATAGCTAAAGCCATCGATGTGAAACCTATGATAGCAACCAAAACGGTTAAAATTCCTAAAGCTTTTTTCATGAGTATGTATAGTTTAGTTTGTTAAATAGTTTAAACAGTGATATGCAAATTGTCTGCCAAAATTAAGGATAACCTTTATCTTTTGCCTTATAACGACTAAATAGCACAAGAATATTACAAAGAGGAACCTAGATAATTCCTTCCTTTAATAAGTCTTGAATATGAACAATTCCGCTGTATACCTGCTTTTTGGTGACCAGTAATTGCGAGATGTTATTCGCACGCATACGGTATAATGCTTCCGCGGCAAGCTCGTCTGCTTCTATTGTTTTTGGTGCGTTGGCCATGATATCTTTGGCCGTTAGCGAACTGAAGTTTTCATACTTTTCTAGCATTCTACGGATATCACCATCGGTGATGATACCGATTATTTCTTCATTGTCAATAACTGCAGTAGCTCCTAGTCTAAATTTAGTAATCGTGATGATGACATCGCGGATAGGGGTGCTTGGTGCTACTTTCGGACTTGCATTAGCATCGGTTAAATCGGCTACTTTAAGGTATAGCTTTTTACCCAAGGCACCACCAGGGTGATATTTTGCAAAATCTTGATCCGAAAACTGACGGCATGTCTGTAGCGAAACAGCTAATGCATCGCCCATGGCTAGCTGTGCTGTTGTGCTTGTTGTTGGTGCTAAGTTGTTAGGGCAAGCTTCACGTTCCACCGTCGTGTCTAGAATAAAGTCGGCTTGCTGAGCTAAGTAAGATTCTAAATTACCAACCATGGCTACCAAGGTGTTTTGTGTCTGTTTAAGAAACGGAACCAACACTTTAATTTCCGGCGTATTGCCGCTTTTTGATATGGCAATAATCAAATCGTTCTTTTGGATAATCCCTAAATCACCATGAATAGCATCCGCTGCATGCATAAAAATTGATGGTGTACCGGTCGAATTGAACGTCGCTACCATTTTTTGTGCAATGATTGCGCTCTTGCCAATTCCAGTCACAATTACACGTCCTTCGAGTGTAAGAATCTTATTTACAACCGTAACAAAATTGTCGTCAATGAGCGTTGCTAAGTTTTGTACGGCATTCGCCTCAAGTTCTATCGCGTCTATGGCTATCTTTTTTATGTCGATGTTGTGTATCACAGAAAAAATGTCTAATTTTATATTAAATATTACGACAAAAGTAAGTTTTTTAAAACTCAAAAGAGTCACAGGTCTATCTAATTTTTTTGTTCTACAGTCGATGGAAATAGAAAAGTCACTATTTGACAATCTACAGGAATTTTTTGGCTTTGATACGTTCAAGGGGGATCAAGAGGCTATAATAACGAATGTCCTAAATAAAAAGGATACGTTTGTTATTATGCCCACCGGAGGCGGAAAGTCTATTTGTTATCAGTTGCCCGCTTTGATGAGCGAAGGTACTGCCATTGTTATCTCCCCATTGATTGCCTTGATGAAAAATCAGGTCGATCAGCTTCGTGCTTTTGGAGGTACTGACAGTATAGCCCATTTTTTAAACTCTTCCCTAAACAAGGGAGAGATTGCTAAAGTGAAGCAAGATGTAGTCGCTGGTAAGACTAAAATGCTTTATGTAGCACCCGAGTCCTTAGCTAAGGAGGAGAATACGCTGTTCTTAAAGCAAATTAAGGTCTCTTTTGTCGCGGTGGACGAGGCCCACTGTATCTCGGAGTGGGGGCATGACTTCCGTCCGGAATACCGAAAAATTAGACAGGTTATCAATGGCATCGGTGAAGGAATTCCTATCATCGCTTTAACAGCTACGGCCACGCCTAAGGTACAGTCTGACATTCGTAAGAACTTGCAGATGAATGATGCGACCTTATTTAAGTCTTCTTTCAACCGTTCTAACTTATATTATGAAGTAAGGACGAAAAAGAATGTCATTAAAGAAATCGTAAAGTTTATAAAGATAAACTCCGGTAAAACAGGGATTATCTATTGTTTGAGCCGTAAGAAGGTAGAGGAGATTGCCGAAGTATTAAACATAAACGGCATTAAGGCGCTGCCTTATCATGCCGGTTTAGATGCTAAAACACGTGCCGACACACAGGATCGTTTTTTGATGGAGGATGTGGAAGTCATTGTGGCCACTATTGCTTTTGGAATGGGGATTGACAAGCCTGATGTGCGTTATGTTATCCACCATGATATTCCAAAGTCTATGGAAGGGTACTACCAGGAGACTGGTCGTGCTGGTCGTGATGGGGGCGAGGGCCACTGTTTAACTTTCTATTCAGAGAAGGACGTTGAAAAGCTGACTAAGTTTATGAAAGATAAACCAGTTTCCGAACGAGAAATTGGTACGCAAATATTAAAAGAAGTAATTGATTATTCCGAGTCATCGGTATGTCGTCGTAAACAGATTTTACACTACTTTGGTGAACGATTTGATGAGGTAGGCTGTAGCAATATGTGCGACAATTGCCGTTCGCAAAAAACATACTTCGATGCAGAAGAATCTTTGTTGGAAGTTTTGACCTTCATCAAGGAAGAAGGAGGGAAGTTTGATGATCACCACGTAATCAATGTATTGATAGGGCAAAATAATCAACCTATATCTGCCTACAAACATGATACCCATGCTTTGTTCGGTAAAGGTAAAGAGAAAGGTGTGAACTACTGGAATTCCTTGATTCGTCAAGCTGAATTGAGTGATCTTATTAAAAAAGATATTGATCATTACGGTCTTTTACAACTTACAGATACAGGAAGAAAATATATTAGCAATCCGTACCCAATGAAGTTTATCTTGAATAAACCAATGGAGAAGGCGGAGGATGATAGCGCTGAAGATATAGCTCAAGGTACGGCAGCTCTTGATACAGAGTTGTTAAAAATGTTGAAGGATCTTCGTAAGAAGATTGCTAAACAGAAATCGTTGCCTCCATTTGTGATTTTTCAAGACCCTTCTTTGGATGAGATGTGTACACATTATCCAATTAGTATCGATGAGTTGAAGCAGATACAAGGTGTAGGCGGTGGTAAGGCTTTGAAATTCGGGGCTCCTTTTGTGGAGTTGATTAAGAAGTATGTTGAAGAGAATGATATTGATCGTCCGCAAGACTTAATTGTAAAAAGTACAGCAAATAAGTCGGCGTTGAAAGTATCTATCATTCAGAATATCGATCGTAAAATCGGCTTGGATGATATCGCTTCCTCGAAGGGTATCAGCTATGAAGATATGCTGAAGGAGGTGGAGTCTATTGTTAACTCCGGTACGAAATTGAATATTTCTTACTTTGTCGATGAGATGATTGATTCAGATCGCCAAGAGGAGGTGTACGATTATTTTAAAACCGCAGAAGTAGATTCTATTGCAGAAGCCTTGAATATTTTAGGAGAGGCTGATTATTCGTATGAGGATATCAAACTGATGCGTATTAAGTTTATGTCAGAATTAGGAAATTAATAAGTATACTATGATTGAGAGTTATTTGCCAGGTATAAAAAATGCAGATTCAAAGCAGTTTTTTGTTATGGCAGGGCCTTGTGCAATAGAGGGAGAAGATATCGCGTTACGCATTGCTGAACGTATTGTAACCATCACTGATAAATACAATATTCCTTATGTTTTTAAGGGTTCTTACCGGAAAGCAAACCGCTCCCGTGTAGATTCTTTCCAAGGGATTGGTGATGAAAAAGCATTAAAAATATTGGAGAAAGTAGGTAAGACTTTTGGTGTGCCTACCGTTACGGATATCCACGAAAGCCAAGAAGCAGCGATGGCTGCTGCTTACGTAGATGTATTGCAGATACCAGCTTTCCTTTGTCGCCAAACGGATCTATTGGTAGCAGCAGCAAAAACAGGTAAAGTGGTTAATATCAAGAAAGGTCAGTTTTTGTCGGCCGCATCGATGCAGTTTGCGGTGGATAAAGTTAAGGACTCCGGTAATGATAAAGTATGGTTAACGGATCGTGGTAACACTTTCGGTTATCAGGATTTAATCGTCGATTTCCGCGGAATTCCTGAGATGCGTGCTTTTGGTGTACCTACGGTTATGGATTGTACGCATTCCTTGCAACAGCCAAATCAGACTTCAGGAGTAACAGGTGGTAAACCTGCATTGATTGAAACGATAGCTAAAGCTGCTATTGCGGTAGGAGCCGATGGTTTGTTTATTGAGACACATCCTGATCCAGCAAACGCTAAATCGGATGGTGCGAATATGCTTCATTTAGACTTATTGGATGGTTTATTAGAGAAATTGGTACGCGTACGCGAAGCTATTTTGTAGGTAACCTTCTTTATTTATATCAAAATCCCCTGCTACCAAAATAGCAGGGGATTTTTGTATACCCTATTTTTTTCCAATTCTATAGCCGTATTTCCGATTATTAACTTGTGGTTTAGCCAGATACCCATATCTTTGTTTTTATTTTAAATAAGTCTAAATAAAAATGAATACGGTTAAGCACATTTTACTTTTATTAAGTCTTGTTCTTCTTGGTAGTAATCAAGCGGCACAAGCCCACGCGGTATGGTTGGAGAGTCAGCCGGTAGGTCAAAAAGGTCAAGCCCATATAGTACGTGTGTATTATGGCGAATTTGAAGCCGGTGAGGTCGAATCTATCAAAGATTGGTATTCCGACTTAAACACATTGACGCTACAGCTCACGGCTCCTAATGGAAGCACACAACCTCTTTCATTGGTCGATAAAGGCGATTACTTTGAAGCGACTTTCACACCTGCGGTAGATGGTGTATACCAGGTATTTACACGTCACGCTACAAAAGACTTAGGCGGGGAGACCCGTTATGAGTTTGTAGCTCAGGCTGCAGTTCAGGTCGGTAAGGCTAATCAAAAAGGAAATATTTCTCTTGGTAACCAATTAACTGTAGAACCTAAAATCTTTAAAGTTAAAGACAAAGTATCTATTCTTTTGACAGCAGATGGAAAGCCATTGGCAGATAAAGAAGTCGCAGTTATGTCTGCTACGGGATGGCATAAAAATTATAAAACAGATCAGAACGGTCGAATTCTAGTGGAGACGACTTGGAGCGGTCGTTATGTTGTGGAGTTTAGTAATATGGAGAAAAATGGCGGAGAATGGTACGGGAAAAACTATACACAAAATTGGCAAGGATTAACAGCTAGTTTTATCGTTAAGTAGTTCTTTACGATTGGCGTACGTGATGACCTTTTCTAGATCTAAAATTGTACTGTCACTTTGATAAGCCTAAAGAACAGGACTAGGAAAGGTTCTTTCTTAAAATGTAAAGATGTCTAGATTAAAGGCCGAAATACGGGCCTATTGTCATCTTTATAAAGACCAATATTGGTCAACCAAATTAGTACATCTGTTGCCCCAGGACGACAGACGTTTTTATTAACCCTTGATAGTTTACAGAATATGATGAGTACAATTTGCCTGCTTTTCTTTTTTGGATTTCTCCTTTGGATGCGCACCTCAAAGCGAGTGGTATGGAAAGATAAAGGGAAGCTTTTGGAGCAGATACAACTTCAGCCAGATAAGTTGCGTGCTATAGCGGGTGGAATTATTCTCATCGCTTCGGTATTATGCATCTGGACACTAGGGCTAGCTAGCGGAATATTTGCGGCTATAGTACTTTTGATGGCTATGGGAAGCCTTGTTGTTTTATTTTTTCCACTTCAATATGTAGGCCTTCGTTGGTTAACAGGAATCTATGTTGTCGCCCTTATTTTGGAAATTTATAGTTAAGAAAAAACATGCCTGCAAATAAAAAATATTTAACAAAATCACCTTGGGTTCGCTTGGCAAGAATTGTTGCTGGTACTGCCGGTGGATACCTAATCATGATTAGTTTTCATCTGTGTTTAGCAGTTATCTTTCCGAAAGAGAATGTTATTGCGACGTCTTTCTTTACCGGGTATGTCTTATGGGCATGCTTGCTGCTATGGGCCTTTTTAGAGGTCAAACTATGGCGTCTATACCTGAGTTATATCGGATTGGCCTTATTGTTTACCTCGCTTTATATGTTAAATAATTAACCGAAAATTATGAATCAAAGACGGTATAATATATACTTTCACACCCATACAATCAGCGGAATCGTTATCGCAGCACTGCTTTACGTGATATTCTTTGCTGGTTCTTTTTCTTTCTTTAAAGATGATATTACGGCTTGGCAGAAAGGGACAACTGCTGAAAATCATGCACAGCATGCCGATTACAACTATATTATCGACTCCTTAGGGGGCAAGTATAACCTTAAAGGACGGAATTTCGACTTTTATCTTTTACGTCAGGGGAATGGCGCTTATGTAAACATGAGTGCTTCGCAGGATACCACCATTAGTAAGCCCAAGCCTAAAGGTGAACGTAGAGGGGGACGCCGCCGTGGTGGCGATGATGACTCTGCATACTTCTTGCATTATTTTGCCGATAAAACACAGAGTTCCTACAGTGATGGCTATAATATGGGGGAGTTTTTATATCGCCTACATTTCTTAGCGCAGCTGAACCAGGTACCAATCAAAATCGGTAAGCCTTTTGGGTACACCGTGGCAGGTATTGTATCTTTCTTGTTTTTGTTCGCTTTGATTACAGGGCTACTCCTACATTGGGATAAGATAAAGACTAACTTCTTTCTGTTTCGGCCATGGAGCAAGTGGAAGACGGTTTGGACAGATATGCATACGGTTCTTGGTGTCATTGGTTTTCCTTTTCAGTTGCTTTTTGCGATAACGGGGATTGTCCTTATCGTCAACTACGTGCTTATTTCTCCTTTTACCGATTATCTATATGGTGGAAAAGAAGATAAGCTCTATGAAGATTTACAGTATGGACGTCAATATGAAGTTGCTTATGAATACCAGCCTTTAGGTGAAAATTTTGATGCTAATGCATTTATAGCCGAGTGGTCTAAGAAATGGAAGGGTAGTGATATTACGCGTGTAAATATTCGTAATTATGGCGATAAGAGCATGGAGGTCGTATTGGAGTCTAAGCCGCAGTCGGAAGCTAGTTTTGCAGGATCTGGCTATGTACGTGTGCAAATGGCTACAGGGAAGGTATTTGATGAAAAATCACCTACCTTGGATAACACCTACATTGATGGTGTAAAGAGTATTGTCTATCATCTTCACTTTGGTGATTTTGGAGGTAAGCCATTGCGTATTGTCTTCTTTATTTTAGGACTAATGGGCTGTGCAGTCATTATCTCTGGTATTATGATTTGGCTTGTTGCGCGTGATAAAGTAAATGTTCCCGCTTATAAGCGGAAATTTAACTTCTGGGCGGCAAATTTTTTCCTTTCGATGTGTTTAGCTATGTTGCCGGTTACAGCCTTTACATTTATCATGGTGAAATGCCTGACGACAGTAAATCAATCGGTCATCTACAGTTATTATTTTTATAGCTGGTTGCTACTCACTATTTACTTGGTGGTTCGTCGGGACTTAACCATTGTGAATAAGCATACTTTATTGCTTTCAGCAGCCCTTTGTTTCGGTGTGCCGATTGCAAATGCGGTGATGTCTAATTTAGGTTTATGGCATAGCTTACAACAAAAGGCTTACGATATCTTCTTTATCGATATGTTATTTTTGATACTGGGTATATGTTCCTTAATTGCTTTCATCAAGGTTAAGAAACAAGGTAAACCATTTAAAATATTGAAGGAAAAAATAGCAACGTAGAGACTAGCTTTCTGCTTGTAGAACATAGCATGGCGGATTGCGCAGCAATTACCATCGTTTGAAAATTTTATACTATAGTTTATTGTTTGGTTTGTTATGAGATGGAAGGCGAGAGCTTTCCATTTCTTTTTAGCACTAATTTACTTCAAAAATAGAGTCCTTTGAAACCGGGCGGCTGCAAAGGACTCAAACCAATTATTAACCTAAATTATGAGTTAAACATAAGACAATCTCTATGCCAAAACTATTTAAGATATGATTTTTTATTTCGTCTAAGTGTATGTTTTTAATCAAATAAGGGTTTTGAGTTCGTTTTTCTATTGTTTGTGTCGCAAAATGTTCTTTTTACTACACAGTTGTCTTCTAAAAAGAACAACAGGCAGGTAGGTTGTTTTGTCATAATATGTCGCCTGCATGTATAAAAATTGTCTTCCTTTCCGACAAAATATAAATAATGAGTATCTTGTGGCCGATTATTTCACAAAACTATAGGTGACATCTATGCGTTGCGAACACTATGATTATCCCATAAAATTATGGGTTCAACGAAGCAAGGCTTTTGCCTTGATGACAACGGGGCTGATTGCATTAGCACGCTATACGGCAGGATTGATGTCGATGAACGCCATTATACAGACTGTCTTCATCTTTTTTATTATTCTTTTTGTTGCTTTGAGTAATTTGTTTATTCACTGTGAAAACAAAGTAGAAGACCCGATAAAGTCACCTCTTTATGTGAAGTTAGCAAGCTTTGGCTCTGCCATTTTTGTTCTTTTCTGCTTTGACCTTCTCAGCACAGCACTCGATGTTAAAGAGCCTCATATGCATGAATTGGTGCATCAAAGTAGCGTATGGCGTAACTATCTTGTTATCGTTATACAAGCCTGTTTGTTGAATTTTATAGTGCTGCTGTGGTTATATTTCTTGATGTCTGATCATTTTAAGGCACAAAATGCATTAGAGCGTTCCCGACTAGAAAAGTCCAAAGAAGAAGCTATTAATAAAATGCTGCGTCAGCAAATACAGCCGCATTTTTTGTTTAATGCGCTGGCTACTTTAAAATCGTTGATGAAAAAGGATCTCCCACTAGCGGAAGACTACCTGTTGCGTTTATCCGACTTCTTAAGGATTACTATTGCCGCAGCAAAGACCGAAGAGCTCAATTCGGTACAACAGGAGATAAAGCTGTGTGAAGACTATCTAGATATGCAGAAAATGCGCTTTAACGATGCGCTGTATTATGATATTGACTTGCCAGAATCTATCTATGAACAAAAAATACCTTTCTTCTCGATTCAACCTCTTGTCGACAATGCGCTGAAGCATAATAGCTTTACCAAACAAGAGCCATTGCACATCGAAATTAAGGAAGAACAGGGATGGTTGGCTGTCATCAATAAGAAAAATGCTAAACGTATAGCCGTAGAGTCCAATGGTAGCGGATTGAAAAATCTTATTGATCGCTACATGAATTATTGGCCACATGGTGTTTTGATTGAAGAAACTTCGGATTGCTTTACCGTAAAAATAAAGTTGCTTTAGGATGAATGTTGTTATTATCGAAGATGAAGAATTAGCCGCAGAAGACTTGGTGCAAACCTTGGTTGAGGTAGTGCCATCTATTCATATTTTGGCCTGTTTACATTCGGTAGAGGAGGCTTTGACCTATTTTCAAGATGCCCCACATGTAGATTTAATATTCTCTGATATTCAACTTGGTGATGGAATAAGTTTTGAAATCTTCAACTCAATTTCCTTACGTATACCCATTGTTTTTTGTACGGCTTATGACGCTTATCTGCTTCCCGCATTTAAGACGAATGGTATCGACTATATTATGAAGCCCATCTCTACGCAGTCGATAGCTGCCACCATGGAGAAGTACTTCAATCTCCAAAAGGCACTGCGTAAGGAGGTCGAGACGCCCGAAATATCATCTTCCTTTTACCAAGACCTACTCGCGCAGGTACATCCCAAGGCAAGCGCCGTATTGGTACATCAGCAAGATCGTATCATCCCTGTAGAGGTTGTTGATATTGCACTTTGTTATATCGAGCTGGAGAATGTTTTTATAAAGACGTTTAAGGGCAAGGATTTCTTGGTTATGAAAACCTTGGATGAATTAGAGAAGCAGCTTGGCGGCGATTTCTATCGTGCCAACCGGCAGCATTTATTGGCGCGACAAATTGTCCAGCATGCCAGTTATACGTTAGCGCGCAAGCTTGTCATTGATCTTCACATTAGCTATGCTAGTAAAATATATGTGAGTCGTGAAAAAGCGAAAAACTTCTTACGTTGGCTCGCGCATAGTAAAACGTCGGACTAAGTTCTGCTTTGCTTAGCCAATTAATTTTCTTGTTGTAACCCAATAAAAACGAAAATCCGATATTGACTTTTTGAATCGGATAGCCAGCTCTTGATATCTGTACATTTCACCCCGAATTTTGTCCGTTTCACCTTTGAAGTCTTTGCTTTTTTTACCGTAAATAAAGACCTTTAACCTTATTAATTTACGATAATTAAGCTTTATAGATATGTTTGTTTCTGTTTTTAAAACTGCAGCTCATTCAAAGGAAGATAAGCTGTCTATTTTTCAAATTTTGAAAAATTTAGGAGTGAAGTTTATTGCGACCTTGGATCTCACTGATGAGGACCGTGTTCTCCGTGTTGAATCAAAGAAGAATATTTCCGAAAGCGTCGTTAAGGAACTAAATAATAATCAATACTACTGCGAAGAGTTAGATACATTTTTGTACGGCTCTCCCGTGAAAAGATAAGTCGAAGCTAACGGTTATTTCGTTTGTTTAGGCACAAAAAAAAGCCAAACATGTTAAGCAATATGCTTAGCTATGTTTGGCTTTTTGTGTATCGTAGAGACTTTATTTTAAACTTCGAAAAAGTTTCTTATTTCAATCTCATCCTTCTTGATTTGCTCTTTCATGGCATCCAACGATTCAAACCAACTATCGTGACGGATAAATTTTAAAAATTTAACACGAATGGTTTTAGTATAGATATCATCATGGAAGTCCAATAAGTTGATTTCTATTTTTCTAGTCATACCATCTACTGTTGGTCGCGTTCCGATATAAGCCATACCACGGGCTACACATTCTGGCTCTGGCTGATTATAAGGGCCGCTCTCGATAGAAGGGACGTTAGGATATATCTCCGCCTCAACGGCATAAATACCGTAAGCAGGGATAAGCTTATGCGATTCGTGAATATTAAGGTTCGCCGTAGGGAAGCCAATTTCACGACCGATTTGATCACCACGAACTACGGTGCCCGTCAACTCGAAAGGATAACCTAAATACTTATTGGCTGTTTCAATATCACCTTTTATCAAAGACTCGCGAATACGTGTAGATGAAACCGCTACATCTTCAATATCCTGCTCTGCGATTTGTGCAACAGAATAGTCGTATATCTTAGCGTAGTGCTTAAGATCTTTGATTGATCCTTTACGGTCTTTACCAAAGTGGTGATCATAACCAATAACAATCTGTTTAGTTCCTAATTTACCGACCAAAACATCACTAATGTATTCTTCAGGGGTAAGGTTGGAAAAATCACGCGTGAAAGGAGTGATAATCAGATGGTCGATATGGGCTAATCCCAAGCGGTGTGCTTTTTCTTCAATATCGTTGATTAGGCGTAGACTATCATCATTCGGATTGATAATTAGGCGAGGGTGGGGGAAGAAGGTCAATAAGACTGTTTCTCCACCAGTTTCTTTAGCACATTCCTGTACCTTCGTTAAGATTTTTTGATGCCCAATGTGTACACCATCAAAGGTTCCAATGGTAACAACAGCATTTGCTAAAGGCTTAAACTCATCTAAACTTCTATATATTTTCATATCGGGACTGCCAGATAAGCGCTATAATTCGTTAATTTCTTTTTGTTTTCTTATCTCTGCGATAAGTTCTTCCAATTTCCATGCATTGTCTACATTGAAATCGCCGCTTTTGGTTCTGCGCAATTCACTCAAGTGAGAGCCGATACCTAAAGCTTTACCAAAGTCGCTCGCTATAGAACGGATATACGTTCCTTTCGAGCAGCCTATACGAAAATAAACATTCGGCCCTTCAATTTTTTCGATTACGAAGTAATTGACGGTAATTTTACGCTTCTTCAATTCTACCTCTTCCCCTCGGCGTGCCTTTTCGTAGATACGCTCACCATTGATTTTTATGGCCGAGTGAGCAGGAGGATATTGTTCGATATCTCCTTCAAAGGTGGTTGCAGCTTGGCGTATTTCAGCTTCCGTTAAATGCTCGTAAGGGAAGGTCTGGTCGATTTCCGTTTCCAAGTCGAACGAAGGTGTTGTAGCACCTAAGGTAATGCAACCTGTATATTCTTTATCTTCTGCTTGGAAAGAGTCAATTTGCTTTGTCATCTTGCCGGTGCATATAATCAAAAGACCCGTTGCTAAGGGGTCTAAGGTGCCGGCATGTCCTACTTTAAGTTTCAGAGGTTTCATCGTGTTACGAAGCTTACCTACCACATCAAAACTTGTCCAAGTCAAAGGCTTGTCGACTAATAGCATTTCGCCTTCCGCAAAGTGGAAAGCAGGATGCTGTACTTCTTCTAAATTCGTCATTTAAATAATTTGCAGACTATGTCCGCTCAACATTAATCCAATAATCACTAATCCTACCACAATTCTATACCAACCAAATGCTTTAAATCCATATTTGGTCAATATATTAATAAAGGTTTTAATGGCGATAATAGCCACAATAAAACCGATGATGTTTCCAAAAATCAAAAGGTTTACTTCTTCACCCGAGAAGGTATGTCCTTCTTTAAAGAACTTGTATAGCTTCACTACAGAGGCGCCAAACATCATAGGTAATGCCAAGAAGAAGGAGAACTCTGCCGCCGCTTTACGCGTCAGCTTTTGCGTCATACCACCAACGATGGTACTCGCCGAGCGCGACGTTCCAGGGATAAGCGCCAAACATTGGTATAAACCAATCGTAAAAGCTTGCTTGTAGGTTATATCATCCGAGCTTTCTACGGTAGGTTTATTAAACCATTTGTCGACAAATAATAAGATAACACCACCAACAACCAACATAATAGCTACGTTAAGTGGGCTTTCTAATAAGGAGTCGATAAAATCGTTTAATAGCAAACCTAAAATAGAAGCAGGAATAGCTGCTACAATAAGTTTAAAGTAGAAGTCGAAGGACTTAAAGAAACGTTTGAAATATAAAACTAAGACCGATAATATCGTTCCTAGCTGGATAACAATCGTAAATAATTTAAAGAAAGGCGTAGGTTCCATGCCCATAAGAGCGGAACCGATAATCATATGGCCTGTAGATGATACAGGAAGAAACTCCGTTAATCCTTCAATAATTGCTAAAACAATAGCCTCAAAATAGGTCATTCGTACTGTTAATTTTTGTTTTTAGGCTTATATAAAATAGCAACAAATCCTAGGGCAAATCCAAGGCATACAACCAACGGTGCTAGGGTGATTTTGGTGAAGCTGTAAATATCTTCGGTACCCATCATTAAGATAAAACCTAAGGCTACGACTAAGATACTAACAATAAAAATTTGGTAATTTATTTTGGCAAATCCCAAACTGATTTTTGTGTTGGCTTTCGCCGACTCTGTTCTTTTTGTGTATTGTGACATGTCTGAATTTAGGTTACTTAATTAACGGTATAAGCTATGTGATTTAGCACGTAAGTATTTCGTTACGGCAAAGTACGTACTGAATCCTGCGATTAATACTCCTAATGCTACAACAACGACAAAGATAGCCCCAAACTCGTACCAGTTACGTAGGAATACCAAGTCAGGGATTTGGCGTTGTGCAAATTGAAGTGTGAAAATTAATAGTAGGATGGCAATTAGTGCACCCAACAAGCCGTGGAAAATACCATACATGAGGTAAGGCTTACGGATGAAGTTACGTGTAGCACCAATCAGCTGCATACTCTTAATCAAGAAACGCTGCGAATAAATAGCTAAACGGATGGTATTGTTGATTAAGGCTACAGCGATAATCAATAGGACAACCGTGAAGGCTAACACAACCATACTGATGATACGGATATTTTTGTTAACCATATCAATCAATGACTCTTGATAAATAATCTCTTTGACTTTGCTGTTTTTAGATACCTTCTGTGTGAAGTTTTGAATGCTATCTATGTTTGCGTATTGCTCTTTAAGATATACATCAACCGAAGGTAATAAAGGGTTATGTCCTAAATATTCAACGAAGTCTTCGCCTAAATCTTCCCGTAGGTTTTTAGCAGCTAATTCTTTACTGATGTATTCTGTGCGCAATACATAAGGGTTTTTTTCTAAATCCTTCTGCATAGCGATTACATCTCCTTCATTTACATTGTCATTGACGATGATATTGAGAACGATGTTTTCTTTAACGTATTTGGAGAGATTCTTAGCATGAACTAAAATTAAACCCAATAACCCTGTCATTAGTAGCACTAAAGCTATACTGATAACCGTGGAAACGTATACAGATTTTGTTTTTTTTGTTGATGAACTTTTTTCGTGAGCCGACATAAGTTGTAGTAACGTGTTATTTGTTGCGAAAGTAAATAATAAAGAGCATTTAAGAAACTATTTTCAAGTAATATCTTCGATAAGAAAATAAGATCTCTACGCTATTTAACTTACAATGTCGGCAATTTATTGTTTAATATAAAACTTTTGTGTCTTTTTTGTACTAAAAATCGCTATTTTCGCATCTCTTTGTGATTAGCAGAACAGGATAGAAAATGGAATACAATCATCATTCTTTAGAAAAAAAATGGCAAAAGTTTTGGTCAGAGAACGGAACTTTTAAGCCGTCGGAGTCGACTGAGAAACCAAAGTATTATGTGCTGGATATGTTTCCGTACCCTTCGGGTGCTGGACTCCATGTGGGCCACCCGCTGGGCTACATAGCATCTGATATTTTTGCGCGCTATAAGCGACTCAAAGGATTCAATGTGTTGCATCCGATGGGATATGATTCGTTTGGACTTCCTGCAGAGCAGTATGCAATTCAAACAGGACAACACCCCGCTATTACGACCGAAGAAAACATCAATCGCTACCGCGAGCAGATGGACAACATCGGTTTCTCTTACGATTGGTCGCGCGAAATTCGTACCTCCAATCCTGATTACTACAAGTGGTCGCAATGGATTTTTATGCAATTGTTTGACGCTTGGTATAATAAAGAAACGGACAAAGCGGAGTCAATTGATACCTTAATTGATAAGTTTAAATTTTCTGGTTCACAAAGTGTTAACGGTGTGAGTGATGAGGATGTATTGACGTTTGATGCGGCAACATGGAATCATTTTACAGAAGAAGAACAGCAACGCGAGTTGTTGAAATATAGACTGGCTTACCTGCGTGAGAGCACGGTGAACTGGTGTGCTGCCTTAGGAACAGTGCTTGCAAATGATGAGGTCATCAATGGTCTTTCTGAGCGTGGCGGTTTCCCGGTAGAGCAGAAAAAAATGATGCAATGGTCGATGCGTATTACGGCTTATGCTGATCGTTTGTTGCGTGGATTAGATACGATTGATTGGCCAGAACCGTTAGTCGAGATGCAACGTAACTGGATTGGCAAGTCGGTAGGGGCTTCGGTGAAGTTTCCTTTACCACAGCTAGATCAAGCTATTGAAGTGTTTACGACGCGTGTAGATACCATTTTTGGTGTTTCTTTCGTCGTATTGGCACCAGAGCACGACTTGGTTGATGCATTGACAACAGCAGAGCAGCAAGTAGAAGTAGATGCCTACCGTGCTAAAACGACTAAGAAATCCGAATTAGATCGTATGGCAGATACGAAAACGGTATCTGGAGCATTTACAGGTTCTTATGCTAAGCATCCGATTACAGGTGCTGATGTACAAATTTGGATTGCTGATTATGTATTAGCAAGCTACGGTACGGGAGCGGTTATGGCGGTGCCTTCTGGTGATCAGCGTGACTATGTATTCGCGAAGCATTTTAACTTGCCTATTATTGCTATTTCAGACAGCCAAGTGTTAGATGAGGCTGCCGATGCCAATAAAGATGGTCGTTATATAAACTCTGATTTCATCAATGGTCTTACCTATGAAGAAGCAGTGCCTGCTTTGATTCATAAGTTAGAGGAATTGGAATTAGGAAAGGCTAAAGTTAACTTCCGTATGCGTGATGCTATCTTTGGTCGTCAGCGTTACTGGGGTGAGCCTGTTCCTGTTTATTTCAAGAACGGACTACCATATTTACTTAAAGAGGAAGAGTTGCCTTTGTTATTACCGGAGGTAGATAAATACTTACCAACGGAAAGCGGCGAACCACCTTTAGGTCGTGCAACAGATTGGAAATACCAAGATCAGTACGAGTATGAGTTGAGCACAATGCCAGGTTGGGCAGGTTCTTCTTGGTACTGGTTCCGTTATATGGATCCTAAAAATGAAGCTGCTTTTGCTTCCAAAGAGTCTGTAGATTATTGGAAGTCTGTAGATTTATATATTGGTGGTTCTGAGCATGCTACAGGTCACTTGTTGTACTCACGCTTCTGGAATAAAGCGTTGAAAGATTTAGGCTTCCACCAGGAAGAAGAGCCTTTCAAAAAGCTAATCAACCAAGGTATGATTCAAGGTCGTTCAAGCTTTGTATACCGTGTGTTGGATGAAGAAGGTCGCGGAACAAATCAGTTTGTTTCTTTAGGCTTGAAAGAGGAGTATACGACAATTGCACTACACGTAGATGTTAATATCGTACATAATGATGTATTGGATACCGAGAAATTCAAAGCTTCACGTCCTGATTATGCTAATGCTGAATTCGTGTTGGAAGATGGCAAGTATATCTGTGGAACTGAAGTAGAGAAGATGTCTAAGTCTAAGTTCAACGTTGTGAACCCTGATGATATTATCACTTCTTACGGAGCAGATACTTTACGTTTATATGAAATGTTCTTAGGCCCATTAGAGCAAGCTAAGCCATGGAATACAAACGGTATCGAAGGGGTGTATAAGTTCTTACGTAAGGTATGGCGTTTGTTCCATGATGCTGAAGGAAACTTCCAAGTATCTGAGGAGTCAGCAACGAAAGCCGAATACAAAGCTTTACACAAGATTATCAAAAAAGTTGAGGATGATGTCGAAAGATTCTCTTTCAATACGTCAGTGTCTGCTTTCATGATTTGTGTGAATGAATTGACGGATTTGAAGTCTAATAAACGTGCGATTTTAAATGATTTGTTAATCGTGTTGCAGCCTTATGCTCCGCACATCACGGAAGAGCTTTGGACGTTATTGGGTAATGAAGCAGGAACAATATCTTATGCAGCTTACCCTACGTTTAACCCTGATTATTTGGTTGAATCAGAATTTGCTTACCCTGTTTCTGTAAACGGAAAGATGAAGATGAATCTTTCTTTGGCTTTAGATTTAGATCAAAAGGTCGTAGAAGAAACGGTATTAGCAAACGAAGATGTACAACGTTACTTAGATGGTAAGCCTGTGAAGAAGCTTATCTTTGTAAAAGGAAAGATTATCAATATCGTTGTTTAAGACAGCCTATTGATGGATTACATAAAACGAGCTACTTTCAAACGAGAGTAGCTCGTTTGTTTATAAAAGTCCAGCTCTACAACGCTGCAGAGTGCGCCATGCAACTGTTTGTTCGGATAATAGCACGGTATTTGAGGACTCTCTAAAAGGTCAATGAGTTGGTATCTGTATGATTGTATTTTCTCATAAACTATAATTATGAGTGATTTTAGTCATAAAGTTGTTTTATGATTGAATTTAGTCATAAAGTGTATTTATGACTGATTTTAGTCATAATTAGAAAATATGATTATATTTGATAATATTTTAGAGATTGCTATTGATTATTTTAGGCTATGATTGCTGTACTAACTGGAGATATTATTGATTCGCGAAAAGAAGATTCTTCTTTGTGGATGCCTATTTTAGAAAAAGCATTGAAGCTTTATTCAAATAAATTCGATATTTTTAGAGGAGATAGCTTTCAGGCAGAAGTTCCTTTGAAGGATGTGTTCTACGCCATATTTTATATTAAAGCTGCTTTGATGCGTGTGAAAATGGACGCTCGCATAGGCTTAGGCATAGGAGAGAAGGATGTAGATGCGCTACATGTAAAGCATAGTTTCGGCTCTGCTTTGCTCTATTCTGGTGAAGCTTTTGAAGCTCTAGGAAAAGAGAGGTTGCATATTAAATCGGCTAATGTCGAGTTTGATGGTTTGTGCCATGTGATGTTGAGCTTAGTTATAGAGCTTAGCTTGCGTTGGACACCCAATATGGCGGAAGTCGTTATGGCTTCACTTTTACATCCAGCGATGAATCAAGTGGAAATCGCTAAGTCGCTGAATCGTAAATATCAAAGTCAGGTGAGTGTGGAGTTACAGAAGGCGGCTTATCCGACCGTGAAAAGTGCCCTTGATTATTGTACCGCAGAATTATTGAAACTATGATCGTATTTTTTTTAAAATTACTTTTAGCACATTTAGCCGGAGACTTTTTGCTCCAGCCTCGAAGCTGGGTAGAGAAGAGGAAGACACAGGTAGGTTATCTTTTACTGCACATTGCTGTGCATGCGGGATTGCTCGTTTTGTTTTTCTTGCCTGAATTGAATGTCCGCTGGCCGCTGATTGTTTTTGTCGTTTGTGCGCACCTCGTTATCGATTCGTTCAAAATTTTGATGGAGCGTATCTGGCAGCGACAACCGTTTCGTATTTTCTGGATTGACCAGGTGTTACACTTGCTTACCCTTGGGTTTATTACTGTTTATCAATACGGATTTCCGGAAGCTTGGTGGACGGCACTCATTTCGGTGAAAAGCATGCTTTACCTGATAGCTTTGCTATTAATTACCTGCGTTAGTCCGGTAGTTTTGCGTCTTTTCTTCTTTAAATGGGAAAAAGAGAAAGAACTCCATAGCAAAGCCGAAAGTTCATTGGTTGATGCTGGTTTGCTAATTGGGATTATGGAAAGGCTATTGATTGTTCTTTTTATTCAGATCGGCTTTTTATCGGGTATAGGTTTTCTATTGGCAGCAAAATCAATCTTTCGATTTGGTGATCTAGCGAAAGCTAAAGACACGAAGTTTACCGAATATGTGCTGCTTGGTACTTTAGCCAGCTTTGTCATGGGCATTGCTATTGGTTACGGTTTATTGCTGAGTATCCGCCAATTTACCTAAGCACCCTTTGTGTGTTTTAACTTTTAGGGCTGGGCTCCAATAAGGCCAACAGCTCTTGCTTAGAAAAACTGCCACCGGTTAATTCTGCCTTGATTAGGTCTTGTGCCAATTGTTTTTTGCGCTGTTGTAGATTGAGCATCTTTTCTTCGACACTTTGACTACAAATTAGGCGTACAGCAATTACTTTCTTTGTTTGCCCTATACGGTGAATACGATCTATTGCTTGGTTTTCGACGGCCGGATTCCACCAAGGGTCGACAAGGTAAACGTAATCGGCTTCCGTTAGGTTTAGGCCTACACCACCGGCCTTTAAGCTGATAAGGAAAACGCGTACATCATCCTGATTTTTAAAAGCATCAACTTTGTCTCCTCGATTTGTCGTTTGTCCCGTTAGGTAGGCGTAACCAATGCCTTGCTGTTCCAACTCCGCTTTGATAATGTCTAACATCTCCACAAATTGGGAAAATACTAATATTTTGTGCTCAGCTACCTTGGTGCTTATTTCCTCCATCAGGACGCTTACTTTAGCTGCATCGGCACCGCTATATCCTTCTTTCAACAGAAGAGGAGAGTCACATAGCTGGCGCAGGCGTGTTAGCCCTGCCAACACGTGTGGGCGCTTTTCATGTATGGCATCTTCATCAATCGTGGCTACGAAATTACGTAGTTCCTCCTCATATCTATCGTAGATAGCACGTTGTTTATCGCCCATCTCACAGTAAAGGATAACTTCTGTTTTCTCGGGAAGTTCTGTTGCCACTTGATTCTTCGTTCTGCGGAGGAGGAAGGGGGCTATCGTTGCGTGTAGTTCCTGTGCGCGCTTGCGGTCGCCAAAGCGATCAATTGGTAGGGCATAGGTATTTTTGAAATATGATTTGTTGCCGAGTAATCCAGGGCAGCAGAAGGATAGCTGCGCATAGATGTCGAAACTGTTGTTTTCGATTGGTGTTCCCGTCAGTGTAAATCGATTGCGGGATTTTAAAGAGCACATCGCTTTATAGCGCTGTGAACTCGGGTTTTTAATCGCTTGGGCCTCATCCAAAAATAGACAATCGAAGCTTAGCTTCTGCCAAGTATTGAGGTCCGCTTGAATCGTTCCATAGCTCGTTAACAAGAGGTCGTAATCGGCTAAATGAAGGCCTTCCTTACTTTTGCTTCCTCCGTGAAACGTTTGGAAGCGTAGTGACGGCGCAAATTTAGCCAGCTCTTCTTCCCAGTTGGAGAGTAGCGATGTTGGGACAACGATTAGATGAGGGGCAGCAGGTTTTTTATGCTCCGCTAAATACAATATAAAAGCTATAATCTGTAGCGTTTTTCCAAGTCCCATATCATCGGCTAGGCAGCCACCAAAGTGATGCTTGTCGAGATGTGCTAACCAATTTAAACCCTCGTGCTGGTAGGGACGAAGCGTCGCTTGGAGCTGTTGAGGAATAGCAACAGCAGGAGCCGCTTTACTTTGTGCCATAGCCCTGCGCAGTGCTTGTACTTCTTCGACTAATTGTGGGCCTAAAAGTGTTTCATCTAGCAGGGTTGTCATGTCTTCAAAAGCAACCTTAGGAATCTTTAGACTATCTTTTTCGCTGTCGAAACGCTGAAAATAACCAGCTATTTTTTGCAGCCATTCTTCAGGTAAGAGGCCATGTGTGCCATCGCCTAATTCCACAAATTTCTGCTTCCTGCGTATGCTACGCTGTAGCGCTTTTAAGTTGGCCGTTTGGGACCCAAATTGAACCTTTATTGCCATATTAAACCAATCTTCACCACTTAATATTTGGATATTTATCTTCGCTGGATGTGGATTGCTATTGCTCGTTATTTTGTTGAATCCGAGGATGCTAATGCCTTGGTTGCGCCAATGCTCAAAAGCCTGTAAAAACCAGTCGTTGTCGAAGAAAAGGTCTTTGTGCAAGTAAAAGAAACGACGCTCTTTACGTTGCTCGATGAAATCATCATGTTGTAGCATGATGGTCTTCGTTAAACGATCTTCCGCATCTAGGTTCCGAGCGATATGGACGTTGTTTTTATTCTCGTCGGCTGTGTAAAGTTGCTTTTTTGAATACACAGGCACTTCCAGTTCGCCATATTTCATGACGGGTGTTAAAGCGATATAGTTTCCTTCTTGCTCTAAGTAAAGCAAGGATTCCATCGCGTTGGAAATCGCCTCCTGTTGTGCTGCTGAAGCCGGTTTGATATAGCGATAATGGATATGCACATGCGTTTCTAAGGGCGCTAATACCTGCTCCATAAATACCTCATATTTAGAGGGATGAATAAGGATCTTCTCATGGTTGGCTTTGAAGAATAGTAAAGCACGTAACACATCTGGATTGTTGAGTGCATAAAAGTGCTCCTTATGATAGATAAGGCTTTGGTAACGGATAACGAGCTCCGCAAAAGGTAGTACTAAGCCTGCGAGATGGAGCTCGCCCGTAATTTCGTAGAAAGGCTCTTTCTTAAATACAAAAAGCTCCATAGTGGCTTCTACCGCATGTAGATGGGCGCTTCGTAGCGTACGGTTGCTTATCTTTTCTCCTTTATCACGGTCATGGAAATATACGGGTAGGTCGAGCGGATTTTTGGCGATGGCCAATAAAATATTCGCGTCTAGCGACTCTTCGGAGTCTGTATATTGATTTTGTAAGGCATACAAGGCCGTATAAAACTTGATTGCTTCACTGTTTTGCGTTTTCCATAACAAGGACATGCTATCGATGGGCTCCACAGGATTCTTAAGGGCTCCTTGCAGCGTTCTTTCTGCCTGCATCAATTGGATATGCAGTTGTTGGTAATAACGATGACGCCCAATAACTAAAATCGTTTGTGGAGCTTCTTTTGTAGGCTTGCTATCGTATGGTTTGCTGGATTCTATAGGCAATAGATGGCGCTCGAAATGCTGCTGATCTATTTTTAATAGTTCTTTAACTTGTGACTGTATGGTTATTCTTCCTTCTTCATAGTGGATGGAAAAGAACGTGTCTAAATCATTTTCCTGTTCTAGACCATAGTCTTTGGCTACCGCCAATAATTTACGTCGGCGTAAGCTTTCATCAAAGAATATACGGTAGTTTTCTTTGTCGAGTAAACAGAAAAGGGCTTGCGCCTGATGGTCACAAAGTTTGTTTTTGGACTGTGTACACGAACAATATAGGATGACATGTCCGTTTTGTTGTTGAATATGAACAGGAGGGAAGTCTAGAAGATGTTCGGGATGTCCAAATACAGCCTCGTTTAATGTGATCTCGAACGGTACGAGCTTTAGGTAATCCTTATGGTCTAAAAATAAAGCCGAGTGCACATGCTTCAACAGGGTGTATGTCGATAGCTGCGCAATGCTGGTTTGTTCTAGTATATATTGATGGGCCTTCTCGCTCATATTTTTTCCAAGGCCAAAAAGCCACCGTAAAAATAGACTTTATTTTCTATCCTTCCTTATGGCTAGACGTAGAATAGGTAAAACATTTTATGATCTTTATTAATCTCCTTGTGCATAGATTCCTGCTAACCATGGGAATAAAGGCTTTTGGAAGGACTTATAAAAAGGTTCTCCATACAAAGCGGATTGAATGCGTTCAAAAGCTTTGCTTGCAAGGTCATCATCACGGTTGGTGAAGACACTAATAATAATCTTATTATGAAGGTCAATGCTGATGATATTGTTGAAGCCTGTTGATTCTCCGGAATGGAAAAGGTAGCTGTGTCCTTCCTTATCCGTGAACTTGAAAAATCCTAAGCTATAACTTACATTGTCTTTTACTACTTTTTCATTCTCCTCTTGAAGCTCTTCATATCGGGGTCGTTTGAAATAATCTGTCAGCAAGTTGAAGGTCCATAAATGAAAGTCTTGGCTGGAAAAATAAACTCCGCCATCTCCCTGTGTGCCACTGGTGATGCTTTGGTCCGCGAAGTGGAAGGCTCCTTGTTCGGGATGATAGCCATATACGCGGTCAAAGATGACGGCATTGGGGCGATAAATGGCGGCGAACTTAAGGCGTAGCGGATCAAATAGGGATTGCTGCACATAAATGTCGAAAGGTAATCCGGATACTTTTTCTACAATAAGGGATAGCAGGCAATAGCCGGTATTGCTATAGCGAAATGCTGTGCCTGGCTGGAAGTACAAGCTGTTTTTGTTTTGTAGCAAATCGATAATATCGCCATCCATCACCTGTATTTGTCGATCTTTAGGTATCAGATCTTCATAGTCGTAGATGCCTGAACTGTGGTTCAGCAGTTGACCGACTTGTATATCTTGTATTGCGGCAGGTAGGTTTCTAAACCATTTTCCCAAGTTGTCACTTAGCGCTAGTCGGCGTTTTTCGATAAGCTGATAAATGGCTAGGGCTGTCACTTGTTTACTAACGGATGCCATACGGAAACGGCTACCTGTGTTTATTACTTTTTCTATTTCCACTTGGGCCAACCCTCGGTTGTAGATATATAAGGGACTACCATTTTGGGATACCATAACCGACAAACCGGGTTCTTTTTCGGAAAGAAGGGAGGCTAATTGCTGGTCTAAAGCGGTGCTGTTGAATTGCTGACCTTGACTATACGTAATCATGGAAATGAAAAATAAAAGCGTTAGCAGACTATTGCGCATGGTCGAATACGTTAACATGAAAAGGAATCGCTTGAATAGGGTAATTAGCTTTGTCTGTAGCCACCTTGCTGATGTTGAGAAGCACATCAAAGCCTTCGTAAACTTCGCCAAAGACGGTGTAGTCTTGGTCTAGACGTGGAAGGCCACCATCACGGAGGTAGCTCGCTCGTTGCTCAGCCGTAAATTGTATATGCTTCTTTTGTGTCAAGTCGTCAAGGTCTTTCTCGGTTACGGCCTTGCCAACGACGAAGTATATTTGATTTAAAAAAGAGGCTTTCTCTGGATTGTCGTCGCGGCCGGCACCCAAGGCGCCCAACTTGTGGAATGCACGGCTATCAAATTCTGGCGCTAAGCGTGGTTTTCCTCCTGTAGGATTTTCTTTCTCACGTTTTTCAATAGCAATATCATGCTCACCACCCTGCACTACGAAATCTTTAATGACGCGATTGAATAAGGCGTCTTTATAGACTTCATCTTGAATGCTTTCTACAAAAAGATCACGATGTTTAGGTGTGAAGTCGTACAATAGCACTTTGAATGTACCGTAAGGCGTATCAAATTGAACATGCTTACGCTGTGCGTAAGTTAGGGAGTTGAAGAATAAAAAAAATAACGGAATTAATACTTTTACCATAGCGTGCTTTTGATTCGGTAGCTAGGTTAAAATTATAAAAATATATGGATAATAGTGTTGTTTTACGCTTGTTTTTCTGTGTGGTACACGGAAAAATTTAGCCCAATTAAAATCCGCTAAGGAGGCCTTCTTGTTAAAGAGATTGCGTTTTCTTTGTGACTTTGTTTGCCCAAGGAAAACGCAATCGTTATTTTTTATGTGGTGATAAACTAGTATTTGATAGCAGGGAATGCAATTTTTGCGGCTTCCAGCTGTGGTAACCAATTATTCCCTTTATCATCTTTTTCGCCAAAGGCTGTTAAGGCTAGCTCTTTTAAATCTGCTTTTGCAGCACCACTCCAAAAGTGGATAAATTCCCCATAGTTCATGCCGCGTGTGTACTCTTTGCCTAAAGCGATGTCACGCTTTGGAAAGTTCGCAGCCAACAATTCGAAGAAACGCTGTAAGGCGGCACGTTGTCCGTATTTTTGGTAAATAGGGTAGAACCAGTCTTTAAACCAGTAGGTGTTTGCACGCGGGAAGTCATCTTTGGTAGCCATGCAGCTTTTATAAACACTTTCCGCTTCTTTAGTCCAGCCCAGGTTGACATAAACATCATAGTTGAAAATTTCCATCCACTTGCTATCACGCCAAATACCAAAGGCTGGCGACCCTTTGACACCATGAGAAGCGCCCTCAACGATATGGCCTATTTCGTGAATGTAGGCGTCAAGATTCCATCCCGTGCTATCGCGCCACGAGGTACTACCTAAGTCCACCATATTGCGGTTGTCATGATTATCATCGAAATAAGATGCCGGGTGGCCACCGCCGTATTTTCCGGTGTGTAGAATGACGAATAAGCGAGGGTCGGCACCATAGCTACCATATGTTTTCTTTACATACTTCCAGGCGTCATTCGCTTTACGAATAGGCCAAGTAATATCTCTAGGCATATCATCATCGTAGTACATCGCTACCTCATCATTGTAGTATACTCTTTTAACGAGTTGTTTGTGTTCAAACCAATGCTCTTGCCAAGTTTCTGGTGGAGCTGGTAATTTTTGCTCTTTAGCATTTGGATCTAGATTAGATTTCTTTTGTGCACAAGCTGTACTGCATAGCCCTATGAGCAACAAAAAGGGTAAGGTTCTTTTTATCATTATTTTTAAGTTGATTGTTAGTATGATTTAGATCGCGCTAAAAGTAATGAAAATAACCATTGCTTAAATCGTATTAGCATTTGAAAAAATGAGTTTTTACCTTAAAAAAGCCTTCATAACAGAAATATTACCCAATTGACCATCAAGAGAAAGACTGCGCTACATATAGGATTGATAGCCGCTTTTAAAATTACCTACTTACGTTACGATTTGGCTACATAATGAGTCGTTTTGGCTACACGCATTTTTGTGATTTTTTGAACCTTTGTTTTGTAAAAAAACGTATAGCTATGAAAGTATTTGTAACTGGCGCCAGCGGTTTTGTTGGTCGTGCCGTTGTTCAGGAATTATTAGCCGCAGGCCATCAGGTTGTAGGATTGGCACGTTCGGTGGAAGCTGCCCAGCAGTTGGTTGCGGCGGGGGTGGTACCTTTTATGGGCGATTTAACACAGCCCGAAGCGTTAGCACCCGCAATAGCGGCTACCGATGCCGTTATCCATTTGGGCTTTATCCATGATTTTACACGTTTTAAGGACATGTGTATGTTGGATGCTGAGGTCATTGAAAGTATAGGCGAGAAACTAAAAGGTACAACCAAGTCTTTTATTATTACTTCTGCCATTGGCATTATCGCTAAAGAAGGTGTGGTCATTGAAAGTGATCGTGCAGGTAATAGCATCAATCCTCGTGTAGCAACAGAGGAAGCTGCAGATTTAGTAGCCCGTCAGGATGTTCATGTGTCTGTTGTCCGTCTTTCACCAGTGATTCATGATCAAGGCGATGTACATGGTTTTCTACCTTCTTTAATCCGTTTGGCTAAAGAAAAGGCAGTCTCTGCTTATTGGGGTGATGGCAGCAATCTATGGCCTGCGGCACATCGTCTTGATATTGCTAAACTATATGTACATGCGCTAGAAACGATAGCTACACCTGGAACCCGCTATCATGCGGTGGCCGAGTCGGGTGTTCCTTTAGGTAAGATAGCTGCCGTTGTCGCCGAAAAGTTAGACCTACCGCTGGTTGCTATTCCTACCGCCGAAGTTGAGCAGCATTTCACCTGGTTTACACATTTTGCCAAGTTTAATATCAAGGCTTCGAGTGCCGAGACGCAGCTAGCGTTGAGCTGGCAGCCTACGCATCCCACTTTGTTGGAAGACTTAGAAGGAACGGTTTACTTTCCATCCGTTTAAAACTGTATATTTATAATCAGAATAAGCTAAGGCCTCTATGAAGAGCGTCTTAGCTATTTATTTTTCCGCTAGATAGACTTGCTATGGAACCAAGAGCTATAAAGACCATTTCCGAATTTCATACATTGCGAGGCTTGCCTAAGCCTAAGCATCCGCTCATTTCAGTAATCCGCTTTGCGGATATGAAAAATAAACCTAAGGCAGGAGGAGAGAGCTGGTACTTTGATTTCTATTGTATTTCGTTAAAACGAAATATGAACCATAAATACCGATATGGTCAGCAAGACTATGATTTTGATGAAGGTTTGCTTTTCTTCATGGCGCCGCAACAATTATTACGTATTGAAATTGAGGAGGGAGAGGTTAGAGATCCTGAAGGATGGATGTTAATCGTACACCCCGATTTTCTTTGGGGAAAGCCAATCGCAAATACTATTAAATCGTATGAGTTCTTTGATTATGCACTTCACGAAGCATTGTTTCTTTCCGAAAAAGAAGAACAACAAATGGAGCAGTTAATTCAAAATATAGAACACGAATATAATAACCCTACGGATAAATTTAGTAAGGATATTATCCTATCCCAGTTGGAAACGATGTTTGGTTATTCCAATCGTTTCTATCAACGCCAGTTTCTTACGCGCGACAAAGCGAACCATGAGCTCCTTGAACGTTTAGAGAAGCTACTTCATACTTATCTTAATGACCCTCTGTTGATGAGCAACGGGCTGCCTACTGTGCAGGAGCTTGCCAATAAGCTCCATTTGTCGCCAAGCTATCTGCGCAGTGTCTTGCACTTGCTTACAGGGCAAAGTACGCAGCAATATATACAGCAGAAGCTGACCGATAAAGCCAAAATTATTCTCACGACGACCAATTTGTCGGTGAGTGAAATTGCGTATGAACTGGGCTTTGAGCACCCGCAGTCGTTCAGTAAGTTTTTTAAGAAAATGACCAATTCTACTCCTTTAGCCTTTCGGCAATTGTTTTTGAGTTAAATATAGGAGAATAGCATTTTGTAAATTTAGTTGCACTTTGGTAGGTCTTTGTGAGGTGAGCTTTACAGCAAGTGTATTTGAGCCTTTCAGCAACTGTTATCTGTTTTAAGTTTAAGAAATTTGTACTATAAATTGATATCACATGGATCTATTAAAATTGAGTACCGAATGGGCACGCGCCGAACTATTCTCTGCCAAGATCGTCTGGTTGTTTAGTTTAATCACCTTAATCAGTGCTGTAGGCTTTAGTGTATGGGGTAAAACCGCCATGGCTAAGGCTTTTGTTATTCCGCTTGCCATTGCGGGTGTTTTATTTATTGTTATCGGCATCGGTCTGTATGCAGCCAATAAACCTCGAATAGCACAGTTTGAGCAGGAGCAGCGCACCGATAGAGCGGCATTCATCACCAAAGAAATTGCACGTACAACAAAGTCTAACCAAGATTTTGTCTTAGTTTTTAAAGTATTACCTGCCTTGGCAGTCCTCGCGGCGGCGGCATTATTAATTGCACATGCTCCAGTATGGCGTGCCGCAGCACTTGTCACGCTTCTCGTAGTAGTCTTTTTGATGCTTGTCGATAGCAATACTGCTGCTCGTAATGAAGCTTACAGACAAGAATTATTAAATAGTAAATAAGCATGAAAGAAATTCAACCGGATACGTCAGACTCATTTGTGTACTCCTGTAGCTCCGCAGAGATGTGGGGATATGAACAGTTTGTTCCTGAGCATGTTTTAGCTTTCCAAGCTTCGGGGGAAACACATATTTTCCATCAGAACGGTACTTTGATTTTGAAGAAAGGACAACTAATGTTGGCTCGAAAAAATCAGTTCGCTAAAAGTTTTAAAACGCCCGCTAACGATGGAGAGTACAAGGCTTTTTCCGTTATTTTAAAAGCGGAAGACCTTCAAAAGTATGCTGCTCAGCAGCAGATAGATATTGCAAAAAAATATGAAGGAGATTCCAATATTGTCTTAGCGTCGGATGCTTTTTTAGAAAGCTATTTCCAGTCTTTGTTTCCTTACCTTAATCATCCAGGGAAAGGGTCGGAGCACATGACCTTTAGTAAAATAGCGGAAGCTATAGCTTTGATTTTAAATAATGACCCTTCGTTAGAAAGTTTCTTGTTTGACTTCGTTGAGCCTTACAAGATTAATTTGGAGGCTTTTATGGAGAAAAACTATCAGTACAACGCCTCAATAGAAAACTTTGCGAAGCTTACAGGACGTAGTCTTGCGGCTTTCAAGCGTGATTTTAAGGCTCAATTTAGGACTACACCCGCCAAATGGCTTAAAAATAAAAGACTCGAAGAGGCTTACTATTTAATTCATCAGAAAAATAGAAAGTCTGCTGATATTTACTTAGACCTTGGTTTTGAGAATTTATCACATTTCTATACCGCTTTTAAGGATAAGTATGGCATGACGCCAACACAAAGTTTAACGCAACAAAAATAAATGCCATGAATCTAGAATTAGAAATTCAAGCAAACCGCGATCGCCAGGCGATTATCGATTTAGTAAATGCTTATGCCTATTGTGCAGATACACGTAATGCGCAGGGACAGATGGCTCTTTTTACCGTAGATACTAACTTTGAAGTGTACTACGATCCAAAGGCCGCCGAACCAACGCAGGTCGTGAGCAACAGGGAAGACTTGTTTCCTATCTTTGACAACTTAAATACGTACGATGCTACCATGCATTTTAATGGGCAAAGCACGATTACGTTGACGGGTGAAGGTAGTAATACGGCTACGGGTATTACCTATTGTATGGCACATCACTTGACGAAAGCAAATAACATTCAGAATTTTATGGTCGCTGCTATTCGTTATGAAGATGTCTTCACGAAGCAGGCCGATAGGTGGTTGTTTGCGGAGCGAAAACTCTTCGTTGAGTGGATAGAGAATCGCTAGTATTTTATTGATATCTATTGTTTTATAATCCATCCTGTCTTAGGATGGATTTTTTTGTGCTTTAAAAAATTGAGCTTTTCAGTAAGTGATAATTGAGCTTTTTAGCAAATAAAGGCAATCCGATATTGCTCAACTTTGTATAAACAAAAACAGAATAAGATGAAAGTAATAGATAAAATTTATGTTAATGGTGAGTTCATCCGTCCTGAAGGACAAGAGAAACTTGCTTTGTTAAGTCCTGTTACCAATGAGCAAATTGCAGAGGTAGCCTTAGCCAATGAGAAAGATACCCAAAATGCGATTGCAGCAGCTAAAGCAGCATTCAAATCGTTTTCAAAAAGTAGCCGTGAGACACGTATTTCCTATTTAGAGAAGTTGCGTGCAGCTATCGAGCGTAGAGAGAAAGATCTTGTTGATGTAATGGTTGAAGAATATGGTGGTACTTATCAATTTTGTTCGATGATAACACACTTCGCGCTGGATGATTTTGATGCGATGATTGATGTGTTGAAAGATTTTTCTTTTCAGCGTACTACAGGGAAAGCAAAAGTACAGCTTCAGCCGGTAGGAGTTGTGGGAATTATCATTCCTTGGAACATGAGTAATGGTTTTATATGTACTAAAATTGCAACCGCGATTGCTGCTGGATGTACGGTGGTCATCAAACCTAGTGAATTGAGTGCACAGCAGACGCAAATTATGGCGGAATGTATCCATGAAGCAGGTATTCCCGCAGGGATCATCAACTTTGTAAATGGTATGGGCGATGTAGTAGGCGCGGAGCTTACACGCAATCGTGACATTCAGAAAATAGCGTTTACAGGATCTACAGGTGTCGGCAAAATCATTGCTAAAGGTGCAGTAGATAGTTTGAAACGTGTGACCTTAGAATTGGGGGGGAAATCACCGAATGTAATTTTGGAGGATGCCGACTTGGAGAAAGCTATTCCTACAGCGGTAATGGCGGCTTACCTAAACAGTGGTCAAGCCTGTGCGGCGGGTACACGTTTGATCGTTCCAGAGCGTAAATTGGATCAGGTTAATGCACTAGTGAAAGCCGTTGTTGAGCATATGAAAGTAGGTATTCCTTCGGATGCTGATACGGCTGTTGGGCCTATTGTGAGTCAGAAACAATTTGAGCGCGTACAAAGTTATATCGAGATCGGTATTGCTGAAGGAGCTACTTTGTTGACTGGTGGGCCAGGCAAACCTGAAGGATTAGAAGCAGGTAACTTTACGAAAGCTACGGTGTTTACCAACGTAGATAATAAGATGCGTATAGCGCAGGAGGAAATCTTCGGACCTGTATTGGCTATTATCCCTTACAAAGATGAAGAAGAAGCTTTAGCTATTGCAAATGATACAGACTACGGTTTGGCGGCTTACGTATTTTCTGAAGATCGCGCTAAGGCAGAAGCATTTGCTTCTCATATCGATGCTGGTCGTGTATGTATAAACGGATTGGCACACGATTCTAAAACACCTTTCGGTGGATTTAAACAATCGGGTATTGGTCGTGAGTACGGTGAGTTTGGACTAGAAGAATACCTAGAAGCGAAAGCTATCTTGGGTTAATTATCGCTAATATTTGGAAAGGCAGATTTTTACAAATCTGCCTTTCTATGTTTATAAAGAAAGAAGTACAAAGATCATTAATGATTATTACAGTGTGTCAATTGTCATTGACTGAAATGTATTTATTCGAAATCTTATTTTCCTTATTAAATAAAGTCTTATTGTATGCTTATTAAAGCTTTATTGGACATCTATTAGCTAATCTGCTTGTTACCTTTATCACAACTAAGGTTATGAATTCTTATAATTAAAGGTTCACTTTCTACATTAACTAGAGTGATGATGTTTTTTTAATTAAAATTTATCAAACAAAAGTTTTTCAGAATATTATTTATTGTTTTTTAATTAAAGTTATTTTATTGATTATTAGTTTTTTATTGTAAAAAAAAAGAAACTTTTTTTTGTTTGAAAACTTTTTTTTGTTTGTTTTTTTCTTTTTACGGATTTCCGTAAAAAATATCTTTTGGGTAGATGTATTTTTATTTAAAAGATAAAAATTGCCAATTTATACTTAATTAGTGTTTAGATGAGTAAAATGAAAGAATATTTTGTTCGGTTTTGTTTATTAATCCTCTGTATGCTGAGTTTTAATTTCATACAGGCCCAGACCTACAAAATTCAAGGAAAGCTAGTAGATGAGCACCAAGTACCTATCGAGTTGGCTCAAATAGTTTTTTCAGCAACGAGCACAGCAAAGCCTTTCACAACACAGACGGCCAAAAATGGAAATTTCCTAATCCATCTGCCAGCACTAAGCTATAAAGTACAAATTTTCTTTATGGGAAGCCTACTTAAGGAAGACCAAATAACCGTACTGTCGCAGACAGATTTAGGCGTTATCACAACCAATAAAACAGTAATGTTGGATAGTGTTGTTGTGCGACACCAAGGGAATGTATTGGAACAAAAAATAGACCGTATCGTATTTAATGTGGAAAAATCTATTGCTGCACAAGGGATGGATCTTACGGAGGCTCTAACCTATGCACCGATGGTTCAGGTGGGCGAGTCCAATATTTCTATTGTTGGCAGAAACGGAGCCGCTGTCATGATAAACGATCGTTTGGTCAACCTCTCCGGTTCAGCATTGATAAACTATCTTAAGACACTCCGCTCGGACAACATCGCAAAAATCGAAGTCATCACGACCCCACCTGCCAAATATGACGCACAAGGAAATGGCGGACTAATTAACATTGTAACCAAGAAAAACACCAACCTCGGATGGAGCGGTGCCGCAGGCTCTAATTATACCAGAAGGTCTAACAATGGATTTGGAAATAATCTCACCCTTAATTATCAAGGTGAGAAAACAAGTATCACCACTAGTCTTAGACAGAACGATAGCCGATCATTTTCTAGTGGCTATAGCAATCTTCTCGCTACGGAAAGCCTCCTTACGAGCTATGGTACAAACGCCCACAGCCAAACATGGGGCGGTTCTTTAACGATAGACCATGCCTTAAACAAACGCGCTAACATAGGTCTCGTACTTGATTATGTTTATGCTGATGCCGACAGAAAGAAAAACACAGAGCTTGATTACCTTCTTTCAAATAAGTTAGACAGCATGATGCATACAGATGCTACCGAAAAGGCTAAGACACCAACTTTCATCGCTAGTGCTTACTACGACTTAAAGTTGGATTCTACAGGCAAGAAGCTAAGCATTTTGGGAAACTACCTAACAACCAACCCGAAGAGTATAACGGATTTCGAAACAAACAACCGCACAAACGGAAATAACTATGTGATAAATACCGACAATGCCTTAAATTATCATATTTATACTGGCCAGCTCGACTTCTCGTTGCCCTACCAATGGGGATTTTTGGAAACAGGGACAAAATATACGCGCTTTAGCAATAATTCGGGTCTACAGTATTTCAACGTTGTTGATGATGGCTATATCCTAGCTCTCGAGAAAAGTAATGATTTCCAATATAACGAAGATAATATTGCGCTCTACTTAAGTGCAAGCAGAAACATCGCAAAACTATGGTCGGCAAAAGTAGGTTTACGCTACGAGTATACCTTTTTAAAAGGCTACTCACCAACGCTTCATGAAACCAATAAAAACAACTATGGAAACCTGTTTCCAACGGTATATATATCGTATAAGCCAAATCCGAAAAACACCTACTCGTTGAACTATTCGAGACGTATTAATAGACCATCATTTGGTCAGTTAAACCCATTCCGTAGCTATGCAAATCCGTATACCTACTTTGTTGGAAATCCGGAATTAGCACCCTCCTATACCGACAATCTAGACCTTGGCTACAGCTTTAACAATAAGTTCAATATCTTCCTAACGGCACGCCAATGGAAAAATGGCAATGCTTATTTAGCTACTTTTGAGGATGGCTATCAAGTGAATAAACAAGAAAACTATATCGACCAAAAATCACTAGGTGGTTACCTTTATTATGCTAATCGTTTCTTTAAATTTTGGAATACTTCTTCTAGCATCAGCCTAAGCTACATGGCTTCGACAACTAAAATTGAAGAAGCCGTGGGGTTAAAAGGATTCAATACCTACTTTAATTCTAACAACACCTTCCTTTTAAATAAAAAACAAACGCTAAGCTTATTGGCCAACTACACACATTTTTTTGGCAACAAAAGTGGAAATATTGAGAATTTATCCAATGCAAACTTCACCTTTGGAGGACGTGCTGCTTTCCTCAACAGAAGCTTAAACCTTACAGCCTTTGTAGCTGATATATTCAAACAAGACTACAGCCGTGGTAAAGGTGTCTACCAAAACTATGAACAAACCTATAGGAACTATATTGATGTCAGACGCTTTGTGATATCAGCTAGTTATTCTTTTGGAAATAAAAAAGTTAAGTCCATAAACAAAGACACTAAATTCAGTGATAAAAGTAGAATTGATTAGTATGATTTGACCACAAGTTTTGTAAGTGCGCATAACAAGATTCTGTGATTAAATAAAGCCAGTAGGCAATTAATTATCCATTTTTTTAAATTTTAAATTATGCAAAAAAAAACAAGTCTTAGCAGTATTTCCAACTCGTTAGTTGGAGATATGTCCAATTTGCACGATGATCAAAGCGGAAGCTTAATGGGGGGCTTTGCTGTACTAAGTACAGAACACATGGCAAATAATTTGAAGGGTGAATACTATAATCTTATAAAAAATCAATTAGAATTAGGTAATTAAACTATTTTACTCTAAAATAGTTTTGCTAATTAAACATTTAACAAAACAAGGCTGGTTGTTCAACACAACGAGCCTTGTTTCGTTACAGTTAGTCTTTATCTAATTCCGCTTGAAAGCGGTCAACAAATAGTCCAACATGGGAGCCATCCATTAGGCCATGATGGCCATGAATAGAAACAGCCATCGTCTTAATACCGTCTTTATCGATTATCTTGCCGAAGGAAATTTTTGGGCAGCTATCCGGGAAGGAGAAGCTACGTGCATGCGATAAACCGGTGAAATCTACCCATGGTATAGCGGAGAAGTGGATAACATTCTGACCAGACTTAGCAGGGAGCAAATCTGTCGTACTTTGTACACGAGCAATCTCTGCTTTTGCTGCTTGAAAGAAAAGCTGTTCATCAGCATTATAATCTACGTAAGAAAAACCAAAAGTCCCGTTCGGGCGGTTGATGGTTGGCGAGGCGTGCACCTCTTCATGTAGGTATACTTCTTTGTCTATAATGCTATAACGGAAATTCTCGATACTATTTGCTGCCTTAAGTGCTTTATGCAAGTAAGATAAAAAGAAAGATTTACCTTCTTGCTTGGCATGTATATATGCTTTTGTACAGTCTACACGTACTGTGAGACCGAAGAATGGCTCTTCAAATTGAGAAAAGAAGTTGTATAATGCTTTTCTTTCCCATTGCTCTATATTTATTTTTGTTTTCATGCTTAAATCAATTTTTGTAAAATATGGTCGATGGATGATAATTCCATGAATTGCTTATGCGTTAAGGTTTGTGCATGCTGTTCGTGCGTCCAGGTCACATGATAGGGAATATGTGCACCATAGCCTCCAATTTCCAAGACAGGTATAATATCTGATTTGATGGAATTCCCCAGCATCAAGAAGTTCTCGGCTTTACAGTCCAAATGCTTCAATAACTTTAGATAGTCACTTTCCTTTTTGTCGCTCATTATTTCGATATGATGAAAATAGCTTGCTAATCCTGATTTTTCAAGCTTACGCTCTTGGTCAAGAAGGTCTCCTTTGGTGGCGACAATCAATTTGTAGTGGGGCTGTAGTCGCTTTAACGTTTCTGCAACACCAGGAAGGAGCTCAATAGGCTTTCGTAGCAGCTCATGGCCAATAGCGATAATACGATCCATTAAGCTAAGCGGAGCAGTACCTTTGGAAATACGTGAAGCAGTTTCAATCATGCATAGCATAAAACCTTTAACGCCATAGCCATAAAGCGCTAAGTTTTTCATCTCTGTTTTAAAGAGCTCTTCTGATACCGTATGCTGCGGTTGAAAGTCTGCGAGTAGGTCACAAAACTCCTTTTCTGCTTCTTGAAAATAAGACTCGTTTACCCAAAGGGTGTCGTCTGCATCAAAGGCTATGGTTGTTATATTATTTTTCATCTAGCGCGTGTTTTGTACTTTTGTGTACAGTCGGCTACAAATGTCGACAGCAAAACGTCTCCAAAAAAGGACATTTGTCCCAGTCATTATGCTAAGAACCAATCAGTCATTTTTATCCTATACGAAAGAGCTTTATGCGCAGCAAGCGCGTAAAGAGGATATTATCGTTAAAAAATACAGTAAAGGGCAGCGTTTATTTGCGCAAGATGAGCACGCTACTAAGCTAATGGTGCTTGCGGAAGGCATCTGTAAATGTTATTTTACGGAGAGCAACGATAAAGCCTTTATTTTAGAGTTTTTGGGTATGGGAGAGATTGTGGGTGAAGTAGAATACCTGCGGAAAATCAATAGTTTATGTAATATTGAGGCCATTACGGAGGTTACGGTATATGCTTTTTCAATTTCTTATTTTCAGGATTTGCTGAAAAAGGATTTTTACCTTAATGAGTTGCTTTTAAACGTGTTGGCTGAGCGTATTGTAAATACGTCACGTCGCGCTTCTTATCAGCAACTATATACGGTACAACATAGCCTAAACAAGCTGTTGGATCTGCAAGCTCAGCAGGAAATAGCGATTAGTAAAAGTGATATGGCTGATTATCTGGGTATTTCGTTGCGTAGTTTAAACCGTGAGTTGAAAAATATGGAGCGCTAATTCGTTGCTTTTCGACCTTTCTAAGCCTTAGATTTTAGTCTTTTAAAATTTAACTTTTTTTCACATTAACTTTCTGGCACCCAGGAGTCTGTTGGCATTTGTTTTGAACATATCTCTCAAGAACGTATAAAAATAACAAGCTACGTTTCGCTAAAAAATTGAAGGTATGAAAACTACAGCAAAATGGGTTGGAGCAATGTTAACAGGACTTACATTGTTTGCTAATTATGGAGAAAGCTCCGCAAAAGCGTTAACTTTTGCTCAGCCTGCTAAAGTACAAAAAGGTACAGCACAGGTTAAACCTGCGCAATCGGCGAAAGTACAAAAAGAACAACCGAAGGTGAAAGCTACGGAATCGAAAGTAGCATATGAAGAGGCTACAGGTTATTTTGTTAAAAATACCGTGAAGGGGCCTTTGGCAAATCCTAAAATAGAAACGAAAAAAGGTTTTGACGAAGTGTTCGGTCCTGCAACTACCATGGGGAAAAATGGAAAACCAACAGCTATTAATTTTGACAAGAAATTTGTCATCGGTATTGTTGGCGAAAAAACAGATAAGTCCACCAAATTGCAACCTGTAAGTCTAGAGAAAGAGGCTTCCGGAAATTTAGTCCTTTCTTATCGTAAAGAGGTTGGAATTAAGCAAAGTGCAACGTTCGTACCTACGCTAGTCCTTTTAGTGGATAAAGCGCATACTGGAAAAATTACCCTTAAAGAAGTCAAATAAATTTAGTTTTAAAAGAAGTAGTATCCTGAAATCCTGATCGAATTCTTAACAAAGAATTTGGTCAGGTTTTCTTCTTTTAGGCAAGTGGTAGTGTTAGCAGTTTAAACATCAGCAATAGGCTTATAAAGATGCAAATGGGGATATAATAATGATTGTCCATATAAGCAAATACACTATGCTTAACACGTTTGGATAGGCCTACGTAGCTGAAATCTCCGATAATACGTAAGAGAAAGGCGATGAGTATCAATCCGAGTAACAGCCGTTGTGTATGAATTGCCATGGAGAAATAATCGGCGTGTACGATGATGATAAAAGCTATAAAGGCGAAGCTCACAAAAATGCAGGGCAAGAATCCCGCTTGAAACAAAGGGATGCCTGGCTCTTTGGTCGGAATTGTTTTATGCTTTAACCATTTGCCTCCCAATGACCAATAGAAATGGAGGATGGCAATCAGTAGAAAGCTAACCGTTAAAAGGGTATTACAAAGCTGTATCATAAGCTATGTGTATTAATAATATTTGTTTACATCTATTGAATAAAAGTTTATAGAGAAACGTATTTATCCAACAAGGTTAATTTTAAAGAATAATACCTTTGTTTATTCTATTTGTTTGCAACGCTTACGAAAAAAGTTGAGTTTATCTTTGAACATTTGATATCTTAACTTTACTGATAGTATGATTTTGTTTGGAAGGGAATATTAATTACTGTTTCTTAAAAAAAACAATTAAAAAATAGTTGAAATTAAAGGTAAAAGCCCGATTGGATATCGGGCTTTACTATTGTGAAGGGAAGATGGAAAGTGGGACTGCTTTTTGAGCATTTTCCAAGTATATAAGGGATATTAATAACTGATTAGAAGTAGGTAGAAATACCGAAGTTAAATCCGCCGAGTCGTTTCGCTGGATTACTTAAAAAATCGCGTTGTTCTTGGTAACGGTAGTTCAGTCGCAATACCGTTGATCCATTGGGCCGAAAGCTTAGTGCAGGGACGATGCTCCATAGGTCGTCACCAATTTTTTCACCTGTTTCCTTAAATCTATCTGCATTCCAGTCTACGTACTCGACTCTACAGGCTACATTTAGGGTTGCTTTATCCCAGCCCAACAGGCGACCACGGACAATAGGCTGAACGACATCAATGAAGCCGCCTCTTTGTCTACTTCCATATTGCTGCGTATATGTTTCCGGAACTTGTACCTTCACCCATGCAAATTCACCGATGATGAAGGTGTCCCAATTCGGAATGTGTGTGTTAAAGTCTACGGCGAATACGTCGAGTCTACGGCGCTCATCAATGTCGGAGCCGTCATCTTGATACTTGTTGTACGCACCACCCATGTAGGAAAGCCCAATTTCACCTACTTTAGCATGTCGTATGGCTATTTTTCCCGTATATAAGGGTTCTCCGCTCGTGCTTTCCTCAAAGCGTTCCGTATTTTCTTTTGCCGCAGGGAGGTAGGTTTTTCCTTTGCTGTTGTTGATGATTGAACTATTAAAACCACTAGAGAGATAGGCTTCATAACCAAACATCCACTGTCCGGTATATTTTTTACCATAAACACCAAATCCAGCATTGCTCCAAGTGGCGGGCAATAGTTGCGTCATGGCAATCGGTCGGTCAGTAAATTCCCATTTCGGTCCATCGTGGTTTTGGTTGAAGGCACCGATTGGATTGACAATCATTCCTCCACGTAGGTTGAACAAAGGATTGAATTCGAAATCTAAGGCCGCAAACTCAATAGCAAGTTCCTTTTCGGCAGGCTCAAATTCTATTTCTGACATAAACTTGATGCGCTTAGAAATTGTAGAGGCTACAAAAATGGTCATTCTACGAAACTGAAATTGATGGCCCTCGCTGACACCAGCTTCGCCCACATGCTGCCAATTGGCCTCCATATATCCACCGATGGCGATGGGCAGCTTATTGGCCGTCAAGAATGGTCGGTTGTAAATAGCATCCATATTTAAGGTATGCTTTAGGCTGTCCGTAGGTAGCCTGCGGAAGAGCGTAGAGTCTGCTTGCGCAAAAGCTACCACGGAACAGCAACTTGCAAGTATAGAAAGTAGAAGTGTTTTTCGTATCGTCATTTTTTAAGTGATATTTTAAGGATGTTATTTGCTATGGACAGCGGGAAACTGCGCAGATGTTGCGCTGCAGGCCCATTTTCAACATGACCGCGATTGTCGAACGTACTGCCATGTGCAGGGCATTCTAGCTTGTCGCCAAAAATTTGCAGCTCTGCACCTTGATGAGTGCAGCTCATCCACAGCGCACTGTAGTCATCCGCCGAAAGGCGAAAAACAGCTATCGGGTATTGGAGGGCACTATTGTTCACAATGAGGTACTTTTTATGTTGTTTCTGTCTCCCGTTGCCTACTTCAAACTCTGCAAGAGGAAGCTCAATATATTCGTCGTGAAGCTGCCCAGCTATACTCTTGTGGGAGGCGCAGCCCTCTAGTAAAATAGCCGATAAGGTACCGCCCATACAGGCGAAGCCACAGCTTTTGATGAAATCTTTACGTAGCATAGCGCTGTTTTTATAAGGATTCGAGAAATTTTAACAGGGCCGTTTTGTCGCTGTCGCTTTGTTTATTGTAGGCATCACGTGCGCGGCTACCTTCGCCACCATGCATCGCTATAGCCTGCTCAATACTTTGCGCACGCCCATCATGCATTAAATAGTATTTTCCGCCTTGCGATTTACGAGAAAGACCTAAGCCCCAGAGCGGTGGTGTGCGCCATTCAGCGGTTTTAGCACTTCCTTCGGTATAGCCATCATCGAGTGCAGGCCCCATGTCATGAAGCAGTAAATCCGTATAAGGATGAAACTCTTGGTTGGCTAAGGCAGCGATGGGTGCATCGCCTGTTTTCAATGTCGGACGGTGACAGGCGGCACAGTTGATTTGTGTAAACAAGGCTTTTCCTTTTATAACTTCTGGATTGTCTTGATGGCGTGGTATCGGTGCTTTCAATGTTTTTAGGTAGAAGGCCAAATTGTTGACCTTTACGGTCTCAATTTCTGGATCAATTTCTTCTTTGCTATATACGTCAATAGGGTTATAAATAGAAGTAATCCCAATATCTTCGGATAAAGCATCGACCGTTTGTTGTAAAAGGTCGTATACGCTCGCTTTCTTTCCAAATCGACCTATGTATTTACCATTTTGGCTGATGCCTCCAGCACGTGGATTTACATAGCTAGGGATATTGATCCAGTTAACGCGACCACGGATACCGTCGCCATCGCGGTCGTCGGGGTCTGCCATCGCTAGTAGGAGGTGGTCGGGAACATATTCTAAGAGACCTAAACCGGTTACCGCAGGCGGCGTGAGCTTCGAAAAGGTGGCCCCTGCAGGAATAGTTTCTGGCGTATAGCCTGGTATGGCTCTATTTTGCAACTGTGGGCCACCTAAATGCAGGAATTTATTGCCTGTTTCATCCGTTTGTCCAAAACGAATCAGCGTGCTGAAAGGATGCCCTTTTCCATCACCGGCATGGCAACTTACGCAACTGTTGGCCACGAAAAGAGGACCTAATCCTTTCTCTATTGTAAAAACCTCATCATTGAATGTTTTGTCTCCGTCTAAGAAACGCTGTGTTTCGGCATGGCTTAAATCATCCATAGGGCCGTCTAGTAAATCTTCCTCTTGGGGCTCACTAGGCTCGAGTTTCTGGCACGCTTGTACCAGTAGGATTGCACTCATAATGCACCCTAGTATCATACTTGTTTTCTTCATTATCTGCTTCTTTTTTTTAATAATTAGTTCAACAAAAGTAATAAGTTAGTTTAATCTAACAAATATAAATCTAATATTTTTGTTAGAGTAGGCTAATTTTAAAAAAAAGAGTATAATAGTTTGTTAGGCTTTTGGCTGAAAAATGTGACCATAGGACTATTGAGGGTATAATCGCTTCTATTTTTTTGCTTGTAATGTTAAGGGAGAAATGAGTTAGATTTGTGTAACTTTCGTTGACAGGAGGAGTTGATAGAGCTGGTGTTTATCTATTTGCATAGGGTAGCAAATAGTAGGGATGCGTCTTATCGTGAAATAAGCGTATTGGCGCAATTGATTAGCTGTCTTTTTTAGCCATCAGGACATCATCCTATGTGGTTATATGTGTGGGGGAATATTAGGGGGGCGTAAACTGCTTATTCGTTACTCTTCTGCTGAGTTTGTTTCGTTGAATCGCTTATTAATGACGTCGCGTAGGTGTTCCTGATTTGTATCTCCCCATGCTCCTAGGGTATGAATTATGGGAATTAATGATTTTCCGAAATCGGTTAAATTATATTCTACTTTTGGTGGTAAAACCGGATATATTTTCTTGATAATCAACTCATGCTCTTCCAATTCATTTAATTGGATATTTAAGACCCTGCGTGATGCATCTGGTATTTTACGTTGCAGTTCGCTAGGGCGTAGGTTTCCTTCATGGATAAACCACAGTAAGCGCATTTTCCATTTACCGTATAAAACTTCTCCGATAAGGTCTAAACCACAGTTTAAGCTCGGTATTATTTTTCGTTCATACATATATCAAATGTAACCCTATGTTTTATAATCTGCAATAGGGAATAATTTATCCCTATGCAATTCGTTTTTCCGTACTTGTTTGACTTCGTCTTATACCGGAAATTTGTATCAAAATAGAAAGAAATGGAAACATATTTAGATTATCAAAACGAGTTAACAGGTAAGATAGCATTAGTAACAGGGGGGACTAAAGGTGCCGGAAAAGCGATTGCTAAACGTTTGGTTGCCGCTGGTGCTCAGGTTATTATTACGGCTAGAAATCAGCCAGAAAGCATAGATTCAGGTATGTATTTTATTGCAGCAGACCTAAGTAAAACGGAAGGTTCGGCTAAGGTTGCAAAGGAAGTGCTGGCTAAATTTGGTGCTATTGATATTTTAGTCAACAATTTAGGCGGTTCCGAAACACCGGGTGGTGGATTTGCGGCATTGACGGATGCCGACTGGGAAGAAACGATACAGACGAATTTGTTAGCACCGGTACGTTTAGATAGAGTTTTTTTGCCAGCTATGCTTGACAAAAAAGCAGGCGTTATCATTCATATTGCATCCATTCAAGGAAGACTGCCTTTGCATGATTCTACACTTCCATATGCGGCAGCGAAAGCTGGACTTATAAATTATAGCAAAGGCTTATCGAAAGAGGTGTCGGGAAGAGGTGTACGTGTTTTGACTGTTTCACCAGGTTGGATTATGACGGATGCTTCTATCCGAATGATGGAGCGTATCGCTGACAGTTCGAGTATTTCTATAGAAGCGGCTACGCAAAGTGTGATGGACGCTCTAGGCGGAATCCCTTATGGAAGACCTGCACAACCAGAAGAAGTGGCCGAATTGGTTGGCTTTCTTGTATCTCCACGTGCAGGCTACCTAACGGGAACCGAGTTTGTCATCGATGGTGGTACGCTACCAACCATCTAAGCTGTATATTCAAAATGAAGTTTTTGGAAAATACACCTGCTACTCGTCGGTAGTAGGTGTGTTTTTCTGTTTTTTTTTAAGAAAAGCCTTTATATTATTGTTTTATTGTGCCTGCGTGGGGGCAAAACCGTATTTCTTTTTAAAAGCGTAGGAAAAGTGTGATAAATCTTCAAAGCCTACTTCTAAATAGATATCTTTTGGCTTTTTATTCTTTTCGTGAAGGAGGTAGTATGCCAGCTCCAGTCTCTTATTAATCATCCATTTCTGGGGCGTCACCTTAAAATGAGCTTTAAAATCCCTTATAAATGTGGATAGACTACGTCCCGTTAAGTAACTTATTTTTTCTAGTGGCAAATTAAACATGAAATTTTTTTCCATAAAAGTTACCAGGTCAACCTTCCCTGGTACATCAAAATTTGCTAATACCCGATCAACTTCTGGATTTATTTCACGCAGTATTGTAATTGCCTCCGTAATTTTCAAATCGGCAATAGATGCTGACATAGGGTCTCCTAATTCGAAATAGGGAATTAACGAGTTTAAACAACTGTCGAGCAAAGGATGGTTACTGAAATGATAAATATGCTGATCTGGCGGTAAGGTGTGCAAAATATTATGTTTACCATAAAATCGCTTTAATCTTTCAACCGATAGATGCATCACCACGGAGGTGTGCGGTAGCCCTTCTTTAGGAAAATTGATGATTGTGGCTAAAAGATTCCGAGGAATTAAAAAAGTATCTCCTTTTTTGAAAAGGTATGTTTTATCCGCTTGTACAATTTTTGTTTCTCCCGCGATAAACCAAACGAGCATATGATCCTCGAATACTATATCCGACTTAAAGAATTTGTCTTCATAGCTAGAAAGCTTAATTTCTTGAGTCAGATATTTTGAGATATGCTCCATTGCGCTGCTATTTCTGTTTTATAATTAAAGATAAGACAATCCTTGCTTTTCACTGGTTTGATTTTTCACTTAATCGATTTGGAATAAAAAGCCGAGTGTCGCTTCGCTCCATTTACATAAGCGTGTGGCAGCCTCTTCATCCAAAGAATAGGCTTTAACGCCCGCAGCTATGGCTGTTGAATGTGTTAACGTAGCCACCTCTGTATCTTCACAATATACGCCACCTCTATTTTCGAGCAATGGACTTGTAGCACACCAAACTGTCGTTGCTGCTCCTTGTTCAATCGTTTTTAGGTGACTCGCAATTTCAGGTTTCAGTTTGCCGGCAGCATCATAAATGCCTAATTTCTGGAATTGTTCTATAGTAGCTTCTCTTGCGAGTTCGGTACCGCCAATACTTCCCGGATGTAGGGAGTAGGCATTGACTTTATGTGCTTGAGCACGACGGTCAAGTTCCATAGAAAATAGATTAACGGCAGTTTTCGATTGTCCATAGGCAACTAAAGTTTCGTACGGACGATTGATAAAGTTGGGGTCATCAAAATCAAAAGTGCCAAATTGGTGACCTTGGGAGGATACATTAACGACGCGAGCACCATTTGCCTTTTTTAATGCAGGCCATAATTTTGACGTTAGTTGAAATAAAGCGAGGTAGTTGGTTGCCAATTGTGATTCTATGCCTTGTGTATTCCTGCGTAATGGTACCCACATAATACCAGCGTTATTAATCAAAAGATGCAAAGGTCTCCCTCCAGCTAAAAATCTATCGGCGAAACAATCAATAGTAGCCGAATCCATTAAATCAAGTTGCTCAATTTCAACCTGTGAGATGCCTTGGAGGTTTAGTCGTGCTTTCTCGACATCTCTAGCTGCTACAATAACTGTAGCTCCTGCAGCCACCAATTTTTTGGTTGTCTCTAAACCAATTCCCGTATTTCCACCTGTAACTATGGCAATCTTTCCTGATAAGTCAATTCCTTGAATGACATCAGCGGCAGTCGACTGCGCGTTAAAACCCGAGTTGATTGGATTTTGTAAAACTCCATTATAATTGTTTGATTTCATTTTATTTATATAAATGTTTAAGACAAAGTTAGCTGGTAAGTCTTTGGTTTACTTTGTTCTAATGGTCAATTTACTTTGTTGTACTTGTCATTATTCATTTTATGAAACAATCAGGCTTTACTTTATTCAGTCCGTCTAAAAAAGAATGATTATACCTTATAAGCTTTAGATGAATCGCTTTAAAAGAAATGTTAATGCTTAATTTCTAGTCTTTAACCTATTAAGATGCTATGGTTTAACCAATACGTTGAAAAAGTATTTTCAATCTATTATTTTTATGATAGATGTGTGTAATTTAAATTATTTGTGTGATGTTTTTTAATGACGGAAATTTGCAGAACAAATAATTCATATATAGAAATGAAAAAGAGTTTATTATCTCTTGCTTTGGGAGGACTCGGAATCGGAGTCACTGAATTTGCCATGATGGGAATGCTTCCTGATGTAGCCAGAGATTTAAGTATATCTATTCCGCAGGGTGGCTATCTGATTGCCGCTTATGCTTTGGGGGTTGTCGTAGGAGCACCATTGTTGGTGGTGGCGATGAGTCGATTTTCACCGAAGCGTACGTTGGTGCTACTGATGATTCTGTTTACCCTGTTCAATGGTTTGTCTATTATAGCGCCCGATTTTGGTTTTCTGCTGGCTTCACGGTTTATATCAGGGTTACCACATGGGGCCTTTTTTGGTGTTGCATCGGTTGTGGCTAGTCGCCTCGCCGTTAAAGGAAAAGAAGCACAAGCTGTGTCCTTGGTTTTCTCCGGATTGACGGTAGCGAACCTGCTGGGTGTTCCTCTAGGTACCTATATCGGCCATCATTTTTCGTGGCGCTATACCTTTGTGTTGATTGCCATTATCGGAGTCTTAACCGTCTTGGCTTTAAAATTTTGGATGCCTGAAGGTGAAGCCACAAAAAGGAAAGGAAGCCCATGGAAAGATTTCGCCATTTTCCGTAATCGTAACATTTGGTTTATGGTGTTAATTTTCTCGGTAGCTCCAGCGGCGCTCTTTGCGTGGATTAGTTACATCGCTCCTTTGATGACGCAGGTGACGGGTTTTGATACGCAGCAACTGCCTTATATCATGGTTTTGGCCGGTCTAGGTATGTTTGTCGGCAACCTGATTGGTGGGAAGCTTACTGATATGTATTCGCCGGTTATCATTGTCCTTTCCGTATTGGTTCTCCAAATAGCGGTTATGTTGGCAATCTACTACAGTGCTGGAAGTGCTTGGGCTTCACTAGTTATGACTTTCCTGACGGGGGTAATCACCTTCGCACTGGTGCCATCGCTTACGTTGCTGCTGTTAAACGCTATAGAAAGCGATGCGGAGATGCTTGTTGCCTCGCTTGGTCCTGCTTGTTTTAACATAGCAAATGCTTTAGGTGCCTTTTTAGGCGGTGTTCCTATCGATAAAGGATACCCTTTTACATCACCAGCTTTGGTGGGGGCAGCGATGTCCTTTGGAGGTATCCTTATCACACTCTTGTATGTCAGCCAGAATAGAAAGAAAAAACACGTAATTATCGCCGAGGCGTAAATAGTTGGTTATTAAATTATAAAAAACAAAATATCACAAAAATGGAATTTAGAAAATTAGGAAATACAGATTTAGAATTATCAGCAATTACATATGGTGCATTTGCTATCGGTGGAAACATGTGGGGTGGCAATGAACAAAAAGACTCTATCGAATCGGTAAAAGCGTCTATCGATCATGGAGTAACGACGTTGGATACAGCACCATTTTATGGATTTGGTTTAAGTGAAGAGATGATTGGTGAAGCTATCCAAGGTTACGACCGTACTAAGATTCAGCTGCTAAGCAAATTTGGTTTAGTATGGGATGGTAGCAATCAGGGTAAAGGAGAATTTTTCTTTGATGCAGAAGAAAATGGAAAGAAAATCCCGGTCTACAGATATGCAGCAAAGGCAAGTATCATCAAAGAAGTGGAAGATAGTTTAAAGCGTTTAAAGACGGATTATATCGATTTATTGCAGATTCACTGGTCTGATCCTACTACGGCAATTTCTGAAACGATGGAAGCGCTAGCGCTACTTATTCAGCAAGGAAAAATACGTGCAGCAGGCGTTAGTAACTATGATGTGGCACAAGTTGTAGAGGCCCGAGAAACGCTTAATATAGCGAGCAATCAAGTAGGCTATAGCATGCTGAATAGAGGCATAGCGAATGATTTGGTTCCTTACGCTCTGGAAAATGATTTAGGCATCATTGTGTATAGCCCAATGGAAAGGGGACTGCTAACGGGTAAGTACTTCAAAGATGGAAAACTAAAGGGTAATGACCACCGAAATGGTTATTTCCAGCAATTTGATTTAGAAAAGGTGAAATCATTTTTAGCAGCTATAGAACCTATTGCGGCAGCTAAAAATGTAAGCGTAGCCCAGTTGGTGTTGCGCTGGACAACTTTGCAGCCGGCTATAACAGTGGTATTGGCAGGGGCTAGAAATGCAGAACAAGCTATTGCTAATGCAAAAGCCATGGATGTTAATTTAACGGCGGAGGAAATGACATTTATCAATGCGGAGCTCGCTAAAATTTAAGGATATGAATAAAAATAGTTTTAAAAAAATAGGCTTAACGACTTTATTGTTTTGGGCTGCTATAAATGCCAATGCACAACAGCAAACCACCCAAATAGATGTTAAAGATAAGAGTTGGTATCCTTCTGTTTATGGTGTTGATGATGAAATTGGAGCGGCTAATTTGCTTAGTCCGGAAATCGTTGTGCAGGCGATGAAGCTCGTCAAACAGGGTAAAACATTAGCGCTGGCTGTTCCGGTAGATAAGCATCTTCCTGCCTTTCGCCATCGTAGTTTTAATTTATACAATATCCAGCCGGGAGAACAAGGAGGTGAAACACTAGGCCCAAATAAGTTCAGCTTTAACGATGAGTTGGTGAATGCTTGGACAGGGGTAGGTACGCAGCTGAATGGGATAGGGCACATAGGTATCGATAATGTTTATTACAATGGTAATCAGGCGAAAGATTTTGTAACTGTAGAAGGAGTGAGAAAGCTAGGGGTTGAAAAGGTACCACCTATAGTGACAAGAGCTGTGGTACTGGATATGACCGCTTATTACAAGCAGGATATCGTAGCGGGAGGAACAGAGTTCACGGTTGCTGATATTCAGGCAGTCTTGAAAAAGCAAGGTATTACACTACGCAAAGGTGATGTCGTTTTGTTTAATACAGGTTGGTTAGCACTTATCGGTAAAGATAATAAGCAGTTTTTAGAAGTTGAGCCAGGTATCGGTATGGAAGCCGCCAAATGGTTGGCCGATCAGCAAATCGTTGCTTTTGGTGGTGATACCTGGGCTTCGGAAGTATATCCAAATCCGAAAAGTAAAGAAGAGTTTCCAATCAATCAGTATCTGTTGGCCAAAAGAGGAATCTATAATTTGGAACTTATTGACACAAGACCTTTGGTTAAACAAAAAATATGGGAGTTTTTGTTTGTATTGGGACAACCTTTGTACGTAGGCTCCACGCAAGTGAATGTGAATCCTGTAGCGATTTATTAATCAGGGATAGCTTAAAAGATCAGACTCCAAAGGGTCTGGTCTTTTAGTTTTTATAGACCAATAAAGCCGATTCTACTTCATCGGGGTATATTTTAAAAGGCATTTCGACATAGGGATCCGTCATCGTATATCCATGATTAAAGAAGTGCAAGGCTTGTTGATATGCCTCCTTCGCTTCTTTTTTGTTTTGTAACTTATGAAGTGCTATACCACGATAATAGTACGCATCAGCTAGCTTCTCCGTATGATTAACCTGTTTGTTGAAGTCTGCTAATGCACCTTGATAGTCTTTTAAGGCTAGCTTTATATTTCCTCGGTAGATAAAATCATATAAACCCACCCAATCTTCACCATGAACAGCCGTTGCTGCCGCTATACTCTTATCGAGGTACTGTAAGGCTGCTTGATAATTGCCTAGTCCATATTCACATAAGCCCATCCAGGTATAAATATTGTTATCGCCTACGGCTTTAATTTCTGCGGTAGTGATGCTATCAAAATGCTTGAAATCAGCTAAGGCACCGCTATAATCGTGTAGAAATTTGGCTTTACACCATGCGCGCGCATCGAGGAAGTCTGCTGGTGCAATAGCGATGGCTTCATCGAGGTAGGCTATCCAGCTGGCATAATCACCTCTCTTAAGAAAGGGTACACTTTTTTCGTGGCGTGCCTTAGCCATATTAGGGCATAGCATAAAGGCGCTATCCAAGTATTGCTGTGATTTATAACTTCCTTGCCAGGCATCTTTCGCATACAAAATCTCAGCCTTAGCGCAAGCATCTAGACTGTCCGCAGAATTTGTTGAAGAATCGCTAACCGCCGTATTTTGTCCCATACAAGCATTTAGGAATAAGGAGATGCTAAGGAAGGATATCAATCGTTTTTCCATCTTTAATAACAAAGGTTAGGTAATAGTAATAATCGTATATATCATCTTCCACTTGCATTATTTTCCAATCGCTAAGGCTTTTTGTGAAATCTAAAAGAGCTTCTACTTGTTTGGGGTTAAATTGTGTAGGCTTATAATCCTGATTAATTTGCAGCACCCTAAAACGTCCTGTTTTTCCTTTACAGTTAACAATAAATCGAATTGTGATGAAACCATCTTTTACAGGATTGTTAGCATAACTAACCTTTTGCAACTGTTTTTCTGCCAGTTTTAATAGTTGCCTTCTACCACCTTTATAGCCTCCGTTTGCATTATAGTATTGGGGTATTTCTCTGTCTAAACAGGTCGTGAAGTTAGGGTCGTGAATTTTTTTTTAAAAATAAAAATAACCCACATTTGATGGTTTTAGGGCTTTAATTAAGTTTTATTTTTTTCGAATGTTCCATTAGATTTGAGTAAAAAGAATAATAGTATAAAAAGGGGCAATCGCAGCATAGTTCTGTGTAGGCGTAGAAAAGTTACGTAGTTGGTTACTTTGTTAAAGATACATTTTTTATCTCAATAGGGCTAAGTCTTAACTTAAAATAAACGCAACTAATTTCTTGGTATGCTACAGCTTATCTAGGCTACTTTTCCACTTCCGGGCCATACTTGTAGTTTTTCCACCAATCATCAAGCAGTTCCAAAATTGGCAACAACGACTTGCCGACGTCCGTCAGTTTGTACTCCACTTTAGGAGGTGATTCGGCATATACTGTTCTGCAAATGATGCCGTCGCGTTCCAACTCCCGCAATTGTAGGGTAAGCGTTGTCTGCGCGATACTATCCATGTCTCGGCGCAGCTCTCCAAACCTTTTGGGGCAGTCTGATGCAATCATTTTTATGATTAAAGCCTTCCATTTACCACCAATTATTTTGAAGATGCCGTTAACATCACAGCAGCTTTCATATTTCTTACTATTTTTTGTCTCCATAAGGACTTCATAACTAGTATTAGTACATAACTTAATACTAAGTGCATTGCTTGTAACTACTTGATTGATTGTTTTCGAAGCGGTAAATTTACCCTTTTAAATACTAAGCAAAGAAGAATGAAGTTAACTGTCAATGAAATATTTAAAACGTTTATCCTTTCGATAGGGGTGTTTCTGTTTGTTTTAGATCTTTTTATTATCAATGTATCCCTGCCTAGTATTCAGCATAGCCTACACTTAGCAAATAGTGCGGCACAGTGGATTATTATCCTCTATGTTATTGGCTATGCTAGCTTATTGATCAACGCCGGTAAGGCCGGCGAGGTTTACGGAAGGAAGAAATTATATGTAATCGGGATGATAGGTTTTACCGTTTCATCTTTTATTTGTGGTCTATCCAACGATATATATGTGTTGCTAGCAGGTCGTTTATTGCAAGGAATAAGTTCAGGATTGATGGTGCCACAGGGGATTGCTTTGATAACTATTCTATTTGCAGAGCAGCAGAAAAGAACGATGGCCTTAGGTATCTACGGTAGTTTTGCTGGTGTGGCATCCGTTATCGGTCAGCTTCTTGGGGGAATCCTCCCAGATCAAAACTGGATAGCAGAAAGCTGGCGATTGATTTTCTTAATTAACTTACCAATAGGTATTCTTGCCGTTTTAGCTACAGCATGGCTTATTCCTAAAGACCTGGTAAATACAGCACAGAAGGTGTTGTTCTACCCAATGTTTCAACTGTTTGTAGTCCTCATTCTACTCATCTATCCGCTAATTAAAGGACCTGAATTGCACTGGCCATTGTGGTCTATCGTTATGCTAACAGGCGCATTATTGCTATTATTCCTCTTTATACGGAAGCAGCAACGTATATATCATAGCGGGCAACAAGCTATGCTTAATTTCTCTCTATTTAAAAATCGAGTCTTTAACCTTGGGCTACTCATTGCGGTGGCATACTATATGGTGCAGGATTCCTACTTTATCATCAACTCGAATTATTTACAAACCGTCAAAAATTTCACCTCCACAGATACGGGCATCGCTTTCGTCTATCAAGGTATTGGTTATGTCGTAGCGAGTATAATTGCTAGCCGACTGGTACATAAATACGGTAAGAAAGTTATTTTATGGGGTGTGACGCTAATGGTAGTCAGCTTGGCTATTCATTTATGGGTTTTAGATCAATATCAGCTGGATCCTATCCATATACACCTACTTTTCTTCTGCTATGGAATGGGCTGTGGTAGCGTATTACCTTCGTTGATGACGCTGGCTTTACGTGGGTTGGATGAATCCCTGATAGGGGTAGGTTCAGCCTTGTATTTAACCGTGCAGCAGCTCGCCATTTGTTTGGGTATTGCCTTTGTTGTAGGTTTGTATTACAATACGACGAATCCTTCATTTTTAGGCTTCCAACAGCTATCCAGTGCTTATGGATATGCGACCTTACTATCTATGGGCTTGCTAGCTCTTGTTTGGGGTATTGTGGCTTGGTCCAATTTCTTCAAAAGACAAGAAGCGGAAACGAGCGCTAAAAATTAGGTTTATTTGTTTACGTGTTTATGGCGGCTATTAAGGAGGTTTTAAGGCAACATTTTGGAGAATTGTCTGATGCAGAATTAGCGATTATTCTTCCATTCTTTAAGGATGAGAAGTTAAGAAAGCATGATTTTTTTTCCAAACAGGGGAGTATCTGTAATCGGTTGAGTATTATTAAGACGGGCATATTTCGCGTTTACGCTCCTGCGGAGGATAGAGAAATTACCCAATGGATTGCTACAGCTGATTCTTTTATAACCGATGCAATGGGTTTCTTTTTTGATCAGCCCAACCGTTGGAATATCCAGGCTTTTACAGATGTAGAGCTGCTCAGCCTACATAAAGAAGACTACGAAAAGATTAGTGAAGTTTTTCCTCGATGGCCAGCTATTGAAAAGCAGTTTATCATTAAATGTTTTGCTATGATGGAAAGTAGGGTGTTTTCTCATCTATCGATGAACGCTGAGGAACGCTATGAGGCCTACTTTGAGCACAATAAGGAATTGTTCAACCAGGTGCCGCTTCATTATATAGCGTCCGTATTGGGGATGTCGCCCGAAACATTTAGTAGAATCCGGAAGCGACAGATCGAGAAAAGCTTGATAAAAGTCAAGGGTTAAAAACTATTTCTTGCCGAACTTTGTCTTAGTTTATTCATAAAGATGATGACAAAGACTATGAAGAATTTAATAAAGCTTGAAGAACTCGGTCAATTAGTATTGGCAATTTTATTGTTTAGTCAGTTAGACTATGCATGGTGGCTTTTTCCAGCCTGTTTATTACTGCCCGACTTATCCATGATAGGCTATGCTGCTGGGCCTAAAGTTGGTGCCTTCTTCTACAATCTGTTTCACCATAAATTCCTTGCAGTGATCGTTTTTTCGCTAGGCATTTTACTCCATATCCCGGTGTTAGCCTTTGCAGGAACTATTTTATTTGGCCATTCAGCTATGGATAGAATATTCGGCTATGGACTCAAGTATAATGATGGTTTCCAGCACACACACCTTGGAAGGATAGGGAAATAGAAATAGTCTATTCTACGCTATAAAAGTTTATTAGAGGCGTAGTTTATTTGGCGATACGCCATGTATCATGCTCAACAAGGAAACGGAAAAAACAGATTTCTCTTTTCAAAACCCCGATAGGCTCAAAGCATCGGCAAAACCAAGGAAGCTACCAAAAATAGCAATGGACCTTTGAAGTTGGACAGCAAAGACCGAGAACAAACAAAAGCAGGAACAACAGGAAAATCCACAGGCTTCTAATGGAATAAAATTTCTGGATTAGATTAATTTTTTTACTTTTGTATCGATTATTACAAAAGTATAATGAAAGGTAGACCTAATATCCATCAGGATAACGAAATTATTCTCAAAGCTCAGGAGATTTTCTGGCAGAAGGGCTATTACAGCACCTCACTTTCTGACCTAAGCACTGCAACGGGCGCTGGTGCCGGAAGTTTATACAATACTTTTAAGGGTGGTAAAAAGCAACTTTTCAAAGAGGCTTTACTACAGAGAAGGGAGCAGCTAGCCATATTTAGGGAAGCATTGGCAAACAGTGAGCAGCCTGTTAATTTAATCAAAAAGTTCTTTTTGTCTATAGCAGATGAAGATATACAGGATCATCAAAAAGGTTGCATTGTTGCAAATACGATCGTCGAAATGAGTTTTATGGATGAGGAATTACAAACCGAAGCCACGTTGATCCTAAAGGAAACGGAGCAACTTTATTTATCAGTTATTGCGAAGGAACAAAAAAAGGGAAACATCAAGTCAAAGATATCAGCCGAATTGCTAGCAAGACAGCTTATTACATTCTGGTTAGGAATAAATTCCCTTAGACGAATTTATGCTGACAAGCAAACTCTGAAAGACCAGATTGGGCTGCAGCTAAATATATTGGATTAAAATTTTTTTGGTCATTTTTTGAACAATCATTACAAAAATAATATGGATTTACAACTCAACGGAAAAAGAGCATTTATCAGCGGATCTACACAGGGCATAGGCTATTCTATAGCCCAGCTGCTATTACAGGAAAATGCTTCGGTGATTATTAATGGGAGGAACGAGGAAAAAACAAAAGCAGCCTGCTTTCTGCTTCAGCAACAATTTCCCAATGCGGAAGTGGATTATGTCGTAGCCGATTTTGCAAAAAAAGAGGATGTGGCAAAACTTTTAGAAGAACTGACGGACATAGATATCCTGATCAATAATGTGGGGATTTTTGGACTAGAAGATTTCTATCAAACTACCGATGAAGATTGGTACAAGTACTTTGAAATTAATGTAATGAGCGGTATGCGCCTATCCAAAAAACTATTACCTGAAATGATCCGTAAAAACTGGGGAAGGATTATTTTTATCAGCAGCGAATCAGGTGTAAATATTCCAGGGGACATGATCCACTATGGTGCGTCCAAAGCCGCAATGTCTGCATTAAGCAACGGATTATCCAAGTTGACCAAGGGAACACTGGTCACCGTAAATACCATCCTTGGCGGACCTACCTACTCGTATGGTGTCGCGAATACCATAGGACAGATTGCGGAGGGACAAAATATGGATTTAGAACAGATGAAGAATGCCATTATCCAACATGCTAACCCACACATACTCTTACAGCGTTTTATTCAGCCTGAAGAGATAGCTAACCTTGCCGTTTATCTTTCAAGTCCGCTTTCGATCGCAACAAATGGTGCTAGCTTACGAGCGGACAGTGGTGTTTTAAAAGTAGTTTAACTCTTAATAATCGCCTTAGGCCCTGACCTGGAGGAGAAATCAGTTACTAATAAGGTTGCGAATTGGCAATTTTATTGTTTAGTCATGTAGACTATGCATGGTGGCTTTTTCCAGCCTGTTTATTGCTGCCCGACTTATCCATGATAGGTTATGCTGCTAGGCCTAAAGGTGATGCCTTCTCTTACAATTTGTGGATATGGACTCAGGTATAATGCTGGCTTCCAGCATACACACCTTGGAAGGATAAGAAAGAATAAATAGTCTATTATACGCTAGAAAAGTTTATTAGAGGAACTTTTCTAGCCATACATTATATTTTTTTAGCGCTTCCTGATCAGCCAAAATAGCCTTTTGCTTATAACTTTCATCGGTAATGATTATATTTTTGTTTTCAATATCTATTATAGTTCTGTTGTCAAGGTAGTAATACTTGTTTTTTAGAAATTGTGCTGGCGTAATGAGTTTTTGTTTTAGTGCTTCTGCCGTAGGAAAAGCCTGTATTTTCGCTGTTTTCTGAACGATATTTGTAATCACAAACGAGAAATATCCTTTATTGTCTTCAACTTTTAGAATCAGGCCCGGTAGTCCAGCGAATTTATAAGGACCATAAGGTAGACTAATTTCAGGAGTAAAGAATGCTGTCCAGCTGAGATCCCCAATTTTACATTGTGCTTTTTGTACTAGTAAACCATGAATACTGTCAGTGTCGGGAAGTAAATCCCAATGAAGGACAATCTTCTCTTGGTAGTAGCTATTGTCTTTCTCTCTGCCTAATGTACTGATATAACTATCTCGTGTAGTAAACATATTATTTTGGTGAAAGATTGTATAAGCCAAGTCAAATGGTGTTTTACTTTGTATAGCATAGGTTATTCCTTTGTTGTGATCAATGTCTTCGGCAGCAATAATGGAATCCCGGATACCTTTGTTATAGGCTTGGAAGAAAGTAACATTGTCGCCAACCAGTAGTTCCATTGTTTCTTCTTCCTTTTTATCACGGTTAAGGGAATCTTTGACGTAACTGTGTTTATAAACAATTTGGTAATTAATAGGGTACTTGCTTTCTTGACTCATCGATGAAAAGGAGACAACTGAAAATAGTAGTGCTAGTAATAGGTGTTTCATCTTTAGGTTTTTAGTTTATTTTTTTCTTAAAATCAGGTTTTACACTTCTTTTGTTCTTTCTTTTGCAAAACAAAACCAGATTTGAAGTGCAGATTCGAGCATCATCAAAATAGACTAATCCTAGACGACTAGTAGCTGTTTCGAACTGATTAAAAAAAAGTGTATTTAAAGTTTAAAATCCGTAAGCCTCTTGGGAGGTTGATACGTAGTATTGGTTAGGCTGCAAAAGGGCATGCAAGTGTCTGACCTAGACCCTTAACAGCATATACTAAAGTACATATTATATTGGTAGCCTAGTTGTTTTTATAAAAAATATCCTTTACTGTGTTCTGCGTATGCACTGCGCAAACATCAATGGAAGGTGTTTAAAATATAAAATTACTATAGGCGTAGTTTATTGGGCGATACGCCATGCACCTTTTTAAAAGCCGAGGAGAATGATGAAACGGTGGAATAGCCAATGCGAAAAGCAATCTCTTTGACGGAGTATTCTGATGTATGGATAAGTTTGAGCGCTTTATCCATTCTTATTTGACTAGCATATTCAAACACACCAACCCCATAGGCTTCTTTGAAACCCTTTTTTAATTTAAAGACATTGATATTAAACTTTTTAGATAAGTAATCAATCGTGTGAAAATGCTCCGTGTCTAATTCGATAAAATCCTTTATCGCTTTTAGGATAGCGATATCCGTTTGGCGTAGCCTAATAGCCTGATTTGGTTTCGCATGTTCCTGCTGCTCTTTACTCGCTTCAAATAAAACGGTCAACAGCTCGAGTGTTTTAGCCTTCATAAAAAAGTCCCGAACAATACCCGTTAGCGTGCAGGTCTTAATAGCTAGTAAGATGGTCAAAGCTTCAACCGTAATAGGTAATCCTGACGGGAATAAGCGCGCAAATTGCTGTGCATAAATCTTTCTTTGAAAAATAGCGACTTCAGGATGGCTATCTATCCATTCTTCGAAATAATTAAGCGGCACATACATATCTAGATGCTGATATCGCTTGCCCTGCGGAAAATGAATTTCTACTTTAGCCTCGTTAGGGGTGTAGTATATATAGTTATGATAGGGCAGATACTCATTTAATTGTCCATCGATAGTGTCGTGAATAGGCTCCTCATTGAAGAAAAAGCTGATTTGTATTTGGTTAGAATTGGTAACCGTATAGTTCCATGCATAATCCTCCTTATAGGCCGAACTATATTCACGTATAGTCAACCCTGCGGCATCGTGAATATATAATGTCTTGAAAATACCTTGCTCATTTTCCAACAACTTGAAGTCCTGAGAAACCTCATCCCAGCGTTCTATTTCGAAAAACGCTATAATATCCGATAATTCTGTATTCTCTTTTAGCATTATACTACCAAACTCCTAACGATTTATACTAATTGGAAAACTCCTTAAGTCCTCCAGAAGCTACTTTTGCATCAACTTTTTAAATTTAATTAAATTAATTCTAAATAAGATGTCTGGTAATCGAAAAACTAAGGTAGTATCTATCTTTTTGCTTCAATCGTTACTGCTTGGGAGCGGTAGCCTTTTTGCGCAGCAGCAAGCGCGCATTTCAGGAAAGCTTGTTGACAATGAGTTGCATCCTATTGCGAATGCAAAGATAACGCTTGACAAAGGCCCAATTTATATCCTAACCGATAACAATGGAAATTTCGTGTTCAATAATCTGGAGAATAAGTCTTACGTGCTTACCTTAAATTATCAAGGAAAAAAAGTAGAGCGTAAAGTCACCATTAGCGAGCAAGGAAATCAAGCTTTAAATTGGAATTTGCAAGCGGTACATCAAATCGATTCTGTATCCGTTTTTGTCAATAAGAAGAATGTACCATCGTCTACTTTACGCATTTCGGAGAACCTTTTAGTTACGCCACAGAATATTCAGGTTATTGATCAAAGCATGTTGAACGATCAGTTTGTATTGTCTGTTGCCGAAGGATTTACGAAGAACGTTAGTGGTGCCCGCACCATCTACCATCAGGAAGAGGCGAGCACCGGTATTGCCGTAAGGGGCTTTGCAGCCTCTAATTTGCGTAACGGAATGGACGTGAGTGGTAGCTTTGGTCCGCTACGTGAAGATATGTCCTTTGTCGAAAGAATTGAGTTTGTGAAAGGGCCGGCGGGCTTTATGATGGGGAATACACAGCCCGGAGGTTTCTATAATATCGTTACTAAAAAGCCAACGGGTTCCGATAAAGGAACAGCTAGAATCACCCTTGGTAGCTTCAATTTATATCGTGCAGAGGCCGACGTCGATACCAAGCTGACGAAAGATGGTAAACTATTGGGACGTTTCAACGTGATGGGTACGAAGAAAAATTCGCACGTAAACTACACATCCAATGAGCAGTATGTAATCAATCCATCCTTAAAATACTTCGCTTCAAGCGATACCTACTTCACTGTAGAGTATATCTACTCGCATAACGCTTTTACAGGTGGTTTTTCTAAATATGCCTATGGAATAAAGGGATTTAAAGAAGTGCCTAGAGATTTTAGCTTTAACGATCCAATTATCGACCCTACGGTTTCCAAAGAACATAATGTGTATGGTTCTGTGAACCATAAATTGTCTGATAATTGGTCGCTTACAGGGCAGTTTGGCTATATCAATTCAGGTATGGAAGGAGCCTCCCTATATTCCAAGTATAACTCCATTGATGCCGAAGGAAATTTATACCGCGGATTGAGTATTAATGATGCCTTGAATACATCGACCGTAGGGCAGGTGTTCACGCGCGGTAAGTTTAACATCGGTAATACAAAAAGTAATATTTTAATCGGTTTAGACATGGGAACGAAATCCTATGTGGCCGACTGGACCGCTTTGCCAGACTCTATTGGTGGTAAATTTAATATCTACAATCCGAAGTATGGTTACCTGCGTAAATCGGATATTCCTTCTTACGATCGCAGTCGATCGCTACGGGAGCGTGGCGCCATGTACTTGCAAGAGTATTCCTACTACTCGGCTCATTTCCAAGAGGAGTTACTACTGTTGAACGATAGATTACGTTTAGGTGCCGGACTTCGCTATACCGAGACAAGCAAGAAAAGCCCTGCCGCAAATGGTTTACCAGTAAAAAATAGAGCCTTAACGCCACGCGGAAGTATTACAGGTATTATCACACCTGAATTAACGGCTTATGCGCTCTATGACCAAAGTTTTCAAGAGCAAGTTGGTACCTTAAAAGACGGTGGTGACGCTAAAGCATCTCGAGGAATAAATACAGAAATAGGTGTGAAAAAGACTTGGTTTGAAGGTCGTTTGATGTCGTCTCTGACCGCTTACCGCGTGACGAAAACAAATATCTTGACAACTGCAGGGCCTGATTTTCCAGGCAGGGTAGAGCAAAGTGGTGAGGCTCTTTCAAAAGGTATTGAAGTCGATATCAACGGAAAGATTAATGATGCTTTTCAGGTGATGATAAACTACGCCTATACCGATGCAAAAGTTAGTAAAGACAATGATCCCGCGAAAATAGGGATGATGCTATACGGAACGGCAAAACATATCACCAATGCTTGGTTAACCTATACCGTGCAGCAAGGTTCATTAAAAGGAGTAGGCCTATCGGCAGGTTATGGGTACCAAGCAAAACGTGCGGCGTGGCCTGTGACCAAAGAGAAGTACTTACCAGACGATATGTTTAACCTAAACTTAGGTGCATCCTACAAAACAGGGAATTACCGCATAAATGTATTGGTAGATAATGTCACCAACCGCTATAATTATGTAGGCCATTTCCCTGGCGCTTGGGGCTATACCCACTATGGATGGCGCTCTACAGCACCGACAAACTTTAGAATGAGCTTAGCGTACGATTTTTAATAGCAAAGCATTTATCCACGATAAGATTCGTCTTTAAGGAAAAAAGCTAAAAAGGTTGGTATCTACATAGATACCAACCTTTTTTTGTGATTAATAGCATCGTTGTAGCTTGAAATTCATATATTTAAGTGGAGTAATAGAAAAACCCTATAAACCGACTTCAAATTTATTAAAGGACAATTTTAGCTTATATACCTATCAACTGTATAGGATATAGGTGAAGAGGTTGCCTGCTAATCAATGCTGATAAACCAAAATAATGAAACATATGAGAAAGAAATTTTTAATGATGGTAGCCTGTGGGATGCTCTTAACGCTATCAACGGGAAGAGCACAAACCAAGTCCGACGGATTCAAATCCCTATTTGACGGCAAATCCTTGGCCGGATGGCATATTCTTGGAGGCAAAGCCAACTATACCATCCAAGATGGAGCTATTGTCGGCGAGATGCAGAAAGGCATCGCCAATTCATTTTTAGCTACCGAAAAGAAATACGGAGATTTCATCTTAGAGTTGGACATCAAGCTAGAAGGCACCGAAACCAATTCCGGGGTTCAATTTAGGAGTCAGTTTAATCCCGAAGGCAACAAAGGAGAAGGCCTTGTCTATGGCACGCAGGTCGATATCGACCCTACACCACGGGCATGGTCCGGCGGTATTTATGATGAAGCACGCCGCAATTGGCTGTACCCATTAGACCTCAATGAAGCCGCCAAAAAAGCCTATAAAATAGAGCAATACAATAAAGTACGTATCGAAGCGATAGGTGATGAGGTGCGCGTTTGGATTAACGACACACCGACAGCCGTACTGATAGACACCCTAGATAAAACAGGTATCATCGGCTTGCAGGTACATGCAGTAGCCGACCATTTGGCCGGCAAAAAGGTATACTTCAAGGATATCCGTATTAAAACAGAGAACCTGGCGTTCACCAAACTGCCTACCGATGTATATGTCGTAAACCTCAAAAATAATAACCTCTCCGAAGTCGAGAAAAAGGAAGGTGTAAGCCTACTTTTTAATGGTGTCGATGCCAAGCAGTGGCGCAGTATTGATGGTAAAGAATTTCCTAAAAAAGGATGGGTCGTAAAAGATGGTGAAATACGCGTCTTAAAATCTGATGGAGCCGAGTCTACCAATGGAAGAGACATCGTAACTAAAAAGCAATACCAAGCTTTTGACCTATCCTTTGATTTCAAAATCACAGAAGGAGCCAACAGCGGCGTCAAATATTTTGTTACCCTGAAAGAGGAAACCAAAGGCTCCGCCATCGGCTTGGAATATCAGATATTGGACGATGCAAATCATCCCGATGCCAAGTTGGGAAAGAGTGGAAACCGCACCATGGCCTCGCTCTATGACCTTATCACCTCCCAGAAGCACCCTAGAGCACCGCGCGCCATTGGCGAGTGGAATAGAGGCCGTATCGTCGTAACGGCCGACAATCAAGTGACCCACTACCTCAATGGCATCAAAATGGTGAGCTACAAGCGTGGTTCCGCCGAGTTTAAAGCCCTAGTAGCTGATAGCAAATACAAAGATTGGCCTAATTTCGGCGAAGCCGTAAAAGGACATATCCTCCTGCAAGACCATGGTGATGCCGTAAATTTCAAAAATATTAAGATTAAAGAACTGTAACCATGACGCAGCTAACAAGACGAAATTTCTTGCGCAATACCGCTATGGTGGGCGGCGGACTGCTGCTGTCGCAGACAGCGCTAGCCGGCATGAAGCGTGCTTCAGCCAATGAACGCGTTAATCTAGCCTGTATAGGCGTCGGCAATCGGGCTGGAGAAATCATTAAAGACTTCCACAAAACAGGCCTATGTAATATTGTCGCCCTGTGCGACGTGGATATGAACGCCCCACATACCTTGGAAATTCTCAGCCTCTTTCCTGATGTGCCACGTTTCCAAGATTTCAGAACCATGTTTGACAAAATGGGCAGTCAAATAGATGCCGTTTCCATAGGAACGCCCGATTTTGCGCACTTTGCCATGACCATGATGGCCATCGACCTCGGAATTCATGTCTATGTCGAAAAGCCTATGGCCAGCACCTTTTGGGAGGTGGAGCTCATGACCCAAAAAGCACGTAAATTTAATAAGGTGGTCACCCAAATGGGCAATCAGGGGCATTCCGAAGCCAATTACTTCCAGTTTAAAGCATGGCAGGAAGCTGGCATCATAAAAGATGTCACACGCATCGATGCCCATATGAACCTCGCTCGACGCTGGCATACCTGGGATGCCGGCATCAAAGGATTTCCCTATCCCGAGCGTATTCCAAGCACCCTAGACTGGGATTTGTGGCAAATGCAGACCCTCGGCCATGACTACAACAAAGATTTTATCAACGGTCAGTGGCGCTGCTGGTTTGACTTCGGTATGGGTGCCCTTGGCGACTGGGGAGCACATATCTTGGATACAGCACATGAGTTTTTAGAACTCGGCCTGCCGACACGGGTGGAGGCCGTCAAGCTGCTAGCGCATAACTCATACTTTTTCCCGAAATCGTCGACCCTGAAATTCCGATTTCCGAAGCGTAAAAATCTTCCCGCCGTAGATATCAACTGGTACGATGGGCTAGATAACTTTCCCGAGATACCAGCCGGCTATGGCGTTTCCGGTTTGGACCCCAATATCCCGGCGCCAAGCACCGGCAAGATAGAAGCGGCGAAGCTAAATCCAGGCAAAATTATCTATAGCAAAGACCTCATTTTCAAGGGAGGCTCCCACGGTAGCACGCTGTCCATCATCTCCGAAGAGAAAGCTAAAGAGCTCGAAAAACGCCTTCCCACAGTTATAGAGAGCCCTTCAAACCATTTTGCCAACTTCTTGAAAGCATGCAAAGGTGAGGAGAAAGCACGGTCAAGTTTCGAAATAGCAGGCCCCTTGAGTCAGGTATTCTGCCTCGGCGTCATAGCACAGCGACTAAATCGGTCCTTTGATTTCGACCCCGTGAAAAAAGAGATTGTAAACGATCCCTTCGCCAACGCCCTGCTCTATGGGCCAGCACCCGGCAAAGGATGGGAACAATACTATAAAGTATAATAACGAGGGCGCTCCTCGCTGTTGCCTTACCGAAGGGCAACAGCGAGTCGGGCTTTCCGCTCTATCTTTTGTTGCGCAAGCTCCACAAAAGGATGCCGCTCCAATCCCTAGCGCAGCAGTACGCCCAACAGAAACCAATCCATCCAAACTAGCATGCTGTCCTTCGACAGGCTCAGGATGACAAGTAGAAGCATCGTTTAGAAAGTCTACACGCTGTATATCCCAGCATATCGCCCTCGTTTGCAACGAGGATGCTTGAGAATAGCGTTTGCAACGCTAGCGTATAATAAGCCATTCACCCAACTTTAGCTAGTTTGCACCAATCCATCCAAACTGTCATGCTGTCCTTCGACAGGCTCAGGATGACAAGTAGAAGCATCGTTTAGAAAGTCTACATGCTGTATAACCAGCATATCGTCCTCGTTTGCAACGAGGATGCCTGAGAATAACGTTTGCAACGCTAGCGTATAATAAGCCATTATATCAACTCATACATCGTCCTCGTTTGCAACGAGGATGCTTGAGAATAGCGTTTGCAACGCTAGCGTATAATAAGCCATTCGCACAACTTTAGCTAGTTTGCACCAATCCATCCAAACCGTCATGCTGAGCTTGTCGAAGCATCGTTTAGAAAGTCCAAGTGTGTAAAATAGTATGAAATATCTTCTTTTTCTCACCATAATCAATCATATGGGTAGATAAGTTACCATTCTAAAGCTGTAACTTATCTTAAAAAATAGTAATTTGTCTAATTAGCAATGAGATTCATTACGAAATGACACAGATAATGCGCACTAATCCTAAAGTACATCATGGGCGCAATGTAAAGCGCTTTAGAGAACTGTTGGGTATTCAACAGGAATCGTTAGCATACGACCTAGGTGAAGACTGGAACCAACAGAAAATCTCTTTACTAGAACAGAAAGAAACAATAGAAATGAATTTATTGGAGCAGATAGCCGCTGTGCTGAAAATTCCTGTAAAAGCTATTCAAAACTTTGACGAGGAACGCGCTGTGAATATTATTGCAAATACGTATTCCTTTCAAGATTTTAAAGATAATGCTGTTGCTTCCGGATTTAGTTATCAACCATCCTTTAATCCAGTTGATAAACTTATCGAGAGTTATGAAGAAATTAAAAAGCTTCATGCCGAAAAAGAAGCCTTGTATGAACGTTTGTTAAAAGCTTTGGAAAGTAAATAGCCTTAAGCACCTCATTCAAATATTGTTCTTGTTTCCAAAACGTTTTTTATAAGTAATTATTTGAATTGTGACTAGAGAAGAACTAAAAAGGAAACTTGGCCAGCGTATTGTTGAGCTTCGCCTAAAGAAAGGGTGGAGTCAGGCTGATTTAGAACGAGCTTGTGCTAAAGACCGCCAAGCAATCGAAAAGATTGAAAATGGAAAGGTAAATTCGACGCTTTTTACCCTACTTGAAATTGCAAATGCTTTAGAAATTTCGCTTTCTAAACTAGTCGATTTGGCCTAAATCTACACGCTGTATATCCTAGCATATCGTCCTCCTTCACCACAAGGATACCAGAGCATAGCCTTCACAACACAATTTCTTAAAAAACGAAAAGCCCGATGCGAACACCGGGCTTACGGGATTAGTACAATCCAGAGATAAAATTAAACAAAATAAAAATCAAAATTATCGCCATCCGCCACCTAAGGAGCGGTATAGTTCAACGCGCGCAGCCAACTGGTCACGTTTGTTTGTTGCTAACTCAAGTTCACTTTGTAGCAGCTGCTCCTGCGCAACAATAACTTCTAGATAAGTGGCCATACCACCTTGGAAAAGAAGGTTTGCTCGGCCAATAGCTTGCTCCAATGTATTTGTACGTTGCTGAAGAACGTTTTGCTGACTGCCCAATTTATCTATGGATAACAAAGCATTAGACACCTCCGAAACCGCTACCAGAACCGATTCACGGAAGCTGATAACCGCTTTCTCCCGATTCACTAAAGCCACTTCATAGTTGGTTTTAATGCGTCGTCCTTGTAAGATAGGCTGGGTAAGACCACCCGTTAACGTACCAAATAGAGACGCAGGTAAGGTAAACCAGTTGCTTGCTTCAAAGCTATTAACACCCGCAGTAGCGCTGATGCGCAAAGCAGGGTAGAAATCCGCTTTAGCTACGCCAACCTCAGCATTTGCAGCCGTTAGCGCTAATTCCGCTTGTTTTACATCAGGTCTGTTGGCTACCAAAGCCGACGGAAGACCTGTTGCACTATGCTCGCTCGACGGCACAACGTTTAAGCCAGCGCCTCTTTCTACCGCACTCGGGAAGGTGCCTGCCAAGATGCTTAATGCATTTTCTTGCACCGCAATTTGCTGCTCAAAGATGGGGATAAGCTTCTCCGCATTGAGCTGCTGTGCCTCCGCTTGTGCTACCGCCAAAGAGCTTACTTGTCCCGATTGGAACTGGAGCTGGATAAGCTTACGCGTATCGGCGCTCAGTGCAGCATTTCTTTTAGCCGTGTTAAGCTGGTAGTCCAACATCAGTAAGTTGTAGTATCCTTTCGCAACAGTAGCGATTAAAGCCGTTTGTACCGCCTTCTTAGCCTCATCTGTTTGCAAGTAGTTGGCCATAGCCAGCTGCTTTTGGTTTTTTATTTTACCCCAGATATCAGCCTCCCAAGTAAGTCCTACATTTACGGCAAACTCTTCAATATGTGTACGCTGTAGCGCCTGATTTAAGTTGGCACCCAACATGCTATTTTCCGAAGGATTATTGCTGCTCGCCTGTACGCCCACTTGCAATTCGGGAACATTGCCCCATTTCGCTTTCTTCCATTGCAGTTCTGCAATTTCAAGGTTTTTTAAGGCCAGTTGTAGCTGGTTGTTTTTTGCTAGCGCACGCTCAATAAGCGGTTTCAACTGCTCCTCAGCAAAGAAATCTTGCCATGGTAATTCTGCCAAAGCCGTATTGCCCGCTAGGCTCGCTGTAGCTTGCGTCGTATCGGCACCTCTGTAGCTATCCGGAAGAGCCCCCTGCGGAATAGCGATGTCTTTAGATACCTTACAGGAAGCTATAGTCGCGACCAAGACCAAGGTCGCGACAAGTAGTTTACTATTATTTTTTTTCATCTGTCGATGTTCTTTTTAAAAATGTTAAGCCCTTTACCCGTTTTATAGCGAGTGTTTTAAGGGTGTTGTTCTCGATGATGCGTTTATGCTTTCGGCGATTCAAGCGGTTTCATCGGACCGGAAATCTTTTCGTGCAATTGTTGGAAAAGCATAAACAGTACAGGGATAATGAATAAGCCTAAAATAACCCCTGAAAGCATACCGCCAGCGGCACCGATACTGATAGAGTGGTTACCCATAGCCGATGGACCTTTGACATTCATCATCGGCACAAGTCCGGCGATAAAGGCTACCGACGTCATGATAATCGGGCGTAAACGTAGCTTCGAGGCTTCAACTACCGAGAAGAGTAGGGTTTCGCCAGCACGACGGCGCTGTAGGGCAAACTCAATAATCAGAATGGCATTTTTAGCGAGCAATCCAATAAGCATAACGAGTGCCACCTGCACATAAATATTATTCTCAATACCCGTTAAGCCGATGGCCATAAAGACACCAAGTATACCCGTTGGAATCGATAAGATAACAGCGAATGGTAAAATATAGCTTTCATACTGAGCGGCTAACAAGAAGTATATAAACAATAGGGAAAGGCCGAAGATAATAGCCGATTGCCCACCAGAAGATAATTCCTCTTTCGTCATACCCGAGAATTGGTGACTATAGCCGGCCGGTAGCTGCTCTGCTGCAACCTCATTCACTGCCTTGATAGCGTCACCCGAACTGAAGCCTGGTGCTGCAATAGCGTTCACACTAATCGAGTTAAACAAGTTATAACGGGAAGCCGTTTCCGGACCATAAACACGTGTCAAAGTCACCAATGTTTTAATCGGCACCGGTTGGTTAAACTTGTTTTGAACGTAGATACCTTCCAAAGCATTTACATTAGCACGCTCGCCTTTCTCCGCCTGTATCATCACGCGGTAGTACTTTCCAAAACGGTTGAAGTCTGTCGCTTGCGACGAACCAAAATAAGCCTGCATCGTGCGTAAAATATCTTTAACATTCACTTGCAATTGCGATGCTTTAAGCTCATCAACTTCCAAGTTGTATTGCGGATAATCAGCTTTAAAAGTGGTGAAGGCTACCGCGATTTCTGGTCGCTGCATCAATGCACCAATAAATTGATTACCGACCTCACTAAATTTATTTAGCGTGCCACCTGTCTTATCTTGCAAGACCATATCCAAACCATCCACGTTACTAAATCCCGGAACGGTAGGGAAGGTAAAGACGAAGAAATCAACCCCTTTAACTACCGATAGCTTCTGGTTTACTTCAGCCATAATCGCATTGATATCGCTAATCTCACCACGCTCTTTCGCTGGCTTCAAGAGCAAGAAGATAACCCCCGTCGACGGGTTCGTCGACTGCGTCATCACGTTGAAACCCGACATCGCATTGACAGTTTTTGCCGAAGGCAAGTCCATCAATATTTTCTGAGCTTCATCAATTGTTTTTACCGTACGCTCCAAAGAAGTACCACCCGGCATCGAAACCGAAATTGCCATGAACCCTTGGTCTTCCGAAGGAATAAATCCTGTCTTAGTCTTATTAACCAATACAGTCGTGGCTAAAGTAACAAGCACCAAGCCCGCTAAGCTTAACCATTTGTAGCGAATCAATAGCTTGATACCACCTAAATATTTATTGGTAAGGTTTTCAAAACCACGGTTGAAGCCCAGAAAGAATTTCTCCTTGAAGGATTTCTTTTTTGCCGGCTCACCGTTGTTCTCGCCTTCGCCCTCGCCCTCGCCGTGCGTACTCTTTAAGAATAGCGCTGCCAAAGCCGGACTTAATGTCAAAGCGTTAACCGCCGAGATAATAATAGCGATGGCCAAAGTCAAGGCAAATTGGCGGTAGAATACACCCGTCGAACCCTCCATGAAGCCTACTGGTAGAAATACCGCCGACATCACCAAAGTGATGGAGATAATCGCACCCGTAATTTCGCCCATAGCAGAGGTGGTTGCTTCCTTGGCAGGCATATGGCTATGTTCCATCTTGGAGTGCACCGCCTCGACGACGACAATGGCATCATCGACCACAATACCAATCGCTAATATCAAAGCGAATAGTGTCAATAGGTTGATGGAGAAGCCAAACAACATCATAAAGAAGAAGGTTCCTAAGATAGCTACAGGAACGGCAATCGCCGGAATCAACGTCGAGCGGAAATCTTGCAAGAAGATAAATACCACCAAGAACACCAAAATAAAGGCCTCTATTAACGTCGATATCACTTGATGGATAGATTGGTCCAAAGCATCCTTCGTGTTGTATAGAATCAAGTATTTAACGCCTTTAGGGAAGTCCTTAGCCGCTTTCACCATCAGCTGGTCGATAGCTACCTGAATTTCATTCGCATTGGAACCTGCCAACTGCATGGTACCAATATTGATTCCAGGCTTTCCATTTACCTTGGTAGAACTACCGTACGTGTAAGAGCCTAATTCTACTTTAGCTACATCTTTAAGACGCAATGTAGAGCCATCAGCATTCGAACGGATGATGATATTTTCGTAGTCTTGTGCTTTGTTGAGTTTACCTTTGTACTTGATAACATACTCGAAAGACTCCGTACTACTTTCACCGAATTTACCAGGCGCTGCTTCTAAGTTTTTATCTTGAATGGCAGCCGTCACTTCGTTAGGTGTTAAGTTGTAGGTAGCCATCTGTGTAGGGTTTAACCAGATACGCATAGCGTAATCTTTGTTTCCACCAAACACCGTCGCTTGACCTACACCAGAAATCCTTTTAATCTCCGGAATGATGTTGATTTGCGCATAGTTGGCCAAAAAGGTTTCATCAAAAGCCTTGTCATCTTCAGCATATAAGGATACCACCATCAACAAACTATTCTGTTGTTTATTGGTCGTAATACCAGCTTTGATAACCTCCTCAGGCAATTGATTGGTCGCCTGTGCCACCCGGTTTTGCACGTTTACGGCAGCCTGATCGGGGTCTGTCCCCAATTTGAAGTAAACCATAATGGAGAGCGACCCATCATTACTGGCTGTAGAGGTCATGTAACTCATGTTTTCTACACCATTGATGGACTCCTCCAAAGAAGGAGCTACGGCACGCAGTACCGTTTCCGCATTTGCTCCAGGATATAAAGCCGTCACCAATACAGATGGGGGAGCAATATCAGGGAACTGCTGTAATGGCAGTTTGTATAAGCCCAATACCCCTAAAATAACGAGGATAATGGAGATCACCGTTGCCAGTACGGGTCTATTTATAAATTTCTTAAACATCGATTGTTATACTATTTATTTCGTTTTTGTTGCCACTACTTTTGCACTTTCCGGCGTGATTTTCATACCGTCTTGTAGTCTCTCAAATCCTTTCAAGACAATACGGTCTCCTGCTTTTAAGTCGTCGCCGATTAGGTAATCTGTACCACTGCGACCAATAATCTGAATTTGCTTTTTGGTAACCTGATTGGCAGCGTCTAGCGAATAAACAAAGACCTTATCTTGTACCTCTACGGTAGCTGCTTGTGGAACAAGCAAAGCATGGTCATGCTTCATCTTTAGCTGTATTTTGCCGGTATTACCAGAGCGCAAAGCGCCATGAGGATTCGGGAATGTAGCACGTAGCATAATAGAACCTGTATTTTGATCAAACTGGCCATCGATAACATCGATTTTACCAAGCTCCTCATAATTGGTTTTATTAGCCAATTCTAAGCTTACAGGCGCTAAGTTTTTAACTTTTTCCTGTAAAGTACTGCCAGCATGCTGATCTTTGAAGTTGATGAAATCTACCTCTCCTAAAGAGAAATAAACATAAACTTGTTGCACGTTGGATAGGGTAGTGAGCGCCTCCGCATCAGTGGCGGCAAGCAAACTTCCTTGACGCTTAGGCAACTTGCCGATATAGCCTGTTACAGGCGCATGTATCTGCGTGTAGCCTAAATCTATTTTCGCACTTTCCACCATCGCTTGTGCTTGAGCCAAATTGGAAAGCGCAATTTGATGGCTTGCTTGAGCCGTTTTCAATTGGTAGTCAGAAACGACTTTGTTTTGTACCAAAGGCGTTAATTTATCAATCTCCAATTGGGTATTGATAATGGCAGCCTTAGCGGCATTCACCGTACTTAACGCACTATTCAATTGTTCGCGGTAGGGGCGTTCATTGATTTTGAAAAGTAATTGTCCTTTAGTAACATAAGCGCCTTCATCTACATAAACTTTTTCTAGGGCGCCACTAACTTGTGGACGGATTTCAATATCCACAACGCCACGGATTGCAGCTGGATATTCTTGTACGGTGTTGGTCTCACTTTCTTGTACCGTGAAAACAGGCACCTCAGGTGTTGCTGCCTCCGTTTGCGCTGGTTTTTCAGAACAAGCCTGTATAATCAAGGCAAGGAGAATGCTGGAAAAAAATAACTTCTTCATTTTTGTGTAAAGGGATAAATAGTTTGAATGGAAGAAAATCCTTTCGTTTAATTAAGTTATATTATTTAACGTTGTTAATCGATAAATCAAACGTCTACTCATTTTTTACCTATTTGTTATTTGCTGAACAAATAGGGGACCTTAGCCTGTAATACCGCTAAGGTTAACCGTATCGGAAATAAGAAAGTAGAAGAAAGATTTAATGAAGTTAAATTATATAACAGTGTTAAGTAAAGGGTGTGTGTAAGTCGTAAATATGCTTCAATTTAATTGCCTCTTGCATTTTTTTAGTATAGGGATTAAAAAATATATTTTTTAATAGTGTTAAGGTGTTTAACGTTGTTAAGTCATGTTTTAAAAAAGAAGCACTTTGTATATTGTGCTAATCTTTATGCGTTTACGTCTTCTTTATAAAGCGATTTAGTGATGGCGCTTACAGCATCTTTAAAAATTTGCTCGTTTGTAGCGTCCGATAAACCATTTCCAATCATATTAACCGATATCAATCCATGAATCACGGAGAAGAAGGTATAATATTTAATTTTCAGTTCTGCTGCTGTGGGTTGTTGATCAGCCATAAGGTCAGCAATACTATTTATAAAAAGCTCAAAAGGTGTTTCAACAGGAGGTACAATCGTTTGCGAACAGCACTTCATTTCGACACCATACATGACTTGGTATAATTCCTTATTTGCAAAAGCAAAATCCCAGAAAGCAGTCCACATAGCTTGTAGCTTCAAGTCCGGATCTGTTTCCGTATCGCGTGCTACGCGGATAAGCTTCGTTAGGTTGTTATACCCTTTTTGTGTTAGTTCTATTAAAATAGCATTTTTGTTAGCAAAGTACTCGTAGATGATAGGAGCGGTGTACTCAATGCGATCGGCAATCTTCCGCATGTTTAACCCTTCCCAACCTTCTTCTTTGACAATCGCGTAGGCGGCATCGAGAATACTATTTCTAGTTTCTTCTTTTTGTCTCTGTATACGATCTTTACTTGCCATATTAAATTATCTAACAACGTTAGGCAAAGGTAAAATTATTTTCCTAACGCTGTTAACTAAAATTCTATTTTTAGACTTTTATGACAATTATTTGTTTTTTGACTTAGCAATAGGGGATTGCCACCAGAGCTTAAAAAAGCCCTTTGGTGTACACCAAAGGGCTTTTTTAAGCTTTATACTTCCGTTATTTTATTTTGAAACGCATGCCTTCATGATAAGAACTTAGACTTAGGTTTTCCCATGTAAGTAGGCCATTATCCTTTTTCTTCAGGCCTTTAACATTCTTAGCGACAATAACTAATGATTCGCCAACAACCTCAACGCCTTTGCGGCGTACAATAATTGCAGTTCCCTCATCAATGCCGATACAAATCTTATCTGGATATTCAGCTAATGCGGTAAACAAACGATTGTAGCGGCTACGCTTAATAAAATGCTGGTCAATAATAACCGATTTAATGAGCCCTAGACCTTTCGCCGTTTCCAAGTTCTCCTTTTCTAGTCGGTCAAATGTCGACTTGTACGTCTCATCTTTCAACTGGTTTCCCGTGATCATGGTCTCGCTCATCATAGCAGCTCCAGCGCTGGTACCTGCAATGCAAGCGCCATTTTGATAAGCTTCATGGATAGCATCGTACAAAGGTGTATTATCTACGACACTCATAAAACGATTCTGATCCCCCCCGGTGATGTAGATCAGCTGCGCATTGCGCACGGAGTCGACCAATGCTTTGTCGTAGGCTTGCTCACGGTTGAAGTTTATACTGGTGACCGTGTGTTCCGTAACCTCACCAAATTGCTCAACCATATTGGCTACCGATTCATCAGCGACAGTAGAAGCCATCGGTAAGACCATGATGTAATCTTTGCGCGATAGGTTGGCGGCATCCACCAAGGCCTCCATCAGGTGTTCATCCTTATGGCCTCCGCCAATAATAAACAAAGCGCCTTTAGGCTGTTTCTGCTGTGCTGTACTCCCCAATACCGTGACGGCAAGGAATGCTAAGAATAACCATCTTTTCATAATTGCTACTTATAGATTTCAACCTTTATATTACCATCCTTATCCACCGTGCCGCGATACATACCTTCCGTGTTGAAAGGCATGGCTACATGACCATTTTTATCCATCGCAATCATACCGCCATCGCCGCCCATCTTGCCAATACGGTCAATCACAGCCTGACTCGCCTGTACAACATTGTCGCCCTTGTAGGCCATCAGTGCCGAAACAGAATAAGCTGCTACCGAACGGATATAGTATTCGCCCCATCCGGTGCAGGAAACGGCGCAAGTAGCATTGTCGGCATAGGTACCAGCCCCGATAATCGGAGAGTCACCCACACGACCATATTTCTTGTTCGTCATTCCTCCTGTAGAGGTGCCAGCAGCCAGGTTGCCTTGTTTATCCAAAGCTACACAGCCTACGGTTCCAAACTTACTGTCTTTGTTGACAATGCCTAAGCGATTACTTTGTTTTTGGTCATGGTCAAGTTGTACCTGCGTGCTGTCTTCTAGCTTAATCTTTTGTAAAGCATCCCAGCGTTGTTTTGTCCAGAAATAGGAAGGGTCAACTAAGGTAAGGCCTGCCTGCTTGGCGAAGGCTTCAGCACCTTTGCCCACCAGCATCACATGCTCCGATTTTTCCATGACAGCCCGTGCGGCAGCAATAGGGTTTTTGATGGTCGTCACTGCCGCAACAGCGCCGGCAGCCAAGTTTTTGCCATCCATAATGGAAGCATCCATCTCGTTTTTACCATCGTTGGTAAAAACAGCTCCTTTTCCGGCATTGAACAAAGGTGAATCTTCAAGCACAAAAATAGCCTGCTCTACAGCATCTAGACTGGAATGACCCGCTTTAATCTGTGCGTAACCAGCCGTCAAGGCGGCCTCTAGCGCTACCTTGTAAGCTTGTTCTAGGGAGTCAGTCATATTCTTTTTCAGAATAGTGCCAGCACCACCATGAATAGCCAGTACATACTGCTCCTGTGCTTCTTGTGTTGTTTCTTTAGGTTTTTGTTGACAGCTCGATAGCAGCATAGCTGCTAAACCGAGCGTCATTAAGTTTTTTTTCTTCATTATTAGTCTTTTCCGTAACCTGGGTTTTGTTGCATCGCTTTATTTACGGACATCTCCACTGCTGGAATTGGAAAATTGTATTGGGCTTTTGTAGGTTCCAAACGTAGGTTTCCATTTGTATTCACAGCATCAAGTGCAGAGCGCTCTATAGCTACATTTCTTCGCTTAAGGTCAAAAAAACGATGTCCTTCAAAGGCTAGTTCTTTGTATCGTTCCGTAAAGATAGCATTTATTAAAGGCTCTTTACCTGCAAAAGTTTCCGATTGATAACCGTCTATCCTTGCGCTACGCAGGTCATTTAAGTCGGCAGCAGCCTCTGCCAATTTATCTTTTTGTGCATATGCCTCTGCGCGAATAAGGTACATCTCGCCTGTACGGAAAAGCTTAATATTTACGAGACCGAAGGTATCTTCGCTACGTCCTTTATATTTTCCAATAAGGTAGCTTTCTTTACCAGCACCGCGATCTGGTTCGTAGCTTACGTAGCTCGCGAAGCGCACATCATTGTCTTTGTCGTAAAGATTCATCAGCTTGTTTGAAGGGGTATACAAGGCATAATCGCCCGACTGTCTGTAAAATACAGCGCCAATAGGTCCTTCGCGCGTGTCATCATCGTCAACAGGTAAATCGGCTACTTTTCTTCCCAAAGCGAATATCACCTCTTGTTCGGACGCATCGGTCCATATTTTAGCGAAGTTAGCCGCACTTGCTAATGGCTTCGCTTGGATAGCAGCTGTAGCAGCAGCAATCGCTTTATCCCAGTCTTGGGCATATAGGGCTGTTCTTGCTTGTATTGCATACACACCTGTTTTTGTTATTCTTTTTACGCCTGCATCGGTATCACCAATAAGGGCTAAAGCATCATTAAGGTCGGTGTTAAGGAAGGCGATAACCTCTTGAACGGTATTTCTTTTTGGGGAACCCGTTTCTGCCTTTAGCATATACGGAATGGCCAAAGCAGTAGGCGCGTAGCCTGCCGAGAAAGCACGTAACAATTCCAAGTGTGCATAGGCACGAATAGCCAACAGCTCTCCTTTGAAGTGGTTTTTCTTTTGTACATCTACGTTGTTTAGGAGTTCTAATCCGGCTAAAGCACGATTGGCACGGTCGATAACGACATATAGCTCGCCAAAGGAGCTCGTCACGGTGCTACTTGCCGAGTTATATTGCCAGCGGTAGGCGCTGGTATTGGAAACAACGTTTTCCGCAGGTAGAATAGCTTCATCCGACACGGTGACACTATTGCTGATTAACGTATAGGTCATGCCCGCATAGGCTCCTTTGATGGCCATATCGATATCGTTAAGGTTGCGATATGCTTTCTCCGGGTCGATGGTATCCGTAGGTTTTAAATCCAGCTTATTGCAGGACTGTAAAGCGAGGCCAGCGATGGCCATGCAGGTAATGATATGTCGTATTTTGAATAATTTCATGATCTTTTGATTTAAAAGTTAACATTTAAACCCGCGGTATAGGTGCGTGGTGCAGGGTAGTTGAAGCGTCCGCGACCTTCGCTATTCTCTGGGTCTAAGCCTCTCCAGGAAGTCCAGGTCAATAAGTTTTGACCTTGGAAGAAGATACGCGCACCTTTCACTACATTTTTCTGTCCAAACCATGTTTTAGGCATCTGGTATGCCAAGTTCACGTTTCTTAAGCGGATGAAAGAAGCATCTTGAATATCTTTGGAGGTAAACTCTCTCGGAATATCTAAACGCTGTAGAATCGCTTGGTCGCCCGGTTGTTTCCAACGGTCGTTCAACATACGAATACTCTGGTTACTGGTCATGTAGCCTTCATTCTCATTGTAGAAATCTTCATTATTCCAACGACGTACATCAGCAACAAAAGCAAATAGGGCATCTAAGCTTAAGTTTTTATAGCGGAATCCTGTGGTAACACCACCGATCCAGTTTGGATACATGCTGCCCGACTTGGTTACACTTTGTGTCTCTTCGCTATAGGAGGTCGTGATGGATCCATCACGGTTGTAGTATTGCGCATCACCCGTCTGCGGATTTACGCCGGCCCACTCTGGTGCATAAAAAGTACCGTAAGGAAGACCTACTTTTAAAATACGGGTGCTTCCGTCTAAGGTTTCTGTCAAGGCATCCGATAGGTAAAGTATTTTGTTTTTGTTGTATGCCGCATTGACACCCAAAGTAATCCCCCAATCATCTTTCTTCACTACATCTCCTTGAAGGCTCATTTCTACCCCACGGTTACGCATTTTTCCCGTGCTCAGCAAATTGCTGTCAAAGCCAGATGTTTGCGATAGTGGCTGTTGTATAAATAGGTTTTTCGTAACCTTATTGTAGTAATCTACCGATAGACGTATTCTTCCCGAAGGCAGAAGGTCTAAATCAAAACCTGTGTTAAACTCATCTACATATTCCCAGTCAAAACGATCATTGCCTGGTGTAGCCGGACGTATAGCTTTTTCACCATCATATGTGATGTCCGTACGGAAGGTCGCTAAGTAGTCGAAATAACCACCAAATGGACTCGCTGTAGTACCATAACTAGCACGGAAGTTCAAGTGATGAATCCAGTCTACCGATTTTAAGAAGGCTTCTTCTTTGGCATTCCAGTTGGCACCAAAGGAGTAGAATCCATGCCAACGGTTGCTTTTCACTACGCGTGATGAACCATCATAACGGTAACTCGCCGTCAATGAATAGCGGTTGTCATAGTTGTAGCGCGCTAAAGCCATGTAAGAAGCTAAGCTGCCGCTGCTTCTGCCGCCTAAGATCTTAGGTAAGAATTTATCATTGACCGTTACGCCGGCAGGAGTGCCTGGCAGGCGATCGTCAATACCATAACCGATATAGCCGAATGAGCGATTACGATCGTATAGGTATTCAAAATAAGCCGATAGCTCTAAATTATGCTTCTCGTTGAAGGTATCTTGGTAGGTAAGTCCACTTGTTGAGACAATGCTCGTCGTACGCGCATAGCCTTCGCCAAACATACCTTGACCACCAATCGTTGGATCTTCGTCTTGAGAACCATAGTAGGAGTCTGGATTGATATAATCCTGTGTCGTTTTATTGCGGTAGTCGATCCCTAGGCGCGTGTGTGCCTTTAGGGTAGGAAGAATTTGGTAAGCCAAATTAGCACCCACATTGGTGTTGAAAAGCTCTGAAGAGCTGCTCGAGTTTAGTAAACGCTCCAAACCGGCACTACCTTCACGCTGGTCAAGGATAAAATACTGATCTCTGTTGCCGAAGTGAATCAAGGTGCCATCCGGTGCATAAGGATATTCATAGGGTAAAGCATAATAAACCGAAGCCATTGATGCGCCTACGGAGGATGATTGAACGCCTTCCGTAAATTTAGAGTTTGAATAGCCTAAAGCTATATTCACCCCTCCAGAGAATTTACCACTGTTGAACTCTACGTTATTTTTTACCGTGTAGCGGTCTAATCCAGAACGCTTCGCAATTCCGTCTTGCTTATAATATCCAGCGCTGCTGAAAAAACGGATATTTTCATTTCCACCGCTTACATTGACATTCTGCTCGGTAAACTTGCCCGTTTGGAAAAAGAAATCGCGCCAGTCTACGTTTAACCCACGTAAGCTATCCAGAATCTGTGAGCCTCGTGCTGCTTCTTGCGCCGACCAACCTGCATTGGCTGGGTTTCTCGATGAATATGCCCAACCCGGACCGATATCTTTACCGATTTCTAAGCCTACTTCTTCCTCAAAGCGTAGACGCTGCTCGGAATTCATCATCTGAAATTTAGGACGGGTAAGTTTTGAAAAACCAAATTGTGAGCTCACGCCAATATTTAGCTGTCCTGCTTTTCCTTTTTTCGTTGTTAATAGGATAACACCATTTGAACCACGCGATCCATAGAGCGATTTTGCCGAAGCATCACGTAATACCGTTACGTTCTCAAAATCATTAGAGTTGTAGTTTTTAAGTGCGGAGGCATCAATAGGGATACCATCTACGACATATAAAGGAGAGGTATTTCCGTTGATACTACCCACACCACGAATTAATACGGTAGCATTCTCTCCAGGCTGTCCCGAGCTTGCTAATACGCTCATCCCGGGTACACGTCCTTGTAGCATCTGGTCGATGCTCGCTGTAGGAACAGAAGCCAAATCTTTAGCCTGCACCACGGTAGATACGTTTGCGGATTGTTTTTTCGAGTAACTGGTGTAGCCTGTTACCACAATATCTTTTAATATAGCATCTGCACTAACCAGCGTTATATTCAACGATTGGCCGCTAGTAACGGGTACCGATTGCGGCGTGTAGCCCACATAACTGAAGTCGAAGCGGTCGCCCGCCTTTCCAGCAAGGCTGAAATTACCGTTAGCGTCCGTTTGTGTGGTCGCATTGCTTGTTAGGTTTTTAACTGTTACACCAGCTAAGGCTGTTCCGTTTTTGTCCAGAACTTTACCGCTGATGGATTGCTGTGTAGCTGTGCTCGATCGATGCAAATCGGCATGGACTAACCGTAGCTCTTTACCAGATGCCATCTGTGGGAGCTGTAGAACGGAAAGTGCTATAAACAGAATAGCGCGTTCATGTATTTTTTTTGTCATAAGATTATGATTAATTAGATTAGCATAAGATGATTAGTTTCAAAATGTATAAACTAAATATCATGCCATAATTGTAATGTGTAGTGTTTACGCGTATAGTTCTTTCGTTTCATAGTCAAATAGCTACGGCAAGCGTGGAGCCTAGAAAATAGCGAGATAGGTAGCTTTCTTGTTGGGTACATGGAGTTGGGTGAGCGAGAATGGTTGCTTAGGTTAAGGCTTGTTAGTCGTATTAATTCGTATTAAATTTCTATGAACTTCATTTGTTTGAAAAACGTGCGAAATATCGACATTTAATTCGAAATTTGAATAGCTATCAAAATAAAAATTATAGAACCTAAAACTGCTAATTATGATGCGTAAAATTACCGCGCTTACCTTGTTCTTATCAGCCCTTTTCTCGTCCCTACAGGCACAAGAGCGTATTCCTTTTCAGCTAAACAATCATTACAATATTTTGGTTAAAGCCTTAATCAATGATGTAGACTCTGCCACCCTTATGTTTCAAATAGCCATGCGTGAGGGATCATTGGCACCCGACCGAAAGGTTAGGGTAGAGTCGGTGAAGTTTGATACGACTGAATTTCCTGAAGGACTGAGTAAAGTTAATCGTATACAGGTGGCCAATACCAAAATTGATAGCGTCTGGATTTGGGATAACGAGTTTACAGGCTATGGAGCGGATGGTAAAGTCGGCATCCAATTATTTAATGGAAAGGTGTTTAAAATAGACTATGACAAATCGCAGTTTGAGCTTTATGACCAAGTTCCTGATACAAAGGGCTTCGTCGCCGTTCCTTTAGTCAGCAAAAGAGGACAGTTGTTTGTTCAGGTGACGAGTACAGTAGATAACAACGAGCTGCCGGGCGAATTTCTGTTGCAATCGGGCTTTTCTGGTGCATTGCTCTATAACAATGCATTTGCGGATACGCATGCACTCGCAACGAAGCTGCCTATTAAAAATGAAAAGACGATGAAGAACTCCGCTGGCGATAAGCTCATCAATCTTATTTGTGAACTTCCGGCTTTACATATCGGTGGTTTCGACCTGAAGGATGTTCCCGTGAATGTCATGTCTGGCGATATTAAAAATCAACCGACAAGCTATATGGGAGCCGACCTCATCCATCGTTTCAACTGGATCATCGATATCAAAGGAAAGATGGCCTATATCCAAAAGAATAAAAACTTTGATGATGCTTTTTATTTCAATAGACCTTTGTAATAGTTATTCAAGTTTGATAGGATTTTTAGTTTTTAGGCCTTCGGCCGAAGGCTAAAGCTTTTTAAAGATAGTGCGTAGACGTTAAGTCTTAAATGATAAAAACCAACTAAGGCATTCCTTTAGGATAAGAAAAAGCCTTAGTTGGTTTTTTAGTAAGTAGGTAAGTCTACTTTGTAATTTTTATTGTTGCGCCAAATGGACGGTAAATGCCCAATAGCGAATTGATGGACGATGGATAATTTGGTATTGGGTCATAATTGTAGAAAGCAGCCGTGTAAGTACCTTCAGGAAATCCCGTTTCTGGAATCTTTACCTTCAACTGATCAGTCTGCTTAGCGATAATCTCTACGTCGTAGTAACCGTTTAACACATTATTCCATATTCTAATTGCCGTGGTTTTGTCCATATTTTTTCCAACAAAAGTCAACTCACCACCAATCTTAGCCGTGCTATTAGCCGTCATTAAGTTGTGCTTTGGCCTAGGATCGGCCAATATTTCAAAATCTTTCTTAACACTGATGCTATAGGGCGCACTGGCAATGCGAATGCCAACGTATTGACCGACGGCATCGTCGCCCGGAATAGCATTAAAGCGCACCACATTGCGGTGAAAAGCTGCTGTGTCGATAGGCGCTTCTACTTCTTTGCCGTTCGCCGTTTGTAAGAATACCTTCAGCAGGCCATCTGCTGGATTAAAATAATCACCGTAAAAACTAAGCTCTTCGCTCGCCACGATAACAAATTTACCATTCATAGTCTTCAAGTTGAAATCACGACCTTCGTCCTTAAGGTAAGGTTTCGGCTGATTGAGTACTCTTTTTAAGGTGTATACTTTCACCGTACCGTCTTCCGCAGTAACGGTATATCTTGTGCCATCCGCAAAAGGAACTTTAGTGCCCGATGCCGGACTTATGCTCGCTTTCTCGGAAACATTTAGCTGTGGGCTGATGCTCTCTGGTACGGCTTGGTCTGGTGGCCAGTAGATAACGATGTCGTTGTCATGGATGGCAGCTTGTAAGGTATTGCCAGTGGCATCTTTAACTTCAAAACGTACCAGCTCGGCATAGGGATATAGAGCTTCTTCTTTTTTACAGGAGTAGCTCAAAAGCAGTAGCAAGCCCATGAGTAAGGCGGCAAGACTACGCATTTTTACAGGTCGAAGGCTTGGGTTAATTCTTGATATTTTCATGCTAATTTAAATCTTATATATAATCCTTTGACTAGTCTACTTAACCGTTAAGCTCCAATATTGATCCTGCTCCGGATAGCCTTCAAACGCCACCGTAGGGTAATATCTGCCGGCAGGAATATCTTTAGGAATGCGTATCGTAGCTTCTGTGGCGCTATAGTTTTCTATCGGACAGCTTACTTTCTTGCCGCCCACCATCAAGGTAAAGGCATTAAAACCACGGAAAATATTGCCATTGCTTTTAATAACGAGTGCTTCGCCCGCATTTAGCGTTTGGCTTCTGTAGGCTACATCAGGACGTTTGTAGGCCACTTTTATAGGGTATTTTGTTTCCGCACTAGCGCCTCTTACTTTGATCTTAATGGTATACGATCCGGGGATAGTGGTTGGCGGTATGCGTAGATCCCCAAAGGAGTAATCTTTCTGCTTGGTGACGCTGTTGTAGATAACGCGGATAAAGGCCGTGCTAAATTCGCTACTCGCGATTAAGGCTGTTTCTTTTCCTTGTGTATCGACCAAGAAAGCTTGAATTTTTTCAATATCACTGGTGTTGAACACGCCTAGGAGTTGCACATTGTAATCGCCCACGCCATAGGTGGCTACGGTGTTTTCCGAAGATAGCTCTTGAATCTTTAAAGGAGTTCCAGGTTGCTGAACAACAATTTTAAGGCGGTAGGTATTGGTTGTTTTATCGGCTCCACGTACCGTGTAGGTTACGGTGCTGTCGAGTACCGAAATTGGCACAATAGGATCCACCAAAGTAGCGCCCTTTTCTACTGTTATTTTAGGCTCTATAATTTCTAGTTCATTATAGTAGGGAAGGTATAAGGTTATTGTGCGTTGCTCTTGGTCGATAGCGCCTATAATATCGCCGTCATTAAGCGGTAGGGTATAGGCTAATATTTTACTGTTGGGTAGTGCTGGTAAGTCTTCTGTTTTTGTACAGGCGATCAGGCTGCAACAGCAGACAAGCAGTAAGATGCTTTTTATTTTGTTGTACATCATGTTTTTGGTGGTTGTGTGGCTTTTAATTTTAGGACTGTTTTAGTACGAAGGCAATAGCTTATTTAATTTCAAACTTTTTGCTGCCCGCTGGAACAATCACATATTCGAAGGTGAAAAACATATGTGGTGTATTTAAAAACCACTGATCAGGGCTGTACGCATCTTTATAACAGCTAATCATCTTGATTTTTGCATAATCGCCATTCGCCAATTTGACGATGATGGTGCGCGCAGGAATAATTACATCCTTAACTGTTTTAATAGGCTTACTCAACGTGTAGGCTACGTGACGTTTTTCATAGCGACCATCACTCATTAGCGTACCGCTGAAATCATAAGCATACCAACCTGTACCTTCGCCGAAATCCCCTAGAATGTCGGTGCCAAATTTCCCATCCTTCGTGAAAAACTTACTGTCGTCTGGAATATCAACAACTTCCTCAAAAGGCTTCTCTACAATGGCAACGCTACCTTTACCTAAACCTAAATACCCTCTATTGTTTACATCAGCGCCATTGTTGCCCCCAATAAAACTATTGTACATCCCCGAAAAAGAAATATCCCAATAGGCCGATTTGCTATAGCTTAAAGGCTGCTCTTTTTTGTAAGTAAGGCTGAAAATAGCTGCGGTTTTTCGTACGGTAGGGTTTTTATCATCCGTCTCTGCCGATAGGTTCTCCACGCGCTGTAGCTTGTAGTAGTCTATCGTGGGCGTAGTGGGCGCTGTAGGCGTAGCCTCATCAGGCGTGGTGTCTGCATCATTTTTGCTACAGCCTACTGCCAAAGTACAGAATAGGAGTAAGGCGGTCATGTACTGTGTCCCCAAATTAATCAATGTTGTTTTTCTCATTTTGCGATGCTATCTAAGCGCTTGTTTGTGTGCAGAGCTCATTCTTAAATTCCTTCTCCTAAGGGTAATAGAAACGTCTCTTATTTTTATTAATAATAATTCTAAATAACGAGCGCAAAGGTTTGAATTGTTTTTGATTTTTTAGGTATTAAAAACGGTTTTTTTTGTCTGCGGAATGATTTATTTAGAATCGATATAGATAAGTGTCGGCGCTTAGAAATAGGCCTTTTCTCTTCGTAGCGTGTGGGCTATTGTATAATTTGTTGATTTGTAATGGATTGCTTGGTTTGGGACGAGCCTGCTTGCTGCCTAAGGTGCTATCCCTAAAAATACGGGTTAGCAGTGATGCGAATAGCTTTCATTGCGTTTCCACCTCTATAAGATGTGTCGGCTTTAGGCTGATTACTCTGGTTTAAGGAAAAAGCGTTGTGTTTCGGCGATGGTAATGGTGAGCTTACGGTCTTCACATACGATATCTACGACTTGGCCGCTACGGAAACCAATGTCGCTAAGCCACTTGCCCTGCAAGCGTATATCAGGGTGAAACTCATTAAACCGTTTATGTATCGCGCGGCCTCGACATAATGTCATTTGTCGTAGAGCTTTACGCTTGCTCCGACGTGCTCCACCGCCTCCTTGTTTTCTTCCTTCTGATTGTGCTTTCATAGTTTTAGCCTCCTTTTATACAAAGTAAGGTTGCTTAGTCACTGTATGCTACATTTTGGGTAGGTAAGTTACAGGGATAATGCTGTTACTTACGGTAAAAAAATAGTAATTTGCAGCTTACAAAAACGATATCTTTACGAGATGGCACATACAATATCTCCTAATCCTAAAATACATCAAGGACGCAACATTAAGCGCTTCCGTGAAATGCTGGGTATCAAACAGGATGCGCTAGCTTACGATCTTGGCGAAGACTGGAACCAACAGAAAATATCACTCCTCGAACAAAAAGAGGCCATAGAGTCCAACTTACTGGAGCAGGTAGCTGCCGCACTGAAAATACCTGTAGAAGCTATTCAAAACTTTGATGAGGAACAAGCTGTGAATATTATTGCAAATACCATTACGAATCACGACAATGCTACTGGTTTAATTGTCAATAGAAATCCAATATTTCATCCCGTTGAAAGTATCTTAAAGCTTCACGAGGAGAAAATTGCGCTCTACGAGCGGATGTTGAAGGAAAAGGATGAAATGATGACCCGCTTAGAAAAATTGATAGAGAAGGGGTAATTCCGGTTTACGTATAGAAAATATTTTAATAAGCCATTGCGAAAGTAATGGCTTATTTTGTTTGGATATACTTGATAGTTAGGAGGGTGTCGACTTGGTTAATAGGGGGTTATTGTATTTGTCTTGCGCTATTAAAAGCGAACCATGATGCTAAGTCTTTATCTATAGGTTGTTTCGTTTATTTTGTTTGTTTCGTTTATTTTGTTTATTTTTGTTAAAATGAATAGCATATGGAAATCTTAGATCAAATTAAGCGGCCAACAAAAAATGAGCAGAAAGTTGCTATTGACTCTTACACTGCCTTATCTAATGTTTTACCTCAGTTAAGTAAGGAATGCACAGAGATAGAAATAGAAGAAACCCATGCTAAAATTAAAATCCCACTGAAAGCATTAAAGCTTCTTAATGATGTTTTAAAAGCGATGAGTGAGGGTAAGCCTATCTCCATATTGCCTATTGCAACTGAGGTAACAACACAAAAAGCTGCCGAGATTCTTGGATGTTCGCGTCCTCATATAATTAAGCTCATTGAAGCGGGAGAAATTCCATTTACTAAAGTGGGGAAGCATCGACGTATCTTGTTTGAAGATGTATTAAAATATAAAGAGCAAATGAAGGAGCAACAAAGGCAGCATATTATCGATATAATGAATTTTGATGAAGAATTAGGTTTGTATGATACATAGCGTACGCTTTAAAGCGGTATTAGATACGAATGTTATATTTCCGGTTGTTATTCGGGACTTATTATTTTGGTTCGCCCATTATGATCTATATACTCCCAAATGGAGTAACACTATATTTGAGGAATGGAAAGATGTAATGATTCGTAAAGGAGTCGATGAACAGGTGGCAGAAAAAAGAGTTGACATCGCAAACAAAGCATTTCCAGACGCTTTAGTAGAGAGTTACGAGGGATTAATTGATAGTTTAGACCTTCCTGATCCGAAGGACAGGCATGTTCTAGCTGCCGCAATAAAAACGAATGCTGATATTATTGTTACCAATAATTTAAAAGACTTTCCATCTGAGTATTTAGATTCATTTGGGATGAAGGCTATTAGTGCTGACGATTTTTTAACAGATATTATTGACCTAAATCATGAAGCAGCAATTGAAGCATTTAAAGAATTAGTTCTTAATAAAAAGAACCCCGAAATGGATGAATATCAAGTTCTAGAGAGTCTTCGTTTAAATGGGTTAAAAGAAACAGCTGATTATCTACACGCTCTTTTATAGTAAAGAGTTAAAACCTCCAATAACGCTTAAAAACTGATAATGTGCGATTTTTGTCACTGAACAGTTCTACAGAAGAATACCATTAAATCCTATTAAACATTGTAGAAATCTGAATTAAACAGCTCCGCTTTAATTATATTTTCAAATTTTGAAGGGCTTACTTTTGTTAGGACAACCGAATCACAACCATTAAAAATGGAAAAGCGTTGTATTAATTTTACAAAAGGTTTTATCCATACCTCGACGGCAATATCTTCCTGTTCTATATGTAAATGGATGATTTCAAATTTCTTACTATTTCGGTGTGCTTTACAGTCAATTCGGCCAATAAAAGTGTTTCCAAATAATAGGGGTAGGCAGAAATAGCCAAATTGTCTTTTCTCTTTGGGCAAATAACATTCAAGGCGAAAATCAAAATTGAAAAGTTGCTTAATACGGTCACGATGGATAATGGAATTATCAAAAGGTGATAAAATGTGAATATTGTCTAAAGGTTCGTTGAAGTCCGTTTCCAGCAGCTGATGTTGCACAAACATAGAAGTCCCATGAATGTCTAGCTGTTGGATTTCTCCTTCAGCAACCATAGCTCGTAAAACGTCCAGCACATTTTCTTTCAGCAAATTTCCTGTTCTAAGGTGCATAATCTGCTTTACGCTGGTAACACCATAGGCACGTAGATGGGTTCTTACTAGATATTGGGCTTCTTCTGTAGGCGTGGGCATCGTTACATCAATGTGCGCGGGTAGAACGCGCTCACTGATGTCATATATTTTCTGCATACCCTTTCTTCCGGAGATCATTAAGTCGCCTTGTAAAAAAAGTCTTTCGAGTGCTACTTTCATCGGTTTCCAATTCCACCAACCTTTCGTTAACTCCTTCTTGTTTTCAAAATCCTTCACCTTTTTTGGTCCATCCATGCGTATGGTATCCAACACATAGCGCATGATTTTGGGGTCGGGGTTGTAGTAATGCGCTTCATTTTGCTTAATACGTAGCATTTGAGGCAGCGCATAGCGAAAATCCTGCATAGGAAGATAGGAAGCTGCATGAAACCAATATTCAAAGATTTCTCGTTCTTCGATTAATGCATCAAGGTAGTGTGGTTGATAGTCTGGAATGCGTGTCCATAGCGAATGATGATGTGCACGTTCAACAATCGATAGGGTATCAATTTGCACATAGCCCAGATGCTCCACGGCTTTTAGGACTCCATTTTTTCCTGTTCCAAAGGGAGCATGTTGTGTTAGTCCTTGGCAGTGTAAGGCTAGTCTTTGTACCTGTTCCAATGCTGCATGCTTTTTCATAGTCTTTTTTTACTAAGCAATCCCTAAATATAAAACTATTCTGCTATTGAAATATAGGTTTCTACCTCCGCATTGTTTCCGTCATGGTATTTTTTACCATGAATGGTGAAGTCAGCTTTGTAAGCTCTATTCAAATTTTTGTCGCCCCATATTTCCAGCCAGGTATTAAAAACGGCTTCAGGCATCTTTCCTTTCGACACAAATTTTTTATAGGTAGAAGTTTCAATCGTTTTGCCGACAAAGCCAGTCGGGATGTGGTCTAATGACTTGACAGGGTAGCCAATAATCAGCGTATAGGGACCGTTAAAATCGGATTCATAATCCGTGTATACCGCATAGATATCGTCGCTAAGCGTATTTTTTATTTTCTTCTGAATTTCTCCACCCCAGAACTTGGTCCATAAAGCTTCTATAGCTGTGGCGGATTGTCCATTTTCATTCGTTGTTCTTGTTGAAATACCGATAACGTAAAACTTGTCAATAGTCGTGTTGTTCATTGTTGTTGGTTGTTTTTGTGCTTGTGCAGTGAAAGATAATAGGCTGGATGCGCACAGCATGAAAGCCTGTTTTTTAAAATTTATCATCTTTATGTTTTGTTTCACTGCAAAAGTAAAGCAGAGGTGTGACAACGCTATGGCAAGGGTGGTTCACACTTTTTTCGAGTCATTTCAAAATACTCTTCAAAGGTGATTTTATGCGGTTCAAATGTTTCATTTAGTACCGTGAGTTTTTGAATACGGTCTAAGCGAAAGGCACGATAATCATTCCGCAATCGGCAAAGTCCGATGAGCAACCAATTCTCGTGAAAGGTGTATATCGCAAACGGTTCGATGGTACGTTCGGTTGTCTGATTGGTATCTGGCGAATAGTATCTGATCTGGACCAGATTGAAATTTGTTAAGGCTAATTGAAGAGTCGATAAGTTATTACTTGTGCGATCGTTTGTACTATTTTGTCCCGATACAACACGGTTCGAAAGTAAATTTGCTTTATCTTTTGTATTGTTGCGTAGTACGGATTTTATCTTAGAAATAGCTTCGCTATAGTCTCTAACAAAGGAGGCGTCTTTATTCTTTAACACCAATTGTTCTGCTGTAATCAACGCATTGGCTTCACTTTCGGAAAACATCACAGGCGGAATTCTGTAGCCATCCATCAACGTGTATCCTTTTCCTTCTTCAGTGAGGATGGGAACACCGGCCTGCTCTAAGGCTTTGATATCTCTATAGATCGTTCTTTTGCTAATAGAAAACTTTTCAGCCAATTCATTGGCTGTGATTAGTCGTTTCGCTTGTAGCTGTATAAGGATGGCCGTAAGGCGTGAAAGTCTTTTTATTTCTATTTCATCCATTTTTTTGTCGGATTTAAAGCGTTGATTTCCCCTGTTTTCATAGCTCTTGCCTTTGTGCATTCAAAAATAAGAGATCGTATATAGGTTGTATTCCTCGTTTTAAAAAAATACAAAATTTCATCGGTATTACCCTATTATGTAAACCTATAGTAGACTAGTTTCTAAATGGCTAGATGTTAGTTTATTGGATGATTCTCTTGTTTTTAAGAATAACGGTAGTAATGGCTATAAGAATACCAAGACCAACTAAGAAAAGGCCTCCATTTTTCTGGAAATCATCGCTTATAAAATACGATACACCATTAGAATCAATATATTTAGAGAAACGGTTGATTTGCAATTTATAGGTATCATTCGTTTCGTAATAATAGACTTCAATTTGGTTGCCGATACGTAAGTCATCTAAATCTCGATCGCTAGGGAAGCTGTTCGGTTTGTAGACCTCAAACATGTAAGGATAGTTGTCTATCTTAATGTACCGGTAATCGCCAGGGTCATTCGCTGGATAGTTTAGATATTCCTTAGCATAATAGGTCAGGGTACCTTCGGATTTTGTGTATTCAGACTTTTCTTTACTGTTGTATTGCCAATGCAAAATGCCAATTGCTATACTAAATATGGATACTGCAATTAATTGGAAAAAATAATTTGGCATAAATGCGTGATGAATATAGGTATTGAAGCCATCGTGACTAATATAGTATAGCGGACAAGATATCTTGTCCGCTATACTATATTATGAATGACGTTACGTATTAAAACTTTTCGCTTTTCGTGAATTTTGGTACATATATCAAATAATCATTTCCCTTTATAATCCGTAACAACTGTTGGCTTTCAATCGTTAATTTACCTGCAGCAATGGATTTTTGTAGTGGTCTTAAATCAAAACAATACCAATCGTCACTCTGAACGACCTTTAGGAATGATACATACATTTTTGTGCTTTCTACGTCTTCTGTTTCGCCTTGTCCGTCAATCATGATATGTAGCGAATTTCTGAAATTACCATCTTCGACATTGAATACGAGATTACCAATATCAAATATTTTCAATAAGCTTTCGCCTTTTGGCGTGTGTCCTGCACCAAATTTGAATAGATTCTTTTTGTTTTCCCAGTTTGGTAATTCCTTCAACAGAATGCTCTTCAAGAGCTGTATGCGTAGGTGGTGGTTTCTTTCGAGATAGATGCCGCGGCTTAGCTTCAATGCCTCTAGCTGCGTTCTTTCAGGCGCACTAATGGATAGCGCAAGTAGGGCGTTTGTTTTTTCAAGACAATCATCCGTGAAGATATAGAAGGTTTTGTCTTTCAGCATCAACTCGTCCGCCTTTTGCAGCATCTGCGTATAAATTTCTTTCGCTTGCTTATTCTTTGTGACTTTCAGTAATTCGGAAATAATAAGTCTGTCCGAAAATACACTTATCTGTTCAGCGCCAAAGGTATTAATGCCTTTATGGACAAGTTTTTCGTATACCTCAAAATCAGCACCACGGGATAAGAAAGAGAAGTTAGATTTATATTTCTCCAGAAAATCACGCATCTGATTTGGTGCTAATGATTTTATTTTCGCCTCAATAATTTTATTGGTGTAGGGGTCAATTTCGTGAAAGTAATTGTCAAACTTTACCGAATCAATTACCGCAGCGGTGAAAAAGGGTACTTCATTGGTGAAGTGTGTTTCGCCAATTAAAACAGAATTGGCATTCCGCATTTCTTTCACGAGGAGGTCCCAGCCTTTGCCCGTAAAGCTTTTGGTTGTGCTTACAGGTTGAAGCTGTGTGTAGTTGTTTTGGATTAGGCTATCGATTAAGCTGCTTTGCGCAAAGCTAATGTTCGATACACAGAATAATAAGGCTAGGAGTTTGATCTTTTTCATTATAAGTTTTTAATAAAAGCAGTATACGTCATTATAAATCCTAGCTTGTAACAAGCACAGCGAAAGGCTAAAATTATAGCTGCTGGTTTATTAGGCTAATTTCTATCACCGGAATGCGACCGGAATAAAGTAGGCTGATGGACAAAATTAGGTATAATTATCTTTTTTCTATTTATGGGATTACGTTTTTTTTAGGACTATGTGCAGCTCGAAGTCTGCAATGGGAGTGACCATGGTAGGAGTAGGCTCGTTGTTGTTTGATAATTTCTGTTTTTCAAAATTATAGGACGAACGAGCTATCCACATGGAATATCAAACACCATAAAACTAGGGGTTAGTCTTGTTTAGTATACGTTAATAGCCTACTTTTAGGCATTGAAAATCCAATGTCAATTTGTAAGAACTAACCAGCAATGAAGAAAAGAAGGGTCGTAATTATTTTTGTCGTAATCCTACTGTTTACGGTATTTCAAGAGTTAAGCTTGAGGAAATACTTATTTAAGCACAACTTCTTTATCGCGGGATGTATACCCAATTTTACCGCCGTTTTACTCCTTAGTTTTGCCATTATGCTTATCAAGTGGCCCCTCAGGTTGTTAGAGTCGATTAGTGTCGTAGTAGCTATTGTAATAGGTCTGACGCTGTACGAGCTGGCACAAATATGGATGCCAGGGCGTGTTTTTGATGTGATGGATATCATCGCTTCCATTGTAGGGGGAGCGGTAGCAATAGGTATATTGCTACTGATGGATAAGTCGGAAAAGCGTTAATTCATGCGGATGCATAATGGGTTCGTTTAGTAACATCAATCTTTACGTGCTTGGTTTTTCCACAAAAGACCAGAAATCAAAACGATAGCGTAGGCAAACATCAACCAAGCGCCGAAAGTTTTGCTGTAGTACTCAGGCATATTGGGGAATACCTTTTCAAAAAACTGTATGCACAGGCTGTCCAGCACCATGCCGGGCAAAACCATTATAGCGGCTGATTTTACACTTTCTAGATTGCTGAGCTTAAATTTATTAAATACTGCCGCTGACATGAACCCTAAGGCTGGTATAGGTACGATATACAAAGCAATTAGCACGACTGTATTGTCGACGATAAAGAAATACTGACCTGCTAGCCTAAACAATATTGTCGCGGATAGCCACACCAAACAGCCAACAATTAAACTAAATAGAAGGTATTTCTCTTTATGTGTTTTCATGCTTAATGAATCAATGGTTTGTAAGATTTTAAGTGTAAGTAGCGCGGTTGTCATGGTTTAACAACCCAAATTTCAATTTTAAGCTCTTGTATCCAAAGCTACTTATCATAATGGATCAAAAAAACACCTTTTTAGGTGTTTTTTTGATTTCGGAAGGACTAGCTTATGCCTGCAATTCTAGATCCGTAGTGCGCATCCTTGTATGCGATACTAATGCTTGAGCAGAGCTTTTGCTAGGTTTATATGCGAGCCCGCTGGGGTTGTGCTTGCCTTTTGCCTATTTGCTATAGTTATATTACCCCTCCGGGGTAATCGTTTTAATGAAGGTGATTATAAGAATCAACCACGTATCGTCCTCGTTTGCAACGAGGATGCTAGAGAATAGCGTTTGTAACGCTAAAATTTGTATTAAGCCCTTATCCAGCAGCAACCCCTCCAAATTGTCCTCCTGATGCTTCGACAGGCTCAGCATGACATGTCGGAGCATCGTTTAGAAAGAAATAATCTGCACAGTTACATTGTGAGAGCGATTTTTTTCCCAAAGGTATCGTCCTCGTTTGCAACGAGGATGCTTGAGGATAGCGTTTGTAACGCTAAAATTTGCATTAAGCCTTTATAAGTCAGCAACCCCTCCAAATTATCTTCCTGATGCTTCGACAGGCTCAGCATGACAAGTCGAAGGATAATCTTAGAAAGAAATAATCTACACAGTTCCATTGTGAGAGCGATTTTTTCCCCAAAGGTATCGTCCTCGTTTGAAACGAGGATGCTTGAGGATAGCGTTTGTAACGCTAAAATTTGCATTAAGCCCTTATCCAGCAGCAACCCCTCCAAATTGTCCTCCTGATGCTTCGACAGGCTCAGCATGACATGTCTGAGCATCGTTTAGAAAGAAATAATCTACACAGTTCCATTGTGAGAGCGATTTTTTCCCCAAAGGTATCGTCCTCGTTTGCAACGAGGATGCTAGAGAATAGCGTTTGTAACGCTAAAATTTGTATTAAGCCCTTATCCAGCAGCACTCCCACCAAATTATCTTCCTGATGCTTCGACAGGCTCAGCATGACATGTCGAAGGATAATCTTAGAAAGAAATAATCGCCAGCGTTCCATCATGAGCATGAGGTTTTACCCAAACAGGATACTTACCTCAGCTTATCTCTATTGGTTCAGTACCATTGAAATACCAGAATACTGATGTTCGTATCTGTTCAGCATCGTTGATGCTTTGTGATTATTCTGTTTCTGTTTTTGCGCTGTGGATGTAGGCATAAAGTCCTAACGTAAATACCGCATAAAATATAAGATTGGTAGCTCCCGGATAATTTAAGATAACGCTTAAACCAAAGGCAAGTATTATGAACGTAGATACTGAAAGGAATAAGGATAAATCCAGTAAGCGGGTGGATTTGCTCCACAGAAATTCCTTTTTGACTAGACTTAAAATCAATAGAACAGGGACAGCCATCTCGAGTAGCCCAATAGAAAAGATAAAGGGCTCGATACCTCCTGGCATTTTCGATAAGAACGAATTACTGAACAGTTTGCTGTATCCTCCCATAACTTCTGCTGAATTGACTATTTTTTGCCATCCCGGGAAGCCCATTGTGTAGAATAGCATAAAGTAGATCGGTAAAATCTTGATTTTCGAGAATATGTCCGAATTGAAGCGGTCTCTTTGCTCTATAAACCACAAACACAGATATAAAAGCACTACGTAATAGTAAAGGTTTGCAGCAGCTCCATGGTTGGATAGTAAGCGGACCATAAATCCATAAAGGGCTACGGATAAAATGCTTGACAAAATTCCCCATTTAAAGAATGTTGCTTTTTTGTTGATGAAAAACTCTCTTTTCACCAAAGCGATTACTAGCAGGGCAGTAGCTGTAAGCTGAAGGATTGCTGTTAGGTACATAAGAGGCGTATAATAAGCTGGATAGCTTTCAATAGCTTCACGGTTGTAATAGTTTAGAAATGTAAGGTGGGTAGCATCTCCTCCTGTGAGCATACTCCAGCCATTGATAAACATCGTAAAAACCAATCCAACAGCAATCGGAATTATTATTAACGGTTTTATATTTAAATTTTTCATGCTTTCCATTTTTAATTGTCTAACAAAATAAGGTAAAGCTTTTCATAATGAAGATGTTAAAAAGCGTATTAAAATGGTAGAAATGCGAATACGTATAAATAAAGTTTAAATAGGATGGATGTGTATCCTGATCTTATGGTTTATATTACGATTTGAAAAATAGGGTAGGCTCTAAAAATAAAGCCGTTTATCGCATTAATTTCTAGTAAAAATGTATATTTAAGTTTTAAGAAATTAATTTCCAATTGATTTTCACTCGGTTTTATAGCTGTATTTTCTTAAAGTCTACTATGTGGTTATATTGCTGAAAATGAGGCTATGTTTAGCGATATCTCCTTATTAAACGTTTCCATAAAAGATGATTATCCAGCTGCTGGTATTTCCGTTTTGACTACTTTATTTATATGTTATTAAAATTTGAAAATTGTAAGTGCGTAGGGTGTCGTACTGATCTGACAAAGCAAATATGCCTAAGGATTAGTTTTAATTGGAAAACTATTGAATGCCCGAGGTGTAAAAGGACAAATGCTATTACAGTACCTGCTGTTGCTTATAATTCCTTTTTCCATGGCCTTCCTGTTGGAGCATTATGCGGCTATGTATGGTATGTGGATAGCTTTAGTATTACGATTAAGGCTTTAGCTTTATTTATTTCTTTTTTACTCTTCACGACCATTTATATCATTGTTCTAGTGAAAAAAATAAAACTTTCTTAAAATAAGAGCCAAGTCTATCCAATCAGCTGAAAAGGGATTTGAAATTGAGGATTAGACTGCCCAGTCCCCATTGCGGTGATGTAATGTTACCTAAAGTTTAAACTTGTGGGGCTGCGATTATAAAATGTTATGAAGCTTAACGTACTGCAACAGCATTATTGTTTTTGCGTCTTTTATTTCGCCGCTATCTACCATGTACAAAGCTTGTTGAATCGACATTTCTAAAACTTCAATATTTTCTTGTTCCTGTTCAACTCCGCCACCTTCGCTAACTTTCATGGATTTGGAATATTCGGCTACAAAAAAGTATAAGATCTCTGTTACCGAACCAGGAGACATGTAAGCCTCAAATATTTTTTTAACATCGGTAATGCGATAACCGGTTTCTTCTTCCGTCTCCCTTTTGATACAGTCTTCAGGACTGTCTTTATCTAATAAACCAGCACATGCTTCTATAAGCATCCCCGTTTCATTGCCATTTACAAAGGTTGGTAAACGGAATTGTCTCGTAAGAACTACTGTATTTTGTTGTTTATTATAAAGCAAAATTACAGCTCCATTACCTCTGTCATAAGCTTCTCTGCTTTGTGTTTCTATGGTTCCATCCTTTTTGTGGTATTCATAGGTTATTTTTCTTAACGTGTACCAATTGTCGGAAAGTACTTCTGTGTTTAAGATTTTTACTTTTTCGCTCATGTTAATCTCATTTTTAAATTTCAGGTAGCCTTGTTTTTTACGAGATAGCCGAGTTAAAAGCTTTGTAAAAAAATTATACCTGCATTTCGTTAAATTATTCCTTAATATAACTAAAAAAAATCTACTAACTAAGGTTATTAATGGAGTATGTACAGCTATCCAAAAACGAAGCTGAAAAATAGCGTAGGCTTATAGTTTGAAAATAGGTAGGTCTATTGCGGCAATGCCATTTTCAGCATGTGTTTTTTATATTCTTTGATTATCAGTCTTTTTACTTCGTGGTTACTGTCGAATTTCAATTTAGTAGATCCACAAATTCCACAACTCCACACCATATATTTAAATGGCTTCTTAAATTGATATTTACTTTTTGTAATCGGAATATTCAGTTTAAAGCAATTTTCGCAGTAACTTTTTTTTCGTTCTTCAATTGGAATTTTTAAGTTTTCCATATCAAGAAAAATTTTAAACTCTTCTAGAATAAATTCTTCTGCATTTTCAAGAGTTAATTCTGAATTAAATAAAACCGAATTGTTATATCTCAAACTATCTAAATCTTCATCAATTTTAAAGAATGAAATATATTTTTGATCATATTCACTTGCTGAAACTACTTTCCGCATTTTCTCAAAAGCATAATCAAGGTCTATCACATTTTCAACCGCCTTTTTTGCAATTGTTATTGCATATTGCTCAATAAGTTTATCTTCATTTTTTTCAACTTCTATATTTAATTCTTCTAATGATTCGAAGAAATACTTTTCTCGTTCTTCTGTTGAGGTAAAATCGAGTCCTGCTAAAACATATAGCTTTTCACTTTCATAACCTAACAGCATAACTTCAACGGCCCAACTAACAAGCTTTTTACTATCAAATACTGTTATTAATCTTTCTGCTAAAATGTTTAAAGTTAATTCCTGTACTGTCATTTGGGTGAAAATTAGGTCAAATGAGCCTGTATTGGTTACTGTTGTACAAAATCGATGCATAGACTTAAAACAGTAGCATAAGCCATTATCTAAATTTATGAAAAAATGGAGTATATAAAGCTGTTGCGATAAAAAAAGGAGAAACTTTCAATTTCTCTCTTAACCAACCATTTCGCCAATACGGTGTTGGCGGCTGCCGTTCTATGTTTCGTCCTCATATTCAATTTTGTTTCTTGTCCATTGTCCGTCTATAAAACCTCTTTCAGCCTCCTCTCCATAATCAAGGTCAAAAACTTCGTTTAATGTTTCATCACGTTTAACAAGTTCTTCTAAAGCAACAATTCTTATGTCTTCTGGTAACTGATCTCCCGTTAAAAATTGCCAATCTCCGTCATTGTCATGAATCACTCTTAGTATCGGTTTTTGTTCTTCAAGCCATTGTCTAGTTGTGAAAGTTGTTAAGTTTTTGGGTTCATTAAATTTGAAATTTGCATTTCTATCAAGCAATGGTTGTTTGTATAAAAATTCTTCTTCAAAATTTTCTTCCCAAGGAAATTTATCATTTCGGTCTGTCCAAATTAGTTGCAAAGCATTAAATTTTTCACTTTCGTAATAATTTATTCCTGCACCGAAGTAATTGGATATATTTCTTTCATCAACTTTTAAGAATGTTGCTTGACTATTTCCAAATATGTTCGTATATATTTTTCCGTTTTCAATAATTTCTCCATTCTCAACAATTTTTGCAATGTCATTGATAATTTCGTGTGCTAAATTATTGGGAAGTCCAAAACAAATAATTTCAGGATGATTAAATGTTTTTGTTAAGCCGATACTATATGCAAAAGAAGATGAATACTTAGTAGAAGTAACCATAATAACCTGAAGTCCAAATTTTTCAATATTTAATTTGGTTTGTTCAAGTAAGTCATCTTTGTTTATACACTTACATTTATTTTCTTCACTCATTTTTTAATTTTTGGCAGTAGCTTTATACGGTTGTCGCTAAAGATTCGGGGCTTTGCGTTCGGGCGGGTTTCGGAGCATATACATTAAATTTCGTACAACAGTAGCATAAGCCCTTTTCTATTTGCTAAATTACAAAAAGGAAATAAAAATGGCTTATGCCAATATGTTGGTACAAGGATATTCTTTTATCTAGTCTGTTCATTTGTCCATACTTTTATTATCGACTCTCTGTATCCTTCGTCTTTTTCGCGGATTTCAATTTCTCGTTTGTCGGTATTGATATTTAGGTAAATTTCTGAATATAAATTTTCGTCATCTTCTGCAAAAAACAGTTTCAGTTTGTAATGGTCATTCTTATCAAGGTTAACAGGTTTTTCATTTAGCGAAAACACTGTTGCTGAAATTGTCTCTTTTGTAAAATTCTTATTTGTCGGTTTTTTGTATAAATCGGCTAGCGCTTTTACTAATTCGTCACTATCCGGTCCAATTGATTTAAGTTGAACTGCGTTTGCCACAAAAACGACTTCGCCGTCTAGTTCTCCATTAACGATGCCTGCGCCAATTTTTGAACTTACTTCAATTTGCAGTCCGACCGTTTTGTTTTTGTAAAGTCCTTTCGCAATGTAAATGTGTGATGAATCCGTTTTTGTGTCTTCTGTAATTTTTAGAAAAATGTCAGTCCAACCTTCTTTCGGGTCAATTCGTGAAGTAATTTCTTCCAATTTAATATTGTCAGCGTTGTTTTTATGTACATTGCTGTCGTTGTTTCTACAGCCGTATAAGACTAAAAAAAGCCCTACAAGGATTATTACGGTTAATTGCTTTATCATATTGTTGTCTCGTTAAGGTGCTGTGTTAAAGTTGTGGGTAATAAGTGGGATAGTGAAAAATATATGAAATATTGCGTTAATCCACGATTATAGACGTAATTGTTTTGTTTAGTTAACAAAGAATTCCATTTAGGAATAACCAAAACGAAAGTAAATCAAACCAAATAATAAAAATTACGGGAAACCGTACCTGTATATTAAACTTGTTGTTTTATCTAATTCAGTTTGGAAGAATACCGGCCTTCCTATTTTCCAAACTAAAACAGGCAAGAAGAAAACACCTCCCTCTACTCAATAATCACATTAACACCTGCCATATTCGCCTTATACTTGATCTTCTCCATCAGGCCATAATAGCTCCAGTTACGCAATAAAAACGCATCATCCTTCGCTATTTCTTCTTTATTACTTTGATTAACAAGTAGGAGGGTGCCTGCACCAAATTTCACACATAGGTCAATTAATCGGCGGCTATACATATGCAAGCGACTATCCACATAGCGGCGTTGTTTTTCATGGAAATGATCTAAGTTTTTGAGCTTCTTCTTACGACCATGACCTCCGATATTGAATACTGCAGCTTTTTGTGCGCGACACCTCGCAGCCTGAATAGCCATACGACGATACAAGAACTCTTCTTTATCACCAATCTGAAAATGGTCTTTGTCGATGGTTACAGTAATCGGATGTTCTACAGATAGCGAAGCTTCGGCAATAATATGTTCTTTAAGCGCATGCACCTGCTTAGGAAGCTTTAGTGCTAGTAACAAGAATAATTTGCCTTTAACAAGCTGGATAGCGCTTGCGCAAACCTTAATTTGGCCCACAAGCGCACGCTGTAGAAGTACTTTTTTATCAGATTTATCTTTTCCGAGGTAGGTGCGAAATGGAATCTTGAAAAGCGTAAATTTAAAATTTTGTCCTTTCTCATCATTGCGGAGCTTTAAAAACTGGCCGCCAAAAGGAATTGGCATATCCTTCTTATAATTCCGTAGAGATTTTTCTCCTTTCCAATAGGCTATACGGTCCGTACTGTATAGCCGATTAAGGGTCATATTCATGGTAGAAATGATTCCGGAAGGCAGTTTACCTTTAAAATACAAGGATAGAATCCGATAAGTAGTGTTGATTTTCGAAGATGTGAAAATACCATCAGGATCTTTTTTATAGTCTGCCAATTTCAATTTAATATCGTCTCGTAAGTAGATAAGGTCTTTAATTTGTTCTTGGATAAAGTTATGAGTCATCACCATATTAGCGCCGCGATAGACCATATCTTGCCACTCGAATAACTGCTTGAAATATGCTGATCGTTGTTCTTTATCATCACAATCTAAATAGATTTGAACTTTACGTGTTAGAATGATTGTATCATTTTCCATAGTTTTACTTTTTTAGTTCGTTTTCTTTACTGCTTTTATTTTGGTATGCGCCTCGATAAAAAGCTTTTTCACCATGATACTGTCCAGTTGAAGAGATTCAGAGATTTGCGCAAACGAGAGGTGTAATTCATAACGCATATGAAAAATTTGCGCTTGTTTCTCATCAAGCACGCCATCAAGAATAGGCTTTGCTGACCTGCTAACAAGTTCCATTTTTTGAGAACTATGGAATATGGCGTGTAGTGTGGCAATTGCTTTTTCAACCTGTAGGCCAACTTCATAGTCCGATATCCCACCTAAATAATAAGCGATACGTTCGTAGTTGAAGCTATACTTCAAGCACAGCTTGATAAATAATTGCTGTTGCAAGGTCAGGTTTGGTAAAAGGTTATTGATTTGATTCAGTCGTATTTCCTTTTCTTCTTCCAACTGTTCAAGATATAAAAGGTCTATTTCTACCTCTTCCTCCATTTCATAGCCTAGTAGAAAATCCTGATAATCTTCAATAGCATCCAATCGCAATAACCTTCGGTTAAACTTATTTTGACTTTTACTATAGAATATATGTATGGCAGATTTTACCTGGGTTTTTAGAAATGACAAGATTCCCTCTACATCTTTAACCTGCCCTCGGAATAACCATAAGCGCAATAAGGCTTCCTGTACAATGCTTTCAGTTGCACATTCATCTTTGGTGGCATGGAGTGTTCTAAAAAAAAGATAGCCATAAAATCGATTATAAAAGAAATCTAATCCCCGTTCATTTCCTTGCTGAAGCAAAGTAAGATACCTTGTGTTTTCTTGCTGTTTTGAAATCTTATGCATAATCAGTAATTAAGGTTAATAGCTAAGATTGGTCTTAGCGGGCTTAACGATTTTTTTGGGAAGAAGATGAAATATTGGTTTATCTATGTGCTGAGGGAAGTAGGGATGAAGCAATATTGATTGAAAATATATCCGTTGTAGAAAGGTATATGTTAAGATTAGTTGATTATAATTAGTTCTTTATTACGTATTGGCTATTATTTTATTTTTGAAAAAAATGGCCCTATAAAGGCTTTTAAGCTATTAATTCTATTATTTAAGGATGAACCACGCAATGCGGTCGCTTAGTGTAGTGCCCGTTTTAAGACTCTTTAATGGCCAATTAAAAACCTGACAGAGAATTTGCTATGGTATTTCCTTTCCTGAAAAAATGAAGTTCATTCATATAATACTATCAATGACGATGTGTATTTCAGTAAAAGAATTTAGTGAGTGACTAATGTCCTCACCTTATGGCCTCACATGCAGCCTCCATAAAAATCTTAAATAAATTATCTTTTAATCGCTAGATGCAAGCCAGCGGTAGTCATACGTCGCGAACCACTTAGAAAGTTGTGTATATTAAATAAATATTTGATGAGTGGCTATTTCCCTCATCTTACGGCCCCACAAGTTGCCTCCTTACTTTATGAACTAGAATCCAATAAAATCAATCAATATCCATACATCAAAGAACATTAGGCTATTGTTGGTAGTCACAATAATCCGTAACTTTAAACCAAAGTTATTTTATTAAAATCCATTTATGGACTTGGTAAGTTACCGATTTACCGGTATAAAACCAGCCTTTAATTTTCATTGATTATGAACAGTACTTTTAAGGAAAAAAACGAAACCATGCATATCGGTCACAATATTAAACGTATTCGGGAGATTCAAGGGATTAAACAGGAGGCTTTTGGTCAACTTTGCCGTAATAAATACTCACAGCAGCGAATTTCTGACTTTGAGAATATGGTAGCATTGGACGAACCTCTTTTAGAGGAATTAGCATTGGCTCTAGGGGTAACGCCTGAATTCGTTAAGTCTTTTAAAGATGAAAATGTAATTTATAATATCCAAAACAATAATAACTCAACATTTAGCGATAACTCAGTTGGTCTAAATGCTCAACCAACTTTTAACAATGATGGTTCGGATAAGCTAATTGCATTGTTAGAGAAATTTATCGAGGAAGACCGGATCAAAACACAATCAATTGCAGACCTTAGCAAAGCTGTCTTAGACCTTACTAAAGAGGTGAAAAAACTAAAAGAATAGCTTGCTTATTTCCCGGAATAACAGCAACTCCACAATCTTTCAATAGCACTAGCGGGATAAAGTATTTTACTACCGATTTTTCGGCAGGAGGGTTTGCTATGGATTTGAAGGGGGTTGGTAGTGTATTAAGGAAATCCCTAATATTCTTCTTATAGCAGGACTTTTCAGTGCTTCGCGGCTACCAATTAACACGTATGCCCTATAGACTAGCACATCCTTCTTTGCTGCAACGTTTATTCCCATAATGTCGGAGTATAAAACTTGATGTGATATTGCATTAGTCAAATTGATTTGAATTCACGCTGCTTCAAAATTAGTAACATCTTATAAACGAGTAAAACTTTGTTTTTCTTTTTTCCAGTTTTTGGTTTTTATTTTACTTTATTGTCGTTTGTTACGGTTTCCCGTATGCAAAGTGACATAAGATTGTTTATAATTGAGCGCAAATTGCAGATTAGCAAAACTACTTTGCTTTTATTTACAGTTTATATTGTAGATGATTTCTGGACGGCCATGTTGTCTGAAAGAAAACCTAACTAGATTATGAAAAGACTCTTATACTTACGTCTGTTGGTGTTACTATCATCGTGCACCTATGTATATGGTAGAGGATACGCCTATAATGGCTAGTTTTTCTATGATAGTAAAACAATAATGTAATTATAACTAAAATTATAAACTAACATATTATGAAAATACTCTCTGTCGATCTTGAGAACTGCTATGGAATTGGCAAATTTAGGCACGAATTTAAATTTGAAGAACAAAAGTCAAGTTCCTTTTTAATCTATGCGCCAAATGGTACAATGAAAACTTCATTTGCAAAATCATTTGAATCCTTGGCAAGGAACGAGTCTCCAACCTTGCGTCGTGACAGGATCTTTGAAAATAGAGCAACTAAATGTGAGATATCAGTAGATGGAGAACCTATTTCCCCCGAAAGTATTCTGGTTATTAATGCCGAAAATGACACAATCGACAGTACTGATAAGCTAAGTTCATTTATTGCTAGTAAAGAACTTAAAAAGCAACATGATGAGATTTATAAAGAGCTTGATTCCCTTAAAAAGGAATTTATAAAGAAATTAAAATCTGTGTCTAAAAGTACTGATTGTGAGGGGGAAATCCTTGGTTCCTTTGTAGAATCTGATCAAGATTCTTTTTTTGATGTTATTGTTCGCGTATCTAAACTTCTATTGGATAAATACGATAAGTATGAATTCAAATATAATAGCATATTTGATAAAGGCAATAAGGTTAAGGACTTTCTTTCTGCGAATAGCGATGTTGTCCAACAGTATATGTCAGATTATAAAATTTTACTGTCCAAGTCTAAATTTTTTAAGGAAATAGGAGAGAAGTCGTTTGGCACAATTCAGGCTAATGAAATTTTAAAATCTATTGAGGACGATTCGTTTTTTATCGCAGGGCATAAATTCGTATTAGAAGATGGTACCGAAGTCAAGGATGCTGAACAATTACGGGATATTGTTCAGCATGAAATAGAAAGCATAGTGGATGATGCTAAATTAAAAGTTAGTTTTGATAAAGTCGATAAGGCTTTGTCAAACAACGCTGCACTCAAGGAGTTTAAGGCAGTAGTCGAAAAAGATAATTTACTTCTTGTAGAACTTCAAGATTACGATTATTTTAAACAGAAAGTTTGGATTAGCTTTTTGTCAGAACTAAAAGTAGATGCAGAACACCTAGCGAATGTCTATGTTTCCAAAAAAGCCGAGTTAGAAAGAATTATTAAAGAAGCAAGAGAAGAGTCTGCACTTTGGAAGCAAATAATTGACACCTTTAACGCTCGATTTTACGTACCATTTAAAGTTGTTTTAAGAAATCATGACGACATTATTTTGAAACAACAAAAAGCAAATTTAGAATTTCACTACTTTGATAAAATAGAAGCCTCATTTGTTAAAAAAGATCGAAAAGAGCTTTTAGAAGTATTAAGTCGTGGAGAAAAGCGTGCCTATTTTATTTTGCAATTTCTGTTTGAGATAGAATCTAGAAAGAATGTTAATATTGATCAGCTTCTTGTTTTTGATGATGTAGCCGATTCGTTTGATTATAAGAATAAGTATGCAATTATTGAATACATTAGCGAATTACACTTATTATCCAAATTTAGGATACTGATTCTAACCCATAATTTTGATTTTTATAGAACTATAGCGTCACGTTTAGGACTAAATAAGCAATCCTCAATGGCTATTAAAGATGATCAAAGGCATGTTTTTCTTAAAAATGGACTTTATATGAATGATGTTTTTAAGGACTATCTAAAAAAGGTCAACAATCCTAAAATCTTTATCAGTTTGATTTCATTTGTTCGGAATATTATAGATTACACTGATTCAAATCAATGCGATGATTATAGAATATTGACAAACTGTTTGCATTTGAAAGAAAATTCAAATGAGATATTGGTGTCACATATATTGGAGGTTTATAAAAATAGATTTAGCAAATTAAATGAAGTACAGACCGAATTCGATTCAAATATGAAGATTCAAGATTTTATTTTCAAAATAGCTGACGAGATATTATTAGAGCAAAATATTGATGAAATCAACCTTGAAAACAAAATTATTTTAGCAATTGCTTCCAGACTTAAGACAGAGCAATATATGATCAACAAATTACCTAATCTGGATTTAAATAGTTTAAAGTATAATCAGACAAGGGAATTAACAAGAGAATACCAAAGCGAACACCCGACTAGCATTAATTATGAAATAATTAGTAGAGTAAATTTGATGACACCTGAAAATATTCATGTTAACTCGTTTATGTATGAACCTTTGTTAGATATGTCAGTATTTCATTTGGTAGAAACCTATAAAAAAACATTGACTTTAAATTAATGCTTTGATGTTTGAATTATAAAAAAAAAACGTATTTTAGCTGTGTACACTATTTGCCTTTATATTGGTTTTAGAGGTTTAAGTTTTATTAATAATTTAAAACTAAATATCATGGGAAAATGTGTAACATGTAGTGCCCTTAGGCCAATTTTTGTGAGAGCTTACACTAGAATACGCTACGGCCGACTAGAAAACGTAAGTCAGCATTGTAGGTCTTATCCAGGGCAACTTACATTATTTTAAAAGCAAGGTTTTACCTTGCTTTTATCTTTAACTTACATTAATCCATTATTTATATATGAACTTCTACTGTGATAATAATTCTCAATGGAGAAGAAATATACCATCCAAAGTTAGAGGTATGAAATATCCATGTGTAATTTTAGAGAAAGATAACGGATCAAGTTGAATTCTTGGGGGGCATCTTTTTTAAGCGTACAATTTCATTACGCGGTATAAGAAGAACTTAGTGTCTCTAACACCTCTGAATATTGCTCTGAAGGCTTTCAGCTTAGCATTAAAAGACTCCGCGGCAGCATTTGTACTCCTATTATCAAAGTAATGAAGGATATTTGGGTGATATGCAGCAATAGACCTTGCTACACTTTCAAAAGATTCTATCCCTGCATTCTCGGCTTGATGATGCCAAAGCGCGAGTTTGGTTAATGCGCCTTCTTTACTCTTGCATTTATTAAAGATATCGCCCAATGCTAGCGCTAAATCATACGCTTTCTTAAGTCTTGGAAAATGTAAGAAAAGAAGCTCTGCACGGTGCTTCTGGCTCTCAGACCACCGAGAAGTGTGTTTAAATAGCAAATATCTTGATCTCGCTAATAATTGCTTAAGCGTATCTCCGTTAGATAATATCTCTGCAGTGTAGTGATTCCCTTCTTTACGCGCCTTGATAATCTTTCGACTTTCATCATCTAAGACCGCCCAACGATATTTAATGCGCAGTTCCTGAACAGCATCATAGGCTAATTTCTGCACATGGAATCTATCTATTACTCGTTTAGCATTACTAAAACATCTGCGAACAGCTTTAGCCATATTAGGTGCCATATCCATCGTGACTTCCTGTACTTTATTTCTTAATCTAAGTGGTATACGCTCTAAAACATGAATAATATCTTCAGCCTTAGTTCCTTTTATGGTAGCCAAGATAGTCCCTTTTCTTCCTTTAGCAGCTTTACTACTTACAATCGTATAGAGTTCACCGTTACTAAAGCTCGTTTCGTCAATACTTAACTTTTCTGTTGTGTTCTCCGGGAAAACAGTCCAGTATTCTGCATGAGACTTTTGATTCCAATCATGAAAGTCACTAAGATGGTTTTTATAGTGCTCCTGGAGCTGTTTTCCATCTAACTGGAAGAAAAGACCTAATAGATGAGCACTAATGGGATAATTATCCAAATATCCCCTTTAAAAAAAGCCCGAACTCTGTAGTCATTCGAGCCCCTTCACGCACCAAGTTCCAATCTCTAGTAATGATTTTCCCATCAGCTAGAACTGTCCAACGTCGGCGTTTAATATGAAGTGTAACTTTCTGAGTGCGAATAGGAAAATCCTTAATTTCAGCGGATGGCATAAAACCTTTTGATTCTAATTTAGCATTTTCATAACCTGAAGGGGCTATGTTCTTTTCATCGAGATAAATATGAAGTTCGTTGTCTTTTGAGACAACATCCATGATATCAAAATATTCTAATAGCCCTTCGGGCATCAATAAAGTCAGAAGTTTATGTTCAGCGTCTTGCAAAGTATATCTATTTAAAATGCTAAACTAACAATAATTAAATTTACCCCCCAAGAATTCAACTTGATCCATCCCGCTGGGGTTGGCTCAGCCGCTCGATTCCCGTACACAATTCCTGAGCCTCCTCCGGATCGAACCACGGTTCTCATCCCGAGGGGAAACAAAAAAACCTCAACTTTCGTTGAGGTTTTTTGTGATCCCGCTGGGATTCGAACCCAGGACCCATACATTAAAAGTGTATTGCTCTACCAGCTGAGCTACAGAATCTTGTTACTCTTTCACTTTTTTGAAGTTTCCTTCGTTGTTTGGAGTGGTGCAAAGGTAGAAAAAAGGTTTTTAAATGCAAACTTTAATGTGATTATTTTTTAATTATTTTTCGGTTTGGGTGGTAAGTTGTTGATTGTCATTTGGTCTTGGTCATTATTTTTTTTTGCTTAAAAATTGCCTTTTAGGAGGTCAGGAGTATTTTGCTGCTAAATAAGGTGAAAAATAAGTGCTGGCTACTGAAAAAACTGTTTCAGAAGGAAAAGGTAAAGTTCAAAAAAGACGATTTCTTACCGACGTTCGGTCGAATTTGATATAAATTTCTATTTGTGGCTTTGATAGTTCGAAGCAATGTTTACATTTGCAGTCTGTTATACTAAGCTAACATATCATTAAAGTCTTCGCTAGATGATCTTCAGCGGAGTCCATGCACAGGATGTTCAACAACTGTTGTTCGTTTCTGCTGTGCAATGTTTCATCATTTTTTTTATATCACGCATTTATAGCAATCATGACTGCTGATTATACCATTTGAGTATCTCTTCAGTTCGCTGTTGCTATAATTTGAAATATAGCTATCATGAATAGTAAGCCGTTAGTTAGTCGTGCCATAGCGCACTTTTACAATAAAGCATCCGAAGAGACCCGATTAGATAAAGGAATGGGAATCTTTGAGTTTGAAAGAACGAAAATATTAATCGAAAAACATATAAACTTCCTTTCTGGTCGAATTATCGATGTCGGTGGAGGGACGGGCAAATACTCCGCTTGGCTAGCCTCAAAAGGACATGAGGTGCATTTGGTGGAGCCTGTGCTGAAACATGTGGCGATCGCTAAGGAGCGCGCCCATGCGAGTCGGCATAAGTTCACCGTATATCAGGGCATAGCCCAAAAGCTGGACTTCCCCGATAATTTTGCCGACCTCGTTATTCTGCATGGACCACTGTACCATTTGCAACGAAAAGAAGAACGATTAAAGGCTATTGCTGAGGCTAAGCGTGTCACCAAAAAAGGGGGCATCATACTAGGCGTTGCGATCAACAGAACAGCCAAAACCCTTGTCGGTCTTCTGCAGGGACTTATCCATCATAAATCCTTCTTTCAACTATGCAAAGAAGAGATAAGCACAGGCGTGCATCCGTTTTCGGATGACTACCCTTGGCTTTTGGCCGACGCTTATTATCATAAACCCGACGAATTAAGAGCTGAATTTGAAGAAATAGGTCTGAATTTTTTAACTATTTATGCCTTGGAAGGCATGTGCTGGTTGGATAAAAACTACTTTGCCAGTCTCGCTAATCCTGCGCGAAAAGCTACTTTAATGGAGTTACTCGCCCTTACAGAAAACGATACATACTTCCTTCCTTTCAGCCCACATATGTTAATCGCCTTAAAAAAATAAATAATGACAGATAAAGAAAAATATTTCAAAGCTTTTGAGAAAAGCAAAGGACAGTGTAATGAAATCGAGCTAGGAGCAAGCCTCGGTTTAGATGAAGATACAACAGAGAAGATAATTACACAATTACTCGCCGAGTACAAGCTTGTTCACCTAGAGCATGGGCTTTTTAGTTATGGGCTCATGAAACAGCATAAACGGATAGGGAAGTGATGTAGTAAGAAGGGGGAAATTACTTATTTTTGCAGTACAGTCTTTCGTTTTATGAAAGTAGGCTAGTACAGATATGGTAGACTATAAGTATAAAATTTTTACAGATAGCTTGGAGAAAAATATCCGAGAAGGAGTGCTTAAGCCGGGCTATAAGCTGCCTTCTGTTCGGGTATTGAAAGAGCAGTATCAAACCAGTATAAGCACGATTCAGAAAGGCTATGAGTACTTGATGCTGATTGGTCTTGTGGAGAGTGTTCCCAAGTCTGGTTATTTTGTAGCGCACCAACAGCAGGAGCCTATCGAGGCCCCCTTAAAAGCTTATCCGGTGGTCAGAGATGCTGTGTTTAAACAGCATCTCGGCTTGATGAGTGCGCAAGAGGAAGAACGTAATGTTTCTGCCTTTAATGTGGCTACACCGGGAGACGTCTTTATGCCGCAGCAGCTCATCTTGCGAACGATGCAGCAAGTAATTCGGGAGGAGGGAGCTTCTTTGCTGCGTTATTATCCAGCAAGCGGCTCGCCAGTCCTTAAAGGAAGGATTATAACGCGTGCTACACGGCATCAAACGTATATCCATGAAGAGGCGCTTCTCCTTACCGATGGGGCTTTACAGGCCTTGTATATCGCTCTAGCGGCCGTATGTGAGGTTGGCGATGTCATTGCGGTGGAAAGCCCTTGTGTGTTTTCGGTGCTGGAGGTGATTCGTATGCTCCGTCTAAAGGTTGTTGAGGTACCCATTGATCTACGTACGGGTTTTGATATTGACTTTTTCAAGCAGGCTTGCGACAAGAATAACATTAAAGCTTTGGTCGTAACGCCTAATTTTAATAATCCTACCGGCCTTTCTTTGTCCAACGAGCAAAAGATAGCGCTAATTGCTTTAGTGCATCGGTATAACGTGGCGCTTATTGAAAATGATATGTATAGCGACTTATATTTCCAAGGAGAAAGGCCCAGCTTGATCAAGCGCTATGACGATAGTGGATTGGTGCTTTCCTATGGGTCATACGCTAAAACATTGGCTCCAGGCATTCGCTTGGGCTGGCTGTCGGCAGGCAAATTTATGGCGCGTGCCGAGCAGATTAAATTTGCCCTGGGCAGTTCGGTGTCGCCTATATATCAAGAAACGGTAAGCCGAATCTTGGCAGGAACAGCCTATGATCGGCATCTACGGAGCTTTCGATTGCAGCTCGCAAAGAATGCCCATTTCGCTATGCACCTTATTGCAGACAATTTCCCGACGGAAACAACCTTTGTTAGGCCACAGGGTGGCTATCACCTTTGGGTGAGGATGCCCGATACGACGGATATGTCTGCGTTCTATGCTTTGTGTGACCAAATAGGCGTGAAATTTACACCAGGCTCCATCTTTTCTTTTTCAGGCGCCTATGATCGCTTTTTTAGGATGATCTTTGCTGACCGATTCTCGAAAGAAAAAATAGAGGCTATTCGTTTATTAGGACGGGCTATCCGTTAACAACTGTACTGCTTATTTTTGCTGCTTCTGTATGCTGTATTATTCGTTAAGGGTTATACATTTGGCAAACACCTATGGTTGTAAAAATGGAGATTATTACAAAATTTACAGTAGCGACGGAAGAAGGAGTTAAGCTACTTTTGACACTAACGGAAGCCTTGGCTTTGGAGAAATTTGCATCGCTCGTAGCGCCTGCTACCTTGAAAAATTATATAGCACAAAATTTTAATAAAGAGGCTTTAGTAGCCGAGCTGAATAGTATGTCCAACCAATGGTTAATGGTGTATGTTGACGGTATTCCTGCCGGCTATGCGCGCATTACCTCCAAGGGGACGAAACCAAAGGTGGTGGAGGGGCATTCCGCGATGCGTATTGCTGACTTTGCTGTCCTTAAGGCATATGCACAGAAAGGCGTGGAGCAAGCTCTTTTAATGAAATGCTTGACTGTATGTCGCTCATACCAGCGGATTTGGATTCATGAGCAGCAAGATAGTGCGCTAGTTGCGCTGTTTGAAGAGAATGGGTTTAGTCGATTGGCAGAAGAAATGCCGCTGGATAATTTACCGCTAAAAGCAGCCTTTTTCATCCGCGAACATCAGGTTTAGTTCGTCGCTAAAGTTTAAAATTCAAAGGAGCTTTCCTTAAGGTGTACTCCTTTGAATTTTAAATCAATTTTTACTTTAGCTGCTTATCGAAAAATTCTCCTAGCTGACTAACCATCTCGCTATTCATTTCTCCGATGTATTTCTTCAGCATCAGCTCTGTGCTATGTCCTGTAGCCTGCATCAAAAGGGCAGTAGGAATTTTTCCGTAAAAATTAGTAGCAAAGCTTCGACGGCCAATATGACTCGTCACGGCTTCCCATTTCGCTACTGTACAAAATTCCGCTCTATGGCCGATTCTTTTTCGCTTCTTTAATACCTCATCAATTCCCGACAGGCGGGCTACTTGCTTTATCTGCATATTATATTTTTGAGCAGGTAGTTTTGGCGGAAACTTGTTCTCATACTGCGCCAATATTTTGTTGATAACAGGATGTAAAGGTAATACCAGTTTTTTCTTTGTTTTTTGTTGGATGAAAGACACGCATAAACGTCCTTGGAAGGAGGCTATAGTGCTATCGTCAAATCGCATAAAATCGGATATCCGCTGCCCTGTGTAGCAAGATACAATTAACCAATCTCGAGCGATATGCAAATCGGAAGGGATAGAAGCCTGTTCGATCTGTTTGATTTCATGGGCTGTTAGTGTGATGATGGGTTCCATCTCTCTTTTTTTGGAAAAGGATAGTTCATAAACGAAGGTTCGGATGCCCCTTCTCTCTAAAAAATTTAAGATGGTTTTAATAAACTCGATAGACCTATGCAGGGTGCTTTCTGAGTAATTTTCGGCTAGACCAAATGTTAAGAAGTCGCGCACAAAAAGAGCGTTTACATCCTCGATAGCTAGCTTTTTACGAATGCTACCTTCATAACGATGCATCAAATTATAGAAAACTCTATAGCGCCTATGGGTTGATTTACAAATCAAATGCTCGCGTGAGTTAATGTATTCCAACATCTTTATGAGAAAACCATCACCAGAATTTTCTAAATCTCCCTCCTGCAAAAAACGCTGCATACGGGAGGTAAGCTTTCGACGAACAGCACTTATTTTATCCGTCTCTATTTTTAATAAATATTCACCAATAAATACACGCAGCTTATCCAATCGTGTATTCAGCTTTTTGTACTTTTTGAGGTAAATATTTAAAGGGCGCTGTCTATAGCTATCCCACATGTCTGGACGGATGAAAAGGCCCGTGTGAATAATAAAATTGTTTCCTTGGGTATCTTTTATAGATACATCGATACTACTCGTAGTGGGGGATAGGTAGTAATTAAAGTCATAGGTAATCATAGATAGAAAAGTAGTTTTTACTACATCTAATGTAATAAAATATAGTCTACCCTAGACTACGACTGGGGACGCAATTATACATTTAAATTGGCTTCAAACCAAAAAACAAGCTATTATTTAACGATTTTTTTTATTCATTAACGTTGTGGGTGTCAGTAGATAAGGTCTGTTGGTGAAATTAAGGGGTTCAAGCTCATGAAGAAAAACTCAAAACGTAGTCTAGGGTAGACTACCTATTGAAAAATTAAATTTTAACCACATAAAGTATGAGAATAGGAATCGCTATTGTCGATGACAATGCTATTGAATTAATGCGGATGAAAGTTATACTAAGTCACTACCAACAGTTCAATTTGCTGTTGGCCGCCAATAATGGAAAAGAGCTTATGGAGGCGCTCGCGAAACTCGAAGTATTACCCGAAATTTGTATTGTAGACTACCATATGCCCATCATGAATGGCGCTGAAACAACAAGAGCTTTATCCAAATTATATCCAAATATGAAAGTTTACGGCTATACATCGAGTACAACGCCAGAAGAAATAGAAGCTTTCCTGGAAAGTGGCGCTAAAAAGGTGTATCCTAAAGACGCTGATTCTTTTATTTGTGAAGATATTCTGTCCCTACAATAAAATGGATATAATATTTGAGTTTTAACGACATATTGCCGCTTATGCTTGCTAGGATATGTACTTGACAAATTGTAAATAGTATTAATTATAGATTATTTTGATGATTGCTACTAAAAAAGTAAATTAGCATAAATGATATAAACGCCCGCCATCATTTGTAATACTATTTATTCAAATTTTCATTTAGACTTTATCTAGCATGGAACATTCTCAAGCTACTGAAAAGCCCGTTTACAAAATTTATAAGGAGGGCGCTATTATCGTAGGTACATTTTTAGGCGGGCCACTAGCGGCGGGCTATATGATTGCTGAAAATTTCAAAGCTTTCCAAGAGCCTCAGAAAGTACGCAAAACCTGGGTTTATGCAATTTTTGCTACTGTTATTAGTCTTATTGCTATATACCTTATTCCAGACGAAGGGAATATTCCAGATTATACGGTTCCTATGATGTATACGGCTATGGCTTATTCTCTCGTTGGCTATTTTCAAAAAAAAGCAATTGCTGAGCACACACAAGCCGGTGGTGCAGTGTTTAGTTGGTTTAAAATTATTTGTATAGGCCTTCTTTATTTTTTTATTACTCTTGCTGCAGGTACCCTAGTCTTATTCTTATTAGATAGCTATGGTTTCCTTTCGGCAGATGGCCATTCCGAATAATTTATAGTTAACAGCCCTCTGGTTGTTATCATGATGTTTTCTGGATGCTTTAGCCATTTTCTCATCAACTCTTCAAAAAAAGGTATTGATTCGCTTGCGCTACACTCTGTTTTGCCTTGTTTTTATAAGTTGATATACGTCTGTTTTGGCTTTGTAGGAGTTTGTAGCATATAATTTATTATCTTTTGATTAACATCAAAAGTGCTACATTTGCGCGTGCAACAGACCTTGTTGGCAACTACTATTATTAACTAACTAACACTTATTACAAAAAATGGAACATCCCAAAGTTATGGTGAAGCCGGCGTATAAAATTTATAGCGATAGCGCCATCACCTTAGGCACTTTTCTTGGAGGCCCACTTGCTGCAGGCTATATGATGGCTGCTAATTTTAAAGCCTTTAATCAACCCTAAAAAGTAAAACGCGACTTGGAGTTATGCTTTTTTTGGCTACATTCTCATTTTTGTGCTATTTTTTTCCTCTTTTGGTTTCGAGATTCCACCATATCTAGTGCCTCTGACTTACGTATTATTAGCTTATTTTTTTGTTAAACGTTTCCAGAAGAATAATATTGATGCTCATGTTGATGCAGCAGGAGAATTGTTTAATTGGTGGAAAGTTGTCAGGATTATCCTTTTTTGTTTTTTTATCACCATCGTGATCATGATTATTGTTGTTCTTTTTTTAGATGTGGTTAGGCGTTTACCACAAGAGGTATAGCTTTTTTTTGTGTTGGATAAGAAATATATCTCCTTGCCTTTAACTTATAAAGCATTGTGCTGAATTTATCAGTTTTTGGCTTGACCATAAGCGGGCTTTGCTCTATATTTGAAGATAAGCTTCATGTATAGGACAAAGCTTTATCCAATTGTAAATGATGATTAGTCTTGAAGCTGTGAAATATGTAACCCTTATATTTTTTCTAATTACGGTAAAATGTTATGCGCAGACTTATGTGGCATACCAGATAAGAGACAAAGCAACGGAGGCTGCAATTCCGAATGCACGTGTAGCGCACCAGAATAAGCTTTTTTACGCTAATGATGATGGTAATTTGCTTGTTCCAAATACGCTTGATTCCTTTGAGGTTTCTGCCACAGGCTATCAAACGGAGGTCTTTTTTACAGCTTCTGCTACCATCAGGCTGACACCAGCTTATCAAAATATTCCAGAGATTAATTTCGTTGGAGTCGACGTTAAAAAAGTCTTTGAGAATACCCTTCAGCACTATAAAACGCGGTATTATGCGCAACCATCTTTATATCGAGGTACTTTAAAGCAGAAAGGCTATATGGATGGTGAGCTAATCAATTTAGTCGTTGCTGATATCAACTTATGGTCACGTTTTAACTTTTTTAATTTTAAAGCAGCAGCAAACTTCGATTCCTTCGTTCAGATTGGATTAGATCAAATCAAGTATGCTAAAAGCTCCAAAGGTAAAGCTGATTATCCCTTTAATACCGATGTGCAGCTTATTCCAACGGATTTTGTACGTACTATTTTTCTGAATAATCAGTTGACGGCTATTCTAGCTAGTACAAAAGATAATAGTATCCGTGGAAAGGTTATTGAGAATGGAGCAGACCTACGCTATATCAGTTTTGAGGCGCCAGAAAATAGCATAGAGGGAACGCAGGTAAGTGGTCATTTTACCTATCACATTAGAGATAGTGTCATCACCAATTTGGAGCTATTCGTTAAGCAGAAAAATAATACCCGTAACGAGAAGAATAAAAAAGGAGAGGAGTATAATCTTGAGACAACAAATTTCAACGTGGTATTTGACTTTTATAAAAATGGAGCTCACTATCTGCCTGCACAGATTCAAGTTTCTGGTAGCGGATCTGGAGAATATAAGGGTAAAGAAATTCCTTTTTCTTTTACACAGATTCTCAGCTTAACTGATTTTCAACCAACCACTACTAAAGGATTGAAACGTAAAATTAACCTAAATAAAAACCTTATCGATAATATTCCATCCAAGGAACGTAATAAGATGAATGAGCTATTGTTGTCTAAAGAAGAACGGCAGTTTATAGATGGGCATTAGCGATCTCACATTTCGAGTTATAAGTCGTACTGTACCGCAAATAAGATAAGTCGAGGATTAAGGGTATACTGTCCATTGGAGAACAAGTAATTTGTGCTTTCGGTAAAAGCAACTAGCTTGCTGTCTAGGAGGTTGTTGCCTGTGAGGGTAAGTTTAAACTTGGATTCCGCAAAGGAACGTGTGTATTTAACATCCATAAAAAAGGCATCCGTATTATTATTGAAGGTTTTCCATGTGTTTTTATCCATGGAAACGCTTAAGATGTTGTTTTTGAGAAAACTGTAGATAGCGCTACCACTAATTTTGTATAAGTTGTTTTTTGAATAATCACTATCTATAGCTTTTAATGATGATGCCGAAAGGCTTACGTTTACAATAAAATTTATAGGGCTTTCTAAAAATGCCGTATTAATCCGTATACCGACGAAGTTCGTAACCTGTCTATTTGTTTTATAATCATCAGCTTTAAGAAAGGACGCTAACAGGCTGGTTGAGTTTTTTACGTTAATGCGCATGTTACTTCGAATAAAACGAAAGTAATAGTCCATAACAAATTGATTTAGCCAATAGTAGGTTCCGGATCTACTCAAGGTAGTTTCATTCAAAAATAAGGTGCTATCCAAAGCTGTGAAGCGGATTACATAGGCAGAGCGATTTAGATTTATAAAAGAGGATAATGTGGCTAAAAGCTGTTTTTTTGGTGCTGAATACCTTAAATGTAAAGCGGCAATATGTTTTTGGTGTACTTTGAAGTTACCACTGTCGCCCAGCTGTAAATTGAGGTAGTTCGTGCGTATCGTGTCATTCAACAGTTCGAATAGGCTGGGATAAGCATATTTTAGTTCGTAATCTAGGTTTAGTTTAAAGCTTTCGTTTAGCTTTTGATGCAGCCATATTTTGGATACTATTCTGGAAACGTTCTTCTTGTTGTCATACGATGTGAACTTAAAAAAACGATTTTCAAGTGCTACAGTAGCTCCAATTTTTGTTGTGTTTTTTTCGTAAATTCCTGAAAAATGTAGCTTCAACAATTTGTCTTTTACTTCAAATTCGCTACGGTTCTCTATTGAGAGATCTGCTAAGCTTGTGTTGCTCATTCTTGCTTCCACACCAGTTTCATATTTCATCCGCTTATGCGTATAAAATAAGTTGCTCTGTAGCGTAATATTGTTGTGCCTATTTTTATAGCGCTGAAAGTAAGCTGGGGCATTCAGCTGTGCATCTTTGCTATTCATATCTTCATACTGAAGGAGTAGGGAGGAAGGTGTGCCTTGGTAGTCAAAGTTTAAGGAGGTTAGGAGCGCATAGTTTTCGCTCAACCGATTGGTGGATGCTAAAGACTGCTTAACCTCAAAACCTGTTTTTGATGCTGTTTGATTGATGTTTTGGTTGGTCGCACTACTATTGATTTCATCTAAACGTTCGGCATTACTTACATTAAATTCTCCTTTATAAACAAGCTCGAATTTTTTGTCTTGATATAGGGAGCCACTTAAAAGATTTTGGACCTTTGTTTCTCGTAAGAGGTATTGATAGCTGTTTAACAACGCTAAGCCGTCGTTATCCTCCATCTTGTAAATCAAATGCTCCGTATTAGCGACCCTTCTTTTATTTCTACTTAGCGTTGAATTCAAAGTGAGTCGTATGTTTTTGTTGATGCTGTAGTTCGCTTGACCGGCACCGAGAAAATCATTGTTCTGTATATAGCGTGTCTCGGGGATATCAAAATAGGTGGGAAGCGTAAAGCTCCAAGGACTGCTTGCGCCGACAGGCGAATCCGTTAAACTTATATCAGAAATGGCACGTTCCCCAATGGTATTTTTATTTAGAAAAAGACCGATTTTCATCTTCTCAGAAATGGAAAGTAAAGCGCTATTTAAACGATGTTTTCCGGGGTTTCCTATAGCTCCTTCTAAACTACCGATTGGGGTGGATAAGCCTTTATTTTTCAGACTAATATTTAGTACGGTTTTGTCCGATTGACGTTGTCCTTTAAGGATGCGATTTTCATCGTAGTTTTCTATGGCTTCAATCTGATCGAGTAAATGGGCCGGTATATTTTTGGAAAGAACAGTATAGTTGTTAGAGAAAAAATCATCGCCTCCGACCAGAATTTTCTCTATCCGCTTACCTTTAAAGAATAATTTGCCATCACTTGAAACCTCCATTCCGGGGAGCTTGCTCAAGATGTCTTCTAAGTTACGCTCTGTGTTATTACGGTATTTTTCTAGGTTAAAAGTTGTTGTATCCGTTGATACACGAAACCCACCTTGTTCCTTTTTTACAAATATCTCATCTATCAGTATGGAACTTTCCGTTAAGATAAATGTCGCTTCTTGCTCTTTTTTTGCGGTAGAAATAGGTATCGTTTGGATTTCATAGCCCAATAATGTTGCCGTTAGATGAAGCTGCTCGATGGTTTCTTGGCTACGAAAAGTTAGCTTAAAAAAGCCCTCTTTTGTAGAAATAGCGAATGCAAGAATATTAAAGGTGTTTATGTCTTTGTTCTTCTTCTCTAGTTTTATGCTGACTCCAGATAATGGAAGCCCACTACGATTTTCAATAGTTCCTGTTATGCTTAACTGAACGCCTTGACCATAGCTGTCCTCATACCATAACATCAATACGATATAAACAGTGAAACAAATTATCAAGTGCGTATAACTAGTACTTTTCAATGGTTTCCGGGAAGTCTATTTTGACATTTATATTTGCAATATTCTCATTAACAGCTGCGGCCATCCGTGCCATTCTTCCTCTTTTTTCATCATCTTTTTTCTTTGCTTCGGCTGCTGTAAAGGCTTGCTTAGTCATAAATCGACTCTTTTGAAGCTTCTCCTTTAAGGCTGTAGCTTCCTGCTGTAACAAAATTTCTATGGGTGATTCCATTTTACTTAGGCTGAAGGAATATCTTCCTGCTGAGTCTCGGGCTTCCACGATTAAGCCAGGAAGACCGTGAAGTTTCCAAGGTCCCTCTGCAAGCGCAATAGCGGGAGCGTACCAAGCTTCCCAATTTCTTCCAAAGGCGGTACAAGTAGCTTTAAAGCATTGGAGTGAACCAATAGTCTTGGATTCATTAGTCATGGTCCAATTTATCTGCGATATGGGCTCCTCAATAAAAGAGAAACTTTCTTTATCGTAGGAATGTACACGGCTTAGCCACTTTGTGTTGGACTGGTCTTTTAAGTATAAAGAACCGAGCGTGTCGCGCTTCCCTTTAGCGACTTTGTTGCGAATGATGGCTCCTTTATTTTCTGACTTCTTAAGTATGATAGAATCACTAATGTTTTCCCTGTAAATAGAGAAGTCATTCAAAATATATAAAAAACCAGTATTATAAAGGTCGTCCAAATAGCGTTCTTCAGCAGGCGTTTCAGCAAAAGAAGTGTTGGTCGTACTGGTGTATACGAATAGTCCAGTTTGCGCAACGGCATTATGCATCCATAGTAGGATTGCAATTAGCATAGGTAGTTTTTTCATGATTTCAATCGTTAGTGTTTGGTAATAAGCTTGGCGTCAGTACTGTAATGGGCGAAGGGTTTTGTTAGGTTTTATTTGCAGCCTGCATCAATCATAGCGCCTGCTGTGGCGCAATCTTTGGCATTGGCTGTTACCGTAGTACCGTCGCCGCAATCAGCAGTGATGGTACATTCTTTAATTGACGCTTCTTTTTTAACCTCCTTTTTTTTATTATTTTTCTTCGTTGAGATTACTGCGGTATTATTTGTATCCTCTTTGAAATTAGTAGGGTTTGTTGCGAATGTGGCTGTTGTGATTCCTAGAATTGCAACAGTAATAAAGATTTTTTTTATCATCGTTAAGTTTGTTAGGTATACTTAAGTTTTGGTTAGACGCCAAGCTTAAAGTAAGTTATGGTTTAAAAATGAGGAACAAGCGTCTGTGAGAGGGACGTGATAGGAATTTATTCGTGCAAGAACTTCGAAATGTGCCGTAGTAATTTTTACGACTCTTTTATTCGTTATACTGTCTGTTTTATAAAATACAGTTCTAATATTCTTTTAAGCTTGTTTTTTAGCTGATAAGAAGCCGCTTGTCTTGGGAAACCTGTTGCCGAGAAGCTCCTTATTTGATGAGTGAACTTTTTGTCGGGTATTGGTGAGTTAGTTTTTTGTGTTTGATTAGTTGTCGTTAAATGGTGGGTTTGGTTATGATTATTGTGGGAATAAAATACGTATTGTATTTAAAACTGGTTTTAAATACAATATATTTCAAATACCCGTAGTTAAAATTAGCTACAGGTTGCCATCGGATAAAAACAAAAAAAGAGGCACCTCAACTGATGCCTCTTTTTTATGTTTTATGAAATAAGTATTAGTGCATATTTGACACATCGACTTTGTTTTTACCTTGCTTAATAAATAAGACGAAAGGTACACATATAAGGAACATAATACCTAAATACAAGAATACGTCCATGTATGATAAAACGGTCGCCTGCTTCATGACTGATCCTTCAATAAGCTGATATGCTTTTGCTAATGCCTCATTCGGACTGAATCCTTTACCTTCAAAAGTAGCCTGCAAGCCTGCAATACGCTGCTGAACCTCAAATTTTGATGGGTCTAGATGCGAGATTAAGTCAACACGGTGGTGCTGTGTATCCCTCGAAATAAAGGTCGTAATCAAGGCTATACCAAAGGAACCTCCCAATTGTCTACTCATACCTGTAAAGGATGCACCCTCACCAATAGCTTTACCCGAAAGGGTCGATAAAGATAGCGTCATGATAGGCACAAATAGCAAGCCTAGGCCGACTCCGCGAACGATTAAAGGCCAAAACATATGTTCCGCTCCCGTATCGTTGGTGATAAGCCCAAACATGAAGAACGAGAAACCAAAAAATATGCAGAGACCCAAGGCCACCATATATTTCTGTGGTACACCCGACTGAATCATCTTACCGATAAAAGGCATCATGATACCCGTCATAATCGAACTCGGAATGAGGAGCAGTCCGGCATCCGTCGCTGTCCATCCGAGGATAGATTGCGTATACAATGGGATGATGAAGGTAGATCCAAACAGTCCAAACCCTAGGATAAAGCTCATCACCGTACCTATCTGCAAATTCTTATCCTTCAATACCCGCAGGTTGACAATGGGCTTGGAATAAGTGAGCTCCCGCCAAATAAAGAAGAACAAACCAAAGAACGATACAATAGATAAGATTAATATCGTAGGGTCTTCAAACCAATCATCCTGCTGTCCATGTTCCAAAACAAACTGTAGCGAACCGATAAACATAATCAAGAAAATCATGCCCCACCAATCGACCTCCTTAGCCGATTGTTTATTGCCATATTGTGGACTTTTAACCAGTGAAATAGCCATCAATGTCGCTAGAATACCTAGAGGAACGTTGATATAAAAAATATAAGGCCATGAATAGTGATCCACAATGTAGCCACCCAATGGTGGGCCAAGGGTAGGACCTACGATAATACCCATACCGTAGATGGCCTGCGCCATACTTCTTTTTTCTGGTGGATATGTTTCTGTCATGATGGTTTGGGCCGTTACCAATAAGGCACCGCCTCCCATTCCTTGAATAAAACGGAAAGCTACCAGCTCCCATATATTTGTCGCATTACCACATAAGAACGAAGCTACAGTGAAAATGATGATAGAAGCCGCAAAGTAGTTTCTTCTACCAAATTGCTGCGATAACCAGCTTGTCATCGGGATAACGATAACATTGGCAATCGCATAAGCCGTAATCACCCAAGCAACGTCTGTAAGCGTAGCGCCCAAAGTACCTTTCATATCATTCAGTGCTACGTTGACAATTGTCGTATCGACAATCTCCAGCAGCGCACAAAGGATACAGGTAAAAGTGATTAATGCACGTTTGAAGCCATACTCGACCAAACTGTCATTTCCGGTCAGTGTTTCCATAACTATTTAATATGTACGTCTACATCCACGTTCATTCCTGGACGTAACATTTGAATAAGCTCCGCTTTATTAGATGCTGAAAGAATAATTTTCACAGGTAAACGTTGTACGGTTTTCACAAAGTTACCTGTTGCATTATCTGGAGGTAATAAAGAAAAACGTGAACCTGTAGCTGGTGAGAATGATTCTACTTCACCTTCAAATGCATGATCAGGGTAAGCATCAACTTTAATCTCTACTTTTTGACCGATTCTAATCTTATTTAGCTGCGTCTCTTTGAAGTTCGCAACCACCCAAGTATCTTTCATATTGATGATGTAAAACAACGACTGACCTTGGTTAATCATCTGTCCTTCTTGTACCTTAATATTAGAAACTTGTCCGTCTACTGCTGCTGTAACAACGGTGTAGGATAGGTTTAACTCCGCCGCTTTTAAAGCTGCTTTAGCTTTCTCTATATTAGCTTCCGATACTGATATTTGTTTGCTCGCTACATTCGTTTTGCTGATAACCGCCTGTTTCTGTGAGCTACTTGCATTACGTTGTTGCTTTAAAACATCCACTTGCTTTTCAGCTTCCAATTTAGCGGTTAATGCTTGCTCATATTGTTGCTTTGTAATCGAGTGGTTTTTGTAGAGGTTCGCATAGCGCTCATAGTCATTTTTCGCCTGCTGCAATTTGATTTCTGATCCTTCGATTGTTCCTGTGTTGGAGAGGATCGTCGCATCAGAAATGGCTACATTGGCTTGCGACGCTGATACATCTGCTTTGGATACTTCAAATGATTTCTCCGCCATCAATAAGGCCGCACGTGCTTCTTCTACACGTACCGCGTAGTCTGCCTGCTGAATAGTAAATAGCGTGTCGCCAGCATGCACAATTTGATTGTCCTTCACGTAAATCTTGTCGATGTAACCACCAACACGTGGGATAATAGGGTTCAAGTTTCTTTCTACTTGTGCATCGTCTGTAGTCTCATGTGCTTGGCTGTGTAGGTATTTATAGACACCAAATCCTCCTCCAAAAAGGACTACAGCAGCTAAGATAATAATGAACTTTTTGTTGGATGTTTTTTTGATTTCTGTATTATTTTCCATGATTTCTAGAACTATTTTAATTGAAGTTGTCCACTAGCTAATAGTAAATCGTAGTATTTCTCTACGATAGTAGCGTCACCAATGGCTAAATTGATTTTACTTTGAAGTTGTTGTACATCGGCCTCCAATAAGTCGTCTGTATCTGCCACTCCGTTGTTGTATTTATCCTGTACGATTCTGTAATTCTCATTCGCTTGCGCACAAGCTTCTTGATAAAGCTTCTGTTTCTCTTTAGCGAGTAACACTTCTTGTTGCGACGATTGAATCTGTGTTTTAATCTTGTCTTGCGCTTGTGTCAAATTTTGGTTGACCTCCTCAATATGCTGCTTCGCAATATTTATTTTTTTCTTATTCTTATAGAGCGCACCGATATCATAGGAAACTCCAACACCTACATTAGCCGCATTAGTCACCGTAACGAGGTTGTGCATCTGTATTGCGGCATAACCACCAGAGGCAACTACCGTAGGGTAGTAGGCTGATTTAGTCACATTAAGCTGATCTTGGGCAACGTCTTTTTGTGCCTCCAAAGATTTTATCTCGTAACGATCATTTGGGTTGGTAGATAATATGACTGCGGAAGGATTTGCTGCTAGATTAATGGCGTCATAGTTGGTGTCTTCATCTAGTCCGAGTAATACGCTCAATTGGTAGCTTAATACTTTGACATTTTTAACTGCTTCTTGGTGGGAAACTTTGTAGTTTGATAGCTGCAATTGCGCCTTTAAGAGGTCATTTCTGGCGATGACGCCATTTTCCTCCATGGCTTTGAAATCGACAACTTGCTGTTCTGATTTTTTGATGTTCTCCGCAATAAGCTGTGTCGTTTGCTGTGCTTTGTACAGGGCGATGTATATATGCATGCCTTGTATCGCTAAGTTTTGCTTGTCTGCAACCGCTTGAAGCTCGCTCGATTTCCAGCTGTCTTCGGCCGATTTGATATTGTTCTTTATTTTTCCTCCTGTGTAGATCGGCATGTTGACCGATAGCTGCCCTAAAAACAGTTGATTCATTGTGATATCTGGCATTTTGCCGCCGCCTTCCATTGGGATTTTAAGATCTACTGTTGGGCTATTCAAGAGGAGGTAGGTACCCGATAATTTAGCATCAGGCAAATAGCCGTCTTTCGACGCCTCATATTCCAATTGACGTGCTTTCACTTTTGAATCAATCACTTTCGCGTCGCTAGAATTGTGGTAAGCCATTTCCATCACATCCTCCAAACGCAGCTGCTTTTTATCTTGGGCGAAGCTGTTCATCGAAAAAAGTAGCATGCACGTAGCAATGCTCCAATTATTTATGTTCATGTGTTAATATTGCTTTTATTGTAAATTTCAGATGTTTGCTAAGTAGTTCCTTTTGAATTTTATCGAAGTCCTCATCAGGGGATAGCGCAAGAAGCTCCTCATAAAGAGATCTATTCATTTTAAAGTTCATGAAGGTGCCAATCATGGTGCTATGAATAAGGATAGGGTCGTAGTACCGAAAATCACCTCTTTCGTACCCATAGTCGATAACTTCTTTAATAAGCTGTGTATTGTGCTTACGTAGTTCCTTGAAGACCGTCGAATTGATAATCCGCTTTTTAATCTTTGCCTCCATAAACAGCAGTTGGTAGACATCCTTATTGTCGAATTTTGAATCGATATAATGGTCTATCAATTTGTCTAATCGTTTAAAGGAATCTTCCTCCGTATTGTACTGCTCTGGTACCAACTTATAGGCGTGAGCACTGCGTTTAACGATAAGCTCTAGGAGGTTTTCCTTAGATTCAAAGTAGTAGTTTATCATCGCGACATTGATGCCCGCCAGCTTGGCGATATCACGCACTGAAGTGCCTTCAAACCCATTTTTAGCAAATAAGGTTTCAGCGATGTCGAGTATTTCTAACTGTTTTTGATTCATTCCTTTTTTGTTAAATAGTGCGCAAAATTAAACAAATGTTTAAATTAAACAAGTGTTTAGTTTTTGTGGATGAAAAAAAGTTACATTTAGATGTAAATTCGTCGATTAAAGGTAGATGCAACCGTTTGTTTTTGTGTTGTAATCTGTTGGTTTTTAGTGGTGTTAAGGCCTTGTTTTTGGTGCTTTTATGCACTTTTTTAATGCTTGCGTAGCGAGAACTCCACAAAACACGAAAAATTATTCCTGTATACGTATTAGTTGGGGTTGTATCAATCTTCTTAAGGTGTCATGTTAGCCTGTCGAAGCATCGTTTAGAAAGGTTTATTTGCACTGTCTATCGTCCTCGTTTGCAACGAGGATGCCGGAGAATAGCGTTTACAACGCTTATTGAAGTCTTTTTGTTAATTATAGTCCTTATCCTTAGCCAGGACAAGGCTTCACCCTTTTCCTTGATGAAATTGTGGCAAAGATCAAGGCTGGCATACGCTGCTATCTTCGCTTATAAATTCCGGAACAAAACTAACTCGCTGCGCTCAGACAAAGTTTTCTTCTTGCGGAATTTACTGCGCTTCGATTTCACGCAGCAGATGCCTAGGCCTTTTTTCTAGCAAAGCAAGTCATTCATGTTTTGAACATATCTTTCTTTTGCACTCCCTCTATCCAAGTTGCCATGCTGAGCCTGTCGAAGCATCGTTTAGAAAGGTTTATTTGCACTGTCTATCGCCCTCGTTTGCAACGAGGATGCCGGAGAATAGCGTTTACAACGCTTATTGAAGTCTTTTTGTTAATTATAGCCCTTATCCTTAGCCAGGACAAGGCTTCACCCTTTTCCTTGATGAAATTGTGGCAAAAATCAAGGCTGGCATACGCTGCTATCTTCGCTTATAAATTCAGGAACAAAACTAACTCGCTGCGCTCAAACAGAATTTTCTTCTTGCGGAATTTACTGCTCTACGATTTTACGCAGCAGATGCCTAGGCCTTTTTTCTAGCAAAGCAAATCTTTTTGTTTTGCAACGACCTATCCAAATTGTCATGCTAACCCTTCGACAGGCTCAGGATGATATCTCGAAGCATCGTTTGGAAATATTTCTTGAAATCTCTATTTATATGCGACCCCGCTGGGGTCGGTTTTATAAATCATCCATTTTCTATAAAGATGTTACCCCTCCAGGGTAATTATTAGCATATTTCGATTCTTGTTTAGATATATCGTTCTCATTTGCATCTAGGAAGTAAATGATTGCCTTCTTTTAATTCTCTTTTAGGTATATCGCTCTCGCTGGCATCTGTTTATTGTTTTTTTGTAAGGCTTTTTTAAAGGGATTCAATCCGGAGGATTGACATGTTTATAGCTTAGTTTAAACGGAGGTACGACCCCAGCGGGGTCGAATATTATTATCGTCTATCGTCCTCGTTTGGAACGAGGATGCTGGAGCATAGCGTTTGCAACGCTGAGTAAGGTCTTTTGCTTAATTATAGCGCGTGTCCTTAGCCAGGACAAGGCTTCACCCTTTTCCTTGATGAAATTGTGGCAAAAATCAAGGCTGGCATACGCTGCTATCTTCGCTTATAAATTCCGGAACAAAACTAACTCGCTGCGCTCAGACAAAGTTTTCTTCTTGCGGAATTTACTGCTCTACGATTATACGCAGCAGATGCCTAGGCCTTTTTTCTAGCAACTGCAAGTCATTCATGTTTTGAACATATCTTTCTTTTGTACTCCCTCTATCCAAGTTGTCATGCTGAGCCTTTCGAAGCATAATCAAAATCTCGTCCTCGTTTGCAACGAGGATGTTTGAGTTCAGCGTTTATAACGCTGAATAAGTGAGTAAGGCATTGCATAAACTCGAATTAGCTTGCACCAACCTTCCTATTTGTCATGCTGAGCCTGTCGAAGTATCGTTTAGAAAATCTAATCGACCTGAATCAACGACAAAAAACTACGCTAGCTCGGGATGGGCTCAGCCGCACAATTTCCGCACACAAACCCTGAGCCTCCTTCGGATCGAACCCCGGCCACCACTTCTGGTTCGAACCCTCGCAAACGCAAAAACCCTTCTTAGGGAAGGACTTTTCTGCGGAGAGTAGATTTGTATATACTCGCTCGGGATGGGCTCAGCCGCACAATTCCCGCACATAAACCCTGAGCCTCCTTCGGATCGAACCCCGGCCCACGCAAGGTTCGAACCCTCGAAAACGCAAAAACCCCTTTTTAGGGAAGGTCTCTTCTGCGGATCGCAAATCTGTAGAGACTCGCTCGGGATAGGCTCAGCCGCACAATTCCCGCACACAAACCCTGAGCCTCCTTCGGATCAAACCCCGGCCCACGCAAGGTTCGAACCCTCGCAAACGCAAAAAGTCCCTCATCTTTCGATGAAGGACTTTTCTGCGGAGAGCGAGGGATTCGAACCCCCGAACCTGTGACAGTTAACAGTTTTCAAGACTGCCGCATTCGACCACTCTGCCAGCTCTCCGCTGCAAAAGTACGTTAAACACCGTTTTTATCCAAATTTAATACCGTATTTTTTTAAAATTTATAGCGTTTAAAGAGGTAAGGGGCGGGGATAAAGGAGGTTATGATTTAATAAACTTCTTTCAGTAGATGTGAATTTTCTCCGTAAGCTAAGTTTTTCTTTAAGATTGCAATGCGTAAAGAATGAAAATTCTCAAATTATATTCATTTAATGTGAATCATCTATCATAATGATAAATCTTTTGAGTATACATTAAATGTACTATTTATGGATTTTAAATAATAAAACTGCAGTATAAAAAAGTAAAATCACTTGGATTAAATGGATAATTCCAATTATTTCATAGTTGGAAATCTTGAATAGAATGACAGGTATTTCTATAACACCAATAATTATAAAAATAGGTAGAATATATTTTATCCAGTCATAACCTCTACCTATTAAATATCCTGTTCCCACGATAAAAGCCAATAAGACTAAAGATATTATTATTGCGAGTAAACTATTAAAAAGCTGGAAGTTTAAAATTAGATTTATACATGCCAGTCCAGCATAGAGATAAATGAGTTTAGCGGCTTTTAGGTGATTCTCATGAATGACAACATCTTCTATTTCATTTTTTTTAGAAATCATACGCATGATTCTTTCAACTTCTTCATCTGTGAAGTTTTTTCCTCTTGATTTAAGAATTTCTAATGCATATTCATTGGATTTAGGAACAAATCTGTTTCCATCCTTAAGATATTCTTCTAATTCTTTGTCGCTCTTAGAAGCTAACACACTTTTCTTTACGTCTACGTTCATTTTGGTGCAATTGTTTACAACATCAAAAAGTATGATTCAACTTTGAAAAAAAATGTTTTTGATGCTTTTTTAGATGGCTAAATATAGATAAAATTAAAAAATAGTAGGAAATAATCTATAAATGGTTAAGATGTGTACTTTTTATCTTGCCCTTGCTTGCTGTACTGAAGAATAGTAGTATTTGCTTAAACTTTTATTTTGTTGATAGAGATATTTTATGCCTATCGCGAAGTACATAAACTAAATATAATATAACAGTGAGTTTTATTCGAATTTAATCTCTGAATTTTTAAGGTAATAAACCTAAAAAATAGTGTTGTAGAATTCTATAGGCCTGTTTTTTTAATGACATAATTTTTGTTGTCAGCTTCTTGCTTTATACCATTTATCTATTTAAATATCACGATATTGCCTAATAGAAAACGCCCAATCTAAAACTTATATGTTCCTTTTTTCTGTGAACCAGACTTATAGATTAGTATCGTACAGGTAGCAAAGGGAAAAAGTGTAATTAATTTTTATAGAAAGAAGGTTATGAAAAGGATAAATATGTTATTGCTGTTGTTAGCTATTACACTAGGTTGTGCCGGTAGTAAAAATGTGCAAGTATTTGGCAAATATACTAAGAAGGAGTTCAATAGTAAGGTGATACATAAGGATAGTATTGGTGTTTCAATTTACTTATATGACATTAGAGATAAGCAAGAAATTGGAATTGATGATATTAGAAAAATCCCTGGATACGTTGTTGAGCATTCCTTTAATCATAAACTTCTGCACTATCATAAAGATTCTATACCAGAAGCCCTTTGGATTAAGAAAGAAAATAAATCAACAATAATTCTATATCCAAGAAAACATAAGAAAAACCTGATAATTTATAAGCTGTACTTAGGACATAATCCTCCTGGAATTATTTAAGAAAAGATAAATAGTAGGAAAAAAGTGTAATTAATTTTTACAGAAACAAGGTTATAATAAGGATAAATATGTTATTGCTATAAATCGTCCTCGTTTGCAACGAGGATGCTTGAGAATAGCGTTTACAACGCTGAATAAGTCATTGTATAAACTCGAATTAGCTTGCACCAGCCTTCCCAAGTTGTCATGCTGAGCCTGTCGAAGCATCGTTTAGAAAGATTAATACGCAATAACACCATTAACCCGCAACGTTATATAGATGAACACCGCGAAGAGATATTTAAGGACTATTAGCGCAACTGCAAGTTCTGCGGAGAGCAGATTTGTAGAAACGCAGCTCGCTCGGGATAGGCTCAGACCCACAATTCCCGCACGCAAACCCTGAGCCTCCTTCGGATCGAACCCGGGCCCACGCAAGGTTCGAACCCTCGCAAACGCAAAAACCCTTCTTTGAGAAGGCCTCTTCTGGGGAAAGCAGATTGGTAGATATTCACTCGGGATGGGCTCAGCCGCACAATTCCCGCACGCAACCCTGAGCCTCCTTCGGTTCGAACCCTCGCAAACGCAAAAAATCCCTCATCTTTCGATGAAGGATTTTTCTGCGGAGAGCGAGGGATTCGAACCCCCGAACCTGTGACAGTTAACAGTTTTCAAGACTGCCGCATTCGACCACTCTGCCAGCTCTCCGCCACAAAAGTAGAAATTCTAACCTTATCTGCAAAACTTATTTTGGGGGCGATGCTTTAGCGCTTGAAAATGAGTCTGATTAATTTTTATGCGACCTTAAAAAGGAAGAAAAAAAATGAAAATAATGCCTTTTCAGTAGCAGAGATTAGCTTTCGTGCCTTGAAAAAAGTGAAAATATTTCGTGGACCAGCATCTTTTACCAAAACTGGGACATCCAGCGCCAGCGATAAAGCCTGATTTTTGAGGCAAATAATAACAACTATGCAAACAGAAAAAGAATTATGCCCAGCGCTCAGCGAAGAACAAGCGAAGAAAGACGTCCGGTTGGTGAAAGTAGATTTAACAGCTTTGGAGGATGCCGCGATGCTTTTCGATAAGTACCGTATATTTTACCGTCAGCCTTCCGATCTAGAAAAGGGACGTACCTTTCTGAAAGACCGCTTGGCAGCAAACCAATCCCATATCTTCTTGGCCTACGTAGGGGATAAGGCAGTAGGCTTTGTGCAGCTGTATGAGCTGTACCATTATATAAAACTGGAGAAGCAGTGGCTATTGAGCGACTTGTATGTCGATGCCGATTACCGCGGATTAGGTATTTCCGTCAAGCTGATAGACCGCTGTAAAGTGTGGTGTGAGGAAACCGATGCCTGCGGGTTGATGCTAGAAACGGAAAAGACAAACGACATTGGCAATAGCCTATACCCACGTTGTGGCTTTGTGTACGATGGAGGACACAATTACTACCACTGGTGGAAATAAAATAATAGTCCCCGGAAGCCCAGCCCAGACTCTTGCATTACAATGTCCGCGTGGCTGGGGCTTCTTTAAAATGCTATAGAAGCTCGGCCAACCTGCTGATACCTTCATCGAGATGCTCTATGCTTAAGGAAGCATATCCCAAGCGAAAGCCTAGCGCCATTCCTGTACCCTGGTATTGTTGGATGCCTGCCAAGCGGAAGCCCAGCCCAGACTCTTGCATTACAATGTCCGCGTGGCTGGGGCTTCTTTAAAATGCTATAGAAGCTCGGCCAACCTGCTGATACCTTCATCGAGATGCTCTATGCTTAAGGAAGCATATCCCAAGCGAAAGCCTAGCGCCATTCCTGTACCCTGGTATTGTTGGATGCCTGCCAAGCGGATGCCACGAACCAGTAATTGCTGGGTTAGCTGCTCCCAGTTCACCTCCTTGTGTGGTACCACCCAAAAGGCCAACCCGCCATCCGGAATGCGGAAGTCTGCTTTATCCTTTAGCTTATCCTGTAGAAGAGCAGCAACAGCGTCTCTTTTAGCTTTATAGTGGAGGCTCGTGCGCCGTATATGGCGCTTCAGCGTACCATCTTTCATCAGCTCAAGGAGCGCTTGTTCCATGATGCTGTCGCTTTGCACATCAATAATCTTGCGTAGGTCGGCCACCGCTTCAATTAATTTAGGCTGATTGCTCGCTAAATAACCGATACGTACAGCAGGAGCAAGGACCTTACTCAAAGTACCTATGTATACGTAGTTTTTCAGTGCGCCGTAACTAGATAACGGTAAAATCGGACGGTAGCCAAAATGAAATTCATTGTCATAATCATCCTCAATAAGGGTAAAACCATAGCTATTGGCTAGTGCTATCAAGGCATGGCGACGCTCGAGGCTGAGGCTCACCGTGCTCGGATATTGCCGATGAGGCGTGCAGTATACGGCTTTGATCTTTTTGTTAGTCTTCAGCTGTTCCGCGAGGATATCTACCCGTAAGCCTTCACCATCCACAGGGATAGGGATAAGCGTAGCACCAGCATGCTCAAAGGTCTGCCAAGCAGGATGGTATCCTGGGTTTTCAACCACAATGGCGTCGCCCTTTTTCAGTAAACAGTGGGCGAGGAGATACATCGCCATCTGGCTCCCCCGGGTGATGCATAGCGTGTCGGCATGCAGGTGCATACCGCGTTGCTGATTGAGCATTTGCGCTATAGCCTCACGAAAACCTACATCGCCCAAGCTAGTGCCATAGCCCATCATCTGCCACTTACCCTTACGGCTGAATATTTCACGATAGGCACGCCCTAAGGCCGCCATAGGCGCTATTTTACTGTCGGGATGACCATCATCAAGCACAATATAGGTGCTATAGTCTGTGGGTTCTGAAACTTGCTCCAGCTCGGAAGTTGCCGCTACTGATGGATGACGGTTGGCACGCAACTTTGTATGTAGGGGAGCAACAAAAGTACCTTTACGCTCTTGGCTGACAAGCCAGCCTTCAAAAAGTAGGAGATCCAGGGCATCTACCACCGTGTTGCGATTTACATTCAGCCGCTGCGCAAGCTGTCTGCTTCCGGGCAAAGAGTCGCCAGCCTGTAGGCGCCCCGATTGGATAGCCTCAATTAAACGATCCGCAATTTGCAGATAGATAGCCTTTTTCGCTTGCGAATCAATCGGTATTTCTAGGGTCCACGGTCTCAGCATCTGGATGGTTTATTTTACTGTTTATCTCAAGCAAAGGTAGTCCAATAAAACCAAAGCTGCTAGGCCTTGATTTTAGGAGGCCCATATTTCAAGCTTACCTGAATACGCTATCGTGCTAACCGTCGATTGTATGGCGCTAATGCGTATCGCTGGACTAGTAAAAAAACATAAAACTGGCCTACTTTCTGTAGGAACAAATTCATGCAAATGCCTTACTTTTGAGCGGTATAAAACAGCAAGCTATGGAATTTAATAGACAGCCCACTTTACAGGATACCCGCGTTATCCTTCGCCCACTTACAGCAGCCGACTTTGAAGCCTTATACGCAGTAGCTTCCGATCCTGCAGTATGGGAGCAACACCCTAATAAAGAACGTTGGCAGGAGCCTGTATTTCAGCGTTTCTTTGAAGGAGCGATGGATAGTGAAGGTGCTTTTTTGATATTGGATGCCCAAACAGGTGCCGTTCTAGGGAGCACGCGTTATTACGAGTATGATGAAAAAGATAGTAGCGTATTTATGGGCTATACCTTCTTTGGTACCAACACTTGGGGAACAGGGATTAATAAAGCTGTCAAAACATTGCTGCTGAACTATGCCTTTCAGTATGTTTCGCAGGTTTACTTTCATATCGGATCTACCAATTTTCGATCGCAGAAAGCCATAGCAAAATTCCATGCCCAAAAGATTGGCGAAGAGGAGATTGCCTATGTTGGCGAAGCATCACGATTGAATTTTAAATACAGCATTAAGAAAGAAGATTGGCTAAAGAGTCAACAGGATTAACGAAATGATACACCCCAATGATTTGCTTATCGTCGATAAGTCGCAGGTAGCATGGGAAGACTTAGTAATAAGCCCCGAGAATGAAAAGCAGCTCGAGCAGCTCATCAAGGAACAACGCTTTGTTGATGCCTTGCAGGAATATGGGCTTCCCGTTAATCACAAGATTTTGCTGCACGGAAGCTCCGGCTGCGGCAAGACGATGACGGCCAAAGCGCTAGCGAAGCAGCTAAGCAAGCCTTTATACATCTTGAACCTTAGCACCATTGTAAATGCGCGCATAGGGGAGACCTCTCAAAACCTAAAAGGTATTTTCGACCGTGCAGCACGTGATAAAGCTATTTTATTTTTGGATGAGTTTGACCAAATTGGAAAGGCTCGAGGGAGTGAAGATAAGGATGTAGGCGAGATGCGTCGCCTTGTGAATACCCTTATTCAGCTGATTGACTACCTTCCGGAAAAGACCTTATTGATCTGTGCGACCAATCATATCGATGTTTTAGATAAAGCATTAGTGCGCCGTTTCCAACTACGTATTCGCTATGAGATGCCCGATTCTAAAGCATTAGACATCTATTACGATAAGTTGCTCGCCACCTTTCCTGCGGATCTCGCACAAACCACTATACGGAACTATGGCTTGTCTTATGCCGAGGCAAAAGACGATATCTACACACAGCTTAAAGCTAATTTGTTAGCACGGCTCGTGAAAGAAGAAGAGTCAGCGATAATTATGTAAGTATTAAGCAAACAAGCGTTCCTGTTTGTTGTTTTATCTCTAGATAGTACATGGCTGTCTTGAGATAAAACAACATAGGATATGGCTAAGACAATAGGTATCATTGCTGGAAGTTTACGTAAAGAGTCTTTCTCCAAAAAAATAGGTAAAGTCCTGTTAGGGATGGCGCCATCAGGGTTTACCTTCAAAATGGTCTCCTTAGAAGACCTGCCCATTTATAATCAAGATTTTGATGACCTCGATAAAGTTCCTGAAAGCTATATTATTTTCCGCAAGACAATAAAAGATCTCGATGGATTTATCTTCATCACCCCCGAATATAATCGTTCGGTACCCGCCGTACTTAAAAATGCTTTAGATATCGCTTCACGTCCCTATGGGGAAAATGTGTGGGGAGGCAAGGCCGCCGCAATCTTTAGCAACTCGCCGGGCAATCTCTCCGGCTTTGGTGCCAATCATCACCTGCGTCAAAGCCTAGTTTTCCTCAACGTATATGCGATGCAGCAGCCTGAAGTATATCTGGCCAATGTGACCACCTACTTTGATGCCGAAGGAAAGCTCCTCGATAGTAAGATTGAAAGCTTCCTACAGCAGGCGGTAGACGATTATATTGCTTGGTTTACTAAGCTAGATGGCACTAGCGCTTAAATTTTTTAAAATTCCGTTTTCCATTTGATAGAATTTTTCTCCACCAGTTCTTGTTGAGGCTGGTGGAGTTTATGTTTTGTCGGGCTTGCTAATTCCAGTTTTTAGAAACAAATGTCTATGCAACTTGTTCCTATTTTAGGTAGTTGTTGGATATATAAATCGCTAAAATTATGCAAGACCAAATTAGATTGTATATGTTTCAGACGGGGGTGCTGAAATGTAAAGAGAACAATATTAAGATGAATGCCTCCTTAGATCCTTATGAAATACCTGTCCCTTGGTATCTGATCACACATCCTAAAGGAAACTTAATCATTGACGGTGGTAATGCTGTGGAATGTGCACACGATCCTGTAGCCCATTGGCAGGGAATAACACAAGTTTATTGGCCCGTGATGGAAGAAAAGGACGGTTGCGTGAATACCATCAAGGCGCTAGGCTTAGACCTTTCCAGCATACGCTATGTGGCGCAGTCTCATTTACACCTTGATCATACTGGGGCAGTCGGCCGTTTTCCGAATGCTACTCATATTGTGCAACGCAAGGAGTATGAATATGCCTTTGCGCCCGATTGGTTTGCCGCAGGTGGGTATATCCGTAAGGATTTTGATAAGCCTAAGCTGAAATGGCAATTTATTGAGCTTGATCATAACGATACCTACGATATATATGGCGATGGTACCGTTTTGATGGTTCCGACGCCAGGCCATTCTCCGGGGCATTGTAGTTTCTTAATAAACCTGCCTAACTCGGGAAGTATCTTGCTCGCTATTGATGCTGCTTATACTACCGATCACTGGGAGGAAAAAGCACTGCCCGGATTCTTAGCCTCGACTGTAGATGCGGTACGCTCCGTGCAAAAGCTCCATGCCATAGCTGATAAGCATAGTGCTTTGGTCGTGACAGGCCATGACCCTATTAAATGGGGTACTTTTAAGAAAGGACCCAATGAATTTTATGACTAAGGTTTAAAATACGGAACATGATAAAAACGAAAGCGGCGGTGTTGCATCAGTCTGGTGGACATGCACGCCCATATACGACATCCAAACCCTTACATATCGAAGAAGTAACGCTGGATAAACCTGGAAAAGAAGAAGTGCTCGTGCAAATAAAAGCGGCAGGTTTGTGTCATTCCGACCTTTCCGTTATCGACGGAAACCGGCCAAGGCCTATGCCCATGGTTCTAGGCCATGAGGCAGCGGGTATCGTGGTAGAAGTAGGTGAGGATGTAACTACCTTTAAAGTAGGAGACCATGTTATATTTGCTTTCCTTCCTTCTTGCGGTCATTGTGTGTACTGCGCTTCTGGGCGTGCTGCACTCTGCGACCCTGGGGCTAAAGCCAATAATGAAGGGGTATTGCTGCGTGGCGAACGTAAAATAAAAAATAAAGATGGGGAGACCTACTATCACCACTTGGGGGTATCGGGTTTTGCTGAATATGCGGTGGCCTCTATCTATTCTCTGGTGAAAATAGACCCGAGCTATCCTTTTGAGATAGCTGCTCTTTTTGGTTGTGCCGTCATGACGGGAGTCGGTGCCGTGGTGCATACCGCAGCCGTTAAAGCTGGCGAATCGGTATTGGTAGTCGGTCTGGGCGGTGTAGGCCTATCCGCTATATTAGGCGCACGTGCTGCAGGAGCATCGCAAATTATTGCGGCCGATGTGAGCGCAAGCAAATTGGCGGTAGCCAAAGATTATGGGGCGACGAGCCTTATTGATTCCAGCGAAGCTGGTGCCTTAGATAGGTTAAAACAAGAGCTCACGACGGGAGGTGTCGACAAGTCTGTGGAGTTTGCTGGTGCGATGCCTGCTTTAGATTTCGCCTTTCAGGCAACACGGAAAGGAGGAGTGACCGTAACAGGAGCGCTGCCTCATCCGGATGCTCGCTTAAGCCTCAATCCTTTGCTGCTCGTGGGGCAGGAGAAAACATTGAAGGGCTGCTACCTCGGAAGCTGCGTGCCTACGATAGATATCCCTAATTTTTTGGCACTCTACAAGTCGGGAAGACTTCCCGTCGACCAGTTGATTACGCATCGTTTACATTTAGAAGACATAAATGAAGGATTTGAACGCCTTGCCAATGGCGATGCTATTCGACAAGTAATTATATTTGATGAAAAATAAGATTAGACATGCAAAGCTATAAGGATTTAATATTTGGAGAATCGTTTGTGGATGGAAGTTGGCAGCATGCTAGCACACACAAATTGGAAGTTAAAAATCCGGTAGACCTATCGGTCATTGCGGAAATATATGATGAAGATCGTGCCTTTGTAGCTACGGCTATACAAGCAGCACATCATGCTTTCCCGGCATGGAAGGCTAAATCGGCAAAAGAACGAAGCGCCATTCTAATGGCTTGGTTCGACCTTATTATCCAGCATAAAGAGGAGTTGGCTACTATCATGACCCTCGAAAGCGGAAAGCCATTGGCCGAAAGCCGTGGCGAGGTTGATTATGGTGCTTCTTATATTCAATGGTTTGCTGAAGAGGCTAAGCGCAATTATGGAGATATCATTCCCGGTTATACGGCTGATAAGCGTGTCATGACGCTGAAAGAGCCTATAGGTGTAGTCGGAGCCATCACCCCTTGGAACTTCCCTTTAGCGATGATTACCCGTAAGGTGGCGCCAGCATTGGCAGTCGGCTGTACGGTGGTCATCCGCCCGAGTGAAGAAACTCCCTTGACAGCATTGGCGATAAATCACTTAGCACAGCTAGCTGGCTTTCCTGCTGGCGTGGTGAATACCTTAGTCGGGGCTAATGCCTCTGAGATGGGGAAGGAGCTATGCGAGAGTAAGCTAGTCGCTAAAATATCCTTTACAGGCTCCACCCGCGTGGGACAGATACTGATGGCACAATGTGCGCCTACACTCAAGAAGATGAGCCTAGAGCTCGGGGGAAATGCTCCTTTTATTGTCTTTGACGATGCCGATGTAGATCTAGCCGTGAAGGGTGCTTTAGCTGGAAAATTCCGCTTTGGCGGACAAACATGCGTTTGCGTAAACCGCATTCTTGTGCAAGATAAGATACATGACCTATTTGTGGAGAAATTCTCGGCGGCTGTTAAGGCTTTGAAAATGGGGAACGGATTGGAGGATGGCATAACTTTAGGGCCTTTAATCAATCCCGCGGCTATCGCGCGGATGAAATCCATGCTTACCGATGCGCAGGCTAAAGGTGGAAAGGTCATCCTCGGCGGACAAGCGAAAGAGCCTCAGTTTTTTGAGCCTACCATCGTGCTGGAAGCAACCTCCGATATGGAGTTTGCACATAACGAAATATTTGGCCCTATCGCGCCAATTTTCCGCTTTAAAACGGAAGAGGAAGCGATACAGCTAGCCAATGATACCATCTATGGCTTGGCGAGCTATTTCTATACCAATGATTTGAACCGCTCGTGGCGTGTGCGCGAACAGCTGGAATATGGAATTGTTGGAATTAATGAAGGCCTTATTTCTTCCGAGACTGTACCTTTTGGAGGCGTGAAATACTCGGGGCAGGGACGTGAAGGTTCTAAATATGGCTTGGATAGCTACGTAGACATTAAATACGTTTGCGTAGGTAATGTGCACTAGTAACTATCCAAGCTAGAGCAGTAAAAGCATCCCTTCGGGGATGTTTATGCTGGCTCTGAAGTTTTTAATACATTTCTGTATGTATACGTGAAGAAGATATGTCTTCTTGCGAAACGTCCTGGAGAGTCTGCATTCACCAATTTGATGTACTCATTTCTTGGAACGCCGAAATATTCATATTTACTACCATCTAAGAAAACAACTTCTAATACTTGTCCTTTCCAATCGAAATCTTGGATAGCCGAGTTTGCAATTGTTTCTTTGTAGATAGGTAATTGTTGTTCGATTACCTCAGGGCAGATACTAAGCAAGAAGTGGTAAGCCTCAATCATCTCCACACTTTTTTCTTCAGCTTCGATTCTTCCAGCTTCATCATTGACAAATTTATCCGGGTGGCATGATTTCATAATCGTGCGGTAAGTGGCCTTTAAGGTCTTGAGATCGGCTGATTTATCAACATTTAAAAGCTTTCTGTAGTCTGCTATTTTTTTCATAGCCGCAAAGGTAGGCATTACAAAGGGAAATCTACGAATTCTCTTGACTACGCTTGTCCTTTCTTAGCACTTTTACATATAGATTCTCCACTTTTTCGCGTGCCCAAGGGTTTTTGCGTAAAAAAGTTAAGGAAGATTTAACACTAGGGTTATCTGTAAAACAACGGATACGTATCTGCTCCCCCAAAGGAGCCCAGCCACCGTAATAATCTACGAGGTACTCAATAATGGTATCTAGTCTTTTTCCGTGTAAAGGGTTATTTGTTTGTTCTTCCATAGCCTAAAAGGGTAAAGTTAAGCAAAAAATAGAGAAGCTGATAAGCACAGTTCATCGAGTTACTCTTTTCAATATTTAATACTTTGTGAACCAATCTAAAACAGAAAATGACAAACATATCTGCCTAGAATTGGTTATATTGATGGAAACAGAAAAACAATAAAATATATGGGAACATATCCAGTAAAAGCATTTGGTACCGAAGCTGCAGATGCTGCACTTAAACTTTTAGAAATTGAACGTCGTACAGTGAAACCAAATGACGTAGCAATTGATATTCTATTTTGTGGCGTTTGTCACTCGGATTTGCATACAGCACGTAATGAATGGCACCACACGGTATATCCTAATGTACCGGGGCATGAGATTGTAGGACGCGTACGTGAGGTGGGTGCTGACGTAACCAAGTTTAAAGTAGGCGATTTAGCAGCCGTAGGCTGTATGGTGGATAGCTGCCGCGAATGTGAGCAGTGTAAGCAAGGAAGCGAGCAATATTGTGAAAAAGGAAATATACAAACGTATAATAGCCCTGATAAACACCTGAATAAACAAACATTTGGTGGCTACTCGGCAGCGATTGTGGTCGATGAAGACTTCGTGTTGCATGTGCCTAAAAACTTAGACCTTGCTGCTACAGCTCCTTTATTGTGTGCTGGCGTAACCACCTGGTCGCCCTTGAAACACTGGAAAGTAGGACCTGGCCAAAAAGTAGGTATCGTAGGTATCGGTGGTTTAGGACATATGGGTGTTAAGTTTGCTAAAGCGATGGGGGCTCATGTGGTCGTTATTACGACTTCTGCATCTAAAGTTGAAGATGCTAAACGTTTGGGGGCTGACGAGGTTATTCTGTCGACAGACGAATCACAAATGGCAGCAAACAGCAATACTTTGCATTTTATCTTAGACTGTGTTTCTGCACAGCACGACGTGAATGCTTATTTAAAGCTATTAAAGGTTGATGGTACTTTAGCCTTGGTTGGTGCTCCTGAGCATCCACTTCCTATCGCTCCGTTTAGCTTAATTCCAGCACGTAAGAATTTTGCAGGATCGACAATCGGTAGTATTGAAGAAACACAGGAAATGTTAGACTTCTGTGGTGAGCATAATATCACTTCAGATATCGAGCTTATTAATATGCAGGATATCAATACGGCTTATGATCGCTTGTTAAGTGGACAGGTGAAATACCGTTTTGTGATTGATATGGCTTCCTTAAAGAATTAAAAGGTTCGCCCTACTGATAAAATCCCCGGTATTTTAATTAAACACCGGGGATTTTTTTAGCCTTTAAAAATTTAGAACCGTAGACTTGCCGCAACAGTAGCCTGCCGTCCATTATAGCCCGGCATGAAAACATAGTTCCTTTTATGCGTCTGTAGCTTGTCTTCCACTAAGGGGAGAAGCCAGTATGCTATCTTCGTGCTTAGTATACCAATACCAGCACCCATCGCTACATCCGAAAACCAGTGTTTATCATTATACATGCGGAAGAAACCTGTACCCGCCGCCACCGCATAACCCGCCACACCGTACCATATCGACTGATCTTTATACTCTTGCCACATTAATTCAGCACCCACAAAAGCAGTGGCCGTATGCCCCGAAGGGAAAGAGTTATTGGCGCTACTATCGGGACGCCAAACGGTACCTGTATTTTTTATGGTGTATACTGTTGTCGCCATGATGGCATGGGCCACGGCTGCGGTAAACAAGCGCTGCTTGATGTTGTGTTTCGGTTGAACACCGAACGCTTCTAAGCCAAATGTCGCTGCGGTTCCGGCATATTGCGAAAAATCATCGGCCGTAAATTTACCACGGCTATGTTCGTTTATTTCAGTTTTAATTTGATGGTTTTGACCGATAAGGTAATGACTCTCTAAAGCTACGATGCCGTAAGTCATGAGTGCCGCAGGCACAATAAGCCCTTTATAGGGGACGCGCTTAAAAAAAGTAGGCCTCATGCTGTCTTTAGGCATGATACTGTCGGCTTGCGCCATGCTGCTAAGTGGTGCGATAAGCACCGAAAGCAGTAAAAATAGAGAGGATGCTAAATTCCGCATATGCCTTAAACCTATATTGCAATTGGGTAATACTGCGGTGAAGGTAGAAAAAAAGGAAGTACAACAAAATAGTACTGCGAAAAAAGAAGTGTTTTTAAGGTTTTTTAACGATAGCTTTCTTTAGGATTAGATTGAATAAGAGCGTCCTGAGTGCTAATTTCTTGTGCGTTTTGATCTACAAATAGAAACAACTTGGGAAGACTATCCGCTACAGGCACTTATCTATAGTCTACAGTTTGTTTCTTTTTACGCACCTCAACGATTGCCGGGTTTATAGCTAGCAAATCCTTTATAAAACTTGCCTTATCCTGTGGCGAAACAATGATACTATCAAACTTGTTGTAAATTATTTCTAAACGATCCATAGATAAGGCGGGCGAGCTCACGATATTCCTTGTCTCTTCAATCTTACGTATCGCTTGTATATGTATAGTTCTGTTGTATAAAAATCCTGATTTTATACGTAAAGCGTTGTCCTCAATGCTGTAGTAGGTTTGGCTGAAGGTGGGTACTACAATAATTAGACAGAATATAAAACTGAGAACCATAACAATATAGGAGGTGGTACTTAGCTGAGGTTTGAAAAGTAACGGGAAAACAGGCGCAAGGGTTGCCGCAATCATTATTAGTAATAAGAATAAGCTAATTTTAGAGCGATATACTTTTTTCATCTAGGGCGATTCTATAATGTTATTGGAGGCTATTTCTCAATAGCCTCCAATAACTAATATACCAATTATTTCCTAGAAAAACAAGGATATATGTAGGTTGCTCTGTAAACGATCTATTCCAGGAATAGAGGTCGCTTGAAAGGTATAGGCAGGCAATGTGCTACGCTTGGTATAGTCGACATCAAGACCTACTTTCCACGCTGCTTTTTTTAACTTTTGTTGCAGAAAGTTAATCGATCCACCAAAAGTATTAGCGGCAGAAGCCTGATACAGATAATCATGAAAGAGAATGGTTTCTGCAAAAATGCCCGCATTGTTTGCTCCTAAGGAGAATTTATCATCTAGCACAAAGCGGTGAGCCCAGCGTACCGCCACTTGTAAAGCTTGTTGTTCGTTTAAGACAATGGCTTTACCCAGCTCAACGCTTGGTTGCAAATGAGTGTAGCTAAGCTGACTCTTCACGCGTCCGTCTTTCTTCTCTTGGTAATTGTAGGCTACCTTTCCTGATAGGGTATAGCTGTTCAGCAGGTAGCTTCCTTTCGCTGATGCATACTCCGAACGGTATAGGTAGTTGGGTTTACCAATATCTTGACTCAGGTCAAGACCGTCCCAAACATTACCTTCCACTTGTACCGCAAAAGCATGTCTTGAATTTAGTCTTTTTGTCCATAAGGCATCAAAAGTATAACCATCCTTGGTGTAGGTGTTGAGCAGGGCATAGGTCTGCGGCGACTCCTCATAGCGTTTGAACTTTTGCACCTCATTTTTATAACCTGCATTGATGTAAAATCGCTGGTCTTCACTTTGCGCATAGGCTAGATGAAGACTCGCTCCATAGCGTTTGAAATCATCATTATAGTTGATGTCTTTTAGCTGATGTATTGCCGAACCAAAGCCATTCATGTACCAATTCACATAAAGCGGGTCGGAGGTATTCTTCATGTATTTATCATTCTTATAGGCGACTTGTACACGCTCACGCCCATAACCATAGCTACCTTGAAGGTGGTAGCTGAAACGGCCAAACTGATGACCCAAGGCCAAAGCCGTGTTCAACTGAAAGTCATTAATACGCCCTCGGGGATCATTGTTTGAAAAATGACTGCCCAAGCGGTAGTCAATAGACCAAGTTATCGGAAGCTTACCATCGGCAAAAGGATGCTGAATCGCGGCCTTCAAATTGTATAAGTCTCGCTCGTAATAGTTCTTGCGTAAAGAACCAAAGTAGATGGGAGCATCTGTATTGATGCCTGTCTGATGGCGTAAAGCAGTGCTATCTTCTTGCTGACGCAGGTACTCCATGCTACCCCAAAAATGAGTCTTGTTCCAGGTTGTTTTCCCTTCGGTATGCACCTGAATAGCTTTTATTTGGGATGCTCCTTGTGCTGGAATAAAGTTTCCTTTACTATAAAAAGTGCGGATTCCATTTTGGTTAAACCCGTTTTTCATCTCTTTCGCTATCCATACCGGATGCTGCTTAGCCATCGCATAGCCCAGCATCGCCACACTGTCGGCAGCGTAGTCGATAGGCGCTATGCTATCCATAGCAAGCTTAGTTTGGGCGGATAATCCCAAACTAAGACTGGTCAAAAATAATACAGGTATAAATCCTATGTGTGCTTTCATGCTTTTTTCTTGGATGTGCATACTGCTTAATCAGCGAAGCCTCGCGGATTAGCTTTGATCGAGATAAAGTCTTCCGTAGAGTTGTTGGTGTCTTTAAGAACTTTGCGACCATTTTCAGTATGTGATGTTTTGCGCATCACGGACTGCGAAGAGTAAGCGCCATCTTGCGCAAACGTAAAACCTGCATCTTGCGCTGTCCACAGTTTTTTCGGTAGTCTGCTGGCTGGTAAGTTCGGTTGTATTTCTACAGCATCCATCAGCCACGCATTAGGAAGTTGAACATAGCGCTTCGCAGTTGTACTAGGTGCAGCTAGCGTAGGTTCCGTATACTGTGCTAAAGCGCTAACCTCTGCTCTTGTTTTGCCCTTGAATATAGCAAAAGCATCACGCCCTGGGTTATCCAGAATCATGTCGCGTCCGTTGTACTCCAGAATCTCCAGATTGGGCACATTTGGATTGTCGATATCGGAAGCGAGTGGATTTACGCCTGGTAGTTTAGCATAGTACGTTTCAAAGTCTGCTTGGCTCAAATCAACCGTCAATGATGGATCTTTAATCGTTATTTCTTTGCCATCAGCACCGACGAAAGGCATTTTGTGGTTCAAGGCATTTTGTGCGATGATAATACTTGCGCCCGGCTGTACGGGGTAGGTTTTGCCATTACCTGGAATCATAAACAACTCCCTTACATAGGAGTAGTGTGTATTGGCTGTAGCAGCTAGATCGGCTGGCATTCCCTGCGATTTACTCCAATCGTATTGCTCGTTGGGTTGGAAATAGTATATTTTACTTGTTGTCGACTGGCGACCATACAGACGCGCCACATATAAACTATCGGCGTAAAGAACTTGGTCCGTATTGTTGTAAATTTCGATAAACTGATCACGGAATAAAGCACCTACTTTATTATCTGATCCAGCATAGTAGATTTGTTTAATGACAAAATCGCCCAAGGTGCCTGCGATAAGCTGTAGGTCTAAAATCTCACTCTTGTTTAACAGTCTATTTTTATAGGCAAAGTTGAAGGAAACTGCGGCACCGGGATCTTCACCGGTAAGCTTCAAGTATTCTTCACGCGAAAACGTAACACTCGCGCTAATGTCATAACTGCCTGGTGTTAAGTTGTTAATTTTAGTATTTGCATTTAAATCGGTAAGCGTAATCTTGGAGTTGTTTTGCAAATTCAGTAAAGTCAGCTTAATAGACGAGATGGGTAGTTTGCTGTCTACTTTTTTGTCGGAATAAGCGAGTTGTACTTGAATATCAAATGAGGAATCAAGGTCCGTGTTTTTACGACATGCTACCGTGCTTAATAGGAGCAGGCCTGCCATTGCGTATGTAGTTATTTTCATGATAATAATAGGGGTAATTAAAATTTGTAATTTATTTGGGCACCATAACTTGGTGATCCGTTTGGTACGAATACTTGTGAATTTTTAGCGTCGTAAATTCGTGGTTGGTAGTCAATAAAATTAAAGACATTCAACGAGATGCGTAGCTGCTTATTAAGCTCCTTCGCCAACGATAAGCTATAGTCTGCAATAAATCGGTTTTGAATGCTATTCTGCTTTGCAGCGTCTAGTACTCGTTGTTCATAAATCTCTGCATGCTTTGGATTATTCGGGTCAAAAGGATCAATAGTATGATAGTTGTAATCAACAGAATAATAGCCTACCGGAATGAGCTGATCTTTGATTCTTTTGCTATAGTTCATAAACTGGAAACCTGCCGTAAGTTCCACCACAAATTTTAACTTTGGAATATGGGTTGCTGTACCCACACGACCATTACTTAAGTAGCTGATGCTTTTTTCATTCGGAAACACCGCAATGTAAACATCGTCGGGGTTCGTTCTTTCGGAACCATAGGATACAAAGGTATTAGCAGAGGAGCGTGACTCACTACGTGTAATTCCGCCAGAAACATAGAAAGAGGTGTAGATAGCTTCTATTTTCGGTAGCCTATACATCAGCTCTAACCCCGAGTTTTTACTGTTTAAAACATTTGCCAAATCAGACACCGTAGTCATGTATTTACGATATCCTGTTTGTTCGACAATAGGTTTTTGACCGGGTACAGGGGTTGCTGTGTATTCTGGAAGGCCAAGAACGAGGTACCGTGTTAGATTGGAAATGCCATTGTTGCTGATCTTATGAAACACATTCATAGCGAGACTATGACCGCCTTTACGCCAGTAGCCGCTTAATTCTACCGTTTGCGTTTGTTGGCTTTTCAAATTACTATTGTCAGGATCATGACGAAGGGTGTAAATGCGCGAGGTACTTTGTGCGGCAAAACCGTTGTATGCATTCAATAAAACAAAATCACGGAATGATGGCCCTGGATAACGATGGCTCATTCCTGGTGCTTTGAATGCTAGACCATAAGCTACGCCGATACCGGCATTTTTACTGATGCGGTAGGAGATGTTTGTACGCGGCGAAAAGGAGTTATAGGTATTCTGTGTATCCCAACGTACACCTGCAGCAATATTCAAAGGACGCCCAAAGAGATTTACTGAAAAACGATCCTCCGCATAGACACCAATATTATAGATGGAGTGTAGCAGCGAGAAATCATAATAGCGCTCCCCAAACGTGCCTATCCCTTTGTTGGGACGCGATGGATCTGCCAATCGTCCTTTACCATTATTTATGGAGTAATTGACTGTAGAACCAATGTTTAAGTAGTGGGTAATGCCGCCAATATTCCAGCGGGCGTTGGTTTCCAAACGTCCCGATAGGTTTAAAGGTCTACCGTCGATATGCTCCACAGCAGTGTACTGTCCTTTTTCATAAATACCTTCTACAATGCCCGTACCCATGGTATCTGTGTACAACACAAAGGCATCATTATAATAATTTTCCCGATAGGTGACTTGATGCGCCGTGCTGACCGCCATGTTTAGGCCTACATTTTCAAAAAAGTTACTTTTAGGCTTATAGCTCAGTCGGCTGGAGGCATTAAAATTCCAACTACCAAAGTTGATAGCAGCATCTAAAGGGTCGTCTGGGTCGCGATTGACACGGTCCAACGTCTTGTTGTAGGTGGTCGATAGGGTATGCTTCCAGCGGTCTTCTTCCCCAAAGAGGGTCGTCCAAATTAAGGAACCATTTATAAGCTGGTATTGCTTGAGTTTATCGCGGTTGTCTGCGTAAGAGTTGGTGAAACTAACATCCGTATTGATGGCGCCCAGTTTTGGCGAAAGGATAAAACCCTTGGAAAAGCTGTAGTTGGTGGCATTATTACGTGATTGGACGCTTAGGTAAGCAGGCGATTTACCAGCTTGGCGTTCCACAATAATAGCACCATGCGACTGTTCACCATAACGTACGGGGGCAACACCCGAGATAACCTCTATACGTTCAATATTAGCCGTAGGGATTTGACGTAAGTCGATACCGCCAAAATTACTTTCTCCGCTATAGGCGTAGCCTGAAGCCGGTCTATTTCCGGGCAAGTTATACTTGCTTTCTGCTAAAGATACATTGGCACGCGCAAGACCATTCCAGGCTGGGTTTTGACTCTGCATATTGCCGTCGTTGCTCATCGCGATATCATCGACGATAATAGCAACCCCGAAAGAGTTGCTTAGTTCATTGACATTTCTCGAGCTACCGCTTGTTTTTTCAAATGCACCACGTAGGGTTACATTTTGTAGCTCCTGTAGCGATGGCGCTGCCATACGACGGTTGGGTAGTAGATTTAATAAATCATTTAAGCTTAAAGAAGGATAGCGTTCAATAAGGTCTCGGTCAATAATGTAAGAAGAGTTACTGCGTGCTTCGGTTTGTTTGGCTTGCACCGAGATCTCATCAAGTGCCAAACTTAAATCCTCCATATAGATGGGAGCCAGCTGATTACCTCCCGAAAGAATAAACTCACCTTCCACAGTTTTTTTGCCGATAAACGTGATACGCAATGGAACACGCTCAGGGCTCTTGCCCTCAAAATTGAGAGTAAATCGCCCTTCCTTGTCTGTCCGCAACTCCGAATTCGTAGAGATAATCTTTATATTGGCATAAGGTACCGGACGTTTTTCCTTGTCAAGAACAATACCTTGCACGCTTTTACTTTGAGCAAAACTGTTAAGCGGTGCTAAAGAACATAATGCGAGTGCCCAATAAAGGAAGTGGGAGCGGGGGTGGCTGCTGGATTTCAATCTATTTTAAATTAATCTAAATAAAGCACAAAGAAAGCAAAGAATGCTAAAACATGCAAATAATTTATAATTATTCTAAATAATTAGTCGTAATTTTGCCGCATAATTAGTTTGCATGAGAATTGGAGTTACTTTAGGTTTAATTGCTGTAGTCGTTGTGTCGCTTTCTTTTAAAGGATTGGAGTCCAATCCCGAACAAACAGGAGTCGATTCTTTGCGCGCTTGGTATCAACGACCTATACAAGAATGGCCTAAGCCGACGATAGACGCTGGTGTGCATTGGGAAGAGTTCAAGGCGCTACCCGCTGTGGATACCGGCTATTTTACGTTGATGGAAAAGCCTGATGTGAAGTTGGGAAAGAATTTGTTTTTCGACCCTATACTTTCAGGATCCAACCAAATATCCTGTAGCTCCTGCCATAATCCGCAAACTTCGTGGGCCGACAAGGTACAAGTGCCCGTAGGGCATGACCACCTAAACGGTACACGTAATAGTATTTCGTTGCTCAATGTGCATGCACGCAAAACCTTCTTTTGGGATGGTAGAGCAATGACACTTCAAGAGCAAGTGTTGGGGCCTATCGAAGCCCATAATGAAATGGCAATGGATGCTCAACAGCTCCCACAAAAACTCATGAAATACGCCGCATACCGTGCTTTATTTAAGGAGGCTTATGGTACCGATAAGATTACTTTTAAGCAGGTGGCTGATGCCTTAGCTGCTTTTCAGAATACCATAAGCAGCCGTAGAAGTCGCTTTGACCGCTTTGTGGATGGTGAATATAAATACTTATCTGACCAAGAAATTAAAGGACTCCACCTGTTTCGTACAAAAGCACGCTGCATGAACTGCCATTATGGGGAATATTTTACCGATGAGCAGTTCCATAATATTGGACTTACCTACTACAAACGTAAGTTTGAAGATTTAGGACGCTATCACGTTACCAAAAATCCAGATGATGTAGGTAAGTTTCGAACCCCTTCCTTGCGAGATATTATGAGTACAGGACCATGGATGCATAACGGCTTGTTCTGGGATATAACGGGCCTACTCAACATGTATAATAGCGGTATGCAGATGAATAGTGCTACAGCAGAACAGAAGGCCAAAGATCCGATGTATCCCGTGACCGACCCTTTGATGAAAGCCTTAAAGCTGAGTACTGAAGAGATCCAAGATATCGCCGCTTTCCTGCATGCTATTACAGCAACAGATTATAAGATGCGTAGACCCGATAAGCTACCTAGAGATTAACCCGCAGATTTAGCCAAAATATATAGCCAATTCTTTACGAGAATTGGCTTTTTTTATAAAGCCATTTAAGCCGATTTAAGCACTTCGTAAGCCTGCCACGAGCCCATTTTTCGCGCTATATTTTTCAGACGCTCTTCCTCGAATATGAAATTTATAGTTTGCTGTAGCCCTATTTTCCCCGAATTTAACGCTTAAAATATCCCTGTTTTCAGCCAATTATTCCCTGTATTATGCTGTTTTGTTGGTTACCTAGTTGAATACTAATATCTTCGTCTTCAGATAATACTCAACTAATTTATAGGGAAAGAATGAAAACCTTGCAACAATTATTTATGGCCTCGATGCTGGTTACGCTGGTCGCTTGTAATCAAGAAAACAAAACCTCCGAAGCTAATAAAGCGGAGTCAATGCGCCGACAAAAAAATATAACATTTGACGATTTCAAAAAAATAAAAGGTGTCGATAATGTGCAAGAGGTACCCTTTCATGTATTTACCAAGCTCGATTCTATACACTTTTTTGTAGCTCCTAGTAAAGATTCAGCGTCCTTGAAAATAGCGTACGACAAGCTTGATAATTTCTATGGATTCTCTGAGTTTGATGATTTTTATTCCATTCATTTTAGCATAAATAACAACATCTCGAATAGCATTGAAGCATTCGTTTTAAAGTCTGAATTTACGGCCGCTTTTGACTTAACCTTAAAAGGGGTAGATCTCTATCAGATAAGAAGTAGTACCCTAAATGAGGTCAACGATTTTAAAAATAAATCGTTTAGTAGGTTTGGTACCATTGTAGAGGTGGAAGAACAAGAGTTCAATACAGCTTCAAAAAGTAAAATCAATGAAGGCTTAGTAAAAAATCCATCCGTAAAAGTGAAAGGTGAAAACTGGGTAACGACGGAAGGTGATAAAGAAACAGTAATCGTACTCCATGAGAATGTATCTACGGAAGATGGACCGTTAAATAATGAGTATGTAGGGCGTTCACCCTATTTAAATTTGGAGGTTTTTAAAGAAACATCCGTCGATGTGCCCGATACCTACTATTCTTTTTATAGTGTGAAACCATCGGCCGAGTTTCGCCTGTTTACCGGCGGTTATCCCCAAATTATACCTAGTAAAAATTGGATTTCTTATGTCGGTTCAAATAATGATGTAGGCAGTAATTTTACCGTCTGCAAATATGTAGAGCGGAATATCACGCAAGGCGATCTTTTGTATGTGAACTTTACCAATTTCAAAGTTGCTAACGAAACCAACGCCTTTTGGGCTGATGACCGTACCTTTTATCTAGAGGCTTATCCGGTTAATTCAGCATCAACAAGAAATAGAAGACAAAAAACTGCTTTCCTGAAAATTCAACTGAAGCCCAATTTATTCTAAACAACAAAAACGTATAATTTTTTTTAAATCGATATCATGAAAAAAATAAATCTAGCTATCCTTTTTTCCTTGCTGTCTTTTATGACTTTTGCGCAGTCGCTAGACGTCGTTATTAAGCAAGATGGAAAAGAAATTCAACCGGTCAACAATGTCTATGAACTAGCAAAAACCCCATTCTCTTTTGTTATTTCGGGGGTAGATATTGAAGGTTTCTTGGTGGGGGCCACCACCAATGAAGAGGTATATGAAGAGGCTGTAGCTCCGTTTAATCCAGACGTCCAATGGTTTCAAAATACAGGCATGGCAGAGGAATTGTTTAACCCATATAAAGAGCTTTATTTAATGGATCAAGCACCATCCTTCTGGTACTTTGTGGACGCCAAAGATCATCGATTTGATAAAAACGCCAAGGGGGATGTAAATCAATGGAAAGGAACACGCACCATTACACGTTTATATGATATCATAATCGATGAAGCTGTAGCCTTAAAAGATTTTGAAGGAAGCGTCTACGTATTAATGTATGACCCTGAGTATGATGAAGATTTTGATATGGTAGGGAAGGAAAACCTATTCCAAGCACAGCTGAAATTCAAAGACTAATTTTACCCATATTTTTAGATTGACAATGGTCCTGCTTTTTTCGAAAAGCAGGATTTTTTATTTAAACGTCTTTTACGCGATAATAAGCCCATATTCTATCGCTAGTTTGATAGCGGAGCTAATATTGGCCGTTTGAAATTTTTCAATAAGATTTTTCCGATGACTCTCCACCGTGTGCGGACTTATAAAAAGCTTTTCAGCGATCTGATTGGTCGTAAGTCCTTTTGCTGCCTCTGCCAACACTTCCTTCTCTCTACGGGTCAGTTTAGGAACCTGCTTAAGTCCATCAGAGGATTCTTTCGCTAAAATAGCCTTTGTTTGCGCACATAAAAAGAGCTCTCCACCGTTAACCGTTTGTATGCCTGTAATGATTTCAGAAACAGAAGCATTTTTTTGGATATACCCCAAAGCTCCTTCCGCCAGCGTGCTATTAATAACCGGCAATTCATTATGTACACTCAGTATAATGATTTGTAAACCGGGATACTTTTTCTTTAACGGCTTGATAAGCTCAATGCTATTGGTGTCTACCAAGTTGATGTCGAGCAGCAAAATGTCAATAGTTTGCTTTGCTAAGCCCGCATTCATCTCCCGTACGTCTTTGAAACAGGCGACTACATCTATCGTGTCGCTATTTCCTAATATGTTTTTTAACCCTTCCAAAAGGAGTGGGTGGTCGTCTGTAATGGCTACTTTTATCATGATTAATGGATGGGGATTTGAAGTTCTATACTTGTGCCAATATTCAATTCGGATGAAATAGTAAGGGTTCCTTTTAAAAATTGTACTCTTGATTCTACATTATGAAAACCTGCGGTTTTTCGCATCGCCAGACTGGCTTGGTCAAAGCCTTTGCCGTCGTCCTCAACGGTTAGGGATAGTACATTAGCTTCTTCACTTAATTGAATGATGACCTCAGTAGCATCCGCATGTTTTATGACGTTATTGACCAATTCTTGAATGATTCTATAAAGCAACAGTTGCTTCTCTGTGGATATAGCATTGCTGTTATTGAGAAATTCAGTATAGATGTGTAAGCCATTGTTAGACATCCGCGAAGCGAAATCTTGAATAGTGACCTCCAGTCCGTACTTCATCAAAAGGTCGGGCATTAAATTGTGAGCAACACGCCGCAGTTCATCCACAGCACCATCTAGTTGGTCTATTGATTTTGAAATTCCTGCTTCTATGTTTTCAGCATGTCGAACATCGAGATAGGACAACTGAAGTTTTGTGCCCGACAGTAAGCCCCCCAATCCGTCGTGCAGGTCGCGCGCCAAACGGCCACGCTCTTGCTCTTGTCCCTCAAGGAGCGCTGTAAGGGTCGATATTTTAGAGTTCTGTTTTTCTTTTTCAAGGCTTAAGGCATGCAGCGCATCGTGTTGCTTCAGCAGGTTGACGCGTTGCCTATAGGCGTAAAGCAGTAAGATAATAGACACCACAAAGAGCAAGATGAAGAAAATGTAGTAGGTGTTGATTTTCTCTTTAAATGCAAGGAGCTTTTTGTAATTATCGATATCACTATTCTTTTGCTCCGCTTCCAATTTTGCCAACCGTAGTTGTTGTTCTTTTTTCTCCGATTCAAGCTCCGAAAATCTTAAACGTTCACGTTGATTTTCTTCCTTCAATCTCAGGTTGTTATACACCTGGTCCCGTTGGGTGCGAAGGATGTTCATCAGCCTTATTTGTTGTGCTTTTTGGTCGCTTTCCAGCTGCAGCTTGATATATTTTTGTGCCTGCCGCTCTTGGTCAAACTGCGCCTCTAAAGTCTTCGTGATATCTAGCTTTTCTTGGTCGTACACACTTTGATACTTCTCGACAAAGCTTTTGTAATACGTTAAAGCCTCTTTGTAATTGCCTTGCTCTTCGCTAATCTCCGATAAAGATTCAAGAATAGATAACTCAATATTATAATCGCGAACAGGGCTTTTCTCAATTTCTACAGCTGCTTTTAGAAAGTAGGATTTCGCCAAATCGTAATCATTATGCTGCAACGCCAACTCCGCTAAAATGCCAAAGGAAGAAGCGATATGGATGGCATCCCCAGTTTCTAGACTTACTTTATTCGCCAGTAGGGCATATTTCATCGCCTTATCGCTAGCATAGCTCGTATATAGATTTGCTAAGTTGATGGCCGCATAAGAAAGACTACTCTTGTTGAGCATCACGTCTTTATTTTTGTTAAATAGACCAATAGCCTGCAAATAATACTGCTCTACTTTGTTTCTCAAATTTATATCCGAAGGGTTTTGCACATATTGCTGCTCATACATGTATCCCATGCGCATGTAAGCATCGAAAATTAGGTTGAGGTCGTTTTGTTTTGATGCCAACACCAAAAACTGTTTGCTATATTTTTCCTCCAACTGGTATTCGTTGAGGTTCGCATAAATAGCCGATAGCTCCTTTACAACGTTCGCATACCTCGCGTAAAGCGTAGAAGTGGTCGGCGCACTTTCATAATAACTAATCGCTTTTAAATAGGCCGCTACGGCATCCGTAGTTTTGTTGTTGCGCGTTAATAGCCATCCTTTAGCATAGTTTAAGTACCCTCTAGCTTCCTTGTTATCCGTCTTCAAGCTGTAGCTATGGGCCATTTCAAGACTGCGTGAAGACTCCGCTTCCTTATTGTCTAGGCGATAGTTCATAGCCTGCACAGCATATAAAATTGTCGCGTATTTTCCATCGGATTGTTTCGTCGCCGTAGCAATAGTATGCGCTAAAAGCTGGTATGATTTAGCTTTATAGTTATGCATGAATAATACATTCGCATATTTTGGAGCCAGGTTCAGCTGCTCTAGTGGTTTGCTGGAAGCATTGTTATACTCTTTTTCCAATCGGCCCAAAACATCTTGTGCTTCCGCAAAAAAGGAACAAAAAAGAAAACTTAAAGTAAGTAAAAGTTTGTATATCAATGCGTCTTGTTTTTGTGGGTTATAGCCCTTAGGCACGTAAATATAACGAAAATACATGCTAATCGACCTTTAAAGGCTGTTCCTTGGTGAAAGATTTTCGTTTATGAAGTTGCTACCTGTCTTTAACTAATGGAAATTAGACTGCTGCCTTAATCCAGTGTCTTTCTCGCTTCCTTCAATAGCTTTTCAGCTTTCAGCCTTATTTCTTTGGGAAGCAGTTTGAAGTTATCATCCTTTTCTTCATGGTAGTCATCCTCTTCCTGAAATGGAATCCATCCCGTGATTTTAGCCTTGGAAAATGTTTTTTTACCAAGGCGTGTATAGACAATTACTTTCAGCGGCTTCGCATCTAGTCCGTCCGATTCTTGAAAATATGTCAGGTAAAACTCTGGGAAGCCATCTTGGTTAGCATCACCAATCTCACAGTAGTTAATTAAATAGTTAGGCTGCGACAAGCCTATTGCGAAGTCATTAAAGGTTATCTGTGGCAGTAAGCCACCATGGTCTTCCACAAAGATACCCGCATGTAAATCTTTAGGTTCGTCGTCTAGCAAAGCAGGATGCTTAGCCTTACTTTCATTTAAAAACCAAACATAGCTACCATGGTTAGGAACAAAGGTCGTTACCACCATAACCGGATGGCCAGGTAGCGGATTGCCAAACTCCTCGGTAATTTTCGAAAATTTCTTGTCTGACGAAAAATAAACCCCAGTCTGGATTTGTGCAAAACAAGACACGCTTAAAAAAAGGGGAAGTACAAGTAGCAGCTTTCTAATAATCATATAAGCAATATTTTCAGTTTTGTTGTTTAGTTCTCTTTGTATTCTTTTCCGCTGTAAATATCAATATAATAATAAATAGTTTGTGCTGAATCTAGCTGAACAGCTACCAGTCCGTCCGAATTAATGGATTTGTAGGCATTTGAGCCTATACTTTTTTTGAGCTTATTGTCGTAAAGTGTATACAGGCCGTCTTTTTTATTTTAAAGGGCATAAATATGTTATTCAGCGTCCAAAACCGAGATGTCATGGTAATCAGGCTTTATTTCCCAGTGCTGGTCACGGCTATTCCACAAGCCCATCGTTCGTATCTCTTTTTCATTTTCAATACGAATAAGGTATAAGTTAAACATACCGCTGTACGAATTTATCTTTCCAAATTTCCAACCCTTATCAATGAACGCATTCGGGAGAATCATTTTTCTATCCGGCCAAACGATATTACCCACCTGGTCTAGCACTTTAAAATTGTCTGCATATATGGAGTCTAAAACATTTCCTTTCGTATCGATGTAGAGCCAATCGTAAGCCCAAACAGCATCATCGTAGTTGAACACGCCCAGCAAGAAATAGGGCGTATTGGTGATAGAATAGACTAAGGATGTTTTTTTTAGGAAATCTATTTGTGAAGGCGTAGCCTTCGCAATTCTCTTCGGAAACACCTTCTCATATTGCGGAAAAGGGTAGACATCCCCATTTTTGCGGTCTACCAAAAGTTTAGGGACCTCAGGTGCATAGCGATCCTTATTAACTTCAGGAAGCGTAATCGTTTCCTGATCCAGCTGGATAGATAGGGTTTCTGTGCCGGTCAATCCCGCATGTAAAACCTTTTTTTTGGGCAGCTCATATACCGAGAATTGGCCACCAGAATTTTTTATATAACGTTTGTTTTCTAGCAAATCAATAATATGGCCTTCCACCTTAGTAAGTCTATTTTTTTTGATTTTGTAGATGGTCTCATTCCAAAATAGGTGGTTCTCATCGATAGGGAAAAAATTTAGATAATAGCTATGCTCCAAATAGGGGGCGTCATCCTGGAGTATGATTTGTTTCGTCTCCAACACGCCGACTTCTATTTTGCGATAGGTCTGCACTTTCGTGATGCCGCCGCCCAAGATGTTCCAGTCCCATTTCCAAAAAGGCATTTTCTTCTCGTACTCGACCTGTTTTTTATAGAAAGTAAGCCCATTCACAACATCCAAACTGATTTCACTAGACGTAAAATCCAATACCTTTTTTTCACGCTCGTCTATGACGGCATGTTCATTTTCAGCATTCACAACGATAGCGAATCCCGTGGGCGTGAATAATGAAGCACTCTTGTATGGCTGATTTGTAAGGGGCTTCAAACTTATTTTATCTACATAGATAAAGTTGCTTTCCTTCGTTAAGAAAGGGATATTAGGAATAGCTACCATCTTGGGTGGTTCTAAAGTAGGTGCTTCTGGTTGTTGTTGCGTACATGCTACAACTGAATTCAACATAAAAAATGTACTAAATACGACTAATCTCATGTTACTAAATTTGATTCATTGTAGGAAGCAATATTAACGAGTAATCATGTAGCAAACAATCCCGATTATCAGCTATATTTTAGCCTAATGTCCGTTTTGAACGTTTAAAAGGGCCTTAAATTATTTTAAAAACGATTGTAGCCCTGAAATCTTAGAATTTTGTATTTTTGCCAACAATGAAGCGATTTATAGTCTTGTTGTTAATTGCCATAGTTGTGGTGCAGTCCTTTAGTAGGATTTGGATCATGACGGCTTTTTACATAAACCAAGCCTATATCGCTGCCAACCTATGTGTGAATCGTTTTGAACCTGTAGCCACTTGTAAAGGCTCCTGCGATTTAAATGATAAGCTCGAAAAGGAGCGTGAGAGCGAACAAAACCAAGTGAAACAGAAGTTTCAAGAAGCTGTAGTCTTGGTGCCACAGCTACATTGGGACACCCCTAAAATGGCCGATACTCCTGTGTCGCGCGATATATTTCCCACCACAAACCCGATAGAATACCCATTAGGCTATCTGAGTACCATTTTCCGTCCACCATTAGCATAAGCTGATTTCTCAATCGACTTTTTTTAATGTATTCTTAATGGATAATCATGGACAAACATGTACAAAAAATACCTGTTTACCCGATCCGTAAGTTTGGAGCAACGCAAGACTTTTTTTGGATGGAGGCTTTGGAATCGGGTATCGAAACACATACTTGGTGGCAAAATCCACACCAGCAAGCTTACTTTATGCTGTTGTATCTAGAGGATGCCCAAGGAAGCATCATAATGGATGGACAGCATATAGCGGTACGTGCGCAGATGGTCGTCTGCAGCAAGCCAAACGCGGTAAACAGTATCAAATTAACCCAAGGGACAAAAGGGTGGCTTCTGGCTTTTTCGGCTGATTTTTTCAGCCTCCGTTTTAACAGCAATGTGCTACAGCAATACCGACATGTCGCAAGTCGCGAAGGGGAGTTGCTATGCCTCTCAGAGATTGAGCAAAGCAAATGGATGCAGCTCGGCGAGTTGATGCTCCATGAGTTCCAGCAAGCGAAGCCTGCATACACCGTTTTGCGCTCCTACCTGAATATTCTTTTGCATGCCGCAGAGGCCGCCATGCAGGCAAATAAGCCCAACGGCGATAGGCCACAGCGTCGACACGAGAAAGTTATTCAATTTCAAGAACTGCTAGATCAGCATTTTTTGGAAAGCCGTAGTCCTTCATTTTATGCTGATAAATTGAACATTAGCTTGCATTACCTCAATAAACTGTGTAAGATGGATTGTCAAACAACAAGCGGACAATTGATTCGAAATCGTGTGATGACCGAGGTGAAACGTATGTTAAAGCATACCACATTTTCTATTGCTGAAATCGCCTATCAGTTGGGATTTGAAAGTCCTTCATATTTTAATACCTTCTTCAAAAAACATGTAGGCTTTACGCCTGAAAGCTTTAGGCATACAGAATAAATGAACGGTTTCTTTTTACCCTTCGGGAATGTAGGAGTGGCTCCCAAAAAGGTAGGATGCCTAATTTTACTGCTGTTAATAGCTGGGATGTAGATAAGGATAAAATTGTAGAAATAGGGAGCGCAATACTTGCCCTAAAGGTGCAAGGGACTTGAAGCACAGATGAAGCATACATATAGTATGAAAAAAAGGGTTCCCTTTACGTCCCTTTCCAGCGACTTGGAACAAGGACGGAGATACCCTTTTTTCCTGAAATTAGCGATACATCTATTTTGTAAATAGCGATTGCTATTCTATTTTCTTTTTGTTTTCATCATAAAGCCCTACCAATAGGCTATTTCCATTTTTATCAACTTTAAGCCCTCCGTATTTCGCCTTATCATATTTTTCACCTTCTCCTTCCTGAAAGAAGTAGGATTCAGCACCCAGCAGTATCTCGTAGTTCTCAGGAGCCGTGTAGTTGATCGCATACTCACCCGTTTCCAGGGGAGTAAGGCTGCTTTGCATACGTACTTTCTGTGCTACGCCTAGGCTATCTAACCGTACGATACAGAATCCGCGCCTTGGTAGCGTGTCTAAGTTGCTTTTTTCAGCGATAGCATACCGTAAGTTCATATAATCACCCTGCATCAGTGAGCGTGGGTCAACAGGTACCAATGCTAAGAGTAACAATTGGCCATCCGCGAGTATTTCTTCTTTTTGGAAAACCGATCGGTTAAAGTAAGCCAGCAGTATAATCAAGTTGGCAACGATAAATAAGGCGCTATATTTTTTCATCTGTTTCCAGTTTTTTATAAATAAGTAAGTAGCAAATAAGAAATAAAACACCTGTACTGAATAGTAAGATGGATTTATGTAATAACGTGTAGTATAGGTCGTAGTAGAATTTTGAAATGAAATATAGGAACGCTACGATGCTGATGATAAAGCCTGTTCTGTAACGCGTGTAGAAGCTAAGCAACAGCAGCAGGATGCTGTAGGATATGGGTACATAGAGTAGCGTAGGCGCCAATAAAATGATAGCGGCGGCGGCAATAGCCCAGCGTTGCATAAGCGATGTTAACCCTAAAATAGCGGAAACACGAAATAGGAGATAAGCAACCAACGAGATGACAACGATAGACGATAGCCAAGAGCTATTTGTATAGCCCGAATCAACGTAATAATAGTTGTCGCCAGATAGCAGCATGGCGAGTGCACCGATGAGTGCCGCCGTGCGGATGGGGTAGTAACGCTGCCAGCCCACGAACTTCCACAGGAGTAGACGCCCCTCGTTGAGGAACAGGTAGCATAGGAAGATAGCGAGCACAGCGATATACACCTGTAGCAATTGGGGGATATCATTCATAATAATCCAACTAACCTTAAAACCGATGATTTGAAGGGTCGCTAAGAACGTTAAGATATAGCTGTTGTTTAAATAGATTGTTAACAAAGCGATAGCTATCCCTAATAGTAAGAAGTTGTTAAAGCCAAAGCGTAGCGATTCCATTGCAATGCCCAAGCAAATAAGACCGACACCATAGAAGGCTGCGCTGCTCGTGTCCCAGACTATCTTTTTATCGAACTTTGGAATAAGAAGTCCAACGCCAATACTGATGATTCCAAAAATAAGCATGCTCCAGTTCGAGCTGAATACACCCGCAAGGAACAGGAAACCACAGAAGGCTAGACTAGCGAGTAAGCCACCGAATACGGATAAAACTTTAATAGCGATGCTACTTTCTTCCGCTGGATTTTCTATTGCTGCCACCAAGGCTTCCTCCGCAATCACTAGGGGCTGCCCACTGTGTTGCTCCAGCAACGTTTTCGTCTCTTCGATGTTTAAATTACGCATGGTCCCTCCATTTCTGTTGTAAGCTTAATAATCCTTTAATCGTAAGGGTGACGTAAATAATGATGAAAATAGTCAACAAGAGAAAGATGCCTTCGCCATTGTCGATTCTTCGTATGAGAAGAGCACTCACAATACTGATGAGGCTAACGGCAATCACGGCCAGGTGATAGGTTTTCTTCGTGCTGATGGCATAATAAACTGTGGCCGCACCCACCACAAAGTACAGAATGGGCAATACGTATGAAATTACGGCTGGTTCATGTTCAAGAATAAGCCATATGATACCTATCGTAGCATAGGTGGCTGCCGCAAGTACTAATACATGCGTAAACCAGCTCGATGTCTTCGCATTTGCCGTGCGGCTATTGAGCCAATAAGTCCCTGCAGCAATAAGGCTGTTAAGCAGGAATAGAAGCGAAACAATAGTTGCAAAGGACCAATCCTTAGCCACCTGTTGGCTGTATAGGATAATCGTCATGTTCAGCAGCGTAATAAAACCGAGGGTTAAGGGTGCGAATCGTGCAACAAGTACCCATATCGCTATAAAGACCGTCCACGCTAAGAAGAAGTCGTAGGCATTGGCTCCTGTTTGGTAAATCTGCCCAAAGACCGCAAATAGCAGGCCTACAAGCACCGAAGCGCCCGTAAGTATACAGTTTCTCGTGATGAGGCTCAGGCGAGGGGAGAGGGCCGCTAAACTAACGATAATCAGTAAGCCCTGAACCAAACCTAGCTTTGTGAATTTCGGTAAATCTGCCCAGTTGTAGGCGAAGAAAAAAACGATACCCGTAACGGTAAATCCCAGTCCCAACGCGAGCAGACTGTAGCGAAGGAGGTTTTTCCAGTCCTTTTGTTTAGGATAGGTAGTCGCTTCCAACGTGTTTTGTAAGCCCTGTGGACTGATATCACTGTAGCGAGCGACCTCTAATATGTTCTCTTTGTGAATTTCTTGCATAATGGAATGCCTCAAGTTTTCGTATATAATCCTTTCAAAATCGAATATACATAATTTTAGTTAGTGTATAACCATATCCTAAATCATCCTTTTTAGGTAGTTTTGTTACGTTATGAATATTATAATAACTTGTGGTATGTGGTTGTTTATCAATTTTATAGTATTGCTTTCATGAAGTCTTGGTTTTGCTATTATTTTTTTTGTAAATATACTTGTGTATCTTTAGTTTAACCAATTGCGAAAACCTGTTTTGCCCGAAATACGCATGTTTTCTCTTTTATATACGTAACTATTGTTTTGGTAAACGCGCCCGGTTTACTGTATACTTTTAATTTCATTTTAACCAATTTTCTAAGTAATGAGAAAACCTATGAAGTATTCAGGTGGGGGTTTTTCCAGGGGGAGAGCGTCATTTGTGATAGCGGTAAGCGTTTCTACAGCGTTAATGCTAAATTATTCGGAATCCGTGTATTCTTTTGTGCCGAAAGAACGGCGCTTGGCAGGTTTCACCATGCCTCTGTTAAATCAGCAACTGATTCGAGGGACTATTAAAGATGAGCTAACGGGCGAGTTTATACCCGGAGCCACGATTACCATCGTCGGCAAAAGTCGTTCCGCAGTCAGTGATGATAAAGGTGAATTTAGTATTGAGGCAAGTGTTGGTGATGAGTTGGAAATTAAGCATCTAAGTTATAATGGCTTTCTTGTGAAGCTCACGGATTTAGGCCCTTTAAGCATCAATCTGCAGCCCTTCTCGGGCAATTTGGAAACCGTGGTTGTTACAGGTTATGGTACGCAGCGCCGTAAAGATTTAACAGGAGCGGTAGCTATTGTCGACCCCGATGAGCTAAAGCGACTGCCGGTGGCTAGCGCCATTAGTGCGCTGCAAGGGAAGGCTACGGGAGTGCAGATTGTCAATGATGGAGCACCGGGTTCAACGCCGCAAATCAAAATACGGGGCTACAGTACCATCAACAACAATGAGCCTTTGTACATCATCGATGGCGTTCCTTTTGAAGGGAAGCTAAGTTGGCTGAACTCGAATGATATCGAGAGTATGCAGGTTTTAAAAGATGCTTCTTCAGCTTCTATTTTTGGTGCTCGCGCAAATAATGGGGTTATCATTATTACCACAAAGAGCGGCAAGCCTGGCCTAACGCAATTGAACTTCTCTTCCTATGTTGGGCTACAGGTTCCCATAACGGGGGCTTTCCCGAAGATGATGACCCCACAACAGGTCTATGATTTTAATAATGCACTGACAGGTAGTAATGATAAGCTGCCCGATTACCTACTGGCAGGAAGTAAAGGCAGTAAAGATAATGCAACGATTACGGAAGCCGATGTAGATATGGCGAAGTATAACTACTCCAATAACTCGGAGACCTTTTATCAAATTACGAAAGCCAATAAAGCCGGAACTAACTGGTTTAAAGAGCTATCACAGCGTGCTCCCGTACAAAATTATGAGTTGAATGCCTCTGGAGGGACTGATCAGGGGGCTTATACCCTTTCTCTGGGTAGCTTGAAACAGAAGGGCGCTCTCATCCATTCGGGTTTTGAGCGCTTCACAGCACGTAGTAACACCCGTTTTAAAGCGCTGGACGGTAAGTTGCGTATCGGTGAAAATATGCAGTTTTCCTATACGAAAGGATACGGTATAGGGGTGAACACCAATACGGCAGGTAGTTATATTGATGAAGGAAGTCTCATCGGCTTCGCCTACCGTATTCAAAATATCATTCCAGTATATGACGAAGGTGGTAATTTCGCTGGATCCAAAGGTGGTTGGGGAAACGGAGAAAACCCTGTAGCCATGGCGTATCGGGGGAAAGATAATTACGAAAAAACGAGTATGTTTTTCGGTAATGCCTATGCTGAATATGATATTCTTCCTGGTTTAATGTTGCGTAGTAGTTTCGGCTTGCGCTATGAGAATAGCAACGTGAGAAGTATTAGCTATCCGAATCCAGAGTTTACTGAAGGCTCATTCAACAACCGATTAAATGAAAGTCAACGTACAGGGACAGAATGGACATGGACGAATACCTTAAATTATCGGGGGCAATGGGACAAGCATAGCCTAAATGCATTAGCGGGGATTGAAGCAATTGATACGCGCTTTCGCACGCTGGCAGGCAATAGGAATGATTTCTTCTTGCTAAATAGTCTTGATTATTTTTACCTCGACGTAGGAAGCTCCAATATAGGAAATGGTAGTAATGGCGGATTAAGTGCTTTATACTCTTTGTTTGGTAAGGTCGATTACAGCTATGACGATCGTTATATTTTAAGTGCTACCCTACGTCGTGATGGTTCTTCCAATTTCGGAGCCGATAATCGCTTTGGTTTATTTCCGGGGGTAAGCGCTGCTTGGCGTCTCTCAAATGAATCCTTTTTGAAGGATGTAAACTGGCTAAGTGACCTTAAATTGCGCGCCGGTTATGGCGTAACGGGAAACCAACGAATCCCAGCATTCCAATATTTGGATCGTTACCAGGCCGTGATGTCTCATTCCAGCTATCCCATCAACGGCACGCCTGTGATTGGTCTTTGGCAGCGATCCTATAAGAATCCGAACGTGAAATGGGAGCAGGTAAATGCGCTGAATCTAGGTCTCGACTTCACCCTATTTGACGGCTCTCTTGATGGGTCCGTAGATTACTACGATAAGCAAACAAAAAATATGCTCTTCAGGGTGCCGCTGCCAGCAGTCGAAGTAGGTATGGCCGAATCGCCTTATGTCAATGTGGGAAGTATGCAGAATAGAGGTATTGAACTATCCTTGGGCTATCACTACGGTAGAAAAGAACAAAAGCCTTTCGTTTTGGATGTTACGGGAACGCTCTCGCGCAACGTCAACAAGGTTCTTTCCTTAGCGCCTAATGTAAGTTCCCAGATTTATGGAAACTTCCGTAGCATGCAAACGACGATTTTGCAGCCAGGACAACCCTTTGGTTCATTCTATGGCTATGAGGTTGTTGGTGTCTATCAAGATGATGCGGATGTTGCTAACAGTCCCTCTTATACAGGAGCTCGCCCTGGTGGCTTGAAATATAAAGATGTCAATGGGGATGAGCAGATTACGGATGCCGATCGTAAGGTTATCGGCTCGCCGCATCCCGACTTTTTATATTCTTTGGGCGTTAATGCTACGTACAAAAATTTTGACGTCAACCTATTCTTTTATGGGTCTCAAGGTAATCAGGTATATGATGCTACGCGTTATTTCACAGACTTTTCTGTGTTCTCCGGCTCGAAGAGTCAACGCCTTTTGGATGCGTGGAGTCCTCAAAACAAAGGAAGTGCTATTCCATCACCTACCGTTAATGCATCCTCTTTCGAATATGCTTCTTCCAGTTATTATTTGCAGAATGCAAGTTTTCTAAAATTGAAGAACCTCCAATTGGGCTATAATTTTCCCATGCGTTGGTTGGGGGGCGAACGCGCCAAGGTGAAAAGTCTGCGTCTTTATGTGATGGTGACCAATGTATTTACCATAACGAAATATGACGGCTTAGATCCAGAGGTAAGTGCGACAAATAGTGATTATCCAGCTTTAGGTGTTGACTTTGGGGTGTATCCGCAGGCACGACAATATAGCTTTGGTTTGAATTTAGGTTTATAACGATTAAAGAAGAACGGTATGAAAACGAAACAGATAATAATGGGGGTGCTAAGCTTATTGCTTTTTAGTGTAGGCTGTTCAAAGTCCTTTTTAGATAAAACTCCGCAGGGAGAATTAACGGGTGAACAAATTGATTCAAAAGATGGGGTAGAGGGTTTGTTGATAGGAGCTTATGGTATATTGAATGGTAACCGTGATGGTACATGGGGCAACTATGCCTCCGCGCCGAGCCAATGGCTTTTTGGAGAGGTGACAGCTGATAATGCCCATAAAGGGTCGGAAGAGTCGGATCAGCCTAGTATGAGCGTCGTGGAGCTGCTCCAAGTAAATCCGGCGAATACCAATGTACATGTCATGTGGCGTGTTTATTATGAAGGGGTGCAGCGCTGTAATATGGTGCTGAAAGGATTAAAGAGAGATCAGGAGGGTGCTAAGACGATTTCTGCAGCGCGAGCCCTCGAGATTGAGGCGGAAACGCGCATGCTACGCGGTCATTACTACTTTTACTTATGGCGTGTATTTAAAAATATTCCATGGGTCGATGAAACCATGACCGAAGAGCAACGACGCGTAGAGCCAAATGATAAGGATGTTTTTCCTTTGTTTCAAAAGGATATTCAATTTGCTGTAGATAATCTGCCCGAAGGAAAGATCAATGGTGAAAAAGGACGTATGGATAAGCGCATCGCTAAAGCATACCTCGGGAAGCTCTTCCTTTACAAAAAACAATTTAGCCTAGCATTGCCTCTCTTTGAGGAGCTGCTGCAAGGTCAAAATCTAATCGCTATGCCTTTTCAGGATAACTTTAATGTCGAAAAGGAAGATGGCCCTGAAGCTCTTTTTGTAGCCAAGCATGCTATTAATTCCAATGGATCTGGCGATAATGCCAATGTCGGCGATATGTTAAGTGGTCTCTATGGTACTGCCCCCGTATCTTGCTGTGGCTTTTATCAACCAACCATTGACCTGGTCAACGCTTACCGTGTGGATGAAGATGGATTACCTTTTCTAGATGAGGGCTATCGCGACAGTCCTTATGTGTCAGATTTTGGCTTAACAGAAGCCGAGAAAAAAGTATACACCTTGAATGACTCTTTGCGCTTTGACCCTCGGTTGGATTATACCGTAGGACGTCGTGGCGTGCCTTACCTAGATTATGGCGTTATGCCTGGTGATGCTTGGATTCGTGCGTCAAGCTATGCAGGTCCATTTGTAGGGATAAAAACAATGGTTTATAAGCAGCAATTTGCAAGCTACACGGTGCCGGGAATGAATCATGTAACGGCCTTAGATGTAAATATTATACGTCTGGCTGATGTGGTGTTGATGGCAGCCGAATGTGCGATTGAAGAAGGGGATCTTGCCAAAGCGCTACGCTATGTAAATACAATACGCGCGCGTGCAGCAAAGTTGCCCGCCAAAGTAGTGAATGGTAAGCCTACGGCTGACTATATCGTAGGGACCTACTTATCATTTCCCAACGCCGATTATGCGCGCAAGGCAGTGCGCATGGAGCGTCGCTTGGAGCTAGCAATGGAAGGGCATCGTTTTTACGATTTAGTGCGCTGGGATATCGCGACGGATGTGATTCGTAGTTTTGCGACCTTTGAAAGCAAGTATTTGTCCGCTTACAAGGATAAACAATACCGACCTATAAATGCGCTCTTTCCCATTCCACAAGAGGAGATTGATCGTAGCGATAAGGTGCTAAAACAAAATCCAGGTTATTAGCCTTTTTCGTAAAGGCTTTTTTACTAAACCCTTCCTGAAAAGTGAAGGGTTTTTTATTTTCCTTTTTTGTATGTTTACAGGATGAAAAAAAGCCTTGTCGCCTTATTTTTTCTTTTCTTAACGGGCAAGCTGGTTGCTCAAGAATTTGATGCTTTAAAAAGTGAGTTTGATAGATCCGATGCCTTAAAGGGGTATTTTTATGGATTTAACCTCTACGATGCCGATAATAATCGTTTTCTATTCGGGATTGATGAGAATAAACATTTTACACCAGCTTCAAATACGAAGATATTTACCCTTTTCAATAGCTTGAAGCATATTGGTGATTCTATTCCAGGCTTGCATTATGTCGAGCGTGGTGATTCCATTATCTTTTGGGGAACGGGCGATCCTACCTTCCTGCACAGCAAGCTAGATTCGCATAAAGTGTTTGATTTCCTACGTCAAAAGGGGAAGCAGCTTTTTTATGCCGATGGCCCTAAGCCGCAAGAGCCTTTTTATAGAAATGGTTGGGCTGTGGAGGATTATGAAGAATATTACCAACCTGAATTGGCCACATTCCCAATCTATGGTAATGTCGTCACCTTTCGTGAAAAAGCTGGACGCATGAGTGTAGTGCCCGATTATTTCCAAGAGGCCACAAAAGTAGGAGACCCTCAATCGGGGAAATTTAGCCTTACACGCACCTTCGATCGTAATGAATTTTGGATGAGCGCAAAGGTAATTCCAAATCGCTATGTGAATGAGAAGCCTTTCCGCTATTCCACGGCTCTTTTCCTAGAGCTTCTGCAAGATACCTTAAAGAAGTCTGTGCAACAGATAGCCTACGAGAAGCCTAAAGATGTTAAGGTTATTTATTCTACGTCGACCAAAGAGGTGCTGCGCGAGATGATGCTGCCTAGTGATAATTTCTTGGCGGAGCAGCTAAATATGGTGGCTGCCCTGCAATACTATGGGAACTTCAATACAGCGAGTATGCGCCAGTATATGGAGAAGACATACTATCATTATTTTTCTGATAAGATTGATCTTAATGATGGGAGCGGGCTTTCTGCTTACAACAAGGTGACGCCACGCAGTATGGTAGAACTCCTGCTCTTGGTGCAGCAAGAGGTGCCGAATCCGGTAGACCTTCATTATTTGTTTCCAACAGGAGGTGTGGATGGAACTATACGGTCGGCATATGCATTAGATAGAGGGGAGCCCTTTGTATGGGCTAAGACAGGGACAATAACGGGCGTGTATTGCCAAAGTGGCTATATCAGAACACGTTCGGGACGAAACCTCGTGTTCTCCTTCTTGAATAACAACTTTATAGGCTCTGCAACACCGATTCGTAAGGAGCTGGTGCGCCTGATTACTTTTATTAGACAGAATTATTAGGAAATAAAATCTATTGGTATCTTCGCCACTTGCACATGAAAGTTATAGAGAAAAATAATAAGAAGCTGATTCGGTCTTGGTCAATGTATGACTGGGCGAACTCCGCCTACAACCTCGTAATTACGTCCACCATCTTTCCGGCCTATTATACGGCTATTACCCAAACGGAAGAACAGGGGGATGTTGTTAATTTCTTCGGTATTAAGGTTGTGAATACCGCTTTATCAAACTTTACTTTAGCTGGGGCCTACCTACTAATGGCTTTGGTTTTGCCTTTTGTTTCTTCCTACGTAGACGTGAGAGGGAAGAAAAAGCAAGCGATGATGTACTTTACGTATCTGGGGGCGTTGTCATGTATGGGTTTGTTTTTCTTTAAACTAGAGACCTTAGAAATCAGTATGATCTTGTTTGCTTTAGCGGCAATGGGCTATATCGGTGGTGTTTTATTTAATAATTCTTACCTCCCTGAAATTGCAACCGTCGATCAGCAAGATAGAGTGAGTGCGCAAGGTTTTGCTTTTGGTTATATCGGATGTGTTACCCTACAAATTATCTGTTTAATTTTTGTTCTGAAGCCCGATTGGTTTGGAATTACAGATGCCAGCTTTGGTCCGCGTCTTTCCTTCCTATTAGTTGGATTATGGTGGGCAGGCTTCTCCTTGATTCCATTTAGAGCTTTGCCAAATAATGAAGGGTCTGTTATCAAGGCCTCCAAAAATATGTTCCGTACGGTTGTTATCGAGTATAAAATTGTATGGCGTAAGATTAGCAAAATAGCGAGTATACGTAACTTTCTGCCGGCATATTTCTTTTATTCTGCGGGTGTGCAAACGGTAATGATTGTCGCTGCCGCCTTTGGGGCCAAAGAACTTAAGATGGAAAGTTCAAAGCTTATCATTACGATATTATTGATTCAGTTAGTGGCTATTGCCGGCGCCTACCTGATGTCTTTGTTATCCAAGAAGCTGGGTAATATTCCCGTGTTGATGTTGGTAGTTTGCGTATGGGTGGGTATCTGTTTTTCCGCCTTCTACATCCAAACGGAGACCGCCTTTTATATGTTGGCTGCGGTCGTTGGTTTAGTGATGGGCGGCATTCAGTCTTTATCCCGTTCTACGTATTCTAAGTTTTTACCACGAACGATAAAAGACACCGCTTCATTTTTTAGTTTTTACGATGTGACAGAAAAGATTGCTATCGTTGTTGGTTTGATTGCTTTTGGCGTTATAGAGCAATTGACGCATAACATTCGGTATTCCGCATTATCTTTATCTGTATTTTTTATAATAGGCTTACTACTTTTAGTAAGGGTTTTGAAATTCAATAAAACAGTTGATGCATGAAGGTAGAGTTGTTTATTCCATGTTTTATAGATCAGATATATCCAGAAACAGCATTTAACACCATCAAGCTGCTGCAAAGGGCAGGGTGCGAGGTGGTTTATAATCCCGAACAAACCTGTTGTGGGCAGCCCGCTTATAATGCTGGCTTTTGGGATGAAGCTAAAAAGGTAGGACTTAAATTCCTAAATGATTTTTCCGAAGATTGTTATATCGTTTCTCCCTCCGGTTCCTGCACAGGGATGGTGAAAAATGGGTATAATAACCTTTTTACAAATTCTACAGCGCATAATCGATGCCGTAATATTCAAGGAAATATATACGAACTCTCTGATTTTTTGGTTAATGTGGTGAAAAAAGAGTATTTTGGAGCTGAGTTGCCAGGCACAGCTGTATACCATGATGCTTGCTCCGCTTTGCGTGAATGTCGTATCAAAGATGAACCTCGCCGTCTGCTCGCTGAAGTAGGTGGGTTGGAAATATTAACGATGCGCGATCAGGAAACATGCTGTGGCTTTGGTGGTTCTTTTGCCGTGAAATATGAAGGTATATCTGCTGCAATGGCAGAACAGAAAGTGCAAAATGCACTAGCCGTGAAAGCGGACTTCATCATCTCTACGGATAGCTCCTGTTTGATGCAGCTGCAAGGCTACATCGATAAGCATGAGCTCCCACTGAAAACAAAGCACATTGCTGATGTCTTAACATCAGGTTGGGCGAATATTTAACATAAACCTAAAAACAATGAATTCAAGGAGAGTATTTTTAAAAAATTTGGGCTTAGCTACGGCAGGCCTAGCGGTGGCACCATCACTAGATTTATTTGCAGCGCCAAAATCATGGTTTGAAATTTCTCTAGCCGAATGGTCTTTGCATAAAACAATTTTTAAAGGCGATCTTAAGAATATAGACTTCCCCGAACTAGCGGCTAAGAAGTTTGGTATCTATGGTGTAGAATACGTAAATCAGTTTTTTAAAGATAAGGCCAAAGATATGACCTACTTGAAAGATTTGAACAACCGCGCCAAAGATAATGGAGTGACCAATGTGATGATTATGGTCGATGGCGAAGGTAACTTAGGCGATAGCGAAGAAAATAAACGTAAAGAAGCCGTAGAGAACCACTATAAATGGATCGACGCAGCAGCATTCTTAGGCTGTAAGTCTATCCGTGTGAATGCAGCAGGGAAAGGTACACCTGAGGAAGTTAAAAAGCAGGTGGTGCAAAGTTTAAGCACCTTAGCAGACTATGGTAAGAAAGCTAAAATCAATGTTATCGTAGAAAACCATGGTGGCATCTCTTCACATGGAGACTGGCTTTCTGATGTGTTACGCACGGTGGGTAAAAAGAACTGTGGTAGCCTTCCTGATTTTGGTAACTTCTACGAGTACGACCGCTACCAAGGTGTTAAAGATTTGATGCCTTTCGCAAAAGGAGTGAGCGCAAAAACACAAGAGTTTGATGATAAAGGTAATGAGACGTTAGTTGATTACGAACGTATGATGCGTATCGTTAAGGAAAATGGTTTCCGTGGTTTTGTCGGTATCGAGTATGAAGGAAAGACCCTTTCGGAAGAAGATGGTATCATTGCCTCTAAAAAGTTGTTAGAAAGAATTAAGTCTTTGGTGTAAAGATTTATAAGTATATATGATAAAGTTTTTCTTTAGTTCTGTTTTGCTGTTGTTAAGTTGGTGTTTCATCAGCGTAAATAAAGTACAAGCGCAAGTCAATTTTCATGAAATGGGAAAATGGCAAGATAGTTTGCTCCGTTTAGAGGGGCAGATAAAAGTCTTGCAGAGCGATGCGGAACGACTAGAGAAAAACTTTGTCTTTGTAAAAACATTAGTCTCTTCACTCAAGGAGAGGCATGCCTACCTGTTTAACTTTGATAAGCTAAGCAGTATTACCGTCTTGCGGTCTCCAGACGATTCCTTCCGTATCTTTTCTTGGAATATTGACCTCAATGATGGCTCATACCTCTATTATGGAGCTATACAGCGTAAAACAAAAGATGGTAAGCTGTCGCTCGTACCTTTGCTAGATAAGACTTTCGAAATTCAAAAGCCTGAAGAAGCGCTCCTCAGCCCTGATAACTGGTATGGTGCGCGTTATTATGATATACAGCCCCTCGGTAATGCCTACGTGCTTTTGGGGTGGAAAGGACATAATGCCGACTATACGCAAAAAGTAATTGAAATATTACATTTGCAAAATGACCAATTTATACTCGGCAAAACTTTGTTTGCCGATCAGCCCAATTCACAACGTAGAATTTTTAATTTTAGTAAGCAAGCTTCTATGTATTTGAAGTTTGATAGACCGCAAGAGCGTCTGATATTTGATCATATAGTGCCTGCTAACAGTAGTTTTACGGGGAATTTCAAGTATTATGGACCCGATTTAAGTTATGATGCATATCTCCTAAAAGGAGGGAAGCTACTTTTAAAAAGCGACGTACCATTCGCTAATGCGCCTCATGCCGACGATAATTCAGCAATTATACCCGGACAGGCTATTCCTAAAATGAAGAGCGGTTTGTAGCACTTTGCTAAAGCTAGGTGTTGGAAATATGCCGTTTTTTATTTTCTTTGTATAATCTACCACAGTTATTAAGCGATATCTTACGGGAAGACATTAAAATCATTAACATAAATTTATGACAGAAGTGAAAGATGAAGTGTTGGTAAGCCACTTGGCAAAACAAGGGGTTGACGACAAAATGGTGCTAGGACATCCAGCGAGTTTATTCGTTTTGTTCTTTACCGAAATGTGGGAGCGTTTCTCCTACTACGGAATGCGGTCATTATTGACAGTGTTTCTTGTTTCGGAAATAGCAAAAGGTGGATGGGGATGGTCCAACGAGCAAGCTATTTCTCTTTATGGATGGTATACCATGCTTGTTTATGCCACACCTTTACTCGGTGGTATCATCGCCGATAAGCTTACAGGCTACAAAAAAGCAATCCTCTTAGGCGCTTTAATTATGACCATGGGACATGCTGCAATGGCTTTAGAAGGTTTTGATCAAAATTTCTTTTACTTGGGTTTAGTCTTTATGATTCTAGGTAATGGTTTGTTTAAACCAAATATCTCGTCTATGGTAGGACAATTATATCCAAATTCTAGTGCTAAAAAAGACTCTGGTTACACGATTTTCTACATGGGTATCAATGCTGGTGCTTTCTTAGGCTCTTTGCTATGTGGTTATTTAGGAGAGAAAATTGGCTGGCACTATGGTTTCGGTCTTGCCGGAGTGTTCATGTTCTTCGGAATGCTTCAATTCTACTTTGCTCAACGCATCTTCGGGGTGATTGGTGATAAACCAAAAAGCAAGAAAGAAGAATTAGAAAAAACTGACGACAATGAGGAGGTTTTAGCTAAGCATGTCGTGCGCGACCGTCTTATTGTAGTAGCTGTATTGATGATAGCAAGTATCTTTTTCTTTTTCGCATTCGAGCAGGCTGGTGGATCCATGTCTATCTTTGCAAAAGACTATACACAGCGCTTGCTAGAAGGGGATGCAGCAACGACTTTCAAATGGATTGATGCTGCTTTAACAATTCTTCCAATTGGTATCGTTACCTATGTGTTGTATAGTTTGGCCATTAAGATTGTTGGTAAATATCCATTAACGATTCTATTTACGGCGTTATCATTCCTTGCGATTACCTTCTTAGGTTTATGGAAAGTGCAGCGTGAGTTTTCTGCTTTAGAAACAGAAGTTACCGTTTCTTGGTTTCAGATTTTAAATGCCTTCTTTATTGTAACCCTAGCTTCTTCGTTTAGTAAGTTTTGGGAGCGCGTTTGGAATCCTAGTGGTCCGGTTAAGTTTGCATTAGGCTTGCTATTAGTCGCTGTAGGTTTTGGTGTTTTAGCGTACGGAAGTATGAGTATTCCGCAAGGAGCGAAGACAGCATCAGTAAGTATCATTTGGTTAATCTTAGCCTACTTCTTCCATACCACGGGTGAGCTTTGCTTATCACCGGTAGGGCTTTCTTATGTTAGTAAGCTATCGCCGAAGAAATTCTTAGGTTTAATTTTTGGTTTCTGGTTCTTAGCGTCTGCCATCGCAAATAAAATGGCTGCCTTGACTGGGGGATTAATTGATAAAATTGCGGAAACATACTCTATGAGTACGTTCTTCCTAATTATTGCTGCTTTGCCAGCAGGAGCGGCTTTACTACTTTTTGTGTTCAGCCCAGTATTGAAAAAATTGATGCACGGCATCAACTAATATAAATTGTATTAAAACCTTCATGCATCGATAGGCGCCAAGCTTAAGATCATGAAGGTTTTTTTGTTGTAAGCCATATTATACCTTATTTTTTATTAGTACTTTAGCCCCTTCATCTAGCTCACCTTCAATAGGCTAGCGGAGCGCATTTAAGAGCGTGTGAGGCCTCTTATTGCATTTAAACGTAAATTTTTCTAAGTTTGACCATCTTAATTTTATAATATGTCAGAAAACTCTTCTGTTTCAATTCAGGAAGAAACGAAATTATTAGGCCATCCGCCTGGATTGTTTGTCTTATTCTTTACCGAAATGTGGGAACGCTTCTCTTTTTACGGAATGCGTGTTCTTTTAATTCAGTTCTTAACCGCTTCGGTTTTGGGATTAAACCCTGGTTGGGGTTGGACTGCCGAACAGGCTGGTGCTTTATATGGTACCTATGCTATGCTTTTATACATCACACCAATATTTGGTGGTGTTATTGCTGATAAATATATTGGTTCGCGTGCTGCCGTTATCGTAGGTGCTGCAATCATGACTGTCGGTCATGCCGCGATGGCATTCGACTCACCATTGATGTTCTTCGTCGGATTGGGCTGCTTGGTGTTGGGAACAGGTTTCTTCAAACCGAATATGCCTGCTATCTTAGGAGAGATGTACAAGAAATTCCCAGAGAAGAAAGATGGTGCTTACACTATTTTCTACATGGGTGTGAACGCTGGTGCTTTCTTCGGAATGATGCTTTGTGGTTATCTAGCAGAGACAATCGGCTGGCACTGGGGATTCGGCCTAGCGGGTATCTTTATGCTATTAGGAACAATTCAGTTCTGGTTAGCAGGTCCTTTATTGGGTAAGTTGGGTATCTTAGACAAAGCAGCGAACGGAACTAAAGAGGTTAAGAAAGATTTAGAAGAAGGGGAGATTAAGCATAATAACTTCACAACCTTAGACATCGTATTGATGACCATCGTTGGTGTTGTGGGATTAGTTTATGCGTTTAATGATCCTTTATCGAAAAATAACGTGATGGATGTGTTCGCTTTTATGGATACGCCCTATCTACGTGGTCAATATATCATGATTTTTGGCGCTTTAGCGTTATTCTTGTTCTTAGTGATTTCGCGTATTCAGCGTTATTCGAAAGTCGTAAGAGACCGCATGTATGGGGTTATTCTATTAGCCTTCTTCTTGGTGTTCTTCTTTATGAGCTTCGAGCAAGGTGCTACTTCATTAGTATTAGTAGCCCGTGATTATGTAAACCGTGAATTGACAGGAAGTAGCTTAATGCTATTCAATATTGTTAATACCTTATTAACGATCGTCCCTTTAATTATTATCTCTTGGGTATTAATTAAGCTAGCGTTGCTTACATGGACAAAAATAGCTTGGTCTAATATCATCCTTTTCGTTTGTTTTATCCTTATTTGGGGAGCAGGAATCTGGATGTTGTACCGTGAGTTTACAGCAGAGATTTCAGAGATTAAAGTATCTTGGTTCTCTATCTTAAACTCTTTCTTCATTATTGCGTTGGCATCTACGGTTTCCAAAATTTGGGACTCGAAGTATAATCCTTCGGCAGCCGTGAAATATGGACTTGGTTTATTCTTGGTGGCTATAGGTTTCTTGATTTTAGGATTCGGTGCTTTAGGTGCTGGCCCTGGCGTTAAGATATCGATGGTATTCTTGGTGTTAACCTACCTTTTCCACACCTTAGGTGAGTTGTTTATCTCGCCAGTAGGGCTATCCTATGTCTCCAAACTGGTACCAGCGCGTATGTTGGCCTTTATGTTTGGTATGTGGTATTTAGCCATTGCGATCGCACAAAAGATGGCCGCAATTCTAGGTGGACAGGTAGAGACCATTCAAGCGGACTATTCCTTGAGCCACTTTTTCTTCTTGTTTACAGTTATCCCTGCGGCGGCAGGCGTGTTGGTAATCCTACTAAACCCGCTTATCAAACGCTTGATGCACGGAATTAAATAAAAGCGTATTTTTGTGAAATGCCTTCCTTAGGAAGGCATTTTTTTAATTTATATAATAATGTCAAAACAGTTAACCTTAGAAGAAATCCAAAATTTCGAGGGGAAATACCCTAAGCAGTTATGGTACCTGTTCTTGGTGGAGATGTGGGAACGCTTTTGTTTCTACGGTATGCGTGGGGTACTCGCCATTTTTATGGTGGATCAATTGCTGCTTTCCGAAAAGAACGCCAATTTAAAATACGGAGCTATTCAAGCATTCGTATACGCCTTTACTTTCGTGGGTGGTATTTTTGCGGATAAGATTTTAGGGTTTAAGCGCTCTTTAACCTTTGGAGCCTTAATGATGATCGCTGGAAACGGCCTAATCGCGGTAAACCCACACGATTTCTTCTACTTCGGTATTGCCTTAACTATTATTGGAACAGGTTTCTTTAAGCCTAATATTTCCTCTATGGTGGGAGAGCTCTATAAAGAAGGCGATGCACGTCGTGATGCTGGTTTCGGTGTGTTCTACTCAGGAATCAATATCGGTGCCTTAATGGGCGGTGCTTTATGTGTATGGTTGGGTAAAGAGCATTCTTGGAATTTAGCATTCTTAGCTGCTGCCGTAGTTATGGTCATTGGTCTAGTCGTGTTTATGCTAACGAAAAAACACTTAGGACCTATCGGAAATAGCCCTATTGAACACTTGCCTAAAGGAAAGAAATTGACACGTGAGGTGTTAGTTTACTTAGGCGCGATAGCTGTGATTCCATTGATCTTTATGATGATTCACAACACCAACTACACCGATATGTTTATGTATATCATCGGTCCTGTAGCCTTGTTGTATTTCTTTTATATGCTTTTTAGAGAGAAAGAAAAAGCCGTACGTCAGCAATTGACTGCTGCCTTAGCCTTGATTTTATTCTCTATCTTGTTCTTCGCTATCTTCGAGCAGGCGGGAGGCTCTTTAGCGCTCTTCGCAAACAATAACTTGAGTCATGACCTCTTATTTTTCTCCATTGACCCCAATGTAGTAAACAACGGTGCCAACTCGCTATTTGTTATTGTTTTCAGTCCCTTGTTGGGATTATTATGGTTAGCGATGGCGAAGAAAAAAGTAGAACCTAATACGGTAGTGAAATTCGGATTAGGCTTCTTACTACTCGCTTTAGGGTACTATATCTTTTTCAATACGCGCTTTTTCGCTGACGCGGATGGAAAAACGTCTTTAGGCGTATTTACCTTAGCTTACCTAGCGGTAACCATTGGTGAGCTTTGTTTGTCTCCAATCGGTTTGTCGATGATCACCAAACTGTCGCCACGCCACTTAGGTGGTATGATGATGGGCTTGTGGTTCTTGGCTAGTGCATATGGTCAGTATGTAGCAGGTTTATTAGGCGCAGGCATGTCTGCACCCGATGAAGGCGCATCCTTACTTGACAAGTTATTAGCCTACACAGCAGGTTACCACCAATTAGCAATCTACTCCTTAGTTGCTGGTGTAGCCATTATTTTGTTGTCTCCACTAATCAAGAAATTGATGCATGGCGTAAACTAGTCGCAAAAGCTAGTACATAAAATATTACAGCTTGCTCGCCAGTAGAATAACAGGCGAGCAAGCTAAACCAACTTAATTATATTCTTAATTTCGTACCTTTAGGGTTGTTTAACACATAGTCAGTGGCAGATAGCATTGTAATAATTCCAACGTATAACGAAAAGGAAAATATCGAAAAGATTTTACGTAAAGTATTTTCGTTGACGGTAGATTTCCATGTGCTGATAGTAGATGACGGTTCTCCAGATGGAACGGCTGCTATTGTAAGACGCTTACAAACCGAATTTCCTGAACGTTTGTTTATGGAAGAAAGATCAGGAAAGCTGGGGCTAGGCACAGCCTACCTCCATGGCTTCAACTGGGCATTGCAGCGCACGTATGACTTTATCTTTGAAATGGATGCCGACTTTAGTCACAATCCTGAAGACTTGTTAAAGTTGCGCCAAGCTTGTTTGGAAGGTGCCGACATGGCTATCGGTTCCCGCTACATCAACGGGGTGAATGTCGTAAACTGGCCTATGAGTAGGGTATTGATGTCTTACTTCGCCTCCGTTTATGTACGCCTAATCACGGGTATAAAGATTCAAGATGCCACAGCAGGCTTTGTGTGTTTCAGCAGGAAGGTATTAGAAAAAATTCCGCTCGATGCTATCAAATTTGTCGGCTATGCTTTCCAGATAGAAATGAAATTTAAAGCTATAAAGTATGGCTTTAACGTAGTAGAAGTACCTATCATCTTTACGGATCGTACAGAAGGGGTTTCAAAAATGAGTACCAGTATCTTTAGAGAAGCATTCTTTGGTGTGATTCAATTGAAGCTAGAAAGCTTGTTTAAGAAATATAATTGATTAACTTAGGTTGAGGAGAAAAAGGAATGAATGAACATCTTGATCCAAATGCTGAACGCTTGAATGCTGTCGATAAAGACATTGAGCGTGCTTTGCGTCCGCAGGCGTTTGAAGATTTTACAGGACAGGAAAAAATCCTTGAAAACCTATCCATCTTTGTGCGTGCCGCAAAATTGCGCGGTGAAGCATTAGACCATGTATTGCTCCATGGCCCTCCAGGGCTCGGAAAAACGACGCTTTCCCATATTATTGCCAATGAAATGGGGGTGAATATAAAAATCACCTCTGGACCTGTTTTAGATAAACCGGGCGATTTGGCAGGGTTGTTGACTAACCTTGAAGAAGGTGATGTGTTGTTTATCGATGAAATCCATCGGCTAAGCCCATTGGTTGAAGAATACTTGTATTCGGCCATGGAAGATTTTAAGATTGATATCATGTTAGAATCGGGGCCTAATGCACGATCGGTACAAATCAGCTTAAATCCATTCACCTTGATTGGGGCTACCACACGTTCAGGATTATTAACAGCTCCTTTACGTGCCCGTTTTGGAATTAATTCGCGATTACAGTATTACGACGCAAAGTTGCTAACGACTATCGTGTTGCGCTCGGCGACGATTCTTAATACGCCTATTACGGAAGAAGGAGCTTATGAAATAGCGAGAAGAAGCCGTGGTACACCGCGTATTGCTAATGCCTTGTTGCGCCGTACGCGTGATTTTGCACAGATAAAAGGTAATGGCTCCATTGACCGTGCCATCGCGCAGTATGCCTTGAAAGCATTGAATGTCGATGAACATGGGCTTGATGAAATGGATAACCGAATATTGTTGACTATTATTGATAAATTTAAAGGTGGTCCTGTAGGGGTGAAGACAATCGCAACAGCGGTAGGTGAGGATGAAGGGACAATTGAGGAGGTTTATGAGCCTTTCTTGATTCAAGAAGGCTATCTAATGCGTACATCACGAGGGCGTGAGTGCACAGAGCTTGCTTTTAAACACCTGGGAAGGAATAATTTCAGTAAGGGTAATACACTTTTTTAACAGAAAAATATAATGACGTTACGTACACTAATTTGTAGTTCTATTGTTGGATTAGCGCTTCCATTTACTTTGAAGGCTCAATTATATTGCCCGCCAATTGCTGGAAACAGTAATGGAGGCAAAATTGATGTCACACTAGGTGGTGGACCGACCTTATTGTATGGTGATATTAACCATACGAAGAATATGGGATATGGAGTCTTCTTAAAGGGGGATTACCGTATCTATAAAGGTTTTTATGCCGGTTTAGAAGCTCAAGTTGGTAAATTAAAGGCTATAGGTGAAAAAAATCCTTATTCAGCAGAATGGGATCCTCGTGAAGCAAGCAATAGCTATTTTGCTTTTATACTTAATGCTACGGTATATCCCTACCGCTTTTTTGTGGAAGAGCGTGAATTAGAACGTAAAGGATTTTTTGAACGCAATATTCTAAATGGCTTTTATGTAGGCCTAGGTGTTGGTTCTATATTTAACAGCTATCAGTTTAATGATCAAACACGTGGTCAAGTAGATTTTTATGATCGTACAGATCCTGATAATCCTATATTGGTGCGTCAATTACATAATGGTGATATCAACGGCCCGCGTGATATACGAAGACGAGAAGGAGAAACAGGTGAACCTGAAGAGTATATCGCTTACCGTAGAACAGCTAAGGATGTCTTGTTGCCAATTTTAAATGTCGGCTTGGCCGTTCCTTTAAATAAGAGAACAAGCTTTGACGGTCGCTATTTTAGCGCTGTAGTGCAGAGTCAGTTTAACTTTGCGCGTGGGGAGAACTTAGATGGTTATGACCCGCGTTTGCCTGGACCTACCGAATTGGATTTAGGCCCACGTAGAGAAGGGGCAAAGAATGATATGTACAACTTTACTTCCGTAGGTTTAAAGTATACGTTTTAGAATACGCTTCCCTCGGCTAGCTAGAGCGGCAGATGGGCTTTGTAATAAGAAATTTATTTGAGCAGCAAGTTCAGCCTTAATCCAAGGATGCTTGCTGCTCAACGCGTATAAGACATCCATGCAATTGACACGCGCTGCCACCGGACAGTCTTCATCAATCAACCAATTGAAAACATGCTCAATTATTAGTTCTTCTTCATCGCCGGTCACAGCGATGCCCGTTTTAGCTTTCGTGCCTAGCATAAGCAACTTGCTGTAACTGCGAATGCAGCTCCAGTTTTTCTGCTGCCCTAATAAGCTGATTAACTTTTCGTAAATCTGGGGTAGTCGGCTCTGGTCTTCCAATATAACATGCTCCAGCAGCCAAGCAGAGCGGAAGGCTATTTGGGCATCGCGATGAAACGTATAGTCTAAAAGCAAGCCTATCGTCAAGCCATTTTCTTCAATAAAATCTTTAGAAAATACCTTCGCTGGATAATTTCGTATTTCCGTTTTTAAGAATTGCTCGATTTCCGCTTTATTCGCCATAAAACTTGCTGTTGAAGTTTACCAGGAATAGCTGTTGCGTGGCGCGGGTGACAGCGGTATACAACCAGCGTAGAAATTCCGTGTTCATCATCTCATCTGTCAGGTAGCCTTGGTCGACAAACACACAAGGCCATTGCCCGCCCTGCGCCTTATGACAGGTTATAGCGTACGCAAATTTTATTTGCAAGGCATTATAGTAGGGGTCCTTTTTAATGGCTTCCATACGGTCTTTACGTGCTGGAATGTCAGCATAGTCTAAAGCAATAGCCTTATAGAGTTTCTGCTGCTCCTCGTAGGGTAGGTTTGGCGCATCGACATAAATGCTGTCCAAAAGCACGCGACAGGTGATGGGCTCTGTTTCTTCATTATCCAGAAACTCCAAAGCGATATCCGCAAAGCGGAAGCCATGCTGCTCATGCATATTGCTCACTTTACGTACTTTAGCCATATCACCGTTGGCGATAAAACCCGTATTCGTCTCATCATGCTGCTGTAGCCAGTAATAATTATTACGAACCACCATAATAAGGTCGCCACCTGTGATCTCTTCCTCTTGAAATAAAATCTGATGGCGTATATGTTTGTTGTATAGGTTTGCAGACCGGTTGGAACGACAAATGACCATGGTATTTTCCATGTCAAAATGATCATAACTATAGTTTAAACCCTCCAATAACCGGTCGCCATTCATCCGAAAGATATCCTTAAATCCTTTAGTTTGAATTTGTGGAAAGGGCATCTGCTCGGTTTCCTCATCGCGAATATCGTTGCGTATACGTGTCGCATTAAATAAGATTCCCGATGCCTTCTGCTGCCTCACAACCTCCTGTAGCTCGTAGTGAATGACCTGTAGGTTGTAATGGGCTGCAAGGTGCGCCGGGTCCAAAGCTGGGCTTTCCAGCATGCCTACAGGAGGGAGCTGGGCCACATCACCAACAAATAGTAAAACACAGTTTTTACCTGATTTTACAAACCGTATTAAATCATCCAGTAGGCTCTTTGAGAAAAACTGAAGGCCATCATCCGAAATCATAGATGCCTCATCAATAATAAATAAGGTGTCTTCATGTGGATTATCGGCTAAAACAAAGTCAAGCTCTATACTAGCAGCAGATTTCTTGCGGTATATTTTTTTATGGATGGTAAGGGCTTTCTTACCGGCGTAGTAGCTCATTACTTTGGCTGCTCGGCCCGTAGGGGCCAAGAGCACGCTGCGTTTGCGTAGCCGTGGAAGGATATTTACCAACGCGCTGATGATGCTTGTTTTTCCCGTTCCGGCATAACCTTTCAAGACAAAACACTGCTGCCGATCGAAGCGGCTGAGAAACTCATCTAGCAGTTGGAAGGCAACCAACTGTTGTGCCGTTGGTGTCCAATGGAACTGTTGGATAAGGAGTTTCTCAATATGCATATGCAAAGTTATCCAAAAGGTTGGTCAATTCAATTGTAAAAGCTAATTTTGTTTACCCCAATACTATTGGGTCACTATAATAAAACACATGAATTACACCTCTAAGAACTTTCAGTTACACTACCTTTCAAGCTATAAGCTACTCGTGAAAACGGATTTTCAGCAGGACACCCTGCTGGTCTTAAATGCGGATAACGAGGTAGAGATTTTATATACCTACGCAGCCGATGCTCCTGATAGTGAAGCGATGAAGCTCTTGAGTCTTCCTTTTCAACAGGTGTTTATTAATATCCCTTTGCAAAGCTTAATACTCGTTCCCTCGGAAGTTTATGACGACCAAGACGTAACGCTTTACCAAGGTTTTCAGCAAGATGAACGCTTAGATCGTACCAATAGTTTGAGTTTAGAAGAGTGGGGGTTAACCGCTAGCTACCAGTATGATTTGCTGCTCCATAATCGTTGGCGCAAAATATTTCCTGAAGCAAAGTTTGTTGCCGATTTCCAAATGTTGATGCATCAGCTGAAGGCTAATCTGCCGGCTGAAGGACTTGTGTTAGGAGCGCAGTTTAGAGACCAACAGGTTGATATGTACTGCTTCAACGATGGCGATCTACAGTTTTACAGCACCTTTGATATTCTTACGGCCGAAGATCTGAAGTATTTTGTATGGAATACATTGCAGACATTGGGCGTTAAGCAGCGTGCTTCACAATTTGTGATTTCTGGGGTAGCAAGTAACCATGCTTATGTTACGGCGCTTCGCCCTTTTGCCGATAAGGTCATTCCTTTGCAGGGAGGCATAGCCATTCATTATCCTGATGTGCTGGCGGCCGACAGAATGGAAGCTTTAAACCTTTTAACGACAGCACCACTATGCGTATAATAGCAGGTAAGTTTGGAGGTTTACGCCTTACGCCACCGGGAAATCTGCCGGTACGTCCAACAACAGATATTGCAAAAGAAGCCTTGTTTAATATTCTGGACAATAAAATTGATTTAGAGGAGGTCGACTGTTTAGATCTTTTTGCAGGTACTGGAAATATAAGCTTTGAGCTAATTTCTAGAGGTGTGAAGTCGGTAGAGTCGGTAGATATTCATTTCAAATGCTTGCAGTATATTTCTGAAACAGCGAAAAAAATGAAAATGGAGGGTATACGTACACGTAAAGCCGACGTTTTGAAGTTTATTGCTAAGCCATCGGGGCCGTACGATTTTATTTTTGCCGACCCTCCCTATGACTTACCCGCATTGCCACAATTGGCCAATACGATACTAGCGACAGGTCTGTTGAAAGAAGATGGCGTGATGGTTATTGAACACCCGTCGACACGACAAATGGATGAATCACCTTATTTATTGGAAACACGGAAGTATGGTTATTCTTCTTTTAGTTTCTATGCGTTAAGCAAATAGTTGTACACAAGAAAATCGAAGCCATGAAGATAGCCGTTTTTGCAGGATCTTTTGATCCTTTTACCTTAGCGCATCAAGATATCGTAGCGCGTGCTTTGCCGCTGTTTGATAAGATTATCATTGCCGTGGGCGTCAACTCCTCAAAAAAGGGATTGATGGACTTCGAGGACCGTGTCGCAGGAATTAAGCTGTTGTTTGAAAATAATACACAGGTGGAGGTTCAGCAATTTACAGGTTTGACTACCTCATTTTGTCGCACTGTAGATGCGCGCTATATCCTACGTGGATTGCGCAACACCACAGATTTCGATTTTGAAAATGCCATCGCACAGAACAACCTGATATTAGCGCCAGAAATAGAGACCTATTTTTTAATGGCACGTACAGGATTGGCACATATCTCCTCTACGATTGTACGAGATATCCTCCATAATAATGGCGATGTATCCACGCTAGTGCCAGCAGCAGTGCTGGGCTTTATAAAAAAAGGGTAAAACGATTACGTTCTACCCACTTTAACTTTTCTACCTTTTATCTTCTGCAAGTTGGCTTCCTTGATGATTTGAATCGCTAGGTGACGCTCAACGGCTACATATGATTCTTTCTCTTTAATCTCAATAAGTCCAACATTTTCCTTTTTGATATCTGGAAGGTTCAACAAAAAGCCTACAACATCAATTTTATTGATTTTATCTTTTTTACCTCCGGTGATGTATAATGTCGCGTAAGGGGAGTTCGGTGGAAGCGGATAATCATCGCGGTCCAACACCTCTTCTTCATAATCTTCTACAAGATAAGGATAGCTGTCTTCTGGTTTGACGATGATGAAAACTTCTCCCGATGCCTGCATACGTGCTGTACGTCCGTTACGGTGAATAAAAGCGTCTTCCTTAGGCGGCAATTGGTAGTGAATAATTGTATCTACTTCAGGAATATCTAGACCACGAGCAGCCAAATCTGTAGTTATTAATATACGGTTTGAGTTGTTTCTAAATTTCAAAAGTGCCAATTCACGATCGCTCTGCTCTAGTCCGCCATGGAAAAGGTCATGAATAATTTCACGGTCTTCTAATAGCTCTGAAATATGGTCAGCCGCTTCGCGGTGATTACAGAAAATAATCGTTTTCTTAGGTCCGTTTTTACAGATAAGCTTAAATAAGGCTTTAAGTTTATTTTGTGCAGGAGCCACAACCTTCTTAATCGTCAGCTTTGGCGCTGCCTCAGCATGGTGTAAGTGGTTGACGGTGACATGTTGACCGATGCCCGTAAATTCCGGTATTTCTGTCATCATCGTCGCCGATGTTAAGATGCGCTGCGACAAGTTTTGTAAGCGCTCGATGATATAAATCATTTGACCCTGAAAACCGAATTCTAAGGATTTATCAAACTCATCTAAAATTAACGTGTTAATGGTTTCCGGACGTATCGTTAGCCTTTCTAAATGATACATAACACGACCAGGTGTACCAATTAGGATGGCAGGAGCCTCTCTTAGCTTATTACGCTCTACTTTGGTGTCATTACCACCATAACAACAGGTTACTTTATAGCCTTGGTGTACCTTGCGTATAACCTGCTCAATCTGTAGGGCCAGTTCACGGGTAGGAACCAAGATCAGTGCTTGCACGCCTTCCTTCTCTGGAGAAAGCTTTTGTCCTAAAAGTAAACTGAAGGCTAATGTTTTACCCGAACCAGTAGGAGAGTGCAGTATAAAATCTTGTTGTGCATCATACCTTTCTAAAACCTCCTTTTGCATGGCGTTTAGTTCGGTGATCTGCATTCTATCGAGAACTTGCTGTATTATCATAGCGCAAAAGTAGTGTTTTTATTCGTTGTATTGGGGATTTGTCAATAGATTGTCCAGAAGACGTTAAGGATATGTTAAAATCATATGTGCCAATTAGCTTTGGCATGTAAGTTGAATATGTACTAGTATTCATAATTTAGGTTAATAATTGGTTAGTTAGTAAGACTTCAATCTCCCCGGTTGGAGTCTTATTTTTTTATACCCCTTTAAAAACCCTCACAAAAAACAATAAAAATATGCCAATCATTACCTTTTAGATGCAAATGAGAACAGGTCCCCAAACAAGAATAAAAATATGCTAATAATTAGCCCGGAGGGGTAACATCTTTATAGGAAATATAACGTTTATAAAAACCGACCCCAGTGGGGTCGCATATAAAGAGAGATTTCAAGGAATATTTCCAAACGATGCTTCGACAGGCTCAGCATGACAGTTTGGAATGGGCTCTACATTAAATAGAAACCAATAAATAAATGGCGATAGAAAGTAAAAAAAAGGCCTAGGCATCTGCTGCGTAAATCGTAGCGCAGTAAATTCCGCAAGAAGAAAACTCTGTCTGAGCGTAGCGAGTTTAGTTTTGTTCCGGAATTTACAAGCGAAGATAGCAGCCTATGCCAGCCTTGATTTTTGCCAAACTTTTCATCAAGGAAAAGTTTGAAGCCCCGTCCTGGCTAAGGACAGGCTCTATCGTTAAGAAAAAGACTTTTATGAGCGTTGCAAACGCTAATCTCCAGCATCCTCGTTGCAAACGAGGACGATAGACGATAATAATATTCGACCCCGCTGGGGTCGTACCTCCGTTTAAACTAAGCTATAAACATGTCAATCCTCCGGATTGAATCCCTTTAAAAAGCCTTATAAAAAACAATAAACAGATGCCAATCATTATCCTTTACATGAGAACGAGAACAGGGACCTAAACAAGAATAAAAATATGCCAATCATTACCTTTTAGATGCAAATGAGAACGATATACCTAAACAAGAATAAAAATATGCCAATCATTACCCTTTAGATGCAAATGGGGACAGGTACTTAAATAAGAATCGAAATGAGATAATCATTTACCCCGGAGGGGTAACATCTTTATAGAAAATATAACGTTTATAAAAACCGACCCCAGCGGGGTCGCATCTAAACAGAGATTTCAAGGAATATTTCCAAATGATGCTTCGAGGTGTCATCCTGAGCCTGTCGAAGGGTCAGCATGACAGTTTGGATAGGTAGCTGCAAAACAAAAAGATTTGCTTTGCTAAGAAGAAGGCCTAGGCATCTGCTGCGTAAATCGTAGCGCAGTAAATTCCGCAAGAAGAAAACTCTGTCTGAGCGTAGCGAGTTTAGTTTTGTTCCGGAATTTACAAGGGGAGATAGCAGCCTATGCCAGCCTTGATTTTTGCCACACTTTTCATCAAGGAAAAATTTGAAGCCCCGTCCTGGCTAAGGACACGCCCTATCGTTAAGAAAAAGACTTTTATTAGCGTTGCAAACGCTAAGCAACAGCATCCTCGTTGCAAACGAGGACGATAGACGATAAATAATATTCGACCCCGCTGGGGTCGTACCTCCGTTTAAACTAGGCTATAAACATGTCAATCCTCCGGATTGAACCCTTTAAAAAAGCTTTACAAAAAACAATAAAAAGAGGCTAATATCATTACCCTTTAGATGCAAACGAGAACAGGTACCTAAACAAGAACAAAAATATGCTAATATCATTACCCTTTAGATACAAATGAGAACAGGTACCTAAACAAAAATAAAAATATGCTAATATCATTACCCTTTAGATACAAATGAGAACAGGTACCTAAACAAGAATAAAAATATGTTAATCATTTACCCCGGAGGGGTAACATCTTTATAGAAAATATAACGTTTATAAAAATCGAGCCTAGCGGGGTCGCATATAAATAGAGATTTTAAGAAATATTTCTAAACGATGCTTCGAGATGTCATCCTGAGCCTGTCGAAGGGGGCAGCATGACAGTTTGGATAGAGCTGCAAAACAAAAAGATTTGCTTTGCTAAGAAGAAGGCCTAGGCATCTGCTGCGTAAATCGTAGCGCAGTAAATTCCGCAAGAAGAAAACTCTGTCTGAGCGTAGCGAGTTTAGTTTTGTTCCGGAATTTACAAGGGGAGATAGCAGCCTATGCCAGCCTTGATTTTTGCCAAACTTTTCATTAAGGAAAAGTTTGAAGCCCCGTCCTGGCTAAGGACACGCCCTATCGTTAAGAAAAAGACTTTTATGAGCGTTGCAAACGCTAAGCAACAGCATCCTCGTTGCAAACGAGGACGATAATAAGAAAATTGCAAAAACAAAAAGATCCAAGGTCATAAAAAAAGCCGTCACAAGGACGGCTTTCTATAATTTTTTGGATTCAAGCTTCGCTTAGAAGTGGAACTGAACACCTAAAGTTGGAGCTAAAGAGTTAGCATCTAAACCAAATTTGTTTGTAGAAACATCAGTAGTTTTGTTTTTGTCATTTTCGTAGTATAAACCACGAACTTTCAATTCGATACCAATTTTGTTAGTAGGGAAGAAAGCAAAACCTGGAGCAATCTCTACACCGATATGTTGTGTTTTCTCTTTTACATCACCAGTAGCTAATTCTGAAGTTTCTTTACCCCAAGCCATAGGAACTGATAATTGAGAGAAGAATTTGAATTGACCTTCACCAACATAGTTTCTTACGAAAGGAGCAACTTTGAAAGCGTCAGTTTTTAATGTTGGAGCAGTTGTGAACTCCTCTTTAGACCATCCGTAACCGATACCTGTACCAACTGCCCAGTTGTCAGCTACGAAGTAACCTACTGTAGGGTTGATAGAGAATCCTGTTGCTTTGTTATCTGTATCTTTTGTTTTTGAAGTTTCAAAACTTACTTGACCGCCAACGATGAATTTTCCTTTTTCAGTTTGTGCGTTTGCTGCTAATGATAATGCTGTAACAGCTGTTAATGTTAAGAATAAATTTTTCATAGTGTTAAAATTAATTGTTCTCAAATATTGACTATTTATCTATTTGATTCAGTTAGTTCAATACTTATGCCAAACTAAATTTAATATTGTCATGATAATGTTTGTTTGTGCAACTATCTGTTTTATTGTTTATTTAAGTTTAAAAATTTGGTAAAAATGCTGTTTTAGCGAATTTGTGCTGACTTTTTAACTGACAAAAGTTGCATAGATTGTGCAAAAAAATGTGGTGTTGGCACTTCATGCCACTCTATTTTGTTTAAAGGACTTTTTTGATGGGCCAATCGTTTTGGCTTATGGAGGTTGCCACTCAAATTAGCCTATTCACCTAGGGATATTTTGTCAGTTGGGCTAGCATTATGGCAGGGGATGTCAGTTTTTGTCAGTCTGCGGAAGCTAGAATTAGCGGATAAAAAAACAGCCCTTGGTTTTGGACAAGGACTGTTTTAGCTAAATAGGATATTATGTATTATTCGAAATACTCTTTGATTCGCTCAAAGAATGATTTTTCACTTTTTCCAGGTTGCGGCTTAAAGTTAGCCGAGCTTTTAAGCTTTTCTAACAAAGAGCGTTCTTCTTGGGAGACAACTTTTGGTGTCCATACGTTAACGTATACCAATTGATCACCTTTATGGTAAGAGTTTACCTCAGGAATACCTTTACCTTTAAGGCGAAGGATTTTTCCTCCTTGTGTTCCTGGGTCGATTTTAATTTTTGCTTTACCATCAATGGTAGGGATTTCGATACTTGTACCTAAAGCCGCATCAGCAAAATTAATGTAAAGGTCATAGATGATATTAATACCATCACGTTTCAATGTCTCGTGAGGCACTTCCTCGATAAGGATAATTAAATCACCAGCAACACCACCACGCGGAGCAGCATTACCTTTTCCGCTCATCGATAATTGCATGCCTTCACTAACACCTGCAGGGATATTGATAGCGATAGTTTCTTCACCACGCTCTAAACCTTCACCTTTACAAGTTGTACATTTAGCCGTAATCTCTACACCTTCACCATTACAAGTAGGGCAGGTGCTTGTTGTTTGCATTTGTCCTAAAATCGTATTCGTCACGCGGCGAACAGATCCAGCGCCACCACAAGTATTACACGTATGGTAAGACGATTTATCTTTAGCACCAGTTCCGTTACACGTAGAACAAGAAACTTGTTTATTTACTTTAACCTTTTTCTCAACGCCTTTGGCAATCTCCTCTAAAGTTAATTTTACTTTAATACGTAGGTTGCTACCACGCTGCACACGACGGCCACCGCCACCGCGCGAGCCACCACCACCGAAGAAGCTGTCAAAAGGGCTGCCGCCACCACCAAAGATGTCGCCAAATTGACTGAATATGTCTTCCATATTCATGTGGCCACCGCCACCACCAAATCCAGAAGCGCCGCTACCAGAATGACCAAATTGATCATAACGTTGGCGTTTCTCCGCATTGCTTAATATTTCATAAGCTTCAGCAGCTTCTTTAAATTTATCTTCCGCGTCTTTATCGTCCGGATTTTTATCCGGGTGATATTTAATGGCTAATTTTCGGTAAGCCGATTTAATCTCGGTCGCTTCCGCTGTTCTGGAAACACCTAATATATCATAATAATCTCTCTTCGACATTTTCTTACTGACCTATTACTACTTTCGCAAATCGAACCACTTTATCATTTAAGAAATAGCCTTTTTCTACGACATCAATTACTTTATTTTTCAAGTCTTCCGTTGGTGCAGGAATCGCCGTGATGGCTTCTTGAAACTCTGCATCGAATGGTTGTCCAATAATGTTTTCCATCTCTTTCAAGCCTTCTTGCATTAAGGTCTTACGGAACTTGTGATTTACTAATTCTATACCTTCACGTAAAGATGATACATCATCCGTTGTTTGTGTAGCTGCTAAAGCGCGGTCAAAATCGTCCAAAACAGGTAATAATTTGTTTAACAAATCTTTACTTGCTGATTGGATAAGGTCAATTTTCTCTTTCGAGGTGCGCTTTTTATAATTGTCAAATTCAGCAAATAAACGGGCATATTTGTCGTTTGCTGTTGCTAAATCTTGTTGCAGTTTATCTTCTAAAGATAGCTCTTCCGTACTTCCTTGCGCTGAAGTTTGATCGAAATTCTCAGGATTCTCGTCTTGAAAATTAGTCTCTTGTTCGTTCGTCATATCAAATTATGTAGCTATGTAATTTCTTAATTAATTGTGTCAGGTCAATTATGTTGCCAATCATAAACAAACCGACAGCCTGTCAGTTTATTCATAGAATAAACAAACAAATTGTCGGTCTCTTGTTTTTATGGCAGTCGGGCTGCTTTAAATCGTCACGTTGTCATATAATGCCGTATCTGCGGTACGAAGTACACGAGCAGGCATATTTTTGATGATTTGGTAATCGTGTGTAGCCATCAATACTGCGGTTCCTGATGCTGCAATATCACGAAGTAATAATACAATCTCTTCAGAAGTTGCAGGGTCTAAGTTACCTGTAGGCTCATCTGCCAAGATGATCTCTGGGTTGTTGAGAAGGGCACGGGCAATAACGATACGTTGCTGCTCACCACCAGATAGCTCATGTGGCATTTTGCGCAACTTGGAGCGTAAACCTACTTTCTCCAATACGTCGAGCATGCGGCTTTCGATAAGTCCTTTGTCGGTCCAACCAGTTGCACGCAATGCAAATTCTAAGTTCTTTTCTACAGTACGGTCGTTCAAAAGGTGAAAATCCTGAAAAACGATACCCAATTTACGGCGTAAGTAAGGAACGTCGTTGTCGTGGAGCTTGCGCAAGTCGAAACCTGCAACAACGCCTTCACCACTTGTAATATAAAGGTCTCCGTAAATAATTTTTAGCAAACTACTCTTTCCCGTTCCTGATTGTCCGATAAGGTAAATGAATTCACCCTGTTGGATATCTAAGTTCACATGTGAGAGAACGAGGTGCTTTTGCTGGTATATATCTACGTTTTTAAGTTTAATAACTGTATTCTCTGCCATAATACGTTTTATACATCAATTTTTTTAATCTGTCCAAAAGGCATTTCCTGCACCACCTCCATGATGTATGCAGCTTTATCGGCTAAGCCGATTTTCTCTAAGGACTTGTCGGGTCTGTCTACACGAAAATAAGCTAATAGCGTAAATGCACTATCCCTAAGTTGTACATAATCGGGAATCTTGGCTACGCCTTTCACTTTAATAACATACATATAACAAAGTTAAAATTTTTTATGAAACCAGCGTTTTCTTTGCTGGATTATTTACCCTACGCTTATTTTAGTATTGTGCGCTCAAAAAAGCCATCGTGTCCACGCCATCAGCATAGTCTGTTAAAGAAGGACATTGACTGCCTCCCAATCTGAACGTAGGAATGTCACTGCTTATTGTGGCTTGACTAACGATACATTGGATTTTATCTGCTTGAGCGTTTAGTTTTTCGGTCAAGCTGGCTAAGTCTTTGTATGTTTCGTAAAAGACAACAGCCAGTGGTGAAGCTAATTTTTCATCCTCTTTAAGCAACAAAAAGCCATTATCAAAATGTTTATCTCTATTGATTAAGTAAATAGACTTGTTGTAATCGTAGTTATTGCTGTATTTATAATGGTCGCGGATAGGCTCATAAGCGGTGATACCTTCATATAAGTGGGCTACATCATAGCCTTCAGGAACGTAGCATTTAGAAACCGAACGACAACCTAAGCCAAAGTAATCAAAGATATCAGCACCTAATTGATGTAATTCTTCCTTGGTTTCTTTGCCCGTAAGTATAGCAACCGAATTGCGGTTTTTGCGAATGATATGTGGTTGTTTACCAAAATAATGCTCAAAGTAACGTGCGCTATTGTCGCTTCCCGTGGCAATAATCAAGTCGAATTGTGCTAAACGGTCAACAACTTCAATCTTGCTCGCGAAAGCAGGCTCTAGAGCGATTAAAGATTCTAATAGGAAAGGAGTGAGGCCTGCATCGTCGGATGATAGTTTTATCTGCGCCGTAAATCCAGCAATCAAAACAGCTAAAATATCATGAAAACCAACGAGTGGAATATTGCCGGCCAAGATAAGACCAACCTTTTTACTGCTTGTTCCTGCTGTCGCAGGATATTGGCTAAGCCAATGTGTTAGCGACTCTTTCTGTAGGTTTTCTGCAATAGCCGCCAACTGCTTCTTGCTGTTCTCTACCGTGTACCAATGATTTTTATATGCGGCTCTTTCGATAAGTTCCTGTAGAGATTCCGGCATCTGGCCGATCAATTCTCCTAAAGCTACGAAAGCATCAATTCGTTGGTTCTGTGTCAAAATCTTTTTATTTAGAATTATTCTCTTATTTTTTTAAACTATCTTTGCTAGGTCATTAAAAATTTACTACTAACTTTGTATAGATTCATCGCTAGTATAGTTAAGCTTTGATGACGGGACAAAATTACTTTATTTATTATAATTGTAAGGTTATAAATGGCAATTAAAATTACTGACGAGTGTATAAACTGTGGGGCATGTGAACCAGAATGCCCGAATAATGCGATATATGATGCTGGCGTAACTTGGAAATTTTCTGACGGTACGGCTTTGGATGGTGTGATTGACTTTGGTGATGGTGTAACAATTGATGCTGAAGCTACACAAGAAGCTGTCTCTAACGAAGTATATTACATCGTTTCTGATAAATGTACAGAGTGTGTAGGTTTTCATGATGAGCCTCAGTGCGCTGCTGTATGTCCAGTAGACTGTTGTGTGGAAGATGAAGATATCGTAGAAACAGAAGAAGAACTATTGGCGAAAAAAGCTTGGTTACACGCTGAATAATCGCTGGTTAAAGAAATAATAAAAGCGCAATCGAAAGGTTGCGCTTTTTTTTTGTGTTGTTGCCCGCCTAGAAGCAGACGTATTTATTTAATTCGTTGAAAGAGTAGATTCGGCAACTCCTTCACATCTATTTTAGAGCCACCTCTAAGGTGGATGATGGATCCAGCGACAGAGGTAAAGTTGAGTAGCGGTTCTATAGCGCTAATATCACTCTTTCGCACGTAGGCGTCTTCTTTCGTAAGGGTTCGTACAGTAATGAATTCTTCTTGTAGCATTGATTTAAGTTTTATTATGTATAGTTTCTATATAAATCGGATGTAGCCTTAAGCCTGCCCATCCGATTTGTTTTTTAAATTCGTTCTGCGCCATTTCCGCTTGCGGACAAAGGTTATAATTAAAGCTAAAATGATAGCGTAAGGCCATAACTCAATAATACTGATAAAAAATCCAGATAGCGAATTAAAACCTGAAACAAAGGCGTTACCAATTTTTGAGAAGTACGATTCTGTAGCTCCTGTTCCCGCCGGTGCTCTTTTATAGATTTCTATCGTCATGGTACTCATAGAAATCTGATCCTTCAGGTAGTTCATTTGCCCTTGAACAGACTCGATGTCTTCTCTAACAGCAGATAAAGACTTCTCAATTTCAATAATCTCTGTCATTTTATTGGTTTTACCCAATAGCTCCAAGTAGCGTACTTCTAGGGCTTTCTTTGTTTTTAGTCGTGCTTCAACGTCGATAAATTGTGCCGTTACATTTGTGCTGGAAATGCTCTTATTATCAAAGAAGGATACTTCCTTATTTAAAGATTCAAAAAAACGATCGAAATTCTTGCTCGGAATACGGACGGTTAGATTGCGCGTCTGTGTACCATATTGATTGGTGGTATTGTCGTTCTCTATAAAACCACCGTTTTTCTTTGTGGTTTCATTAAGAAAGATAAAAGCTTTATCTAAATCTTGAACCTCATAGCGAAAACTTCCCGTCTTAATTATTTTTTCCTCGACCGTTTTCTCAGCTTCTCTATTGACATGGTCTGCTGACATCGCTTTTTCATCAAGGTTTTCGAGGGATATTTCATTTGCACCTGACGCTGCTTGTATGCCTTCTCGATGTTGGCAGCCCCCAAGGGTTACTAAAAATAGGGCTAGGAAAGATATGTTTTTTAGCTTTATCATGTTCATTGTTGTGTTCTTATACGGCTATGATGCTAAATATAGTGAAAATCCATAACACTATTTTTACGTTTAGCATAGATAAGTAATAGATGAAACGCTAAAGAACTATAAGATGTTTTCGCATAAATAGGGTAGAAGCCATTTTGTGTATGGTGCGCTATCTTTCCCGTTTTACGGATTTCCGTAAAAAATATTCATACTAATTACAGAAATTAGCTTACTTGAAATATTGAACAACTGATATATTAAATATTTTGGTTCGGTTTTGGTTTGAGAGGGCTGATTTGACTGTCAGCCCCTCATGTTTTTTTGTATTAATCAATACCTTAAAACCATCCATTGTAAATCCTTAGATAACGTTAATCACATCGCTGCTGTCGAGGCGTGATTTCGGATTTAAGGAAGGCTGGTTAAAGTCTGCCGGGTCTCTATAGCCTATCGCTACAGCAAATAAAGATTTGTAGCCATCAATCTTAAGTATGTTGTCGTATGCTTCATTCTGAATGCCTTCCATTGGCGTGCTATCAATTTCTAGACTGGCACAAGCTGATAGGAAAAAGCCTAGGGACAAATAGACTTGGTGTTGGAGCCATGACTTGATTGCCGTTTCACCTTTAGGTTTTACAAAGTCATTGTAAAAGGCCATTGGACCCTCTAAGAGACGTTCTTGAATTTGGCTTTCAAAAGCTTCGACGTCGTCAATAGCGCTGAAAACAACCAATTGACTTGCTTTATTTATTTTTTCGGCATTCCAATACGAAACGGCAGCGAGTTCATTCTTCACGGTTTCGTCTTCAACAAAGGTAAAAGTCCAGGGTTGACTGTTGATGGATGAAGGACTTAACCGAATAATTTGTTTCAATTGTTCGATTTTATCTTTAGCTATTTTTTGTGTCGGGTCATAGCTTTTGGTCGTATATCTACTTTTTGCAAGGTCTAGAAAATCCATATTTTTATGTTTTAAATATTTAACTATACTTTTTATAGTTGCAAAAATAAGTATAGTTAGTTATGTTTGCAATAACGGTCATAAATGATAGTAGCAGATGTATAGTATAGACGATAAAAAATATCCATGTAGTACCAGCCTTACGATGCGTTACATTGGAGGCAAGTGGAAATCAGTAATCCTTATTCATTTAATTGAAAAAAAGAGATACAACGAGCTTAGAAAAGAATGTCTGTCGATAACAGAAAGAACCTTAAGCTTGCAACTGAAAGAATTGGAGGAAGATGGTTTAATCACGAGGACGGTGTATACCGATAAGCCGCCATTGCGCGTAGAGTATGAGCTTACGGATTTTGGAAAGACACTGATTCCTTTACTACAGGCTATATCAGATTGGGGAAAGAAAACCGCAAAAACGAATGATCGAATTAAACAGACTGCTATCAAGATCTAATGGTGAAGGGAGATTTTGCGCTATTTAATTTAGTCGTGATTTTCAAATATAATATCTACTATTCATTTAAATTCTATAAAACTAAACTGTTAAGGGCTAAAGTAAATCTATACGGCAAAACTAAGTAATAAACAAAAGCACTTATAGATTTTAGCGTTTCAGGCTTATTATTTTTTAGCAGCGATGGTTAACCGTAATTGTTTTGGTATGAAGTTTGGGTACTTTGGTGCTATGAAGATTTCGGCTGAGGCAGATGTAGTAAAAGCAATTAAAGAAGCACTAGAGACAAATTTGTATACGCAGGGGATTGCCAGTAGATGTGAGGTCGTTATAACAGATAAGGGTGTTGAGTTTATCCCTAAAGAGGAGCTTACTGCTAAAGATTGGTTTTGGTTGGGTTATTTTGTGCGGGAGTATATCGATTAGGGAGAATCGCTATCTTATCCTAATATTCTTAATAATATTTCCGGTTATCAAGATATTGATTTCCTTTGGGAGCTTGCCATTCAGCATCCTTGAGTAAATTTTAAGATTTAAAACTCTGTCGAGGTATTCATGTATGGTATACATTGCCCATTTTTTGACGGCAATAGTGAATGATTTTTTAAACTGGGAGAATATAGGTTGTCTTTGTTTTTTAAAATTTCAGTTCTTTCAACTTTAGGATAAAACGGATCATACGGAATTCTTGGGGGGTAAATTTAATTATTGTTAGTTTAGCGTTTTAAATAGATATACTTTGCAAGACGCTGAACGTAAACTTCTGACTTTATTGATGCCCGAAGGGCTATTAGAATATTTTGATATCATGGATGTTGTCTCAAAAGACAACGAACTTCATATTTATCTCGATGAAAAGAACATAGCCCCTTCAGGTTATGAAAATGCTAAATTAGAATCAAAAGGTTTTATGCCATCCGCTGAGATTAAGGATTTTCCTATTCGCACTCAAAAAGTTACACTTCATATTAAACGCCGACGTTGGACAGTTCTAGCTGATGGGAAAATCATTACTAGAGATTGGAACTTGGTGCGTGAAGGGGCTCGAATGACTACAGAGTTCGGGCTTTTTTTAAAGGGGATATTTGGATAATTATCCCATTAGTGCTCATCTATTAGGTCTTTTCTTCCAGCTAGATGGGAAACAGCTCCAGGAGCACTATAAAAACCATCTTAGTGACTTTCATGATTGGAATCAAAAGTCTCATGCAGAATACTGGACTGTTTTCCCTGAGAACACAACAGAAAAGTTAAGTATAGACGAAACGAGCTTCAGTAACGGTGAACTCTATACGATTGTAAGTAGTAAAGCTGCTAAAGGAAGAAAAGGGACGATCTTGGCTACCATAAAAGGAACTAAGGCTGAAGATATTATTCATGTTTTAGAGCGTATACCACTTAGATTAAGAAATAAAGTAAAGGAAGTCACGATGGATATGGCTCCTAATATGGCTAAAGCTGTTCGCAGATGTTTTGGTAACGCTAAACGAGTAATAGATAGATTCCATGTGCAGAAATTAGCCTATGATGCTGTTCAGGAACTACGCATTAAATATCGTTGGGCGGTCTTGGATGATGAAAGTCGAAAGATTATCAAGGCGCGTAAAGAAGGGAATCACTATGCTGCAGAGATATTAGCTAACGGAGATACGCTTAAGCAATTATTAGCGAGATCAAGATATTTGCTATTTAAACACTCTTCTCGGTGGTCTGAAAGCCAGAAGCACCGTGCAGAGCTTCTTTTCTTACATTTTCCAAGACTTAAGAAAGCGTATGATTTAGCGCTAGCATTGGGCGATATCTTTAATAAATGCAAGAGTAAAGAAGGTGCGTTAACCAAACTCGCGCTATGGCATCATCAAGCCGAGAATGCAGGGATAGAATCTTTTGAAAGTGTAGCAAGGTCTATTGCTGCACATCACCCAAATATCCTTCATTACTTTGATAATAGGAGTACAAATGCTGCCGCGGAGTCTTTTAATGCTAAGCTGAAAGCTTTCAGAGCAATATTCAGGGGTGTTAGAGACACGAAGTTCTTCTTATACCGCGTAATGAAATTGTATGCTTAAAAAAAGATGCCCCCCAAGAATTCAACTTGATCCGATAAAACCAAGATTGTAAAAAAGAAAAAGGCTTTACAATTTGTAAAGCCTTTTGTGAAATCAGTACGCCAAAAGGGATTCGAACCCCTGACCGACGGTTTAGAAAACCGTTGCTCTATCCTGCTGAGCTATTGGCGCATCCCTTTCGATGCAACAAAAGTAGGTATTTGAACTAGATTTCCAAAATAAATTTACGTTTTTTTGCGCTTTAAAGCTGTTTTTCGCAAAACGACTTTATAATGAGCCTTTTAAATTTTAGCCATTTTAAGCGTTAGTAGGCTTCAAATGGTTACAAGGAGGGAAGCTTAAGGTGACCTGAACGTATAATTTTGGATAAGCGACCGATTTTTCTATTTTTGTTACCTATAAAACAAAAATACATGTTCAAAAAGCAAATGGGGTTTGTAACCCTAATCACAATTGCGATTGCCATTGTTATAACCCTAATTTATGAATTCGACTGGTTGCATATATCGCCCGATGTCATGCTTGTCGTACGTTGGGTAACAGGAGTCGTTTTAACTTTAAATGCATTAACGCGTAGAAACCTTACTACATGGATTCTTACCTGTTTGATACTTGGCGTCTTCGTCGGACTTGATTTTCCGAACTTCGCCCGTGCTTTACAACCCCTTTCACAGGCCTTTATTAAGCTTGTAAAAACTATTGTAGGGCCTATTTTATTTTCAACGCTTGTTTATGGTATTGCCGGACACTCCGATTTGAAAGCCGTGGGAAGAATGGCATGGAAGTCCATGTTGTATTTCTTCCTGGCTACTTCTTGTGCTATTTTTATCGGTTTGATCGTTATTAACTTAACAAAAGCAGGAGTAGGTGTCGATGTGGCGCATATGCCGCATGAAGAGCTTCCAACGACCTCTGGTATAACGGATGCCGATGCAAAAGCCATGAGTCACATTTCAGAGGAGGCACATGGTGTATATAAATTCAGCGTATTTATTCGCGATACATTCCCGGAAAACATTGTAAAAGCAGTGTATGAAAACCGCGTATTACAGATTGTGGTATTTGGTGTAATCTTTGGTATAGCCTTGGCTTTGGTTGAAGAGAAGAAGCGAAAGCCAATGGTAGACTTTACCGGGAGTCTCTCGGAAGTCATGTTTAAGTTTACCAATATTGTGATGATGTTTGCCCCTATAGGCGTAGGGGCGGCCATGGCATACACCGTAGGTCATCTTGGAGCAGATATCTTGAAAAATCTATTTATGCTCTTAGGTAGTCTCTATTTAGCACTAATCGCCTTCTTATCATTTGTGTTGCTGCCTGTAGCTTTATTCTTAAAGGTTCCAGTAAAGCAGTTTATCAAAGCCGTGAAGGAGCCTGTTTCTATTGCTTTTGCAACGACTAGTTCGGATGCAGCCCTACCAAAGGCCATGAGTGCGATGGAGAAATTCGGTGTTCCTCGTCATATTGTTTCCTTCGTAATCCCTACGGGTTATAGCTTTAACTTAGATGGTACATCTTTGTATTTATCATTAGCGGCTATCTTCGTTGCGCAAGCTGCAGGAATTCATTTGGACTTTGGACAACAATTGTTGATCGCATTTACCCTAATGATCACTTCTAAAGGGGTCGCAGCAGTGCCGCGTGCTTCTTTAATTGTATTGATTGCAACAGCCGATCAGTTCGGTTTGCCAACGTTCGTTATTGCCGCTATCCTTGGTATTGATGAGTTGATGGATATGGCGCGTACGTCAGTTAACGTAATTGGTAACTGTTTAGCAACGGTAGTTGTCGCTAAATGGGAAGGTGCTTTTGATGAAGAAGCCCCATTCCGTGAGGATGCACCAGCAGAAATTGAAAGCTAGGTAGTATACGTATTTTAGCTCTTATATATGAAAGCAGGAATGGTGAAAGCTATTCCTGCTTTTTTGCGTTTATTGGTCAATTATTTTGATCTTTTTCTTTGCTAAGCAATAGGTAAAGTAATGCCATCTTGGGATAGCTGTGCTGTATGAATTCTTAAGTAAACGTTTTCGTAATTAGGACAATCGTTTGCTCAACTAAATTCTCCTTAATTATATGTTACTTGGTTAGTAGATAATAACCAATGCTTATGATAACCTATTTGAAAAGAGTCTTTTTGCTGCTGTCAGCAGCAGCATTTATGTGGGTAAATGCTTTCGGTCAATCCCGTGTCGAAGAAAGTTTTAATGCCGATTGGCAATTCTATAAAGCCCAAAATAGAACCTTCTTTACCAGTTTTGAAAATGGACAAAGTTATAAGGAAGCTGAAGGGCAATGGACCGTTCCGGAGGTGTGGGAAAAGGTCGATTTACCACATACGTTCAATCGGGACGACATGCAGCGTGACCGTAACTTCTTCGAAGGAAAAGCCGTTTATCAAAAGAAGTTTTTCGCTGCTGCTAATCAGCAGGGCAGACGTACTTTTCTAAAGTTTGAAGGCGTTGGTGCCGTAGCACAGCTGTATATCAATCAGCAGTATATTGGCGAGCATAAAGGAGCTTACTCCATGTTTGTTTTCGAAATTAGCAACTCTATAGACTATGCTAAAGAAAATATCCTAACGGTAATAACAGATAATCAATCCCGTAAAGATGTATTGCCAACAGATCAATTTCTTTTTCCCGTATATGGCGGTATTTATAGGCCTGTTGCCCTGATAACAACAGCCAAGACGGGATTTGTCGTTACTGACGATGCTTCTCCAGGCGTATTTATACGGCAGCAAGAGGTGTCGGAAAAGTCCGCTACGGTAAAAGTGTTAGCCAAATTAGAGACCAAAGAGAAGGTAGCACAGCAAGTTGAATTAATTGCTGAGGTTTATGATGATCAGGGTAAAGTCGTTCAGCATAGCAGAAAGCCTGTGCTGGTTACTCCGCAAGGAAGCCTGCATGTAGAAACAACCTTGTCTATCGATAATCCGCATTTGTGGGACGGTGTGCGTGATCCATATCTATATAAATTAAGAACGAGGCTTATGAAGGGCGACCTGGAGCTGGATTGCACAGAGCAGCCGCTAGGGCTACGTACAATTGAGCTTGTTGCTGGTGATGGGGTCTTTTTGAATGGTAAGCGCTATCCAATGTATGGGGTGGCACGGCATCAGGATCGTTGGGGATTTGGATCCGCTTTTAGCTTCGCTCAGCATAAAGAAGATTTTATGTTGATGAAGGAAATGGGGGTTACCACGGTGCGCTTAGCTCATTATCAGCAGGCATCAGCGACCTATTCTTTAGCCGATAGCTTAGGCTTCTTGGTATGGGCAGAGATTCCTTTTGTGAATCGCGTTTCTTTCACCGAAAGCTATAATGCAAAGCAGCAGCTACGTGAATTGGTGAAGCAGCAATACAATCACCCTTCCATCTATATTTGGGGGGTGCACAATGAGGTTTATAGCAAAACGGCTGATGGTTTAGTGCCGGTCTTATCGCGCGAATTACATGATCTTGCTAAGACGCTCGACCCTGATCGCTTGACCGGAGCAGTGACGGGCTACAGCCAAATTGATAGGCAAGAGAACTTGACGACAGATGTGCAGGGGATAAATCATTATTTTGGTTGGTATGGTGGGGAGATTGGCGATTTAAAACCTTGGGCCGAAAAGGCTCAACGTGATTTTCCGAGCTATCGTATTATTTTGTCGGAGTATGGTGCCGATGGTAATATGGATATTGGTCAGGAGAAAGTAGTGAAGCCTAAAAATGTAGTCACAGGCGATTACTTTCCAGAGAATTACCAAACAGAAACACATATTCAACAATGGGCAGCCATTGAGAAAAATCCCATTATTATAGCTTCTTACGTATGGAATATGTTTGAATTTGCGGTGCCTGCATGGAATCGGGGTGGGGTGAATGCGCGTAATTTGAAGGGATTAATCACCTTCGACCGCCAAAGGCGCAAAGATTCTTTCTACTGGTATAAAGCAAATTGGAACCCAGAGCCGATGCTTTATCTTGCCAATAGACGTGATAATGAGCGGGAGGAAGCAGTGACACGCATTCAGCTTTTTTCGAATCAACCGAAAGTAAGCATTGCGGTTAATGGAGAGCGATACGAGGCAAAGCAAGGTGTCAACAGTAAACATTGGGTGGTAGAGCAGGTAAAGCTTCGGAAAGGAGTTAATATAATTAAAGCCACATCTACCGATGGAGAGAAATCGTTGACCGATGAGATGACCTGGACACTGAAATAAGTAGATCATGAAGAGATATTTGAACTCCGTTTTTTTGCTGTTCCTTGCGGTGCTTTTCGGGAATGTCGTTTATGGGCAGGAGGACGCAGGGAAGACGGCAGATTGGAAAAACCTGAAATATGGTCCGCTACATTCAGAGCGCCGTGCAGATGACGCTATGGAAGCTTTCCGAGATTATGGCTTTGGGCAGTTTATCCACTGGGGGCTATATGCCATTCCGGGCAACGAATGGGAGGGCGTGAGCGCCCGAAAAGGTGCTGCGGCATCCGAATGGATTCGTGCTTGGAGTGGCCCTACGAAGCCTGTAAATTGGACGCAAACCTATGATAACCTGTACAAGCAATTTAATCCAGTAGATTTTGATGCCAAGCGCTGGGCAAGACAGGCTAAAGCGATGGGCGCTCGCTACCTTATTTTTACAACCAAGCATCATGATGGCTTTGCGCTGTGGCCAACGCAGTATTCGGATTATAATAGCAGCAATACACCATTTAAAAGAGATATCGTTAAGGAGGTTGTAGACGCCTACACGGCGGAAGGAATAGACGTTTATCTTTATTTCTCCGTCTTGGATTGGCATCATCCCGATTATCAGTCTAAGAATCCCGCTACAGCGGATGAAGAGAAAAAGTTCGCTAATTTTTTGAACTATACACGCAACCAGTTGCTTGAATTGCTGCATAGCTACCCACAACTCAAAGGCTTTTGGTTTGATGGCACCTGGGACCCTTCCTGGGTAAACGCCTATGATTTCACCTATAAGCTGGAAAAAGAAATGCGCAACTTACATCCCGGTTTAATTATCGGTTCTCGCTTTCGCAGTGATGAGTACGGTAAGCGTCATTTTGATAGCAATGGGCAGCTGTTGGGAGATTATGAGCAAGGGTGGGAACGTAAGCTTCCCGCAGACTACAGCATTCTCAAGGGGAACGATTGGGATGCTGTGATGACGATTCCGCCCAATGGGTGGGGGTATATGAAGGATTGGACTGGATTGTATACCAAGACGAAGGATGATTTGTTAGCTATGTTGATGCGTACCGTTTCAATGGATGGCAATTTCGTGTTGAACTTTGGGCCTGATGGGAAAGGGAATATGCATCCCGGTGAAGATAAGTTGGCTAAGGAAATCGGCGATTGGATGCACATAAACAGTGAGGCTGTTTATGCTACGCATCGGGTGAGCTGGCCTACGCTTCCTTATGGCTATCTGACCAGAAAGGGGGACTACATCTACTTAACGGTGTTTAATAGACCTATAAACGAGCAGATTCGCTTGCTGGTGCCGAAGGTCGCTAATGAACGCCCTCAAGCAGCATATTTACTTGTAGATGGCCGCGAACTAAAGCTGGCACATGCTGATATCGGCTTGGATCGTGATGCAAATACCTACTATGATATTCAATTACCTTCTGATTTTCAGTCCAACGAGCCTTTTGTGCTGAAGGTAAAAGTCGGGTTAGTAGAAGCTAAGGAGGAAAAACTAATGGATGCCAAAAAGTAATAAAAAAACAGGCTGTCTTTTTGGAGACAGCCTGTTTTTTTATAGCGTGGTGTTGATGCCTATTGGTAACCCAAAAGCTTCATTACCTGTTTTGAGTTTTGCTCTTCACCAAAAACTTCGTAGTTGAAAGTTTCATCACGGTTTCGGCGTACCAATACATGCTTCGGTGATGGAAGCAAGCAGTGGTGTATACCGCCGTATCCACTCAATACATCTTGGTAAGCTCCCGTATGGAAGAATCCTAAGTATTGTACTTTACGTGTTTTTGGCATAAATACCGAGTTCATGTGTGCCTCTTGGTTGTAGTAATCTTGACCATCGCAAGTGATACCACCCAAGTTTACGCGCTCATACTCTGAATCCCAGTTGTTGATTGGCAACAAGATGTATTTTTGGTTTAAAGCCCATACATCAGGTAAGTTCGTGATAAAGGAACCGTCAATCATAAACCATTTTTCACGATCGTTCTGTTGTTTACGTCCCAATACTTTGTAAAGAATACCCGAAGCTTCAGCAACCGTATATTTACCAAATTCAGTGATAATATCTGGTTCCATTACTTCATGGTGCGCACAGATTTGCTTGATACGGTTCACAATTTCGTTTACCATATATTCGTAATCGAAGTCATGTACCAAGGAATCTTTGAATGGCATACCACCACCAATATCCAACGTATCTAAATCTGGGTTTATCTTTTTGAACTTACAGTACAAAGTAACGTATTTCTCCAACTCATTCCAGTAGTACGGTGTATCTGAAATACCCGAGTTAATGAAGAAGTGTAAAAGTTTAACTTTAAAATTCGGGTTGTCCGCAATTTTATTGTTGTAAAAATCAATCACATCCTCCTGACGGATACCCAAACGGGACGTATAGAATTGAGAGTCTGGTTGCTCTTCCGATGCTAAACGGATACCCAATGAACAAGGTGTATCCAATTCAATTTCATCATCGTATAGATTGAACTCTTCTTTATTATCTAGTACAGGGATAATGTTGGTATACCCATCATGCAGCATATCAATGATATACTGTTTGTATTGATAGGTTTTAAAACCATTACAAATTACGGTAATATCTTTGGTGACCGTTCCGGCACGTTCCAAAGATTCAATCATCGGCATATCGAATGCGGATGAGGTTTCTAAGTGAATGTCGTTCTTTAGGGCTTCTTCTACAATATGTTTGAAATGAGAAGATTTCGTACAATAACAATATTTGTACGATCCTCTGTAATTGTGTTTAAGGATAGCCGTTTGAAAAAGGATCTTCGCCTGTTGAATTTTTTTACTGACAATAGGTAAATAGGTAAAACGTAATGGCGTGCCATACGTTTCTATCATCTCCATCAAATTCAGATCGTGGAAGTACAATTCGTCGTCGATTATTTCGAATCCGTCTTGCGGAAAACCAACACTTAAGTCAAGAAATTCCTGATAGCTCTGCATTTTTTATTATTTTTGGCAAAGATATACTTTCGTGCTGAATACTTAACTATAAATACATTTATTTTTAGTGTTCATTATCAGGAGGTTGTGAAAATTACGAAACTATTACATGGCTAACTCTATTCAACAAAGATTGATTGAGCAAACTGCTCAAGCTGTAAACACCCTTTATCAGGCTGAAATTCCCTTAAATCAGATTACTTTGCAAGAGACACGCAAAGAGTTTGAAGGACAAATTACAATCGTGACTTTTCCTTTCACGCGAAGCTCTAAAAAGTCGCCTGAAGTAACAGGAGAGGAGATTGGTGCTTATTTGAAGGAAGCAATGCCTGAAATTGCAGACTTCAATATTATCAAGGGCTTTTTAAATATCAGCTTGACAGATGGCTATTGGATTGATTTAGCAAATCAAACTTTAGCACAGGCTGATTTCGGACAGTTTCCAGCAAATGGTAAACGCTTAATGGTGGAGTATAGCTCCCCGAATACCAATAAGCCTTTACACTTAGGACACGTACGTAATAACTTATTAGGTTATTCTGTTTCTGAAATCTTGAAAGCTTATGGTTACGAGGTGGTGAAAGCCAACTTAGTGAACGATCGCGGTATACATATCTGTAAGTCTATGTTGGCTTGGCAGAAATTTGGTGAAGGTGAAACACCTGAATCAGCAAACTTGAAAGGTGACCACTTGGTAGGTAAATATTACGTGGTGTTCGATAAAGAATACAAGAAAGAAATTGAGCAGCTGAAAGCCGAAGGACAAACGGAAGATGAGGCCAAGAAAAATGCACCACTGATGAAAGAAGCTCAACGTATGTTGCAGCTTTGGGAAGCTGGTGACGAAGCCGTAATAAGTCTTTGGACAACCATGAATGGATGGGTATATGCTGGTTTCGAAGAAACATACAAGCAATTGGGGGTTGACTTTGATAAGTTCTACTACGAATCGAATACCTACCTATTAGGGAAAGATATCATTCAAGAAGGCCTAGAAAAAGGTGTCTTCTTCAAAAAAGAAGACAATTCGGTATGGATTGACTTGACGGCAGAAGGATTAGACGAGAAGTTGGTGTTGCGTGGTGATGGTACTTCGGTATACATTACGCAAGATTTAGGTACTGCGCAGCTGAAGTATGACGAGTTCAAGATGGAGGAATCTATCTATGTTGTAGGTAACGAGCAAGATTACCATTTCAAAGTGCTCTTCGCTATCTTGAAAAAATTAGGTAAATCATGGGCTACAGGCCTGTTCCACCTTTCTTACGGGATGGTAGACTTACCTTCAGGAAAGATGAAGTCGCGTGAAGGAACGGTTGTTGATGCTGATGATTTGATGCAAGAGATGAAGGATACAGCGCAGGCACGTACTGAAGAGCTTGGTAAAACGGATGGTTTAGAAGAAGCAGAGAAAACAGCTCTTTACGAAACTATTGGTATGGGCGCATTGAAGTACTTCTTGTTGAAGGTTGATCCTAAGAAGCGTCTATTATTTGATCCGAATGAGTCTGTAGACTTTCAAGGGCATACGGGTCCATTCATTCAGTATACACATGCACGTATTAAGTCTGTATTACGCAAAGCGGAATATGACGGTGGTGCAGGTACTGTAGCAACGATATCCGTATACGAGCGCGATTTGATTCAGGCTTTAGGCAACTACCCGCAAGCAATTGAAGCAGCGGCGAAAGACTTCTCGCCAGCGCAATTAGCCAACTACGTATATGAGGTCGCTAAGGTATACAACAAATTTTATCACGAAGAGACTATTCTAAAGGCTGAAGATGCCCAAGTGAAGCAATTCCGTTTACAGCTTTCTGCAATTGCAGGTCGAGTTATTGCGGATAGTATGCGTCTATTAGGTATTCAGGTACCAGAAAGAATGTAAAATGAGACAACTAAAAGTTGGGTTAATAGGATTTTCTGTTTGCGGACAGGTTTTCCATGGCCCTTTTATAAAAGGAAATTCAGATTTGCTGCTTTACAAAGTTACAGCACGCAAAGCTGAGCAGCAGGCTATACTCGCTGCTAAATATCCATCAGCTATTGCGGTGCAATCTGCTGATGATATTATGAATGACCCCGAAGTGGATATTGTAGCCATTGCGACATCCAATGATGTACATTACGCATTGACTAAGCAAGCGCTTGAAGCGGGTAAGCATGTGCTGGTAGAGAAACCGTTTACCAATACGGTGGAAGAGGCGGATGAGCTCATCGCTTTAGCTAAAGAAAAAGGGTTGCTATTGACGGTGCATCATAATGCACGTCTGCATAGTGATTTTAAGACCGTTAAGAAGCTTATTTCTGCTGGTCGTTTAGGTATGCTTGTCAACTATCAAGCGCGCTATGACCGCTTCCGCAACTTCTTGCGTGTAGGCGCTTGGCGCGAAGAAGATCTGCCGGGTTCTGGTATTCACTTCGATTTAGGGGCACATTTAATCGATCAATCGTTGCAGCTTTTTGGTGCTCCAGATGCCGTCTTTGCCGACCTGCGTAAGCAGCGTGAAGATGCTAAGACTATCGATGATTTCGAAATTATCTTGTACTACCCAGGTTTGAAAGTTTCCTTATTTGGGCAAATGTTGGCTAAAGAGCCAACACCTCGTTTTGCTCTATACGGCAGGAATGGTTCTTTCGTGAAGCAAGGCGTAGATCCGCAGGAGGAATTGTTGCGTGCTGGTGTATTTCCGCATGAGCATGCCAACTGGGGTGAGGAGGATGTTGCTATTCAAGGGCGATTGTCGCTTCTTGAGGATGGTACAGATGTGAAGGAGAACGTGGTGAGTGAGATTGGCTCGGGTGAAGACTTCTATAGAAATATGGTGGCAGCGATTCGTGGTGAAGCCGAGCTATTGGTGCAGCCAACAGAAGCACGTGATGTAATCCGTATTTTGGTAGCTGCCGAACAAGCAAATCGTGAACAACGTGTAGTTTCTCTAAAAGGAGAATTAATAGCCTATTAATGACATACGACGCAATTATTATCGGCGCAGGGGCCTGTGGGTTGATGTGTGCTGTACAAGCCGGATTGCTCGGTAAAAAGACATTATTGATTGAGCGCAACGATAAGCCAGGGGCTAAGATTCTTATCTCTGGTGGTGGCCGTTGCAATTATACCAATCTACATACCCGTACGGAGAATTTTGTATCGGAGAATCCTGACTTTCTAAATGGCGCCTTTGCGCAGTGGACAGTCGACGATACCGTAAATTTCTTCGCTAATTTCGGTGATATACATGGGGAAGAGAAAACGCTAGGGCAACTTTTTCCATCAACGAATAAAGCTAAAGATATTGTAGCCGTATTCACGAAGCTGTTGTATGAAACGCAACAGGATATTTGGTTGAATAGTTTGGTTACTGCTGTAGATAAAGAAGATAATGGCTATGTGTTGCGTGTAGAGCGCAATGGTAAGGTTCAAGAATTACGTACACCAAAATTGGTGTTAGCGAGTGGTGGACTGCCAGTTGCTAAACTCGGGGCTTCCGACTTTGCGCTACGTGTAGCGCGTAAGTTCGACTTAGACCTCGTAGCGACGGCCCCAGCCTTGGTGCCTTTAACCATTACAGGTAAAGATGCCGATTGGTACGCTTCCTTAGCAGGAAATAGTGTCTTTGCACGTGTGTCTACCGATGCTATTACTTTTGAGGAAAATATTCTATTTACCCATTGGGGGTTAAGCGGACCAGCGATACTACAGATCTCTTCTTATTGGCGAGCAGGCCAGCAGATAAGTATCGACTTGTTGCCGCAGCATCGCTTAGATGATCTTATCAAAGAGGAGAGAGCGGCAGGAGGTAAGCGTACTATTGGCCAGTTGCTGAGTCCATTTTTTACGAAGAAGATGGTCGAAGCTTTGGCGAAATTCTTGCCTATACAGCTAAAGGTAGCTTCTTTGAGTAAAGCCGATGCGAAGCTTATTAATGAAACTATACATCAATTTAAAGTGAAGCCTGCCGGCGATAAAGGCTATGATAAAGCCGAAGTTATGCGTGGTGGTGTTGCTACACACGAGCTCAATCCGCGAACGTTAGAGGCTAAGAAGGTGCCTGGCTTATATTTCGGGGGCGAAGCTGTCGATATTACAGGCTGGCTTGGCGGTTATAACTTTCAGTGGGCTTGGGCAGCAGGTTATCTTATTGCGCAAGATTTGTAAGCATTATGCTTTGTAGAACAATAAAAAAGCGTGCTGACTATAATTAGTCAGCACGCTTTTTTTGATTTTTTATTTTGGTTTTTTAGCCTCTGCTAACCTTCTCTTAGCTTCCGTTAGCTCCTGTTTTGCTTCAGCGACTTTTCTTCTTCTCTTCTCAATTTTTTCTGGTCGTTGTTGTTCGCGGATGGCTTTTTCAAGCTCCATTGTGCGCTCCTTAACTTTATACTCTTTGTCAAGGACCTTTTTCTCTAAATCAGCCGTATAATGGCCATTGTTGCCATTGCAATTACGTTTCGTATTGGCAATAGCTGTCTCTATTCGTTGAATTTGTCCTGTTCTACCGTATTTTTTCGCGTATTCCAGTTTTATGTTTAACTCACATAGTTTACGGTCACATCCCCTTAAGTCGCGACAGTTACTTTGTGCAAATGCGGCAGTCGTAAAAACAAATAGAGAGAATAATAGGGCTTTAATTTTTAAATTCATGGTATTTAATTTAAATATCTACAGTTCATGTGTCCAACTAAGGATAAATGAGCGTGTAAAAATGAAACATAGGTAATTGAGTTATTCAATACATAGCTACAAATGCATAAAGTATGCCAATACTATTTTTTATATCCTGTAGGGCTTTGTTCGTTGTTTTTGTTACTTGTTTTTATTGCTTTTCAATATTTTATTTTGTGTTTTTGGTGTTTTATGTTTAAATATTGTTGTTTATGTTTTTTATCTATGTGTCTTTTTGTGTTAATTGGTTTTATTATTTAAGTATGTGGTTTGTTTTTCTTTTGTTTCGGTCTGTTTTTGGTTTTTTGTGTGTTTAATTTGTTTATTTCTCTTATTTGTTTGGGTTTAATTTTGATTTTCGTGTTTTGTGAGTAGTGTTTTGTGATTTAAGTCACATTATTTTGTGACTAATTGCATAAAATGTTAATATCGATTTTGTGTTTGTAAGTGAGTGAGCTTTATTTCGTTAAAGGAGAGGAGTGTTGCTAGGTTATATATGTATTATCTACTAGGTAAAAATTACACAATCGATAGCTTCGTGTTTTTCAGTCGATTGAGACTCTATTTTTTAGCGTGTCATTGGTTTGCTGTTGTGCGCTATACTCTTTTATGCTATTTTAGGGGATATTATCCATATATAACCATATAATGAATAAGATTTTATTTTCTAGCCTACTCTTCGGCGTAAGCTTATTTCAAGTTGCTTTCGCTCAAAGTCCACAAGGGACGAATGCGGCGGTAAACGCCGACTTCGCTGTTTTTGCGGACCCTTTGGCCACCTCCTTAAAAAAGGATGTTAAACTGGTTACCCTTAATAAAATTAAAGATCCCCAGATTAAGGCTACAGCGATACAGCTTTTGAACAAGAAGTATACTACGACCTATCGTTTAGCAACCTATAAGCCTATCCTGTCCCCAAAAGTGTTAGGACAAAGTTTGGCAATTGGTGATGGCTATAGCAAGTACGAAAACGTAACCGGAATTTATTTACCTGTTGGCAAGCATATCGTACTGGTTGCCAATATTCCGGCAGAAACGACTGTAAATCTCTTGGTGCCGAACTTCGAACGTCGTGCACCCGAAGGGTTGGCCGAGCCGAGCAAAGATCCCAATGGATGGGGTTTGAAGAAGCAAACCTTTGCCCTTAAGAATGGCGTTAATGTGCTTGATGTGAAAGATTTCGGCGGATTGGCTTATGTAGATTATTTTGTCGACGAATTGAAGGGGCAAAGTCCTATAAAAGTACATTTTCTAGATGCTGCAGTAAACGGCTATTTTGATAACACAAAACATACGGATGCCGATTGGGATCGTTTACTAGAAAATAATGTGTACCCAGTTTTAGACGCTTTAGGAGAGCATATCCAAGTAGCTTATCCCAAAGAGGCCTTAAAAAAATATGCCGCAGGCAGAGGCAAAGAGCTTATCAATAATTACGATAGCCTGGTGTATAGACAACATCGGTTGATGGGCTTAATTAAATATAATAAAGAACCTAAAAACAGAATCTTGGCCCGCGTAAACTATAACTATTATATGTTTCGTGATGGCGATGGTGTAGCTTATATGGGCGTTAAGCCTGGCTATGCTATGAACCTAGTGGCCGACCCGGACCGTGTGATAAAAGGAGACCCGTGTTGGGGATTTTCGCATGAGATTGGTCATGTGCATCAGCTGCGTCCTAATTTCAATTGGAGAGGGCTAGGAGAGGTGAGCAATAACCTGTTTTCGCTGTATGTTACACGCTCATTTGGAAATAAATCACGTGTTTTAGAGCAGGATAATTACGGGAAGTCTCGTGCTGATATTATTGACAAAGGAATTTCCTACCTGCAAGACCCCGATGTATTCAACCGATTGATTCCATTCTGGCAGTTGCAACTTTATTTTGAGGGGGCAGGTAAAAATCCTGATTTCTATCCCGATTTGTTTGAAGAACTACGTATAGAAGCCACAACAAAACCGTTATATATCATCTACGAAGAGAATGGTAAGCGCTACAGAAAGCAGGAGCCTAATCCAGCAGTTTATCAGTTGGACTTTGTGAAGAAAGCTTGCGCTGTAAGCAAAACAGACTTAATCGATTTCTTCGATAAATATGGCTTTTTCTATGTAGGCGAATTTCAGGTGGATGATTACGGGAAAGCAACCTATAGCATGACGCAAGCCATGGTCGATGACTGTAAGCAAGCGATTAAGGCTATGCAGTTGGCCGCTCCAAAGGTCGATATTAGCCTGCTTAAAGATTAGGCTTTCCAAACAAAAAGGACCGATTGATTCAAAATCGTCAAATATTAATGCAAAAACGTCATAATTTAAACAACTATGGCGTTTTTGTTTTCAAATGATTATCTTTAGGCGAATTTTAAAAACGGCCCTTTACAGGCTTCAGTTTTTACCTATAACATATAGAAATTTAAAAATCCTTCAATACAGAATTATGTCATCTAAAATCATTTACACAAAAACAGATGAAGCGCCATTATTAGCGACTTATTCGTTTTTACCTATTGTACAAGCATTCGCAAAGACTGCTGCTATCGAAGTTGAATTAAGAGATATTTCTTTGGCTGGACGTATTTTAGCCAATTTAAACACATATTTGTCGGCTGAACAAAAAACAAGCGATGCTTTAGCAGAGTTAGGTCAGTTGGCGACAACACCTGATGCAAACATCATCAAATTACCAAATATTTCTGCTTCTATCCCACAGCTTAAAGCAGTGATCGTAGAATTACAAAAAGCAGGATACGCTATTCCTAATTATCCAGATGCTCCAGTTACTCCTGAAGAGGAAGCTATCAAAGCAAGTTACGCTAAAGTATTAGGGTCTGCTGTAAACCCAGTGTTGCGTGAAGGTAACTCTGATCGTCGTGCTCCTAAAGCAGTGAAAAACTACGCTAAAGCGAATCCACACAGCATGGGCGCTTGGTCTACAACGAGCAAAACTAAAGTTGCTTCTATGCAAGAAGGTGACTTCTATGCAACAGAAAAATCGGTAACAGTAGCTAACGATGCTCAGTTTAAAATTGAGTTTGTAGCAGCAGACGGTGCCGTTAAAGAATTAAAAGGTTTAGGAAGCTTAAAAGCAGGTGAAGTTATTGATTCTTCTGTTTTAAGTATCACTAAATTGAAAACTTTCGTAGCTGAGGCTATCGCTGAAGCTAAAGCGAGCGGTGTGCTTTTATCTGCTCACTTGAAAGCAACAATGATGAAAGTATCTGATCCTATTATTTTCGGTGCTATCGTTGAGGTTTACTTCAAAGATGTATTCGCTAAATATGGCGAGTTGTTCGCTTCTTTAGGCATCAACAAAAATAATGGTTTAGGTGAAGTTTACGCTAAAATTGCAGGTACACCACAAGAAGCTGAAGTAAAAGCAGCTATCGAGGCGGCTATCGCTGCTGGTCCTGACTTAGCTATGGTAAACTCTGATAAAGGTATCACCAACCTACATGTTCCTTCAGACGTTATCGTTGATGCTTCAATGCCAGCAATGATCCGTACTTCAGGACAGATGTGGAACAAAGAAGGTAAGCCACAAGATACATTAGCAATTATCCCTGACCGTAGTTATGCTGGTGTGTACACCGCTGTTATTGACGACTGTCGCACGCATGGTGCTTACGACCCTACAACAATGGGTTCTGTACCTAACGTAGGTTTGATGGCACAAAAAGCGGAAGAGTATGGTTCGCATGACAAAACTTTCCAAGCTGCTGCTGCGGGTACTATCCGTGTTGTAGATGCGGAAGGAAATGTATTCATGGAGCAGCCGGTACAAGAGGGAGATATCTTCCGTATGTGTCAAACGAAAGATGCGCCAATCCAAGACTGGGTTAAATTAGCTGTAAACCGTGCTCGTTTATCAAATACTCCTGCCGTATTCTGGTTAGACGAAAACCGTGCACACGATCGTGAGATCATCAAAAAAGTAAATGCATACCTTCCAAACTACGATACTACAGGTTTAGATATCCGTATTTTAGCACCTATTGAGGCTACTAAATTCTCGGTAGAGCGTATCCGTAAAGGTGAAGATACCATCTCTGTAACAGGTAACGTATTGCGTGACTATTTAACCGATTTATTCCCAATTTTAGAATTAGGTACTTCGGCAAAAATGTTATCTATCGTACCATTAATGAACGGTGGTGGTTTGTTCGAAACAGGAGCTGGTGGTTCTGCACCTAAGCACGTAGAGCAATTCTTAGAAGAAGGCTACTTACGTTGGGATTCTTTAGGTGAGTTCTTAGCACTTCAAGCTTCTTTAGAGCATTTAGCACAAACACAAAACAACACGAAAGCACAAGTATTAGCTGACGCTTTAGATGAGGCTAACGCTTTATTCTTAGCGAATGATAAATCACCTGCACGTAAAGTAGGTCAGTTGGATAACCGTGGTTCGCACTTCTACTTGACGTTATACTGGGCACAAGAGTTGGCGAAACAAACGAAAGATGCTGAATTAGCAGCGCGCTTCCAGCCTTTGGCAGAAGCATTAGCAAGCAATGAGGCTTTAATCAACGAAGAATTAATTGCTGCACAAGGTAAAGCACAAAACATCGGTGGTTACTACTTCCCGAATGATGCTTTAGCAGAAAAAGCAATGCGTCCATCTGCAACATGGAATAACGCGATTGCTGCTTTATAAGGTGTTTTAACCTAATGACGGAAAACTCCTGCATAATTTATGCGGGAGTTTTTTGTTTAGCATCTTTTTTATAGTATCTTGAGGCATAAACCGCTACGGATGAAAAAGCGCAACCTTATCTATTTGTTGGCATTATGCTGCCTTCCTTTAAAAACTATTTACGCACAAATACCTACAGACAAGTTGCTCGCAGGCTTGCAGGCCATTGCCGATGAATATAAAGCCGTAGGTGTAGCTGTGGTCGTTGTGAAAGACAATAAACCTGTGTATAGCCAAGCGATAGGCTATAAAAATGTCGATACGAAAGAAGCGCTAAGTACGCAGGACCTTTTCCGTATTGCGTCAATCTCCAAATCTTTTTCGGCGACAGCCGTCATGCAATTGGTGGAGCAGGGGAGGCTGAACTTGAACGATGATGTGAGTAACCTAATCGGCTTTCAGGTGCGTAATCCTAAATTCCCAACTACCCCCATAACCCTTCGTATGTTGCTTTCCCATACGTCGAGTATCAACGATAGCAATGGTTATTTTGATTTCGATGTTATCAATCCAGCAACCAACGCCGAATGGGCTAAGTCATACAATGCGATACAGCCTGGTGAAGGCTATATGTATTGCAATTTGAATTTTAATATGATAGGCGCTATTCTAGAGCGTGTCTCCGGCATGCGCTTCGATACTTATATCAAGAAGATGGTGCTAAATCCGCTGGGTTTGCAAGCAGGCTATTGTGTTGATTCGCTTGATAGCAAGCGCTTTGCAACCCTGTATGAATATGAAAGCGGACTTTTTAAGGCGCAGCCTGCGGCCTATACCCCACGTAGGGAAGATATAGAGAAGTATATATTAGGTCGGTCGACCCCTATCTTTTCGCCTACCGGCGGATTAAAAATATCGGCTGAAGATTTAGCATCCTACATGCGTATGCATATGAATTATGGCAGCGCAGAAGGGAAGCAGCTAATAAGCACGGCATCGGCCCAGCTAATGCAGCAACCGCTTACAACTGAAGAGGGCTATGGATTAGCCTTGACCGTCACGGACAAGATGGTTCCGGGAGTTTCGCTAGTTGGACATACAGGCTCTGCTTATGGCTTGTATAGCACTATGTTTTTTAATCCAACAGAAAAATATGGCTTTGTGGTTGTTACAAATGGATGTGTCGCCAGCTATGAAAATGGCTTTGTAAGGCTATCTGCTAAAATTGTTAACTATTTGTATACGAATTTTATTGAATAAGTACGAGGGATTGTGTAACTTTTACCTGAAAGAAACAAAAGGAGGATGTATGCGATTACTTTGTTTTTGTGCGGTATTAACCCAAATTATACTTTTTTCTACTGTAGAAGCACAAACACTTAAATTAGCCGAAATAAGGAAAGATTTTAAAATAGGCCATAAAAACGAAGGCCTATGCAAAGAGCATTTAGCAGCCCTAGAGAAATACGCCAATACACCCGTTGAACGCGGGTATGAAGCAGCATATCATATGTTTATGGCAAGCCATAGTGGAAATCCATTTAAGAAAATGAGCTATTTCAAAAATGGAAAGAAGATGCTTGAAAAGGAAATTTCCAGCAATCCCAATAATGTGGAGCTCCGCTACATTCGTCTATGTATCCAGTATTATATACCTTCCTACCTAGGTTATAAGGATGATATTGAGGATGATAAACGTTTTATTCGAGATAACCTATACAAGCTTGATGATAAAGCCACTAAAACGTTGTTGTACACCTACTTAAAAGGAGCTGATATGTATAGCAACGATGAGCTCACTTTATTAGCAAGATAGTTACCTTCCGTTCTCCCGTTTTACTGTCCTTTCTTGTATATTAGCACTTTGCTAAAACCTTTTATTCATATACAATGAAGAAATACTTCTATCTATTTCTGTTTTGTGTTCTGTTTCAAACAACACAGGCACAAAGTTTCAAGATAACCTACGCACGTAGCTACAATGATCAGGTAGACCCAAAACAAGACTACCTATTGGTGTTTACTAATAAAGATCAAACCGTGATTACCAGCGACCGTATCACCCAATCGACCGCGAAATATCCCTACGAAAACTATTATGTAGACCGTAAAGCAGCTACCTACTACAAAAATGCACATATCTCGGCGAGCTATGACTTCGCAACTACTGACGATAAGGCGCTAACGAAAGATAAGTTGACACTGACCGATGAGACTAAAGTTATTTTGGGTCATCTATGTAAGAAAGCAACGACCTCCATCAATTCCAATAGCATTGATATTTGGTATACGGATGCCTTGGCTGTGCAAGGAGCTCCTACCGAGACAGGACAGTTTTTAGGATTGGTGCTCGAGTATGTGCGTAATGGCAATACGAAGATTACAGCAACGAAGATTGAAAAGTTGAAAAACATACCAGCAAACGTTGCTTTGCCTGCTTTCACGCAGCAGGTAGATGGTTTAACCTACCAAGATTTACTATGGAAAAGCCGCTTCGTGCATATTCCTGTTTTTAAGAATGAGCAGATTAATTTTATAGATAACCCTAAGCAGGATAGTGTATTGCGTTTCGCCAATGGAACGGTAATCTTGAAGAAAGTTAAAGTTCCTGCAGTAAACGCCAATAGCCAAGCCTTTGTGGAGCTGGTAGAGCAGTCCAACGGGGATGCTTACGACCGCACAGGATCTGTCTTTTTAATTGCAGAAGACCAAGCACAGTCTTTCTTTGACGGTATGAAAAATGGAATGCAGACCCTGCCTTTGTATAGTAATGGCAATGGGAAAACATATCCAGGTATGGTGCGCACCAATGGCTTCTCACCGATCTATGAGTTAATGCGTTTCTTTACACCTTTTGGCGTGCAGCACTTCAACAACCGCTTAACTTTAAAAGGAAAAACATGGCAAGATTCATCTATCTATAGACAAGATATATCCGAGTTCTTACCACAGATGGCAGGCCGTGAAGTATATATTGGTACCTACATCGGTAACTACGATAAAGGAGGACATAAAGTGAGCCTAGAGCTTACCATCCACCAAGGACGCTCCCAAATGGGATTCAATAAGGTGCTTTCTATTTTCAATACTACCAACGTGATGGAAATGGGTGGACAAGATTACCCGACTTTCTTCAGTGAAGAGAAAGGTTTGGAAGTTGAGTTTGAGTTGCCTGAAGATGCTAAAAATGTACACCTGCGTTACATCACCACGGGCCACGGTGGCTGGGGTAATGGTGATGAGTTTGTGCCTAAGGAAAATCAAATTTTGATTGACGGACAGGTAGCTTTTAAATTTACACCTTGGCGCACCGACTGCGGTTCTTACCGTTTGTACAACCCTGTATCGGGAAATTTTGGAAATGGGCTTTCCTCATCAGATTTGAGCCGCTCAAACTGGTGTCCAGGTACGGTGACCAACCCGAACTATATCCCGTTGGGTGATTTGAAGGCTGGTAAACATAAGATACAAGTTAAAATCCCACAAGGAGCACCAGAAGGCACGAGTTTCAGCTTCTGGAATGTGTCTGGCGCTTTGCTATATAATTAAACGATGCTTTTCGCCTGCGGCGGATACAGAAAAAGCCTGCTAAACTAATGTTTCGCAGGCTTTTTTATGTGGTTGTACAGCTTAAAATAAGGTTGCAGGACCTTTGTTCGGGATGGTCAATTGTGTGCCAAGGGACTTGTTAAGGGCCTCAATAAAATGAGCAGCTAGCAGTGGCGATTCTACTTCTAGATTTTGGTGAATAAAGAAATACACATGGCGTAGGCCTGCGGCTTTCCATTCTTTAATCACGTCTACCCAAGCTAACAATCGATCGTAGTCTGATGGATGGTTGGCACCGACATAGCGTACAAAAGCGGTGTCGTTGGTGAGGCGCATGTGTAGCATATCGCGGCGACCAGCCGTGTCTACAATAACGTTGGCCAGCTGTGTCTCTTCGAGTAATGCATACAGCTTCGCTTGAACGGCAGGGTCGTTAAACCACTCGCCATTGCGCACCTCCACAGCCAGTGGGTATCCTTTTGGCACCTGACGTAAGAAATCTGCCAAGCGGTCAAAATCTTTAGGCTTATAGTTGTCGTGCAGCTGTAAGAAAGCCATGCCTAATTTTTCTTCGAAGTGTACCGTTGCATCGATAAATTCTGTTAGCTTATCTTTAGAATTTAGCAATCGGCTATAGTGGCTTATCGATTGTGGTATTTTCGGGAAGAACTTAAAATCAGCAGGTGTTTTGTCGCGCCAGGTGGCTACCTGATCCTTGGATGGCGAATTATAAAATGTAGCATTCAGTTCAATGGAGTTAAACTGCTGCGAATAATAAGCTAGTTCATCTTTCGTGCCACGTGGGTAAAATCCTTTAAGGTCTGTTTTGTTCCATTTTGCACAGCCGACATAGATGTCCATTGCTTCGGCAGGTTTGCCACCAAGAAGCTTGAGCGTTGCAGGGTCTGTAGGAGGTAGGGTGAAATCAATAGCCTCCGGATTGCTTACTTGTCCAAATTTCATTTTAGTCTTTTCCTAAAAATTTACGGTCTTCAGCAGATAGCTGATCTTCAGGTTCAAATTCATCATCTTCATCGGGCTCCCCTTGGATGCTTACGCTATATTCCTTGGGATGGCGATTTTTACGACGAAAGACAATACCGCCCGTAACCATACCTAGCAGGAAGAACGTGCCGATTATAAACAGTTTAGAGGTGCGTATTTCACCGAAAAGCCAGAAAACTGCTTCTTCTTTATTGTTAAAAAGGATAAGTATCAGCAAAGCGAAGACAATGCTGAGTATAATTGTTTTTGGTTTCATAGCCTAATTCTTACTGCAAAATAAAGAAAAGACTGACGTAAAACAAATATTCAGGAGGGAGGAAGATAAATGGAAGCGTGCTCCGCAGTATTTTGCAGGGCACGCTTTCCTAGAAATTATTTTTGTTTTACAAGTTCTACGTTTACCACGATGCTTACTTCAGCAGCTACTGCAGCTACACCTGTAGGCAATTTATCGTTGTATTTAATGCCGTAGTCTAAACGGTTGATTTTTGTTGATGCAGTGAAACCTGCGCGCGTCATTCCCCAAGGATCCGTGATGATACCATTATTTTGTACCACCTCAAACACTACCTTTTTCGTTACGTCACGGATAGTTAAATCACCAGTCAAGGTGTAAACGCCTTTTTTAACGCTTTTCAATACGCCATTTTTCAAAGTCATCGATGGGTATTTCTCTGCATTGAAGAAGTCATCACTCTTTAAGTGTGCATCACGCGCATCCACACGGGTGTCGATACTGTTCACGTCGATACTGAAGTTTACAACAGCACCATTGAAGTTGTCGGCCGTTTTGCTATCTACAGCTCCTTCTAATTTTTTGAATTGTCCGTCAACAACGGAAATGCCTAAGTGGTTAACGCCGAAACGCGCATTGGTGTGTGCTGGATCTACCGACCATTTTACTTGGGCAACAGCTACGTTAAGCAATATCGCTACAGCAGCTACTAATTTTAATACATTTTTCATATCTATCTTATTGTTTATTTATTTGCTGCGACAAAGCTCTTCATTTGAGAAATGAAAGGCATTGATGTATGATAAGAAATGAAAAAAATGTCAATTTGTTTTAGCGGTCACCATTTAAGGCTTTATTTCGGTATTGGATAGGTGTCAGCTTTGTTACCTGTTTAAAGGTCTTGTGGAAGCTCACGAAGTTTTGAAAGCCACAGTCGAAGCAGATCTCTTTAATGGCCATTCTGTTATCGCTTAGTAATTTACAGGCGTGACTAATACGGAGCTCATTGGTGAATTGTACTAATGTTTTACCTGTTTTTTGTTTAAAATAACGGCAGAAAGAGTTCTCCGTTAACCCAGCCAAGTGAGCGACGGTTTGCAACTGTATTTTATCGCGGTAGCCTAAACGGATATGCTGCAACACCTTATTCATACGCTCGTAGTCTACATCCTGCTGTAAATTATTGTACTGTGCACTAACCAAAAGCTGTGCATCTTCCTGCTGCGCCATATAGTCCAAGCTCCCGAGTAGGCTTAGTAGCTGCTGGAATGGGGGCTGCTGGATGATTTCCGCAAAGAAGGCTGTTATATAGGTATGTGAAGAATCAAGGTATAGCACGCGCTTCGCCCGCGCATAACAGGTAAGGAGCGTTTTGGCTTCTTTTAGCTGTAGAAAATCCTTACCCATAAAATCGGGCATAAAGTGAATCACACGAATGTCGACTTCCGTTTCGCTTTTGCCAAAGATATGGTCATCATCAAAAAGCCAGTAGTGTGGTACCTCAGACCCTATGAACATGCTGTCGCCATCTTTGAATTTAAAGATACAGTCGCCGACAAAAAAGGTACCTCGCCCTTTTGTAATTTGGATAAATTCAAATTCAGGGTGGTAGTGCCATACGTTATGATTTTGTGGAGCTAGATCATGTCGTACCAAGATTGCCTGTTGGCTATTCGCAAGATGATGTAGGCGTTGAATCTGCATAGTTATAACGTATATATTCGTTTGAATTTGTTAAATTAATGTTATTATGGTAAAATAGCTAATGTTTTCGGTAAAATAATGTATCTCTCGATAGGGCTTGATACTTATTTTTACAAAACCAACATAAACCCTATATGATTAAGAAAGAGCAGTTAGCCATTATTCTTGTTATATCCCTATTTTTTTTCTGGGGATTGATCCATAATCTAGATCCTATTCTGATTAAACACCTCCGGAGTGCCTTTAGCTTAACCCATTTTCAAGCCTCCTTAGTAGATTCGGCTGTTTTTGCAGCATATTTTCTATTGGCAATACCCGCAGGGATGATTATGAAGAAGTATGGCTATACTAAAGGAATCATTATAGGCTTGTTGCTTTTTGCTACGGGTTGTTTTCTTTTTATTCCGGCGGCAAATACCATGAGCTATACCTTTTTCTTGGGTGCTTTGTTTGTACTGAGTTGTGGCTTAACCATTTTGGAGACGGCTGCGAATCCGTATATCACCGTTATTGGCGATCCTGCAAAGGCTACTCAGCGTTTGAACTTTGCGCAGTCTTTCAATGGCTTAGCGGCTTTTATAGCGCCTATTGCTGGCGGTTATCTCATACTGGCGGAAGAGCCAAAAGGGGCAGACGAGTTAGCTGCTCTTTCGGAGGAGGCACGTGCAGCCTATATACAAGCGGAGACAGCCTTGGTGAAAGGCCCTTACTTGATGTTAGGTCTTATTATCCTCTTTGTGGCTATTCTATTTGCTTTTAGCAAATTGCCGGAGGTGAAAGAAAAAGAAGGAGCCAAAGAAGTCGGTTTCTGGGGAGCTTTAAAACATAAGAATGTGAGCTGGGCTATCGTCGCACAGTTTTTCTATGTGGGAGCACAGGTTTATGTTTTTAGCTTTTTGTTGGTCTTTGCTGCTGACGCGTTGAATATGCAAGGGCAAGAGGCCAAATACTATGCTGGTGCTGCCGGATTAGCATTTATGTTAGGTCGTTTTATAGGATCTTTCTTTATGCAGTATATAGCGCCGTATAAGCTTTTAATGATTTATGCGACATTAGCGGCAGCCTTAACGGTATTTGTTATCTACGGTACGGGCATGGCTACACTTTATGCATTAGTGGCTATTACGTTCCTAATGTCTATTATGTTTCCGACCATATTCGCCATTGGACTAACTGGACTAGGACCAGCCACAAAGTCGGCCTCTAGTCTTATTATAATGTCTATCGTTGGAGGAGCCTTGCTACCTATGGTCGCTAGCAAGATTACCGATTACACCGGTAATATCCACTTGTCTTATTTTGTGCCGCTGGCATCCTTTATAATCGTGTTGTTGTTTGCCTTTAGCAATCGTAAAGTAAAGGCTTTGCCAGCAGATGATGACCGTGTTAATTAACAGATAGAATGAAAAGATTTGTATTAGGCTTAGACTTAGTAAATGATGCAACGCTTATCGCGGAGTATGAGGCCTACCATCAGGCGGTATGGCCCGAGATTGTAGCTTCCATAAAAGAGTCAGGAATAGAGACGATGGAGATTTATCGTTTTGAAAATAGGCTTTTTATGATCATGGAAGTACAGGATGACTTTAGTTTTCAGGACAAAGCACAGCGCGATGCGAATAATGAGGTTGTGCAGCGTTGGGAAGCCCTGATGTGGAAATATCAACAGGCTATTCCGGGCGCTAAGGAAGGAGAAAAATGGGTGTTAATGGATAGAATATTTGCTTTATAATAGATGGAAAAAGAGATGTTGCCTTACCTTCAAATTCATCCGAAGGATAATGTATTGGTTGCTTTGCGCAACCTGCCCCAAGGATTGCAACTGCGGTTTGAAGGACATGAGATTACCCTTTTAGAAGCGGTAGAGGCGAAGCATAAGTTTACAATTGGCCCTTTAGCTAAAGATGCAGAGGTGCTAATGTATGGCGTATTGGTGGGCAAGATGAATGAAGATGTGCCCGCAGGTACACGCCTCTCTGTTCATAATTTGCGCCATGCGGCGGATGATTTTAAATTGGGTACACGAAAAATAGACTGGCAGAAGCCCGATGTTTCTCTTTATGAGCGCCGTAAATTTATGGGGTTTGAACGGAGCAATGGAAGCGTCGGGACCGCCAATCACTGGTTAGTGATTCCTTTAGTATTTTGTGAGAACAGGAATGTGCTCACCTTGAAGAAAGCCTTGGAGGAGAAGTTAGGTTATCAGCTTCCTTCTAAAGACTATTCCTTGGAAGTGGATACACTCATAGAGCGTTATAAGAATGGAGCATCTATAGATGAGCTTTTTGGTATAGACCTATCTGCTAGTAAAGCGGCCAAAGAGAAGGAGCGTTTGTTTCCAAATGTTGATGGTATTAAATTTTTAAACCATGATATGGGTTGTGGTGGCACACGCATGGATTCCGACGCTTTATGCGGGCTTCTTGCGGGCTATATCATGCACCCTAATGTGGCAGGAGCAACGGTTTTAAGCTTAGGTTGTCAACATGCACAGGCCTCCATCTTAAAGGAACAAATCCTAAAGCGTGATCCTAATTTTGATAAGCCTCTATATGTTTTTGAGCAACAGCTTGAAGGTACAGAGCAAGAGCTTATGGAGAAGGCTATAAAAGCTACTTTCGCGGGTTTAACGCTAGCGAATCAACATACGCGTCAGCCGGCAGGCTTAGATAAGCTTTGTGTAGGACTGGAATGTGGCGGTTCGGATGGCTTTTCAGGTATTTCGGCAAACCCAGCTTTGGGCTACCTGTCAGATATGCTAGTGACGTTGGGAGCTTCTGTTATTTTAGCGGAATTTCCGGAACTCTGTGGGGTTGAGCAAGAGCTGAGCGACCGTTGTGTTGATGAAGAAACAGCAACACGATTTATTGAACTGATGCGCACCTATAATGCGAAAGCTGAAGCTGATGGCTCTGGTTTTTATATGAATCCTTCACCGGGAAATATTCGTGATGGCTTGATTACCGATGCTATAAAATCGGCAGGAGCAGCAAAAAAGGGAGGTACATCACCTGTTACGGCAGTTGTAGACTATCCCGAATTGGCCAACAAGCCAGGATTAAACCTGCTTTGCACGCCTGGTAATGATGTAGAGAGCACGACGGCTGAAGTGGGAGCAGGTGCTAATGTTGTGCTGTTTACGACTGGGTTAGGAACGCCTACGGGTAATCCAATTGCGCCTGTCGTTAAGCTGGCTACCAATACGGCCGTGTTTGAGAAGATGCCCGATATTTTGGATATTAATTTCGGAACAATCATCGATGGTAAGGAGACGATAGAAGAAGCCGCGCACCGTATATTGGAATATCTTATCACGGTAGCTAGTGGCGAACTGATACCAAAGGCTGTGCAACTGGGGCAGGACGATTTTATCCCTTGGCGAAGAGGAGTGTCATTATAAATTTAAAATTAACCGTAAAAAATAATGTTAAAATTAGCAAATAAGGTAGCTGTGATAACCGGTGCTGGCAGCGGTATCGGGAGGGCTATAGCACAGCTCTTTGGTAAAGAGGGTGCATTTGTACATATAGTAGACCTCAATAAGGACGATGCGCAAAAGGTGGCCGATGAGCTTATAGCCGCAGGAGGAAAGGCCCAGGCACATGGCTGTAATGTTGTTGAGCAACATGAACTGCTTGCCATCGCCGCAGAAATAGGTGATGTCGATATTTTGGTGAATAATGCCGGTGTGGCTCATGTCGGAAATTTGGAAAACTGCACAGAGGCGGATTTTGAGCGTGTATTTCAGGTAAATGTTAAAGGAGCGTATAACGCGCTGTATGCTTTTATACCGGGCATGAAAGCGCGCCAGCAAGGTGCTATTCTAAATATGGCTTCTATAGCCGCTTTGGTAGGTATTACCGATCGCTTTGCCTACTCCATGAGTAAAGGAGCTATCTATGCGATGAACCTATCGGTAGCGCGCGATTATATGGCCTACAATATCCGATCGAACTCCATATCGCCGGCCCGTGTGCATACTCCGTTTGTGGATGGCTTTATATCGAAAAACTATCCCGGTCAGGAGGAGGAGATGTTTGCCAAGCTTTCGGCCTCACAGCCTATTGGCCGTATGGCGCAGCCCGAGGAAATTGCGAAGCTTGCTTTATTCTTATGCTCGGATGATGCTCAGTTTATTACGGGAAATGATTATCCAATAGATGGTGGATTTATTAAATTGAATAATTAAATTTGGGAAGCGTAGGATACCCTACGCGATAAACCTAACAATATAGTATAGATACGATGAAATTAATACGTTTTGGCGAATTCGGAAAAGAAAAGAGCGGTGTACAGATTGATGGTGTAAACTATGATGTGTCATCCCTTGGATTAAATTATGACGAGCAGTTTTTTGAAAATGATGGATTACGTAAGTTGCAAGAGTTTTTGGCTAAAAATGCAGGACAGCTTCCTGTTGTGCCTACAGAAACACGCTTAGGAGCTCCTTTTGTGCGACCTTCTAAGATTGTATGTATCGGCTTAAATTATAAAGATCATGCCGAAGAAACAGGGTCTAAGATTCCTGCGGAGCCTATTATTTTCATGAAATCAACTACCGCTTTGGTGGGGCCTCACGATACGATTGTTATACCTAAAAACTCGCAAAAGACAGATTGGGAAGTTGAGTTTTGTATTGTTATCGGCAAGAAGGCTTCCTACGTGGAGGAAAGCGATGCTTTAGACTACGTAGCTGGTTATGTATTGCACAACGATGTGTCTGAGCGTGAGTTTCAAATAGAAAGAGGTGGCACTTGGGATAAAGGTAAAGGATGCGATACGTTTGCGCCAATGGGCCCATTTATGGCTACAGCAGACGAAATTCCAGATATTAACAATGTACGCCTTTGGTTGAAAGTAAACGGAAAGACCTACCAAGATGGAAATACTAAAAACTTAATTTTCTCGGTACCTTTTATTGTTTCGTATGTATCACAGTTTATGACCTTACTTCCTGGGGATGTTATTTCTACAGGAACACCGGCAGGTGTAGGTCTAGGATTTAATCCGCCAATTTACTTGAAAGCAGGTGATGTTGTCGAGTTGGGTGCCGACTATTTAGGAGAGGCACGTCAAGAGGTGGTAGCGTACAGTAAAGCGTAGTCCCTATGCGTATCGATGCTCATCAACATTATTGGCTTTATAATGCCCAGCGCGATACCTGGATTACGGAAGATATGGAAATTATCCGTCGGAACTTTTTACCGACGGATATTTCTACAACACTGAAGGAAAAAGGAATCGATGGTGTAGTGGCCGTACAGGCCGATCAGTCGGCCGCAGAAACACAGTTTCTATTGGATCTTTCAACGATGTATGCGTTGATAAAAGGTATTGTCGGCTGGGTAGACTTGCAAGCTTCCGATATTGAGACTCAGCTGCAGGCTTACAAAGCCTATCCAAGGCTTAAAGGCTTTCGGCATATTGTAGAAGGAGAGGAAGATCCTGATTTCTTGATGCGTCCCGACTTTTTGAAAGGGATAAGCGCCTTAACGAAGCATGGCTATACCTACGATTTATTGATTCATCCGCGACATTATGCCAGTACGCTAGCCTGCGTAGCGGCAAATCCCGAGCAACGCTTTATGCTTGACCATATGGCGAAGCCTGCTATTAAAGAGGGCAAATGGAAGGAATGGGCCGATTTTATCGAGGAGCTCGCCGAGTTTCCAAATGTATTCTGCAAAGTATCGGGCTTAGCTACGGAAGCGGATTGGAAAGGCTGGAAGTCTACAGATTTTACCCCTTATGTAGCTCATGCTATTCAATGTTTTGGTAAAGGACGTATCCTTTTTGGTTCCGATTGGCCAGTATGCATATTAGCGGCTAGCTATGAAGAAAGCCTAAGCCTTGTGCAAGCGCAGTTAGCCGACTTTAGCGCCAATGAGCTTGCCGCTTTTTGGGGAGGTAATGCAACCCGTTTTTACAATTTATAAGCTATTAAGATGAATTTACAGCTTGAAAATAAGGTGTTTGTCGTAACAGGCGCAGCAAAAGGTATTGGCCGTGCTATCGTGTTGGCTCTAGCCAAGGAAGGTGCTATTCCGGTGATTGTAGGACGTAATGCGGCCGACAATGCGCTCGTTGTTGCAGAGGTGGAAGCCTTGGGCGCACAGGCAGCTGCAGTGATGGCCGAGTTGAGCCGCCCCGAAGATTGTGCACAGGCTGTAGCCTATACCTTGGCTACCTTTGGACGTATCGATGGCTTAATTAATAATGCTGGTCATAATGACGGTGTAGGACTAGCTTCGGGTAGCTATGATGCCTTTGTGGCGTCCTTACATAAAAATTTGATTCATTACTACCTGATGGCGCACCATGCTTTGGATGCTTTGAAAGCAACAAAAGGGACCATCTTGAATATAAGCTCCAAGACGGCAGAGACCGGACAAGGGAACACTTCGGCCTATGCAGCATCCAACGGAGGACGCAACGCCTTGACACGTGAATGGGCAGTAGAGCTCTTACCTTTTGGAATTCGTGTCAATGCGATTGTCGTAGCCGAATGTGCGACTCCGCAGTATGATAGCTGGATTCAGACTTTGGACGATCCTGAAGCGACATTAAAAGAAATTACAGCACGTATTCCTTTAGAAAATAGAATGACTACAGCCGAGGAGATTGCCGATACGGCTGTTTTTCTACTTTCCGGCAAGTCTAGCCATACCACAGGACAACTTATTCATGTTGACGGGGGTTATGTTCATTTAGATCGTTCTTTGATTAAAACGAATTAATAGTAGTTTTGTATCCATATAAAAAAAGATAATGGATAAAAAGGTTTCTATTAATGGGAGTTCGTATACCTTGCGAATCGGCTATCAAGCGGATCTTGCAGGACGGAAGGAACTCAATCGCATGTCAAATCAGTTTTGGGGATTTGATTTTGAAAATTTCTACCAATCAGGCTATTGGGATGATAGCTGTGTGCTATACTCGCTATTTGATGAGGGGCGCATGCTCGCGCATACGACCTTGAGTAAGATTGATGCAACTGTGGAAGGTGAGGTTTTACACTTAGGACAGATTGGTACTGTGATGACGGATGAAGAACATCAAAAGAAAGGGTTATCCCGTTTCTTGATGGAATATATTCAAAAAGATCAGAAAGATAAGCTCGATGGCTTTTTCCTATTCGCCAATGATTCTGTTTTAGACTTCTATCCGAAATTTGGATTTGTGGCTATTGATGAGCACCAAGCTTTTTGTCCTGTTTCCCCACAGGATAAACGTCCTTCTACGATGAAGATGAATCTTGACGATCGAGAGCAATGTATGCTCTTTGAGAGCTATGTACTGGGCGCTAGGCCTACTTCTTCCTTGTACATGCACAATTATGCTTTGACTTTCTTTTACTGCTTTGCATACCCGGATTTTGGTTTTAAGGACGCTGTCTATTACCTGCCTGAGCTCAGCAGTATCGCTGTTGCCCAAATTGAGGGGGATACGTTAACTATTTTCGAGGTTTTTGAAATGGAGCCTACGCCTATGGAAGCTATTATTCAAGCATTATGGCAGGAAGGCGTAACGAAAGTGGTATTTGGTTTTTCACCTGAAGGTATTGCTGTCGATAAAGAATTGTACAAAGAGGAGGATATCACGTTGTTTGTGTCGCAAAATATTCGCGACGCCATTGATGGAAAAGGCCTTATGGTGCCGCTCTTGTCGCATACTTAGGTCAGAATATGGCACAAGCCTAGCTGCTGTTTGATGATTATATCAGCGCTGGGCTTGTGGTTTTCGAGATATTGCCTTACATTTATAAAAAAACGAAGGATAATAGATTGAAATTTAACGAATTTGGTTTTATTCCAACACTGGAAGAAGGCCTTGAGAGCATGGGTTTTGCAGATGCAACCCCAATCCAAGAACAGACGATCCCTGTAACTTTAAGCAAAAAGGACTTAATAGCCTGTGCGCAAACAGGTACAGGTAAAACAGCATCCTATCTACTTCCCATTCTAAATATGATTGGGGAAAATCCGAAAGAAGCGATTAATGCGTTGATTTTAGCACCTACACGTGAATTAGCCTTGCAGATTGATCAGCAGATTATGGGCTTTGGTTATTTTACGGGAGCTACTTCCATTGCGGTATATGGTGGAGGTGACGGCATGGGCTATGAGCAGCAAAAGCGCTCCCTAAAAGAGGGCGTAAATATTGTGGTGGCTACACCCGGGCGATTGATTGCCCACATGGCTAGCGGTAAGGTTGATTACAGTAAGCTCCAGTATTTGGTGCTTGATGAGGCCGATCGTATGTTGGATATGGGATTTCTTGATGATATTATGCGTATCATTAGCGCCCTGCCTAAAAATAAACAAACGTTACTTTTCTCGGCAACTATGCCTCCGAAAATTCGTACCCTAGCGAAGCAGATTCTTACAGACCCTACAGAGGTTAATATCGCCATATCGAAGCCTTCTGCAGGTATTGATCAACAAGCATATTTGGTATACGACGAGCAAAAGATAGCCTTGATAAAAGCATTACTTACTAATGCTGACTATTCGAGTATCATCATCTTTGCTTCGAAGAAAGATATTGTTAAGCGTTTGGCAATCGAACTGAATAGACAAAAGGTGGGAGCCGAGGCTTTCCACTCTGATTTAGATCAGTCTCAGCGTGAAGAAATCATCCATAGGTTCAAAGCAAAGCGTTTACGTGTACTTATCGGTACGGATGTTATTTCTCGTGGTATTGATATCGAAGGTATCAGTTTGGTAGTTAACTATGATGTACCGCCAGATCCAGAAGATTATGTGCACCGTATCGGCCGTACAGCTCGCGCTGCGACAACGGGAACAGCTATTACTTTTATCAATGATAAGGATCAAAATCGTTTCGCTCGTATTGAAGAGTTAATTGAAGCAGAAGTGGCTAAGAAGCCTTTACCTGAGGGTTTTGCCGAAGGACCGACCTACACACCGAAACAAAGGAAAAGCGGACCCCCAAGAAATAATAATAAAGGAAAACGTAAGTTTTATCCGAAGCGTAAAGCAGGATAACGATACTTAAAATACGATAATACATAAGATAAGGCTACCCAATAGGGTGGCCTTTCTTTTTGTTGGTCGAAAATTACTCAATCGGTTGCATGCGTTTAATGTTTGTGTAGCTTGCCTAATTTGTTTATGCTTGTATTACAGTGTTGTAAGCTGTTGGTTATAAACCTTTATTTCTCACGTTTTCCTTAAAGGAGTTCGGCGGAAATTACCTAAATCTAAATCAAATGATACCACATATTTCTAAACAATCAATCGTGTTGGCATTTCTCTTGTGCTGTTCTTCATTTGCGCTTGTCGCACAACATAAAGCCTTTGTTGCGGAGCAGTTTGTGGAGCTGCCTGATCCGACAAAAGATACCTTGGCCGACTGGTCGGCGGTGGCTGCAGGATTGCATAGCACGTTCGCATCTATTGATGTACGCTATGCTAAGTCTCTCGTTCCACAAGTGGCTCCAGTCAATCGGCAGCTTCTACGGGGATGGAAAGGAGAGGTCGTTGCCGCTCAAGTGCTGTTGTGGACAAGCGCTGCGGTAGAAGATGTAAATGTCGAAATTTTCGACTTTAAAGCGGTCGATGGGACACGCTTAGCGCGAAGCATTGCTTCAGCACGTTTTGTGCGTTATGTGATGACCGATGAGTTTTCTGGTGGCTGCGGTGCTCGTAAGCCGGAAGATTATGCTGCTTCGCTATCTCCCGATATGTTGGATAACCTACATACTTTTACTATAGAAGGGAAAACGGTGCGACCTGTATGGGTACGGGTGGATATCCCACGGGATGCTAAAGCAGGAAAGTATACGGCGTTGGTGCGTGTGAAAAGCAAAGGACAAGCAACACAAGATTTGAAATTGGATCTTGAGGTTATTGATCGAGTATTGCCCGAGGCTAAAGATTGGACTTTCCATCTTGATCAGTGGCAGCATCCTTCAGCAGTGGCACGGGCGCAAGGTATTCCGCTATGGTCAGATGCCCATTTTGCGGCAATGAAGCCTTTAATGCAGCGGTTGGCAGCAGCTGGTCAGAAGGTGATTACCACGACATTGAACAAAGATCCATGGCATGTGCAGACCTATGATCCTTATGCCGATATGATTCGCTGGACAAAGGGAGCTGATGGACGTTGGGCTTACGATTATACCATTTTTGACCGTTGGGTACAGTTTATGCTGGATTTGGGTGTTACCAAGATGATTAATTGCTATTCGATTATTCCTTGGAATAATGAGATTCATTACCATGACGCCGCTTCCAGTGAATTGGTTGATGTAGTAGCAAAGCCTGGTACAGCAGTTTTCCAAGAGCTATGGTCTCCCTTTTTGCAGGATTTTGTCCGCCATCTGCGTAGTAAGGGTTGGCTAGACAAAACAAATATTGCTATTGATGAACGCTCTCGGGAGGAGATGGATGCCGCTTTGGAACTGCTGACAACAGTAGCCCCTGAATTGGGGATTTCTTATGCTGATAACCAAAAGACGTATCAGCGCTATCCAAATAGTAGAGACATCAGCATTGGTGCATCACATCCTTTTTCTGCCGAGGATCTTATCGATCGACGTGCACGAGGATTGACAACGACTTTCTATGTATGTTGTAGTGATGCTTTTCCCAATCAATTTACCTTTTCTGACCCTGCGGAATCTGCTTATCTAGGTTGGTATGCTGAAGCTGCTGGATTTGATGGCCTACTACGTTGGGCCTACAATTCATGGGTAGAGAACCCGTTGCTGGATTCTCGCTTTCGCACTTGGCCTGCCGGCGATACTTATATCGTTTATCCCTATAACCGTAGTTCTATTCGTTATGAACGACTATTGGAAGGTATTCAGGATTATGAGAAGTTACAGCTGGTGAAGAAGTGGTTGCTAGAAAGTAAGGATACGAAAAGCTTAGCACGGTTAACAGACGCTATTGGCAAGCTTAATAGCGTTCAGCGTACGGCAACATGGAATGCCGATTTGAATCAGGCGAAAGCATTGCTTAATGAACTTTCTGTCACACAAGGGCAGAGAAATAAATAGCATGCAAAGGCGTTATATGTATAAAGGCTACCTCGAGAGGTAGCCTTTATTATTGCTGATACGGTTTAGGTTATTATCCTTTACGTAAATATTTAGTTAAGATAACGATGGTTTGTCCATCTACTTTTCCTTCTATTTGTTCGACATTGTCATGCACTAAATGGATGTTCTTCACAACAGTTCCTAATTTCGCAGATATAGAAGAACCTTTTACATCTAGTGTTTTGATAAGAACTACGGTATCACCTTCCAAAAGGCGAGTACCATTGCTATCTTGGTGGAATTCAACTGTTCCTTCCGACTCGTGGTCGCCAGTTTTTTTAGCCCATTCTAAATCCTCATCACTTAAGTAAAGGATATCTAAGTTGTCCGCAGCCCAAGCTTCGTTTCTCAAACGGCTTAACATACGCCATGCAACAACCTGAACTGCTGGGGTAGTCGACCACATCGTGTCCGACAATACCTTCCAGTGGTTGGCATCAAGTTGTTCTCTTTTTTCCACTTGATCCAAGCAGGTCTGACATAAAATAATGGCTAAATCGGCTGTCGCCTGATCTGCTGGCGGAACCGCATATACCGATAAGCTACCGGCTCCAGTACACAACTCACACACTTGGTTGCTTCTTTCTAATAATTGAGATTCTAAAGACATGTTATTCAATGTAAAGCTCTAAGATACGAAAAATTAACGAGGAAGGCGATTTTAGCGCTTTGTGTTGATTATTCCGATAAATATTGTAATATTGAGAAAAAAAAGCATATGAAATGGCAAGGAGCACGCAGAGGCGGTAATATCGAAGATAGACGCGGCATGAGTGGTGGTCAAAAGCTAACCCTCGGCGGTATCGGTGGCATAGTGGTGCTGCTAATTAGTTTTTTACTAGGCGGTGATCCTGCGCAGCTTCTGCAGCAGGTACAAGAGTCTGGCATTGGTACTCCCACCAATGAGCAAGGAACGTATGCGTCTAGCCCTGAAGAGGATAAGCTAGTGGATTATGCCGATGTGGTAATTAAGAGTACGGAAGAGGTGTGGACGGCAATTTTTAAGGATAATGGAAAGAAATATCCTATTCCAGCACTTGTGCTTTACAATGGAGCTACAGAAACGGCAGGCTGCGGTGTTGGGAAATCTCAGTTCGGACCTTTCTATTGCCCTGGTGATCAAAAGATATACCTCGATTTAAGCTTCAATAAAGAATTGCAGGAACGCTATGGTGCTAAGGGAGAGTTTGCCTTGGCCTATGTGATTGCGCATGAGGTAGGCCACCATATTCAAAATCTTTTGGGGGTACTTAGCGAAACGAATGCTTTACGCGCTAAGATGAGTGAGAAGCAGTACAATAAAATATCGGTGATGACCGAATTGCAGGCTGATTTCTATGCTGGTGTTTGGGCACATCATCTTAAAAAATATAGTGATATCGAGTTAACCTATGACGATATCGTCGATGGTATGCGGGCTGCCGCAGCTGTAGGTGATGACCACTTGCAGGAGCAAGCTTACGGTAAGACGAATCCGGAGTCATTTACGCATGGCACATCACAACAAAGGATGTACTGGTTTAAGAAAGGCTACGACACAGGAAACTTACAAGCAGGCAACACGTTTGACGATCCAAGTTTGAAATAAGTTAATCGCTTTTTTCACCTGTTTTATCAAATTTTAAGGGCTTTTTTATAGCGTTAAATAATTATTTTTGCGCCGTAAAATACAGTGCTACTACACCAAATATGATTGTCAAATACCTTAGCTTTAGTATTTCTATTGCCTTTATGTCTTGGATGGTGGGGATTCTTTTTCAAGCCATGTTGAAGAATACCAATATCTACAAGGGGAAACTGTCTCAGTTGAATTTTATTAGCAATGAGCATGTAAACACGTGGATAGGATTGGGGCCGTTTAAATGGATTGTAAAGAATACATTCTTTAAGTTTTTTAATCCTAACCTGAAGCTGAGCCGCAAGATAACGAAAGAAGATTTACTACGCCTGCGAGAAGAGATGACCAAAGCGGATATTAATCATGTAATCGCCTTTATTTTCGCTAGCTTTTTTGTCGCATATCGACTTGTGCAAGGGGAGTTTCTTTTTGCGCTGGCGATTATGGTGGTCAATATGTTGATGAACCTCTATCCATCGCTCTTGCAGCAGCAAAATAAAAGACGTGTCGATCAGTTTTTACAAAAAGGAATTTTAGCCTAATAGATTACTCAAATGAAAAATTTGAGTAGACTGTGCCGACAATTTATTGTTTATGGAACAACCTACACCGCAGAAAATAAAAGAAATATTTGATCCTTTTTATAAGGCTGATATTAGTCTATGGACTGCATTTGCCAGTTATGTGCAGGTACGTGCTTTTGCTAAAAATGAAATAGTAAAGGATTACCATAAAACCGAGAAATATATAAACATCCTGATGGTAGGTTCTACGGCACATTTTGTCGGCGTAGCTGATAAAGAGGTTTGTATCAATTTGTACTATGAAAATCAGCTGTTCAGTGATTACTTATCTTTTTTAACACAAGCACCAACAGCCATCAAAACACAAGCCTTAGAAGACTCTGTCGTTTGGTCGATATCACATCAGGCCTTACATGAATTATATGCTAGATCATCTACAGGTCTATTTATTGGGAAAGCTATTTCTGACGCGATGTTTATTCGTAAACAATATGAACAGATAAATCTCTTGACGCTTTCACCGACAGAGCGTTATCTGAAATTGATAAAAGAGCGACCTGAGGTTTTTCAAAGGACTTCCTTGAAAATTATATGCTCTTACCTGGGCATAACTGCGGAAAGTTTAAGTAGAATTAGAAAAAAGATTGTCTAATTTTTTATTTCTTACCCATCGTCAATTTTTTAGTTAATGCATCTCCTTACTTTTGGATGGTCATTCAAACGGTTAGCAAATGAAAACTAAAATCAACTATCTCGCCATCTTTACTTTTTATAGCATTGCTTTGGTATTTCGCTATTTAACAAATAAAACAGCATTGCTAGATGGCTTTTCATTTAGTTTTCTGAAAGTGATTTTACAAGGAGTAGGCCCTGCTATAGGGGCTTTAGTTGTTTTTTCTATCTTCAAGTTGAAGCCTCTCATGAGCCTAAAAGGTAATTATAAAAACTTGCTTACTCCCTTTATTTTATATTGGTTATTGCCCATCGTTTTAATTTTGACGATTGAATATTTTACGAAAGGAACTATTTCATATTTAGCGGTAATCTCCATTTTGGTGTATAGTCTTTTGGAAGAAATCGGTTGGCGAGGCTTCTTGAAACAAGAGCTTAACACTTTGCCAACTTTTATAAATTGCGTAATTGTTGCAACTTTATGGTTTGTGTGGCATCTAAACTTCGATATGACGACGTCAAACCTACTGTTCTTTGGTATTTTAATCCTTGGTGCTTGGGGGATAGGAAAGGTGGCCGATCGTACGCATTCCCTAATAGCTGTCGCCGCCTTTCATGCGCTAAACAATTTTTTTGTTGAGTTGAATTTAGTTAAGGTCGCCATATTGATTTTTTTATTGACTGTCTGGGTGCTGTCGCTCGTTATTAGAAAAAGACAGTTAAATCAGAACGTACAACAGACTCTGGGCTAAACCAAATAGCATAAATTTAGTAGTTTCTTGCCGTATAGGTGACTTCGCTATTGAACCAATAGGTTGCATCCACGGATATCGCTATTGTCGAATCGGCCTAAGATCTCAAATTGGCGATTGGTATGCATACGGCCTAAATCTTGCGTAGCAATAAATGAACAAGAGTAGTAGTTTGCGAGGTCTATCACGTTGATAGCGCCAGTTTTATGTTGGTCGATTAGCGTCAGTGGGTCGTTGGTGTCGCGAATAAGGATTTTCATCCATGCAGGTGTCGCAAAGAGCCCATCACCGTAGGAGTACCCTTGGGAAAGCAACTCTGTCATACCATATTCTGAATGTATTTTAGTAACGCCAAAGCCAGCCGTTAAGATGCTATGAAGCTCCTCTCGAATCATCTCTTTACGCTTGCCTTTCATGCCGCCAGTTTCCATTACCATCAACTCTGGGAAGTCTACCTTATAGTTTTCGCAGAAGTCTAGTAAAGCATAAGTAACACCAATAAGTAGCGTTTTCTTGTTTTCAGCCTTTAGCTTTTGCAACGTTTGAAAAAGCTCCTCATGGTTGTATAAGAAGTAACCTGATTCGGGCTGTGCGCTTTGTTGAAGTAGGTCGTCGACCATGTAAATCAAGGAAGAGCCTTCACGTTCCAAATAGTTGGGTAGGAGTGCTAATATCACCATGTCTTTAGGGTCGCTGTAGAACGCCTCAAAACACTGTCTGAAGCTCTGTTCGTAGTAGGAGAGGTCGGCTACATAGTGCTTGCTGGTTTGCATACCTGTGGTACCCGAGCTGGAAAACACGATTTGTGGCTCCTTGTCTGTAGAAACGATAGTTTGGCTTTTGAAAAACTCAATAGGTAGGAAGGGAATCTCCGTATAGTGCTGAATAGCCGTTGTCGACTTACCGAGGTAGTCTACATATTTTTGATAAATCGCATTGTGGCGGTATTGAAAATCAAAAACAGCAAGACAAGCTTCGTTAAAGCTTTGTTCGTTATCGATAGAAAAGATGCTATTGAACATATTCGGAATTACTTTGCCACAAAGATAAGGCAAAAAAATAGGAGCTTATAGGTTTTAAGTCACCATAAGCTCCTATTTTATTTTTTTATAGCTGTTTTACGGCTTATAACATACCGCCGTCAACTGGCAATACTTGTCCGTTTACATAACTTGATAAATCGGAAGCTAAGAATAAACATGCATTAGCAATTTCTTCAGGCTGTCCTGCACGTTTCATTGGGATGTTTGCTTCCCAACCTGCAACCACCTTAGGGTCTAATACTTCCGTCATCTCCGTGCGGATAAATCCTGGAGCTACTACGTTAGTACGGATATTACGGGAACCTAATTCTCTAGCGATAGATTTCGAGAAACCAATGATACCTGCTTTAGAAGCAGCATAGTTTGCTTGCCCCGCATTTCCTTGTACACCTACAACAGAGCTCATGTTGATGAAAGATCCTTTACGGTTTTTCATCATAATTTTTGAAGCTGCTTTTGTCAAGTTGAAGATAGATTTCAAGTTGATGTTGATTACATCGTCCCAGTTTTCTTCCGTCATACGCATCAAAAGACCATCCTTAGTGATACCAGCATTGTTCACTACGATATCAATCGTGCCAAATTCAGCAACTATATCATCTACTAATTTCTCTGCTTCAACAAATTGAGAAGCATCCGAACGGAAACCTTTAACTTTCGTTCCGAAAGCTTGAAGCTCTTGTTCTAAAGCTTGTCCTTTCTCTACAGAGGACAAATAGGTAAAGGCGACGTTGGCACCATGTTGTGCAAAAACTTCTGCAATTTTTCTACCGATTCCTTTTGAAGCTCCGGTAACAAGGGCCGTCTTGCCTGCTAATAATTTCATATGTTGTGTTTTATTATTCTAGCTTGATCTATGGATGGGTCTTTATATCGTGACAAATCCAAACCACAAAAATGTTAAATATTCATTACAATCACAATTTAATTTGTGATTAATCAAGAGCTTCACTTATTCAGGGAGGCCAGTTTATAATTGCATTTTACCGAAAAAGTCAAAATGTTGAAAAAATCACAGCATTAATGAAAGAATTTTGACATAATGATGCGATTAAAATAGATATGAATGTTAATTTTGTATCGAATTTTAAGACCATGGGTAAAAAAACGAAAAAATCTGAAGTTGATGTTGTCCTAATTGGTGCGGGGATTATGAGTGCGACGTTAGGTACGTTAATCAACGAGTTGAGTCCGGATATAAATATTGAAATTGTTGAACGCCTCGATGTCGTGGCCGCCGAAAGTTCCGACGCTTGGAACAACGCCGGTACAGGTCACTCAGCCTTGTGCGAGCTCAATTATACTCCCCAGCAGCCGGATGGCAGCGTCAAAACTGATAAAGCGGTTAATATCGCCGAGCAGTTTGAAATTTCTAAACAGTTTTGGAGCCATTTAGTGGAGCAAGGAATTTTAAAGAATCCTTCCGATTTCATCCGTCAGGTGCCGCATATGAGTGCTGTATTCGGTGAAAAGGATGTGAACTTCTTGCGTACACGTTTTGAGGCTTTAGAAAAAGAAAATCTATTCAAGGGGATGGTTTATACCGAAGATAAAAAGGTATTAGCAGACTGGGTTCCTTTGATGACTCACGGGCGTGATGCCCAAGAGCCAATGGCGGCAACGCGCATGGAGATTGGAACGGATGTGAACTTCGGTTCCTTAACCCGCGATCTGATTGCGCACTTGCAGGAGAAAGATAATGTGAAGCTTTCCTTGAGTCACGAGGTTAAAGGTATTGACCGAGAGGCTGATGGTCGCTGGTCTGTGCGTGTTAAAGACCTGGAGACAGGTGAGAAGCGCGAGATTAAAGCACGCTTTGTGTTTATTGGTGCTGGCGGTCGTTCTTTACTGTTATTAGAAAAATCTGGCATTCCTGAAGCTAAAGGTTATGGTGGTTTCCCTGTTGGTGGTCAATGGTTACGTTGTACCAACGAAGAGATTATCAAGCAGCACAATGCAAAAGTATATGGTAAAGCTTCCGTAGGCGCACCACCGATGTCGGTACCGCACTTGGATACACGCTATATCGATGGTAAACAGGCTTTACTTTTCGGTCCATACGCTGGATTCTCTACGAAATTCTTGAAGAAAGGTTCTTACTTTGATTTACCAGCATCCATCAAATTGTCGAACATTCGTCCGATGATTTCAGCAGGCTTAGACAATATGGATTTAACGAAGTATTTGATTACGGAAGTTATGAAAAGTCCTACGGATAAGTTGAATGCTTTGAAGCAGTTTATGCCAGAGGCGAAGATGGAAGATTGGAAGATTGAAGTGGCTGGTCAGCGTGTACAGGTGATTAAGAAAGATCCTAAGCATGGTGGTATCCTAGAGTTCGGAACGGAAGTTGTAGCGAGCGCTGATGGTTCTATTGCTGCTTTATTGGGTGCCTCACCAGGTGCTTCTACGTCGGTAGCGATTATGATTAACCTCTTGAAACGTTGTTTCCCTGAGCGTGCTCAATCGGATGATTACCGCAAGAAATTACGCGAAATGATTCCTTCGTGGGGTCAGCAGTTGAATGATGATGAGACGCTTTGTACGGAAGTACGTCGTCGCTCGGCAGCAGCATTGAAATTATCTTAATATATTAAAATACTTATGGGGTGCTTTCGTCCGGCTCTTGTAGCCGGACGTTAAGGGCTGAGAATATACCCAATCTCGTTCTAGAAACGGGAGAGACCTGATCCAGGTAATGCTGGCGTAGGGATATTATTTTCTTTCTTTTTAGCCATATTCCGTAAGTGCGTATACCCTATACTCACTTATTTATGCAAATCAACGAATTCGTCGATCAATTGCAGCAAGGGCTGCTACAAACTTCTTGGATAGAACGTTTCGCCGTACTCATGGGGATTACCCAGGTGCTGCTGTCCAAGAAAAATAAAGTGTCCAATTACTTCTTCGGGATACTATCGATTCTCCTTACTATTTCTGTTTTATATTCTGCTAAGCTCTATGCGGAGATCTTGCTAAACACCTATTATCTGGTGATGAGCTTCTATGGTCTTTGGTATTGGCGGGGCAAAATGCAGAAGGTGCCTGTAGAGATCACGGCGAGCACCAAGCAGGAGTGGCGCACGACCATTGCTATTGTAGTCTTAGGCTATGGTCTGTTGTATTTCATCTTACGTTTCTTCACAGATTCCGATGTGCCTATCTTGGATGCTTTTGTAACGAGCACCGCTTGGGCCGGGATGTGGCTTTTAGCAAAGCGTAAGCTCGAGAACTGGATATTGCTAAATATCAGTAATATTGTTGCTATTCCTTTGCTCTTTCATAAGGGATTATTCCTATTTGCTTTATTGACAATCTTCTTGTTTATTGTTGCTATTTTCGGCTATTTTGAATGGAAGGGTATCATGAAAAAATCTAAAGATAATGTGTATGTTGACTGATTCGGTTACCTCTTTTATAAAAGATCAGATGCCTGCGGCAATACAAGCCAAACGCCTGACACCTGAACTTTTGAACTTAATTTATACGTATAAATGGTTTAATTTGTGGGTTCCAAAAGCTTATGGTGGATTGGGTTATGGTCTTCCTGAAGGTTGTGCCTTACTTGAAGAACTAGCCTATGAAGATGGTGGGCTGGGCTGGACGGTAACGTTGTGTTCGGGCGCTAATATGTTTGCTGGATTTATTAATCCCGCTCTCGCGGAATCTATTTTTTCTAAGCCTGATGTATGTTGGGGCGGTAGTGGTAAGCCTGACGGTAAAGCGGTGAAAACGGAGGGTGGCTATCTGCTGACGGGCTTCTGGAAGTATGCTACTGGAGCGCCTCACTTGACGCACTTCACGCTGAATGCTTGGCTGTATGAAGGGGATAGCCCTGTATTTAATGATGCTGGAGAGCAGGTGTACCATTCTTTTTTTGTACATCGCGATCAGGTGTTGGTGCATTATGATTGGGATACTTTTGGCTTGGAAGTAACCGCTAGCCACAGCTTTTCTGTAGATGGTGTTTACGTGGATGCCGAGCAGGCTTTCGACCTCATACCCGATCAAAGAACTTCGGAAGAGCCGATTTTTCATTATCCTTTTTATGCTTTCGCAATATGTACTTTGGCGGCAAACTACATTGGTATGTTCCGTAAGTTTATACAGCTCTACGAGAAGCAGCTTCTGCTGAAGTCTAACGATAAGGCATGGCACGACACAAAAGGCAAGTCTTTGTTTCAACAGCTGGATGCCATAACGCAGGTGTTTGAGGTGAAGCGTAAGGTTATCAGCGATTTTATAGATCGTAGCTGGTCAGGGGATTTGCCGGATGAGGAAGGTGTGGATTTGTTGCATCAGCAAGGTAAAGAGTTGGTTGCTTTTATCCGGGAGGAGTGTAGTCGCTTGTTTCCGAATACGGGCATCACGGGTGCGCAGCGTGATAGTGAGATTAATCGTGTTTTTCGTAATATATTTACGGCTACACAGCATGCGTTGTTAGGGAATTAGGGAGTAGGATTTTCTTGTGCAACGAGGATGTTAGGGAATAGCCTTTGCAACGCTGATTAGGAGCTTTTTTTTCTCTGGGGTAATGATTTACATGTGTTGATTATTATTTAGGTAAGGGGTGTTAAAGGGTTCAATCCGGAGGATTGATATATTTATAGCTAAGCATAATCAAGAGAAAGGTCGACCCCGGTGGGGTCGTATATTATTATCGTCAATCATCTTCGTTTGCAACGAGGATGCTGGGAATAGCGTTTGCAACACTGAATGTAGTCTTTTTGATAAGGAAGTGCGTGTCCTTAGCCAGGACTTGGCTTCAAACTTTTCCTTGATGAAAAGTTTGGCAAAAATCAAGGCTGGCATATGCAGCTATCTTCACTTGAAAATTCCGGAACAAAACTAAACTCGCTACGCTCAGACAGAGTTTTCTTCTTGCGGAATTTACTGCGCTACGATTTACACAGCAGATGCCTAGGCCTTCTTCTTAGCAAAGCAAATCTTTTTGTTTTGCAGCTATCTATCTAAACTGTCAGGCTGAGCCTGTCGAAGCATCGATTGGAAATATACCTTTACATTTCTGTTTATACGACCCCGCTGGGGTCAGTTTTATAAACCATCTATTTTCTATAAAGATGTTACCCCTCTGGGGTAATGATTTACATGTGTTGATTATTATTTAGGTAAGGGGGAAGGGTTCAATCCGGAGGATTGACATATTTATAGCTAAGCATAATCAAGAGAAAGGTCGACCCCGGCGGGGTCGTATATTATTATCGTCAATTGTCCTCGTTTGCAACGAGGATGCTAGGGAATAGCGTTTGCAACACTGAATGTAGTCTTTTTGTTAAGGGAGTGCGTGTCCTTAGCCAGGACTTGGCTTCAAACTTTTCCTTGATGAAAAGTTTTGCAAAAATCAAGGCTGGCATATGCAGCTATCTTCACTTGAAAATTCCGGAACAAAACTAAACTCGCTCCGCTCAGACAGAGTTTTCTTCTTGCGGAAGTTACTGCGCTACGATTTACGCAGCAAATGCCTAGGCCTTCTTTTGACTTTCTGTCGGTTTTCATTTATTGGTTTCTATTAAATGTAGAGCCCATACCAAATTGTCATGCTGAGCCTGTCGAAGCATCATTATGAAAGTTTAATCTGCACTATTATCGTCCTCGTTTGCAACGAGGATGTTAGGAAATAGCGTTTGCAACGCTGATTAGCGTCTTTTTGTTGAAGATGCATCTAACATAAATTAAAAAACCTGCTATGAAGCATAACGCTTCATAGCAGGTTTTTTTCTTATGAGAATCTAAATTTTATGCTTCTAGCTTGTCTTTATTTAAGAATACAAACTGTCCGTCGAATACATCCAAACGAATGTTGGCATCGCTGGTCACCTTGCCTGCAAGGATCTCTTTAGATAGCTCGTTGAGGATGCGTTTTTGAATTACACGTTTCAACGGACGAGCTCCATAAATCGGGTCGTAGCCTAATTGCGCTAACCAATCTAAAGCCTCTTTGCTTGCATCGATATGGATATTCTGCTCCGCCAATTGTGCTTGTAGCTTATGGAATTGCATTTCTACAATCGATCCAATCTCATTGCGGCTCAGTGGGGTAAACATGATTACCTCATCAATCCGGTTAAGGAACTCAGGGCGTATTGATTTTTGCAATAATCCAAAAACCTCATCCTTTGTGCGTGCTATCACTTCATCGCGGTTATCCTCAGTGAGGTCGGTAAAGTTTTCCTGAATAAGGTGTGATCCTGTATTCGAGGTCATGATGATGATACTGTTTTTAAAGTTTACCACACGACCTTTATTGTCTGTCAAGTGGCCATCATCAAGCACCTGCAATAGGATGTTGAACACGTCAGGATGCGCTTTTTCAATCTCATCCAGCAATACTACCGAGTATGGTCTACGACGTACAGCTTCGGTCAGCTGTCCACCTTCATCGTAACCCACGTAGCCTGGAGGCGCTCCAATTAGACGAGATACCGCGTGGCGCTCTTGGTATTCCGACATGTCGATACGTACCATGGATTGCTCATCGTCGAATAGGTATTCTGCCAATGCTTTCGCAAGCTCGGTCTTACCAACCCCCGTTGTACCGAGGAAGATGAAGGATCCAATAGGGCGCTTAGCATCGCTTAATCCAGCACGCGAACGGCGGATAGCATCGGATATGGCCTCAATGGCTTCATCCTGACCTGCGACACGCTTGTGTAGTTCTCTTTCTAACGATAAGAGCTTCTCACGCTCCGATTGTACCATTTTATTGACAGGAATACCTGTCCATTTGGATACCACATCGGCAATATCATCAGAGGTAACTTCCTCTTTCAGCATGCGGCTGCTAGACTGCTTTTCTGTTAATTCAACTTTCAGCTTTTCGGCGTGATCTTGCGCTTCTTTAATCTTTCCGTAACGTAATTCCGCTACCTTGCCATAGTCACCAGCACGCTCTGCTTGCTCGGCTTCTAGCTTGTAGTTTTCTATATTTTGCACCTCTTGATTGACACGGTCCACCAAAGATTTCTCTTCTTGCCATGCCGCTTTAAGGCTATCTCGCTCACTAGATAAGTTGGCGATAGTTTCGGAAAGCTCTTTTACTTTCTTATCATCATTCTCTCGCTTGATCGCTTCGCGTTCAATTTCCAGCTGCATAATACGGCGGTCAAGTTCATCTACCGATTCTGGCACAGAATCCATCTCTAGACGTAGTTTTGAAGCCGCCTCATCAATTAAGTCAATCGCTTTATCCGGTAAGAAACGATCCGTAATATAGCGTTGAGATAGCTCTACAGCAGCAATGATGGACTCATCTAGGATACGCACCTTATGGTGTGTCTCGTAGCGTTCTTTTAGTCCGCGTAGGATAGAAATCGCATCTTGTGTATCGGGTTCTTCGACCAATACCATCTGGAAACGACGCTCCAATGCTTTGTCTTTCTCAAAATACTTTTGGTACTCATTGAGAGTTGTTGCTCCGATAGCACGCAGTTCACCACGGGCTAGGGCAGGCTTTAGGATATTTGCGGCATCCATAGCACCCTCACCACCACCTGCACCAACTAAGGTGTGGATCTCATCGATAAAGAGGATAATCTCGCCATCGCTGTCCGCTACTTCTTTCACGACAGCTTTTAAACGTTCCTCAAACTCCCCTTTAAACTTTGCTCCCGCAATAAGGGCTCCCATATCTAAAGAGAAAACGGTCTTTTGCTTTAAGTTTTCTGGTACATCACCCTTGATAATACGGTGTGCTATACCTTCGGCAATAGCCGTCTTACCAACACCTGGCTCACCCACCAAAATTGGATTGTTCTTGGTACGGCGCGATAAAATCTGCATCACACGGCGTATCTCATCATCACGACCAATCACCGGGTCAAGCTTGCCTGATTCGGCAAATTCATTGAGGTTGCGTGCATACTTTCCTAAAGCATTGTAAGTAGCTTCTGCATTTTGATCGGTCACCCGATTATTACCGCGTAGCTCTTTAATAGCTAGTTTTAGGTCTTTCTCACTAACACCTTGGTCTTTCAGAAGCTGTGCTGTAGCATCATTGCTCGCCAATAGGCCTAATAGGACATGCTCTACAGACACAAATTCGTCCTTAAATTCTTTTAGGTAGGACTGTGCTTTCTGCAGGTCGGTTGTCGTATGGTTGCTCAGATATACCTGACTGCCGCTTACTTTGGGTAGGCTTTGCAGGAGCTTATCGTTTTCCGACTGTATGAAGGATACGTTTGCATTTACTTTCTTCAATAGGTGGTTCACGATGTTATCATCGCTGCTTAATAATGCTTTTAATATATGGGCTGGTTCAATAGCCTGTTGTTGATTTCCAACCGCTATTTCCGAAGCTTTTTGCAAAGCCTCTTGTGCTTTAATCGTATAGTTGTTAAAATTCATATCTTATGTTCTTATTTATCATGTTTACACTATAGGATTAACAATTAAAATACCCTTTTGATTTTTAGTATTTAAATCGGAAAATTTGACGCTTGATTTTGTTTTAAAACGACAAAATGGCGCTTTACGGTGCTTTCGGGGGCGATGTATCGGAAAAAACAGCAGACGTAACTATTAAATTTACATTTTTTTAATTTGATTTTCAAGGGATTATTATTTCGCCTTAAAAAAAGTGTGTCTAAGACTTGCGAAATAGGAGACATATTCTCATCTTTGCATCAGCAAAACAGAAATGCTGACGCCTCCTTAGCTCAGCTGGTAGAGCAACTGACTTGTAATCAGTAGGTCATTGGTTCGATTCCGATAGGAGGCTCAAAGAAAAGCTACTTCATACCGAAGTAGCTTTTTTTGTTAAACCTTGCCCCATCCAAATAATTTAACTTGATCTGTAATGGGGGAAGTGCAGAAAGTGGCTCAGGTTCAAAAGTTGGGGAGTCGAAAAAAATATTGATATTCGCGGGACGAATTTTTAATTAGATGCACGAATCCTTTAACGCCTTAATGCCACTTATCATTCCCGAAGGTGTCAATGAATATTTTGAATTAAGCCACTTCGCTAAAACAGATAATCGTTTAGATATCTTTCTAGTTGAACGCAACGTTACTCCTGAGGAATATTCTTCCGCTAAATTACTTTCTAAAGGTTTCTACGATCCTATTGAAATACAAGATTTTCCCATTCGTGGACTCGATGTTTATTTAAATATTAAGCGACGTAGGTGGCTTAATACAGACACAAATCAATCTGTTCATCGAAATTGGGAGACTGTAGCTAAAGGAACGCGTATCACAAGTGATTTCGCCGCTTTTTTAAAAGCAATCAGCCGATACCCAAGCACATAGCCTACAGACTATAGCTTCATTTTATGGTGTAAAAGGCAGAAAGCTACAACGTTACTATCGTGATTCACTGAGTGGATTTCGTAAGTGGTCTGATGAGGTTGATGGGAAACACGGATTAATATTTCCAGAAAACATAGGTCCTAATCTATCAATTGATGAGACTAGTCTATCCCTAGGCGAGCTTTATACAGTAG
>NZ_JBBGZT010000028.1:355227-741168 GCF_037572665.1 Sphingobacterium sp. MYb382
GTTTTTATAGTGCTCCTGGAGCTGTTTTCCATCTAACTGGAAGAAAAGACCTAATAGATGAGCACTAATGGGATAATTATCCAAATATCCCCTTTAAAAAAAGCCCGAACTCTGTAGTCATTCGAGCCCCTTCACGCACCAAGTTCCAATCTCTAGTAATGATTTTCCCATCAGCTAGAACTGTCCAACGTCGGCGTTTAATATGAAGTGTAACTTTCTGAGTGCGAATAGGAAAATCCTTAATTTCAGCGGATGGCATAAAACCTTTTGATTCTAATTTAGCATTTTCATAACCTGAAGGGGCTATGTTCTTTTCATCGAGATAAATATGAAGTTCGTTGTCTTTTGAGACAACATCCATGATATCAAAATATTCTAATAGCCCTTCGGGCATCAATAAAGTCAGAAGTTTACGTTCAGCGTCTTGTAAAGTATATCTATTTAAAATGCTAAACTAACAATAATTAAATTTACCCCCCAAGAATTCCGTATGATCCTCCTTTAACGCCTTAATGCCACTTATCATTCCCGAAGGTGTCAATGAATATTTTGAATTAAGCCACTTCGCTAAAACAGATAATCGTTTAGATATCTTTTTAGTTGAACGCAACGTTACTCCTGAGGAATATTCTTCCGCTAAATTACTTTCTAAAGGTTTCTACGATCCTATTGAAATACAAGATTTTCCTATTCGTGGACTCGATGTTTATTTAAATATTAAGCGACGTAGGAGGCTTAATACAAACACAAATCAATCTGTTCATCGAAATTGGGAGACTGTAGCTAAAGGAACGCGTATCACAAGTGATTTCGCCGCTTTTTTAAAAGCAATCAGCCGATACCCAAGCACATAGCCTACAGGTTATAGTTTCATTTTATGGTGTAAAAGGCAGAAAGCTACAACGTTACTATCGTGATTCACTGAGTGGATTTCGTAAGTGGTCTGATGAGGTTGATGGGAAACACGGATTAAAATTTCCAGAAAACATAGGTCATAATCTATCAATTGATGAGACTAGTCTATCCCTAGGCGAGCTTTATACAGTAGTGACCAACAAAAATGCTAGAGGTAAAAAGGGAACTATAGTCGCTATTATGAGGTTTTAGAAGACGGAAGTGCAATGGTGGTTGTCAAAGAGTACATAGAAAAACTAATTGAGGTCATCTATCTGATTGACAGCAGCCAGACCGTATTCTGTATTAATAACACCACTATAACAGTAAACTAAACCCATAAATGATAACCGAACTTAATACATAACGTCATGAAAAAGCAAACTAGAAAATACAAGATCGATGAGTATCTATTCAATCTCAATGTATGGCAATACCGTAAGGCGATGCAAATTCTGCCAGACCTTTTAAGTATTTCACTAAATACCTTCCACAATTACCGGAGAATACTGCCGGAAAGCACACAAGATATCCCGTATGAAAAAGTCATTCTGATGGAAAAACTGTTTGACTTTCAACATGGCACGTTAGCCTACCGGCACCCAGAAATTGAAAGTTTAAAAAGTATGCTGATCGATGATTGAACCACTCCCTTTTCTTCAAGCCCACGGTCTTTTCCGTAAACACCCCCACAAAAACTGCGTGGTGGCCTTGGGCTAAGGTATTTTTGCAAGCCGCAAATGCGCGGGGGAAACTCTTTTGCAAAAACACCTTTCTTTATTTCCCTTCTTAAATAAAGTATCCAGAAAGGTAGGATTCCAGCTAGAACCCTATATTCACTATTCTGTAACCTTCTTAAAGACTAAAGAATCCTCGGAGGATTCTTACAACCCCGTTTGCAACGCATACAGGTACAGAATAGGGCTTACTGCCCAATTCCTGCTTGCTCAGGTGATGATATCCGGAGAATCCATAACAAAAATTTTGTCCGCCTATGGGTGTTTTTTTGAATGCTGAAAAATATCAAATTCATTTTGGCTCATCACAAATGTTGTATGCAAAAATAAAAAGTTCTTAATATAAGTAAATTGTTGCTTAGCCTTTGCCCATTATGTTATAAATACAGATTTACTTATTTCAATATTTAGTGCGGTATAAAATCCTCCTTCACAAAACTCCGTGCAATTCATCAATTCTTGGAATAAAACAGTTTTCCAATTGTTGATTCCTGAGTTTTTTAAGTGATAGTGATAGTTTCGTTCTAAACCTGTTTTGACGCCATTGGTTTTGTCCGAATGGTAGTCCTGCTCAATATATACTGCCAGCCCTCCTAAAAAATCATTCACCTGGCGCTTTGCCCGTTTATAAAAATCGACCCTGTTGAGTTGGTAGTTAAGGCTAATCAATAATCCTGAATCTAGGGGGGATGTATCATCAATTTCAAAGTCAATCATCAGTGCGCCTTCTTTCATTGCAACTTTTGCAATTAAAAACTGAACATTATCCGGTAAGTTATCATAATAGGCATGAACAAACCGTTTGCCGGGAATGCTTCCATCAACGGATCTTTTTTTGTTATTGCACTTTTGACAAAGAGGAATAAGATTCGAAGAATAAACTGCGAGGACGGGATAATCCTCCTGGGGCAAATAATGGTCAATGGTATCGCTTCCAACCAAACCACAGCAGGTACAGTCCTGGGTATCTAATAAAATACGAGCTCGCAGTTTTTCCAAACGTTTGCCTTCCGCAACTTGTTTGTAGGCAAGCTGTATCGCATCTCGGAATGAAACATCGAGATGTTCGGCTTTTAGAAAAGTTTGGGTTTGTCCTTTCGATAGTTCGTACTGGTCATATATTTCCTTTACCTGAATTTCTTCATCTAATGTCATGTTGTATTGCTTTCGCTTACCAATGAGCCCCAGCCTTAATTCTTCCACGGCATTCGAAAATATGGGTAAATCAAGTTTAATCATTGAGTTTATTGGCTATTTGTGACATTACATATGACCTTGCTTGCATACTTAAACCTTTATCAAAATGTTTCTCAACGAAAGCCAAGACTTCAGAGAGCGAAGTTTTACCAGGTGGAATAAAAAAGTATTGACCAATCATTTCATCCAAAACATCATGATACTGGGAGATATCAGTAGAAAGTCCAAAGGCTGTTTGGGTAAGAATACCAACATTCTCACCAAAGGTTTCTAGTTTTGGAGGGGAGGCTTTAATTGATTTTCCTTCTCTTCTAACCACAAGCACTTGTCTGGAAATGGTTTCCTGTAACACAACAGGTGAATGAGTTGCCACGATCATAGTGGAGTTTGTACGATCAAGTGTATATCTAATGGCTTTCATTAAAACGGCAAGCATGGGGGGATGTAAATGGGTTTCTGGTTCATCAAAAAGTAAAAGCGAGCGCGGTGCAATGGTTGAGATAATGCTTGACATTGCATGTATGACAAACTTATGCCCGGTACTAAGTTGGTTAAAAAAGTGTTCAAGTTCGGTAGCAGTATTATTTGAATATTTCTCTGCTAATAAATGATTGAGCGTTTGCTCCTGTCTCAAAATTTCAATAACAGGCTGAATTAGCTCAGCATTTCTTGTTTGAGAAATCATTTGTATATTTCTGGAAAATTCTTGGGCAAGTTCCTGATTGGATTTTAAAATTGTCTTTTCAATCCGGTCGGAGATAATATCTTCATCAGCCAACCTTCCAGAAGAATGTGCCCGGGAAGCGATTTGTTCGAAGGAGGATTCCAATTCTTTCACGATATTTCGGGTGCCGCAAAACATGTAGGACCCCAGGCCATGCTTCATTTCATTAATAATTCTTTTTTTATGGTCCAGAGTTAATCCAGGAGTATTGAAAGAATCAAAGGGGCTATACGACAAGAAGATTACCCGTGGGAATCCAACACCCTCTGGTGAGATGGTACCAATTGTATCTTGAAGCGTTTGATCAATTCTATCCTGTGGCATTGAGCTTGCAATTCTAGAGAGCCTGGATAGGATGGTACTTTTACCCGATCCGTTTCTACCAATTAAAACACCTATCCGCTCTGGCAAAATGGATTGATAACCGACTGTAGGATTGCTGAAATCAAACTCAATGGAATGTGTTAAGCCTGGCATATCGAATGAAAGCTTTAAATGCATATCGAACAAGGCCTTGTAATTCCTCTCAATAATGATTTTTCCAAGATCAAAAATATCATCATCCAAATTTCTACCCCTTAAAAGGGAGACCTTAAAACCATCTTCTGCCTCAAAGGTATTTCTGATTTCGACATTATTTACCACATCATTTAATGCATTAAGCACCTTTTTCCGAATGGTAGGTTCTAAATCAGACAAGCGTTGATAATAGTCAAGGTCAGCACCCATTGAACAAAAATCCTCATCCAAATATTCCATAACGCCTTCTTTCAGCAGATCAAACTGATTTTTAGACTGACCACGTTTTAAAATTTTGAGGTGACCAATGAGCTGATCCTTATCGCTACTTGATGAAATTGCTGAATGATAAAGTGTGTATGCGGTGAAAAACCAGTAATCATTCCAATTATTTTTTTCTATGACAAAAACGGATTTTTTACTGGAGCGTTCAAAATATCGTTTGTTTTCAGGGATTACTTCAAACAATGGTAAATTTCGATTGGGCATTTCTTTGAGAGATGAAAATTTAAATTTATGAGCTATTATTGATTGAGACGATAATCAGATAATGTTGAGGAGTAATTTATGAAAAATTTTTAATTCTGAATGGATCTATTATAAAATTTGCTTTCCAGTTGCCATGTCAACTTTGACAATTTCAGGATTCTCTTTTCTTCTTAAAATTAACGTAGCAACTGTCCAGTCTTCACTTTTTGGATTGCCTAGAAACATAGGTTGATTTCCACGATCCGCAAATAACATATACCCACGTTTATCTATTTGCTCTAAAAGCTGCCTAAGGTCATAGGCCATACTAACAGAATCCGGATCCGACATGCCTGTCAAATCCCCGTAATTCCTGATGGTTTCAAGCACATAGGCTATAAAATCCATCTCACTTTGGGTTTCGGATTCATCATAGTCCGTATTGTAACCATATACTCCATTGATGATGTTGTATAAAACTTTACCTGATGTAACCTGGGCAAGGAAGAGTGGTTTTTCGTTTCCACTGATTTCTTCAGATGCATTTTTTAACGTGATTCTTACCCAGTTTTCGTGGTTGGTTTTGAGGTATCGCAAAACCTCCTCATTGTAGGTGTCTTCCAACTCATCAATTTCTTTATGATGATTCCGGCATAACAGCAGCAGGTTTTCATATTGATCGTAGCCAAGCAAACCTTCAACATGCCGTGGGCCAGTCGGTTTTGAACTGATAATGTGACACTCTTCACCAATGTTAAATTCTGCATTATCTTCTTTTTTGGTAACCAATTCTGTTTTGCAGATGGCGCACCTGTTACCGGATTTCCCCCATAATAATTTTCTGGTTTTATCTGAAATTGCCATTCGTTGATTTTAGATGGCTTAAATTACAGAATAATCTTTTATTTCTTTCATACGGAAACTGTGATGCCTCTTTTAGCCGGACCTTTCGTGTTTTTACAAAAATCGGTCTTTTGATAGAAAGTCTAGAAGAATCGTCTTAATTGTAGATATAAACAGACAGGATAGGCCAGGAGATCGTAAGTGACGGGTGCAACATTACGGATGTAAATACGACTATGGGCAAGGTCATTTAACAGAGAAATGTACCTTGGTCCACTTCCCGAATAAATTAATATATTTCTCATAGAGGCTAGTCGATAGGGGTTTGATGTCCGAATTTTTAAACAGATTGATTATATTTACACTATAGCAATTGCAGCAAAAAACGTATTAAAAAAATGGTGAGCGATTCGGTGAGTACCAAATCAAGAACACTCCACATACTGAATAAACCCTCGGGATTCACACTAGGTGTGAATCCCGAGGGTTGAGAACAGAAGCGCAGGGCTGGGTTCGTCCGTAGGAGACTCAGGATAGAGTTTAAGAGAGCCGAGGCTGCTAACCCAGTGGAGTCTAATTTAAAGCCTTAGAAGCAAGAACAACGCCTATTAACAAGGACCACCCCCTATACCGTAATTTCCTTTCTAAACGATCCTTCGACTTGTCATCCTGAGCCTGTTGAAGGGCAGGATGACAATTTGGGAAGGTTGTGGCTGATTAAAGAAGTTAATACATATTGTTCTTATGTTGCAAACGCCGTGTTTAGGTATGCTCGTTACAAGGTTGAATCGTGAGGCTGAGCTAACTTTTTCACTCAGGAAAGCGTTTGGTAGCAGAACTGTGCAAATCCCTGCTGGCCCCAGAAAACCCAATTTAAATAACCTTATAATTGTTTATAGTTGTTGCAAGGCTTGTTTTACCATCTCCTTGTTGGGCTTAGAAATGGGGATTTTTTCTCCAGATAATAAGAGTAAAACACCACCATCTTCCTTTAACCAGCTTTTTACGTATTTAGGGTTTACTAAATGACTTTGGTGCGTTCTTAAAAATCCGTTGGGACGCAGTAAATCTGCATATTCTTTAAGTGATTTAGAAACCAATATTTTTTCATCAGTCGAAAGGAAGAAGTGGGTATACGTATTGTCGGCTTCACAACGTATAATTTCTGATAAAGGAACATACCTTATTTCGGTTTGCATAGGCAAGGCAATTTTGCTGACGTTCGTTTCTGGCTTTTTGAGTTGTTGCAGTAAAAAATCGAGCTGTGAAGTTCGTATTTGTTTGGCGAATTTATGTTCAGCTATAGTTACCGCGTTCATCAACTCTTCTATATCAATAGGTTTTAAAAGATAATCTAAGGCGGCAGATTTTACTGCTTGTACACCATATTGGTCGTAAGCAGTAACAAAAATAACATCGAAATTGCGTGACGGTAGCAGTTTCAGTACATCAAAACCTGTTTTCTCACCCATTTGAATATCTAGAAACACTAAATCCGGCAAATTCCTTTCAATAGCCTTAACGGCATCACTTACATTTTGAGCTGTTGCGATTATAGTTACCTGCGGACAGTGCTTTTCTAATAAAGTCCGTAGGTTTTCTACGTTGGAAATTTCGTCATCTACTAATACTGCTCTGATCATGTTATAGCCAATCGGTTAATTTTAAGCTTATTATAGTTCCATTATTGGTTGGTTGTATAGCTAAGATAAAGCGATTTTCTTTATAAATGCTATTTAATAGTGCTATTCTACTGTTACTTAATTGAAGCCCTAAACCATTATGCTTTTCCCCTACATCAAATCCATTTCCATTATCAGTAACCGTTAATACCAAATCATTTGCTTGTTTAATGAATTTGATTGCGATTTTCCCATCGGCTGCTTTTTGTGATATACCATGCTTCACTGCATTTTCTACAAATGGTTGTAGTAGCATACTTGGTATTTCTACGTTATCTAAGTCTTCGGAGTAGTTAATTTCGTGCGTAAAGCCAAATCGCAATTGCTCCATTTGTAAGTAATCGTCGAGTAAACTTTTTTCTTGTGACAAATTAATCAGTTCTTTATCATCAAGCACATGGCGTGTTAAACGAGCAAATTTAGAAAGGTATTTGTTGGCATTGTCTATTTCGTTCTTGTTCATTAAGTTTTGAATGCCAGCGAGTAAATTAAATAGAAAATGAGGATTTAATTGAGAACGAATAGAGCTAAGTTTGAGCTTTGCCATGTTTTGTTGTTGCTCTTTTTCTGCTAGCTTCTTTTTATTTCTTTTTTTGATGAAGTAAAGAATATTGAGAAAGACTAGCCCAATAGAAAATACCGCAATTAGCGTATAAATTAAAAGCTCTTTTTTTGAGTAGCTCTCTTCATCTAGCGTTAAAGAGAGCGTATATCTGCTTATATATTTCTCTGTTTCTTTTGCTGATATATCGCAATCAAGGCACTTGTTCCAGTTGATTAATGGCTGAATAGTAATTTCATAATCTCCCGATTTTTTGAAAATGCTTTTTTCAACCTTTACATAAGGTAAAGGTGCACCAGCTTTATTAAGATAACCGCCGTATAGCCACGAAGTGGATTCAAATATTGTTTTATCCGTTCTCTTGTCTTTTACGGACATATAATAGAGATAATCAATATCCGTTGCTTCTTTCACAATGGTTAGTTCGTCGTCTTTCTTATTAAAAGTGAGATTTATCTTTTCTTTAGGCTCTAATATATCGTTGTAGTCAACGCCTTTTTCTGTTGCAAAACGCTTTGCTATGACTTCGATTTTTGCTCTCGGAATAGGCTTGCCGTAAAAAACAGATTTCTGTATATCAAGAGGTTTTTCGATGCTGTAGATTAGTATAGTAATAGTTTTTCCTTGTATAGGGAAAATGCCAAGTGTTGTAGTGCTGAGTACTTCGTCTTTGAAGTCGTCATCTTTCCTTACAACATTCTTTAGGTCCTCTTTGTTGATCGATTTATTGATCACAATGGTTTCATTATCGGCTAAAATAGTATATCGAAAATGCTGTACACTTTCCGTCTTTCTAAAATAAATTTGGACACTTATATTGTTTACTTCAGGCAAATAACTAAAAGAAGTATTAGGTTGGTTAGGAAATATTTGGTTATAATAAATGTTTTTAGCTGAGCTATCCACACACATAAGTAGTCTTCCTCCGCCGGGATACGTATGGGAAAAGTTGATGCCTTTTTGTGCATTTACCGCAGACAGGGTGATAATAAAGATGAAAAATGTATAGAAGGTTTTTGTCATGGTGTTGAGTTTAATTTTCATCAAACTTGTCACAATCATAGCAAAGCTGAAACCATAAAATAGCAAAGACAGTGTTTGAAATAGTAAATATAATATTTTGTGCAGTATTTGAATATCAAAACAAGAGAACCCTTTATGGTAATTTACTCCAGCTACGGTATAGAGAAACTTCGGAGGTGGGGCATAGGTCGATCCGGAGGAGGAGCAGGATAGAGTTTAGAGCAGCGAGGTTGCTATAAACCCAGTGGAAGCTAATTTAAAGCCTTACAAGCAAGGATAAAATCTCTTAGCAAGAATCATCCTCTTATCACGTTATCCCTTTCTAAGCAATCCTTTGACTTGTCATCCTGAGCCTGTCGAAGGACAGCATGACAATTTGGAAAGTCTGCACCTGATTTAGCTTTTCTGTGAGCCGCTTTAATTTGTTCTACTGAAAACATTTTTTTTGCTTGTTAAACGATTTGTTGAATTACAAGCAATCATGGTGATAGACGCCGTCAAAATGATTACTGATTTTAGAGTTACTTTTTCCATTGCCTTTTAATTATGATTACAATGCAAAGTTGCAAATGCTAACCCCGCTGTAATTTTAAAAAATCGTTTTTCTTACTTCGATACTTGAATAAGATCATCTGTTAATATAAATTTGTCACACTACGGAGATATTTATAGATATACAAAAAAGTAAAATTATGGATAAGAGAATCACAGAACACGACATACTCGAACAGGAAACCAAACTCTACCAAGCAATCAAAGAAAGCAAAATAACTTTACTTGACGAGTTACTGCACAATGATTTGTTGTTCATCCTCCCTAGCGGTGAGGTAATAACCAAAGCAATCGATCTTAGTACATATCGCGATGGAGCATTAAAGGTTTATGAATTGCTCCCTGAAGTTGAAAATCTGAATATTATCGATGATATGGCAGTCATCACACTAACAATGAGATTGAAAGGGACGTATAACGATTCGCCATTTGAAGCTAATTATCGCTATATAAGGTTCTGGAAAAAATTCGATGATGGAATTAAAGTAGTAGGCGGAAGCGGAACAGCTATTTGATTAGAATAATGTTAATTACAAAAACCGTTTGAAATTTTCAGGGGTGTCTCCAGTAAACTGCTTAAAATCCTTTATAAAATGTGATTATGTCTTTGTTTTGTATTTAAGTGTTCGTGATTCGCTTTGCTTAATTCCTTTTTTATACTTTAGTAGCTAATAAATCGCTTTGGCTAATTTTTGGTGAGAATTGAGTTTTTTCTCAGTTTAAACCTATATTTCGGCAAGCTGAGGTCCGTTAACGATATTTTAGTCTACGATATGAATATTCCAGATAAAAACGATATTTTCCCCATTTCTAATTATAACAAACTGTGTTTTTTGAAAAACATAATTAAAAATCCTAATATTATTGTTGGTGATTATACCTATTATGATGATTTTGAAAACATCGAGAATTTTGAGAAAAATGTAAAATATCATTTTGATTTTATTGGAGACAAGTTAATAATTGGAAAATTTTGCATGATAGCTTCGGATGTGAAATTTATAATGAATGGAGCTAATCACAAAATGGATGGAATTACAGCCTATCCATTTTATATTTTTGGAAAGGATTGGGGTAAATCAGCGCCAAAAAAAGAAGAATTACCTTATAAAGGAGATACTATTATCGAAAATGATGTTTGGATAGGACATAATGTGGTGATTATGCCTGGAGTAAAAATCGGAAACGGAGCAATAATTTCAACAAACTCAACGGTTACTAAAAATGTAGAACCTTACACTATTGTTGGTGGAAATCCAGCAAAAGAAATAAAAAAGAGGTTTTCGGAAGAAAGAATTCAGGAATTATTAGAAATGGAATGGTGGAATTGGGAAATAGAAAAAATAACTGAAAATATTGGATATTTAACCACTAAAATATAATACAAAACATACTATAATAGCAGTTTGGTGAACCAGATGCTGTAAGCTATTTTCCCAAATATAAAAGCGGAGAGAAGTTTTAAATTGAACCTTAACGTTGTGAAAACACAAATTATCAACAAACTGCAACCGCTTATGGGGTGTTTTAAAAAGTTTATACGCACACATACAATATATGGGAACTTGGGGAACAGCTGTTAAAGACAGTGATTACCGTTGCCCGTAATCACTTTTTTTTAAGTTAAAATGAAATCGTACTAAACTTGTATCTCTTCGCATCCGTTCCTTCCATATGTGACAGGATGACAATCCCACCATTCGTTTGGAAAAATATGTTCGGATCTACAGCCATAGCAAATGCATTCTGCTGTTGGATAGTGTTTAATGGTAATGATTTAAACGTTCTGTCATCATAAACAAAATATCCATCCTTATCAATAACGGTCAGCAGGGTAGGGTGTATGGTCTTAACGCCATATAGATTATCAATATTTATTTTACTCTGATTTAGATCTACCCAATAGCGGAATGTTGGCAAAGGCTTAAGGTCTCGCTTTAGTTCCATAAAGTTCCAAATTAAATATAATTTATCTTCTTTTAGCTGGTAGGCATAAGAGCCAAATGCTGTTTTTGGATCCGTAGTCAATTCATTTTGGCGTTTGTCTAACAAGACATTCCACATGCTTTTACCTTGGTGGTCAAGGGACATTATCAGACCTTTACCATAATGCAGTTCATGTTCCTCTGTTATGATAGGGGATCCCGCCTGTTTCTTAGGTCTTATAATATCTAATTGTTCCTCTGCTAGGAGCAGTACACCTCCGGATGGCTTTATGAGTACATCTTTTAAGAAGATGTTCTCTAATACAAAGCCCTCTTTAATGGCTGTTTTTCTGGTTAATATAGCCTGTAACAGCGATTCTTCAAAGATTTCGATGCGATTATGTATTAGTTCTCCCGATGTTCCAATTTCACAATACCATGTCGCTTGGCAGTCTGTATTTTTTTGTTCTAGGGGCCCAAGGATACCCGCGATAATTAATTTTCCAGTCCCGTATTTGTATTTTATTTTGAACGGGTGCATACCCATCCAAATTGATTGGAGATACTTTATAAAGGTCTTTTCCAACAGCTAGTACCTGGTATTGATGTTGTTTTCTCGATATTCTAATATCTTTGAAAAGGTATGTCGTTCCGTTGTTATCAACGACGAGACTATTGTTTGGCCCTCTTTCTGCGGCGTTTTCAAGCGTTAGATCTTTACTCCATAATGGAGATAAGTCAGCACTATTATATACCTTCAAACGTAATTTTTCTTTGCTCTCTTTTTCATAGGTTTTTTCAGTAAGTACAGCTAGTTTACTGCCATCAGGCGAGAAGCTGATCACATAGTTTGGGGCTTTGGATTGGCTGGAGGCACTTTCTGTTTCCAATATTTTTATATCAGTTGCTAGTGTGCCATCGTCTAATACCTGTTGTACATAGCATGAGCTTTCTTGTTTTTCTTTGTTCCAGCCATCCAAAAATATATATACTTTTCCATTGCTTAGTTCTGTGTATTTATGGTATCTCGCATCATTCCATATACCGGTAGTTGCTTCAATATTTTTTGCAAAAAGAAGTTTTAAAGCTGGGGAATATTTCTCGAGAATAATAGTTTTTGTACTTATGGGGCCAGACTCCCGCAATAGGTAGTATCCAGATTCATCATGTCCTAGTACACGCGTCCAATAGGTATTGCTAAATGCGTTTGTATATTCCTCGGTACTGATTACTTGTTGGGAGAATACGAGGGTGCTAAGCATAGTAAACCCTATCGATAGTAGTCTTTTCATTATCTTGATTTTGCCCAAGTATTATATTCGTTTATTACATCAAAGAAATTAAATAAGGTGTAACCTTTAGCCTTCGATTTTATCTTTTCTGCTAACTCAGGATTGTCTTCAACCATGGCCGACATGTTTTTAGAAAAGGAAAGACCTAACATACCATGCTCTATAGGTTTTTTAGGGTCTTTAGCTATTATAGTCTTGCTTTCATATCTTCTTTTATCAAAATCTTGCCAGCTTTCACCACTTTGCTGCTTGATAAAGCCATAATTTTCGGCCGTGGAATACCATAGATAGACACGGATGGCTCCATCTTTAACGACTAGGTTGAAATTAGGCTTTTTAAATAAGCCCCCATTGTAATTAATAGATTCGTAGAGTTTGTCTGCGATTTGGTAACCCTTCAGTTGGTCAGATTTGTATTTCGCGGCAGGTTTTCTATCAGATTTGCTAAGGTAAAATTCAACTGAATTCTGGTTGTTGTTTCCTATACCGCCTATAGCACAGCGTTGTCCAGCTTTTATAAAGCCTTGTACGGTGTCACCCTCCAGCTTGATAATATAACCAGGGTATAACTGACCTACTTGATAGATATCAGAATTCCAATCCACAACGCGGTCTGTTTCCATAGTCTGGGCCAATAAATTTCCAGAAAGTAGTAATGTGGTACATGTGATAAACAGATGTTTCATTTTATAGTTGGTTATTGTTTAATATTTTTCTCACTCTCCATAAAATGCAAGTACATTCATAATGTCTTTTGTATTGATGACTTCTGACGGTATTGGTTAGTGGCATTTAGTGATTTTTTTATCGATATAATATATATGATTATACTATAAAGAAAGTGTGATGCAAAAAAGATGCCAAGGAGCTATGGGTAACAGAATGCATTATTTGTTTTTATAACGTTGATAGTCATTTTTTTTAGTTGTTTTTTTATTGAGATGTATGACCAGGTTTTACATTCTCGAATAAATAGAACCTTAAGCAATCTTTAATCTTTGTATGCTGGAATATCTAGGTCTGATATGTAGATTTTTACCATTTGTATAATGACTATATAACAGCGTGGCTTGCTTATTTGTGCCAACTATAGTTAAGCGGCCTTGTTTTGAGCATGTATGCAAGATAGGTTTCACTCTAATCGTTTGTTGGTCGAAATATATGTTTTGGACGAATGGGAATGCAAGGTTTAATTTACTGACCTTTGCTTTTCAAGAACATGTTGATGAAAGAATATTTTCCTCCTAGGAGGAAGTTTTTAGACTACAATTCCGCTCTGATTCTACTCAGTTGTGTAGGTGTAATCGCTAGATAGGAGGCGATGTGGTGCAGCTTTAGGCGGGAAACAACCGTTGGATATGTTCTCGTAAAATCTAAATAGCGCTGTTTGGCCGTGTCTGCCTTAAGGGTGATTTCACCGAATTCTTTTTCAATGACCCAATGGCGCTCTAAGTAGCTGATGTAAAAATTAGCAATATCGTTATAGGCCATTGTCAAGGCTCTGAAGTCACTAAAGTTGTAGCTTATTAGTTCGGTGTCTTCGAGTGCCTGTATGGAGAAAATACTAGGTTCTTGCGTCAATAGGGCGCTGGTAGATGCTACTAATGAGTTTTCAGCAAAGAACTTCTTAATTATCTTTTCTCCTTTATCATTTTGGTAGCTGTAGGAAAGTAAACCTTTACGGACAAAAGTGATTTTTTTAGGTACCATTCCTTCGTTTAATAGATAATCTCCTTTTTGTAGCTCAGACTTTACCAATAGGGCAGACCATGCCGCTTTTGACTCCTCAGCTAACAATATATACCTGTCTATAAAATCCCAAAATGACGTCATTAGTATAAAGATAATTAAGAATCGGCGAAAATGATTTATTAAATTTATGTTCTCTCAACATATGTAAACGTTTTTAAAAATGACTACGGTTAATTTTGTTTTAACAATTAAAATAAAACAAAATGAGAACATTCTTGCTTACCTTATCTGTAGTACTTATAGGGCTACAGGTATTTTCACAAACAAATACTAATAAAAAAAACATGACAAAGATAACGCATAAAAACCCATCATCAATTTTTGATCCGACCCCATTTGGTTTTGCACATGCGACGAGCGCTACCGGCAATGGGAAATATGTATTTATATCAGGCCAAAGCGGTGGCGAAGATTTAGAGCATAGCCTGTCGCCAGACTTCAGAACGCAAGTTCAATTTACGTTGAAGAACTTGGATACAGTACTTAAAGAATATGATTTAAAGCCGGCTGATGTACTAAAAATCACGGTATTGATTGTCGATCATGATCAAGATAAGCTTAAGATATGGACAGAGGAGATGCATAAGTTGTGGACGAACAATGAATTTCCGGCAAGCACTTTGATTCCTGTTCCGCGTTTAGCGTTGGATGGTATGCTGATAGAAGTCGATGCAACAGCCTTTATGCCCTTATAGTCCGTAAAAGGAGGTTTATACACTTATTATAGCAGACTAGATCCGTTAAGTAAGTCTCTGCGGGAGAAGAATCGAGCTATCTATTTAGAAATTATATAGTAAAGGCCGTCTCTAGAGACGGCCTTTACTATATAATTTTGTGTTCAAATTACTTTTCCCAAACCAAAGCACTTGCTCCTAAGATGGCTGCATCTGCTTCTTCGAGTTCGCTGAAAACTAATTTCACTTTATTTCTAAATAATGGGAAGAGGTTTCTTTCCATATGTAGTTTTGCTGGTTTCAAGATGAAATCGCCCGCCTTAATCACCCCTCCAAAAAGAAGGATAGCTTCTGGCGATGAGAACATCACAAAATTTGCTAGGGCTTCACCTAGTTTTTGTCCTGTATATCTGAATACTTCAATAGCTATAGGGTCACCTTTTAAGGCACATTCATGGACGGTTTTAGAACTGATAGCCTCCTCAGGATATTGGTTCAGCATAGACTCTGGAAATTCAGCTCTCATTTTCTTTGCTGTAATCGTGATTCCTGTTGCCGAAGCGTAGGCCTCTAAGCTTCCTTCGGAACCTGTGCCCCAGTGCTTTCTTCCACCAGGCTTCACGATGGTATGTCCTAACTCGCCAGCAAAACCGTCATGTCCATAGATAAGCTTTCCAGCCGCTACAATTCCGCTTCCTACGCCTGTTCCTAAGGTAATCATGATGAAATCTTTCATGCCTCGTGCTGCTCCGAAAAGCATCTCACCATAAGCTGCAGCATTTGCATCATTTGTAATAGAACATGGTATATTGAATTTAGCCGTTACTAGCTTACTAAAAGGTATGGTCCCTTTCCAAGGAAGGTTAGGAGCGTGCTCTATTGTTCCTGTATAATGATTAGCGTCGGGCGCGCCTACACCGATTCCATCGAAGCTTTTCTCGCCACCGAACATTTCAATCAATGGGTATGCTTTTTCATATAAGGCGTCGATGAACTCTTCGACAGTCTTATAGCTGTCTGTTTTCAAGCTTCCTCTTTCAAGAACTTCGCCGCGATGGTTGACTACTCCGAATTTCGTATTTGTACCACCGATATCGATTCCCAGCGCTACGCGTTTTGATAAATCTATTAATGACATTTCTATTTTTAGTGTTTAAAGTTCTAAAATTTTAAAAATATGATATATTATGGAAGAATAAAATGAAGAAATTCAAATATAAAAATATTCTTTAGATAAAGGTGCAACCTATTTTGTCTTTAACTCAATCTATAAGTTAAAGAAGTTTAATTTAAGCCTCAAGCAATCATTATTTTTCAAAGAGTTGCTGTCTTCATGGTTAAAATCAAGACAATATTCCTGTTGTAAATTCACTGTTTTTCCTGTTTATCGCCTCAAAGAGACCTCTTTTTTGTGATTGAATGCTACAGATGATAAGCTAATATATAAAAATATGGCCATTATGGATTCCCGTAAAGAGCGGGAAAACCATTTGTATAGTTTTGGCAGTACATATTAGTTAATCATCATTTACGTAGCCTTAGGTATGAATAAATACTTTTATTTAATAGAAACGGAACGCTTTGGTCCGGTATCTTACTTTGATCTTCAGCGAGCGAATATTACAGAAGACACGCTTGTTTGGTATGAGGGATTGGAAGATTGGGTAGAAGCTAAAGAATCCCCAGAGTTAGCCATGTTATTTGTGCCTAAGGACACTATGGAAAATAACGAACAGCAGGATAGCCTAGCCGAAGAAGTTAGTCCTACTGCCGTTGTAGAAGAACCTGTAAAGCCCCTTGTAAATCCTCTACAAAAGGAGGCTTTCACGCCTAACGATGGTACTCCAAAACAAGAAGTCAATAGCTATGAAACGACGGAGTCAAAAAGCTTTTTAGCAACCGCATTTAGTTTTGAAGGTAGGATTCGAAGAAGTGAATATTGGTTCTCTCTTTTTATCCTTTTTCTTGCATGGCTTTTGATAACAGCAGTATCCCAAAGTGCGGATGGGGCGATAGCTGGCTTTGTATCGTTGCTTATTTTACCTCTCTTTTGGTTTTCCTTAGCCGTAAATACTAGACGATGCCATGATTTAGGAAATTCAGGATGGTATCAGTTTATCCCGTTTTATGGTTTTTGGATGTGTTTTGCCGATGGTGATGCTTTCACGAATGATTACGGTCCTGACCCAAAAGGAATGAACCGATAATTGATTTTTTAAGATAGCCACACTGATTCATGAAGAGAATTTCATTAATAGCAAACTCTAGTATTCAATATTACAAGTATGAGGTTAATATTGATCTAAATTTCGGTAAGGAGAATCGTTTTTACTATGATCAACCTTTTGATACGAACTATTTCGATTTTATACTTGATCCTGTTTTAAAGGTTAATACCGAGGGAGGTGAGCAATATTATCGTTTGCAAGAGCTTATTGACAAAGATTTTGTAATTAATAAGCGTCTAAAAGAAGAAGCGGACCTAAGCCTTTGTACGGCCGTTACGAATGAGGTATATGAAGAAAGCAATCTTAAGCAGGTGCTGAAGCAATACCAAAACTTGTGGCTTCCTCTTCCATTTTTTAAAGAAAATGCGATTAATAAGGATTTGCTTTTTCCTACAGATTGGGTACGTGTATTTTTCACCTGTGATGATGATTTTACAAAAGCGTCTATTGTTTTCGCTATTGATACATCATTGGCGCGTGGAGAAGACGATCGCACAGGGCCACAGCTGAGTAATAATCCCGATGAGAACGTATTTCGTATACAGTCTGACGAGATTAATTTAAGCAATTTCTTATTTACCCAAGATGGGTCACTGACATGGATTGACAAATACCTTGCAGAAGTATTTTACGGTAAAAATGAGGAAGAGCGTTACAATCACCCCATCAAAAAGTATGTAGCCAAATACATTATGTTGATGAAGTGGCTTGCTAATCAAGTGGAGTCTCCGGAGATACAACTTTTTACAGATAATGTACGTAAAAAAGCAGTCGATTTGGTGATTGATATTGGTAATTCTGCTACCTGTGCCTTATTGTTTGAAAATAGCGATAGCGATAATTTTGAGTTTGATAGCGTTAAAAAGTTGATTATCCAAGATTATACTGATCCACATCAGGAGTATAACAACTCTTTTCCAATGAACTTAGTGTTCAGCGAGTCGAGTTTTGGACATATCAATACAGATAATTACCATAACAACAAGTTTACTGTTCCAAGTTTCGTTCGTATAGGCTTTGAAGCCGAACGATTGATTAACAATGCTAGTACTAATTTAGACTTGGGGTATGAACTTAAGACCTTTAATTCTAGCCCCAAACGGTATTTGTGGGATGATCAATTGAGTGATCGTGAATGGGAGTATCAACCAATAAATTCCAACCGGGTAAAGAAAGTTTACCTCAACGGAATCTCCGAACAGCTTAGTCTACATGGAGACCTATTAAAAGGCAATGATGTTTTTGGTGCCAAATCATTATTTTCTAGAGGCTCTTTGATGAAATTTGTGTTCTTAGAAATGTTGATACACGCACATGTACAGATTAACTCTTACAAATTTAGGGAAGAGCATGGGGACATGACAGTTCCTCGAATTATCAAGAGAATCACGATTTCCTGTCCAACGGGAATGATTCAGCATGAGCAAATTGCACTACGAAAAGCCGCAGAGGAAGCTTGTGCGCTACTGGAGGGATATCAACAGTTTTACTTTGATCAGGAAGAGAATGAAAATTGGTTTAAGAAACCTGAAATTGTACCTAGCATAGGAGATATTTCTAAAAAAATTAGTCAGCAAGAGGATAAAAAGGACTGGATGTACGATGAGGCTACCTGTAGTCAGTTGGTCTTCGTATACAGTTTGTTCGCAAAAAAGCTGAAGGGTAATAATTATGTGATTGAACATTACTTATTTAATAATAAGAATCACCTAAAGATTGCTTCAATTGATATTGGTGCCGGTACTACAGATGTTATTATAAATCAATACGACTTAAAAACAACGAATACGATTCAAGAGGTAACTCCGGTGCCTTTATTTTGGGATAGCTTCAAAGTTGCTGGGGATGATTTGTTGAAAGAGTTGATACAAAAAATCATTATTCGTGGTAATACTGCTGTAGGAGAGGTGAATGATTTTGGAGGACTAGAAAACTATGGTAAAGCCAAGGGAATTAGTGATATTAAAAACCGTATCAATGGTTTTTTTGGTGAAAATTCTAATAATATAGGCTACTTAGCCAAGATGATGCGTAAATCTTTTGTGCATCAAGTTGCTACACCAATCATCCTTAAGTTTTTAGAACAGGCGAATCATACAGCTGTACTTTCGTTAACCTTTGAAGAAATAATAGGGAAGGAATTTGAGAATAAAGAGCTGGTGAAATATTTTGAGAAGTTTTTCGGTTTTAGCTTTTTGGAAATAAAATGGCAAATCTCTGGCAGCCAAGTAAACCAGGTAGTTGGTGCTGTGTTCGAGAGTCTTGTAAAGCAGATTTCTTTAGTTATCAATCAATATGAATGTGATTATGTCGTGCTTTCGGGGAAACCTGCTTCTTTATTAAGTTACGAAGGATTGTTTAAGAAATTTTTGGCAACCTCTCCTAATAATGTTATCAACCTTAATAATTATTGGATAGGCAACTGGTATCCTTTTGCTGACAATATGGGCGTCGTGAATGACCCAAAGACTATTGTTAGTGTTGGTGCTATCGTTGCCTTGATGGCGGGTAAACTTAATAAGATTCAAGATTTTCGATTAAATAGTGCCGTATTGGCAAGAAATCTAAATTCAACAGCCGACTATATTCTTTCTAAAGTAGATAATGTCAAAACTGTTATGCTTACGCCTCAGAATAATGAAGGTAGTATACTCGTGAAGACTATACCCTTTGCTTTTGGATATGCGAAATATACAGCACAAAACTATACCTATTCCGCTCTCTACAAATTTGGCCTGGATATTAAACAAATGGAAGAGGTTTTCAGGATGCGATTTATTGGAAAGGAACCGTCATTTTATGAAGAATTAATTAACAAGGAAAGAGGAGAAATATTAAAACATTTACCCTTAAAAGTGACACTCTCTAGGGATATAGATGAAAGTAAAGAACTATTATCTATTGAGCATATTGAAGATGCCGAAGGGAATGAAAAGCCCTTGAAATTCTTCACGTTACATTATCAAACATTAGATAATGTACAAGGGTACTGGTTAGATACATGTGAGTTTGTTTTATAGCGATAATATGGTGAGCAATTATTCTGAAACTGAGATAAAATCGATTAAGGAATTTATTTCCGATAAGTCTCAATGGATTGAAAAATCTATTCTTTGGGTAGATAAAAATTTAAAGTACGAAGACCGCAATAAGGCTTTACTTACTTTAAAGAATAGTTTAAATACAATTAAAAAAGTAGAAAGTAATATAGGTAACAAACCTGTAATTGCTGTTTTTGGAGCTAGTCAGGTAGGGAAATCGTACTTGATTAAAAACTTGCTGTCAGAAGAAGGGAAGCCTTTTAATATTGAGAATGATGGCAGTTATTTTGATTTTCTAAAAGATATAAATCCTCCAGGAACAGGAGCGGAAAGTACGGGTTTAGTAACTCGTTTTACCATAGATAAGGATCATAAGTTTTCTGATTTTCCAATTAAGGTCAATTTGTTGTCTGTTAAGGATTTACTTCTCGTGTTGTTAGATTCTTTTTTCTTGGATCTAAAGAAGATAACTGCTTTCCCATCTAAGGCTGATTTTGAAAGCCATATTAAGAAGCTAGAGGTTGAAAAACCAGATAGTCAGCAAGACTATATTTCGGAATATGATTTATTGGAAATTAAGGATTATTTTGAGAAGAACCTCTCTCAGCATACTATTCTTTTTGAAGGGCTTTTCGAGTCTCGTTTCTTTGAACGTATTGGTAGCGTGATAGGCAGCTATCGCCCCGAAGATTGGAGCCGTATTTTTTATATACTTTGGAACAAAGAAGTAATACTTACCGAGTTATTTATTCATCTCGTACAAAAGCTTAAACAGGTAGAGTTCTCTAAGATTGGGTACATTAAGTTTAAGAATGTTTTGCGCGAAGGAGGGGCCATTCTTGATGTGAAAAGACTTAGTGAGTTAAGAGAGGAATCGGCTAGTAAGTTAACGATTTTGAAAACCCCTGGAGGACGGGAGATTGAAATTCATGCTCCTGCCTTGACTGCTTTAATTGCGGAGTTGGTTTTTTCAATTCCAGAAAATCTCGTTGAATCAAAACCGTTTTTAGCCTTCAATGATTTGTTGGACTTCCCTGGTGCACGTAGCCGTTTGGCGCTAGATCAGAAGGAGGTATCTGACAAAAATATTGATGGTATGCTACTGCGTGGCAAGGTTTCTTACTTGTTTAATAAGTATTCTTCGGATTTTAATATCAATAACTTACTGTTTTGTACCAATGACAAACAGTTAGAAGTGAACGAGATTTCTTCCTTGCTTTACAATTGGATCGAGAACAATATCGGCGCTACGCCAGAAGAACGTACTAAATCTCTGCAAGGAGCTAGTTTACCTCCTTTGTTTGTTATTTTCACTTTCTTCAATAATCAGATTAAGTTTGATACCACCAATGATATAAAATTCCTTGAGTCTGCAGACAAATTAATGTATAAATGGGATACACGTTTTGAGCGTTTCTTCGAACAAGAGATTGTTACGCAAACCCGAAATTGGCATACCAAATGGACATTAAATCAAGAATTGTTTCAAAATTTCTTTCTGCTTAGGGATTATAAATATTCTAATGATTCTTTTCAAGGCTTTGAGCTCGAAGGAAAAGAAACAGGAGTTAGCCCAGAACGGTCAACCTTTTTAAGCGTGCTAAAGGAGTCTTTTGTAAAGCATGGCTTTGTACAGAAGCACTTTAGCAATGGAGAGCATTCTTGGAATCAAGTGGCATCTTTAAATCAAGATGGTTCGGCTCTTGTTACAGCGTCTTTAACAAAGGTATCCTCCAATCGGACGAAGGTAAATCATAACCTTCAAAAGATTAATGCCTTGATGTTGAAAGTAAAGCAAGAATTAACACATTATATCCATAACGATGATATTTCCGCTATGCGCGAAAGCAAAATGGGAAATGTTAATCAATTTCAGTTGTCTTTTAATAATGCGCTAGTAAAAGACATTACGCTTTTTAATACATTAATGACACGCTTGTCTTTGCATGCTCAGGATGTATATGCGTTGTTGAACGAAAATATGGTGGTCGATACGAGTGCTAAATTACTAGAGGAAACAACGACAGCTTCTATTATGATAACTCAATACCCAGAATTGAAAGATGCAAAATCTAAAGATGAGGTATTGGATATTTTGCAACGCAATCTATGGTTGGCTTCTCATCATGCGGTAATAGATTTCTTAAAACAAAATGGCGTTAAGGTCGAACATCTGCTTATTCAAAATGAGGCTAAATCCACGAAGGCAGAATATTACGTCCATTTGGTCATCGACAATTGGCTAGAAAAGATTAATGATTTTGATCAGTATCAAGATCTTGTAGCCTACGGCTTGAGTCGTAATAATTTGAACTTTGTATTGGATTATTTCAAAGAGATCTTAGAGAAACGTAAGGTAGCAGATAAACTTGTTCGCCTGCTGAATACTGTTATTTCTGAAATTGATGTTAACCACGGGTATGAAGTTTTCTTGGCTGAATCTTTTGCTTTAATCATTAATGAATTGGTGTTCAATTTTGATATCAATTATTTTACGACAGAAGAAAGAGATGAGGCTAGAAATATTACTGCTAGTAATGTCAATCGTTACTATGAGCGTCACTTAGATACTTCTAGTGTGGCTATTTCGTCACTTTTTGATAACGATCGTATCGATATTAGAGCTATTGCCTTGCAAAAATATAATAAATGGATTGAGTTTTTGCGTATTTCTCTGCTTGTCAATGCTGGATATATCAATTATGACGAAGAGGCAAACCGTGAGTTGCAGCATTTGGTACTGCAGTTTTTACCCTTAACCCTTTCTGATGAGGCTCAAAAAGAGACATATCGTTCAACATTAATTCCTAACCTAAGTTCCGATTTAAACTAATACGTTGTTTATGAATAAATTTTATTCCATAGCCACGGATAAGTATGTGCCTTTATCTTATGATAATGCTTATTTATTCAATCAGTATGACCGTATCAGCAATTTTTTAGCTTTTAACGTAGACAAGAAGTATAAAAATATTTTGGGGAAGCCTGTGAAGACCAATTATCAAATTGATTGGTATTCGCCTTTTTCAAATTTGCAACAATTGGAGCAATCAAACTTTAGGCCACAGGGTCTTCAGCAGTATTGGCAACTATATGAAGAGTTGCAAGAGGTTCTCCAACAGATGTCGCAAAGACAAGATTCAAATCTACATAATTGGATTGCTATTATTCAGGATGTTTTTAATCCAGAGAACAATTTGATTTTTACGAATGGTAAGGATATCAGTATTATATGGGGATGGAAGTTCGAAAATAATCAAAACCAAAAGCGTAATATTTTAACAAACGATTTTTCGGCGGTAGAAGAAGTACAGGCTCCTAAAGCGGAAAAACCACCAGTTATCCTTCCGCCTCCTATAATGCCACAAGTGGAGAAACCCGCGGAAGATAAAGACGGAAACGTTAAGATAGACATCTATGTAGACCCTATCGATCCGCTGCTCGAAGATAGGCTTAAAGAGACGGATTCAGCTGCTGTAGCTCACTCACAAAAAAGAGGTTTTTTAGGCTTTTTAAAATATTTTGCAGCCAGATATTGGTGGATATTAGTGGTTTTGCTGGTGTTAATCTGTCTTGTTTTTTTTGTTAAATCTTTATCATTAAACTAATATGGATCGTTTCAATAATACTTTCTTTTATAGAAACTGGGCTTTGTTTTATTTGCTCTTGTTTCTTTTAATAGGTTTGTTGATGTATGCTTTATGGTGGAATCCTAATCGTAAAGTCAGTCTTTTAATGCAGCAATTGGAAAATTGTAAAAACGTAGTACCAGCAGCTACGCCTCCTGCTGCGGCACCTGAAACAGTTCACTGTGATGCTCGTGTAGAATCCGGAGGCCAAGGTACGACGACTACCCAGCACGATTTGGGAAATAAGACAGGAAAGGTAACGTTGCAATTCGATACGGTAAAGATTCCTGATGAGATTAAAGTGTATTATGATGGCCGTATTGTAGCTCAGACTAATGGACTAGTAACGGGAACAGGCATTTTAGAGTGGAATTATACGGCACAGGCTGGAAAACCGGAGTTCTGCGTGGTGGAAGTATCTGCTCCTACGGAAAGCACCGTTTGGGAGTATATTGTCAACTGTCCTGAAGCAAATTAAAAGAGTGAAAGAATATCGCTACCCTGTTTCTTATTACCTAGCTATACTAGGCTTTATACTTTTTAGTCTTGTGTTTTGGTACTTCATTTTGGGTAAGTCATCTGAACCTACTGTTAAAGTTGTGGATTCGCCTCATGCGCAAGCTGGGGCAACGGAACCATCTATTGGTGCGCGTCAAGAGTCATCATTGCTACCTATTACTGCAGATAATATTATTATCGATGAGTCTAGCAAGCGGAAGTTGGTTTCCAACTTGGTAAATATTGCCATTAAGGATACCAGTGCACGGATTGATGAGTTTATTCAAGCGTTTAATACCTCTTTTGATACCAGTCGCTACCATTTACGGTATACAGATACAACGCTAAATTATTTACAAGTGACTGTTCCTGATGTGGAAAGAACACAATTTAAGGAGAGCGTAAAACATGCCGTTAAAAATATGGATTTATTGGTCTGGGATGAGTATTTGTTTACCCGTCAGGTTAGCTTAAATAATAGGGTAGAGGCCTGGCACCAGCAGGAAATAAATATTGATCCTGATCGATATAAAAATCTTGGTGCAGGAGTTACTATTGCCGTAATCGATAATGGGTTTGATTTGAATCACCCGAGCTTAAAGGGTAAATCGGTGGTGCCTTATAATGTGTTTTATGGCAATGCTGATGTCAAGCCAGCTTCCGTCAACCACGGTTCTCATGTAGCTTCTATAGCCTTAGGCAATTCTACGCTAGTTAAAGGTATCTGTGAGAATTGTTCGTTGATGCCTATACAAGTCGAAGATCCAAATGGGTATACGAGCTCCTCATATATTATACGTGGGATTCTTTACGCTATAAAGCATAAAGCAGATGTGATAAATCTTTCCTTGGGATTAGCTTTAGCGGACCAGGAGAACATTCCTTTAGGCCTTCAAGAAGAATTTATAAAAAATGGAGCCAAAGATGAAACGGACTTCTGGAAAGAGCTATTTGCTTATGCTAAAAAAAATAATACGGTCTGCGTTTTAGCGGCCGGAAACAGTAGTATGATGACAGGCTTTGATCCTTTTCAACGATCGGAGTTCACCATAAAAGTCGGTGCTTTAAATAAAGATGGAGCAGTGGCAGACTTCTCTAATTATGGAAGGTATACTACCCTTTTTGCTCCTGGTGTTGGCATACTTGGTGCCAAACCCAACAATCAGTCGGAAGTTTTAGACGGCACAAGTATGGCTGCCCCCGTAGTTGCAGGGTATGTAGCCTTATTAAAAGCTAAATATCCGAAGGCTTCATCGACAGATTTATATAACCTTCTCTTGACTAATACTGTAATAGAAGGCAATCATCGCATATTAAAAAATAAAACATTGAATTAGAATATATGAAACAAGAGAATTTTCTATTTGTAGATGTTATCTCATCTATCTTCCTTTTGGTATTACTGTTATGTAATTTCCTAGGGCTACTTTATATTACTGAAGGTAATATGCTCGTTAGTTTACTGCTTAGTGCATTGGTTGTTATTCTATATTATTTCGTTCTTCGGTTGCTTAAAAGGAATAAAGGGAAGATGGTCAACCAAGGGTATTGGAAAACTCCAGCGACGGCCTTTTTTGCTATTTACATCATCTTTGGACTTGTAAGTTATGGTTTTATGGTGCATTTGGTAAATATTGAAACCAATTGTAAAAAAGCCATTCAAAAAGAAGCTGTCGATAAAATAGATTTGATATATGGCTTAAAAGCACAGTATGAAGGGCGCGCGAAAGATGCTTTGCAGACCTTTGAAGCTCAGTATAAGACTAAATTACAGGCTTACAAAAATCATAAGTCTGCGTCTTTACGTGACGAGCTTAGCCAAGCTCCTTATCTTTTGCCGGAGGCTGTGTTAAACAGTCCTGCGAAAGATATTGATGTAGCGGCTAGCGCCAGTGCTGCGCTTAAAGCATACCAAGTAAAGGTTTCTAATACCCACAAATTGTTGGATAGCGTCATGGTACCTCAAGCGAATTATTATGCTAAGGCTTTTCAAGAGTGGGATCGTTTAAATATTTCAGGCAATTATAATGCTTTAAATAGCTTTGTACAGCAGAGTATAGACCTTATAAATAAGGAAATTAAGACATTGCCTGTCAATAATGAGCCTATAACTGTGGAAGTAAAGACTGGTGAGCTGGCAATATCAAACCCTATTGCTTTGGCGAAAGTCTACAAACCCGATTACATCATTCCTTTCATCATTATTTTGTTGATGCATCTTTTTATTCTAATTCCTTACTTCACCTTTTTTGTACCCGTTTATGCAGAGCCTAAAACCGACGCTATTCCTGGAGAAGTTGTAAAACGTGGTAATACTATTGAAATCTAAATCTTAACCGATTAATCATGGATAAACATAAGAAACAAATTATTCTCGCGAACTGTAATATGGTGCCTGTAGAGGCTTTAGATCAAGCCTTGACAGCAGCGCATATCTCTTTTGATGAATTGAAACAATATAATTTAACAGCTAATAAGTTGAATGAGCTGCAGCTTTTGGATGATCAAAGGAACGGCAAAATTGTTCTTCCTCCACCAATTCCGTTACCTCCACCTATCGGCAATTTAGGAGGAACGAGCAGTGGAGGTGCAATGCCACCGTCTATACCACAGCTAAGGAATGAACAGTCTAGTCAGGTTGAGGAGAATATATTAGAGAAAATCCGCGATCAAGAATGTTCAGCGGAAGATATCAAAAAAGCGCTTACTAACAAGAGAATTGGTTATGCTGATTTAGAAAACATAGGTATTGAAAAGAAGCTTATTCAAGCGTTGAAATTTTATTCTTCAGCTTCTGCGATTACCCTCTTTAAAAAAATTGAAGATCTACCAACGATGGAGTCGGGAAGAACAGATCTTTATATGGTAGGGATGCCCTATTCAGGAAAGTCTACCATACTGGCAAGTCTAATAAAATATGCGAATCAAAAGGGGATACTAATTCATGATAGTTATAATCCCGATGGGAATAAATATTTAGAGACCTTGAAGCGTAATTTAGATTATGGTGTGCTGCCTTTGCGTACAGGTGTAGCAAGTTATAATTACATAGCTACTTCATTGAAAGACGATAACAATACTGGTCATCCTTTTAATATTGTGGAGGTTCCTGGTGAGAATTATGTTAACATTTTTAATCAAGGTTTTGAGAATTCCGAGATTCCACAATTCATAAACTATATAAAGAGTGCCAACAAGAAGATTTTGGTTTTTGTCTTAGATGCACTATCTCATGATAAACGCTTTGAAGAGGAACGATTCTTTGGTGCTTTGGATCAGAGTATTGCCTATTCCAATATCTTGTCCATTTTTAAAGATGCAAAAGTATTGGAGAATACTGATGCTGTCTATTTCGTTGTGAACAAGTTTGACTATATAAAAAATAAAAGGTTCCAACATGACGATCGTCCAGAAGTAGATCTAGCTTTCGATTACATGAATAGTGAGTTTTTAGGCTTATTAGAAAACTGTAAGTCAGCCCGCGATAAATCGCGCAATAAGTTTAAAATTAAAGTGCTACCCTTTTCAATTGGAGATATTGTATATGATAAAATCGTTTCTCGTTTTGCGGAACAGTACCCGGAAGAATTAACAAAGAACTTATTAGAGGATAGTTTCGTCATTAAAGGCGGCGCTTTTTGGAAGAAATTTTTTTAGACATAAATTATGGAAAATATACAGTATAACAATAAAGTACACCTTATAATTGAACGCACATTCAACGGCTTGGATTATGATTTTATTTCTCCAGGACTTAACAAAAATGAATTCGAAAAATTGGAGTTCTCTTTTGATGAAACTAAGCAAGTTGGACAATTTAATAGCGGGTATTGCTATTCTTTAAAACGTACAGCTAAGCATCTTATATATTCAATCATTAACACTGATTATAAGGATAATGCACAACGTATGGGCTTTTGTGCTATTCGTTTGATTGTTGATCATTCAAATATTGTTCAAAATGTTCACAGTCATTTAACGAAAATAGTAACCCTTTATGTGGAGTATTTGCAAGAAAGTACGTTGAACAATCAAAATTATGATCGGGCGTTGGAAGATATTGCAAATGATACAATTCCAAAGCCATGGGTTAACCCTAGAGTAAACTATAACGATATTGTTTCTTATTCTTATTTAGACGTAAATAAAGATTTAAGTGAGGTATTTAATAACCCGAAGCTTATCTATGCCAATAAGGTTTATTTCTTTGCCAATGAATTGTCAAGTACCGAGTCCGTAGCTAGACAGTTTAGCCTCCAGCCTTTAAACAATATTTTGGATACGCTAAGGGAAACGAAATTTATAAATCCCGAAAGATGGGGGTATAGCATTCATGTTAATGATCAGGCTATTCCTGTTTCAAGCGAAGAGGTGTTACTTGTTTGTAAATCTTCGGATAGGGTAAGTTATAAAGTTGTTAGCGATAGACTTTTACAAAATGTTTCTCCACAAGAAACTGATGTACGCATAAAAAAAGAAGAAGTGAAGCCGAAAGAGTATGCTAGAGGTTATGATTCAGGTGCGAACTCCGATGGTGGCAGTAGCTCAGTTTGGCCATGGATTGTCGGCATATTATTAGGGCTGATAGGAGGATACTTTGTAAAGCCATATGTTGATGATCTTGTTTTTTCTGAACCTAGCCCAAAACAAGAAGAATTAGCATCCTTTAAGGTAGATGAAAGCGGTGTCTTTAACCTTAGCATTGATACAACACAAAAAAATATACTTTACATAAAGTCGGACCATCCGTTGATAAAGGACTACAGGTTTGTCTATGATAGCCAAACTAAAGGTTGGAAGTACATCAAGCGAAATGAGAATTCATCAACTGCGCAGAAGCTTTCTGTAATAGAGCTGAAATTGTTGCTTGGTGCTGATAGTCTAAACACGAATGTTTTTACAAAAGAGCTTCGTGAAATTTTTCCTGTAGCGATTCCAGAGGGTAAAAAAGAAGAATCCAAAGTTTCCGCTCCTAAGTCTGAAAGTCCACCTGTATCTACGGCTAAGGGCGCACAAGCACCGGTACCAGCTCAGCAGACAGCTTCCTCTACAAAAGAATCTAATTCTGTCAAAAAAAGTCAGTCTTCACCTAAGGAAAAAGACAAGGATGGAAAAAATATTGCTGATGAAGTAACCAATAAGACGAAATAACCATGAATCCAAAATATAGAAATCTATACTTTTTAGCAGCCACCCTAGGGGTCGGGCTGCTAATTATTGGGGTGATGAAGCTAATCGGGCCACATGGCCCCTCAACAGATAGGTCAAATAGCGGGAGGGTGGCTCAAATTGCTGGACATCAGGACTTGGAGAAGAAAATTGTATCAATGTCTACTCAAGATTTTAGTCCTAAACTATATAATAATCTGTTGATAGAAATTAATGCTGGAGCCACGCAAAACCTCTTTAATCAAGCGATTAAAGATATGCTTATCCAGCAACTGAATGCTAAATATAAAGAAGTATCTACGGCACGTATTCAAATGTTGCTGCGTGCGGACCCTGTAAACCAAGAGGAGATTCAGAATTTGATATCCCATCAAGAAACAACATTTGGTGCTACAGCGCAGCTCAATGCTGTAAAGAACAAATTCAAGGCATTGAATTATTATACGCAAGTATTACCCAATAAAATCCGTGCTTTTACGGATCAAGGTTTTTCAGGCTTTGATGGCAACCAATACCAGGCATTAATGAATGATCTTGAGCGTATGGGAAATATGGATGCTGACTTTAAAAAGAAAAAATCTGTGCAGGCAACAAAAAGTGCTGGTATCAGCAAACTGCGTGGTTTTTATGATAGCTATTTGGATTGGGAACAAAACATGAACTAATGAGGGAGTTAATTTTAATTGTGGCTATCGTATTTAGTGCTTTGTTTTCCCACGGACAAAATAAGGTTGTAGAAACCGATTCCACGGTAAGGCATTTACGGAATGTGATATCCGCCGTAAATACGGTGTTTTTAAAAGATAGCTTCACTAAAAGTGTATACAATGATGTCAACTATTTCCGAGAAAGAGGGCTAGAAAAAGAAGAGGATAAACTCAAAAATGCAATTGTATTGGCGCAGAGCATTGCCGAGGATCCTGCATTGTCAACTGATTTTCGAAATTATGCGCAACGGGTAATATTTCTTAATAAACAGATTTTAAAAGCACAAGAGCTTAGGAAGCAAATCGATGAAAGCGTATTTACTAAAAAGTACGACTCCTTAGTCGTTGCCGAATGGCAGAATAAACTGTATGCCTTGAAGATTGTTGATTGCACGAAGTTGAATACAGATATCGAGGGAATTGTTTTGAAAATAAGCACATATAAGGATCAGTCAACGGCCTTAAATAAGGCTCTTGTAGCCTATGTTAATAGACCGATTGTGGATCCGAAGGTTATACAAGAGCGCTTTCAAAAGCTAAAAAAAGAATACATCTTTCCATATCTTCTAGAAGTAATTTCTTTGACGGAAAAAGACCCTAAGGCCTATGATAGCAGTCTTTTGGTGAATACGAATACATCAACACAAGAGGGAGACCATAAAGTCGAAATTGCGGTGGATAGCATTGTAGAAGACATTAAAAAAACTTCCGAAAAACTTTAGTAGGTCCAGTAGGCTAACATTGAATTAAACTATTTTTATGAAATATATTTTTACCTTATTATTTGTAGGGCTGGTTGCCTATGGTTTTGCTCAAAACCAAAACGATACATTACTGTTGGAGGCCAAAGTGGCGTTAGACAAAAATGACTATGAGGCGTCTTTAAAAGCGCTTAATCGGGTTACTAGAAATAAAAACACAAACGAATTGGTTCAGTACTTTATGGTGCAGAATTATTTTGGCCTTTTGCATGAAGAGCAATATCCATCCTTCTCATTAATCAGTAAAACAAGGGATTTAGCCAGTTCATTTATTTCTAATTATCCGAAATCAAGTAGGATAAAGGAAATTCAGGATATCAACAGGGAGATGAAGGATTTCCCAAAAACAGAAGAAGAGTACATATTTAAAAAGGCTGAAGATGAAGAACGTAAACGGATAGCTAAGCAGAAAAAACTTTTAGACGAAATTGTAATGTTGTATCAAAAGAAAGATTTTGAAGGTTCGTTACGTGCTATTAAGGCTTCTCGTGATGCTGGATATAATGATGAACACGTTAAATATTATGAGGTTCTTATTAAAAACCAACAACTGAATGGTCTTCCCATGCAGACTTATCAAGCTATAGAAGAGGTTCGAAATCTTGCTTTAGTATTAATTAATAATGATCAAAAAAACCTGTCTGAAACAGAGAGTAAGGATTTGGAAAGAATATATGATACTTTACCGAAGTCGTTAAATGCTTTTCAGAAGCAGCAAGAGGAAAAAAGAATAGAACGTGAGAACCAAGAAAGACAGCGGAAATTTGAGGCTATCGCTCGTGACTTCCAACGGGAAAATTTTTATAAGGTCGTTAATATTTACAATGATTTTCCAGATGGTTCTAAAGAAAAGATGCAAGTGGATTATTTTCAAGGGATGTCGCAGTATCTACTCCTAAAGAAATCTTATGAATATTCATTCGAGGATCTTAGTTCAGCGCGCAGTAGTTTGAACTTCTTTTTGAAAAAATACGATAATCAAGACTTTACCCTTAAAACTGTGGTGACAGATGCTGTAACTGATTTGGAGCGAAACTACCCTCGCAATCAGTACAGCTATACCCAAATGCAAAATAAGAAAAAGCGTGAGCAGGAAAGACAAGTGGTTCGCAGTCGCCGGACAAAGTTTGTCAGTATCGGTTACGAATATGGAAAATTAGCACCTTATGGTATGCGTTTCGAGCTTGGTGGAAAAAGCGTAGTTGGTTTTTTTACTGTTCTTCGTTATGGTTTGAAATCCGAGTCTCAGATTAATGACTATTATAGTATGCATAAGGAGTCGGAACCCAATAAAAGTGAAATACTTGTTGGTCCTAATTTCCGACTAACCAATTGGTTATTTTTTAATGTAGGAGCTGGGTATGGTATCTACTCGCACTTTTATCGAAACGATTATGCCAATGACAGTGGTTATAAGACATCAGGCTATTTTGCTGGCTATAGTGGTGTGACATTACGAGCTGGTGAAGCAATAAATTTTGTTGGTGGCGTCTCTTCTATGGCTATTGATAAGCAAATCTCTGATAAGAAATTCATACGTCCTGAATTTACAGTTGGTATTACTTTTAACCTTAAATAATAATGAGCTTTTTTCTAAAATATAGTAAGATTTCCTTTTTTGTGTTTTTTATTTTGCAAATCATCGTTGCCTGTAAAGAAGAGGATAAGTTTGATTTTAACCAACATAATAAAGCGGCTCTGACAACCTTTTCGGCAGAATCGATAACAAAAAATGAAGCGCTATTTGTCGGTAAAGTAAATACCATTAATGGCGCAAAATTATCGGAGATAGGATTTTTATACAGCGCAACTTCCAACCCAAGTAATGGGGGTGGCGATGTCGTTTATCTGAGGGATAATCTGGATACGGGGCGGTTTGTATTGCCAGTTGATAAATTACAACCAGGTACAGTTTATTATTACTGTGCCTATGCTAGAAATAGTCATGGAACAGCTTATGGAGAGCTATTGACTTTACGTACCGAAAGTGCTTACGTAGCGAAATTAGAAACCCGAGAGGCAACAAATGTGACACGTACAACAGCCGATGTTGGAGGGAGTGTTACCGACAGCGGGGGGCATCCGATTTCGCGTCAAGGAATTTGTTTTAGCATGCGCACGAATATGCCTTCTGTTAATGATGCTTTCGTGGAGGTTGATTCCAACAACAAGGAAAGTGTATTTACCTTGAAAATTCCTAAGTTGGCTGCTGGGACGCGATATTATGCACGTGCTTATGCCATAACTAAAGCGGGTACGGGCTATGGACCGATAATAACCTTTACTACTGCTGCACCTATTGTTGCAAGTGAAATTTCAACAAGTGTAGCAACTACTATTACTAATAATTCTGCGCTAGTCGGAGGTACAATAAATGAAGATAATGGTGCACCAATTACTGCTAGGGGCATTGTGTATAGCGAAAGTAGTAACAATCCGCTTATTGGGACTTCCTCTATTTTAAACATAGGTGTGGGAACGGGAGCTTTCTCTTCGTCCATGACCAACTTAAAGGTGAACACGACTTATTATTATAGAGTTTTTGCAACGAATGCGGCAGGAACAAGTTATGGTAATGTGCTATCTTTTAAAACATTGATGCCTAGCTTACCTTCCAGTATGACAACCAATCAACCAACAAATATTATGATGTCTACCGCTACTGTAGGCGGTTCTGTAAGTAATGCTGGAGGTGGTATTATTTTGGAACGTGGCGTTGTGTATAGCGCAACAAGCACGCAGCCGACACTTGAGAATGCAATTATCGCTGCTATGGGGACTGGGACTGGATCTTTTTCAAACGTTATTGCTGGATTAAAAACCAATACACTTTATTATGTGCGTAGCTATGCTCGAAATGAAGCAGGTGTCGCTTACGGAACTGTTACATATTTTACCACAAGACTGCCAAGCTTACCAGGGGGGCTAACGACCTATAATGCTTCGTCAATTACTTCTTCTTCCGCATGGTTAAGCGGCGCCGTAAGTAACGATGGAGGAGGAACGATTAATGCTCGTGGTATTGTTTATAGTAGCCAAACGAGTAGTCCTACAATAGACAATAGTATGGTTGTAAACGTGGGGACAGGAACGGGCTCTATTAGTGCAACTATAAATTCCCTTTCTGGTAACACGACGTATTATGCACGTACATTTGCGACTAATGAGGCAGGTACGGCATATGGCGCCTTAATTTCATTCACGACACAAAGAGGTGCTAGCACGCCAGTTGCGGTAAGTACGTATTCGACTACCAGTATTAGTGGTACTTCTGCGATACTCAATGGAAATGTAGCCGATGATGGCGGTAGTACATTGATAGAAAAGGGTTTTGTGTATAGCAGTACAACTGCGTCGCCCACGGTATCTTCTGGTATTAAAACTGTTGTATCAGGTAGTGGAACAGGAACTATGTATAAAAGCATAACCGGTTTGTCTAGATTTACCAGCTATTATGTACGCGCTTATGCGACAAATGCTTATGGCACGACATACGGCTCGATATCCTCATTTTATATAAATTGATAAGAGATTGCTTCGATACTGATTTTTTTATTGGAATATGTCTGCAAAGAAGTTGGTAGAAATGTATAATTAGGGTGTAACTATCGTTTTAGGTTGGACGAATCAAAGAATACTATTCTCCCTAATAATAAACTATTGCATATACACTATACCGTCATAATAGGTTTTACGGTACAACTAAAAGTCACAAACTTTAGGAGACTTTTGTTTGTACTGTAGAATTTATATGGCTAGCTATTCCTTAGTTAAGCGTGGTCTTGGAAATATAAAAACCGTAAGCTTCAGTATTACCCTCCTTAATTTCATTTAGGCACGTCAATAATTTTGTGCATGATAAACATAAAAGCAAACCCAGAGGTTTGCTTTTATGTTACGTCCTTTATTTACGTAAAATATTTCATTTTTTAATATAATGACCTATGATAGGAGGGCTTTATCTCTCTTTGTTTTCTTTGATAAGTTACGCCATGTGCTTATTGAAAGAGGGGAGGTCGGTAGCTAAGGATGAGAAAAAATCTAAATCAGCTTGCTCTACGACGATGATAGCCTTTTGTAAGACGTTTTCACCCGGAGGAGTTAAGTTAATTGTTTTCGCTCGGGTGTCTGTTTCGTGTTCTTTTCTGCTCACAAACCCTTTATCTACTAAGGTGCGCAACACTTTAGATACCATCATTCTGTCTGTATTACTTTGGTTGGCGATATCAATTTGAGTGACGGCATCACTTTTTTTTGAAAGCCAACCCAAGGCTGCTAATAACACAAATTGTGTTTGAGTCAAATCCAGCGGATCCAAAAACTTTTTTAGCTTATGCTGCCAACGTGTTGTCACCTGCCCAAGCAAATAACGGGACTAATGATTTTTAGTTAAGTATAAATCCTGCTAGGAAGCTTATTTACAGCCAGGTATCAACTAGGTTTTTATGTGTATTAACCCAAGCTTTGGCAGCAACTTGTTTGTCGGAATAATCTTGCATAAATGCCAATAGTTCGGCCATCACTTTATCTTCAAAATGTATTTTTGAAAAGAATAAAGCAAGATCTGGATGAGCCGTTTTGAAGCTTTTGCGCGCGTAGGTTTTGATTTTTTCGGCATCACCATAAGACTTTTTAGGGTCTTTTAAAAACTTCAATTCCATACGACCAAACATCCAGTGTGGTTGCCAGCCCGCTACAGCAATCCAGCGTTCTTCCTTTATTGCATTTTGCAATTCTGTAATCATGGCAATGGTCGAGGAGTTCATCTGATTATAATTCAGTTTATAATTTTCAATAGCTCGATCCGTAGCTACAGTAATCCCAGCACCTTTTTCGATACCGATAATACTTTTACCGAATTTATCTTGATGGGCATTGAGCTCTGCAATGGAATTTATGGTCACATATGCCGGAACGACCATTCCAATTTGTGCATTGTCGTAACTTGTACCTAACTCCATCAAATCGGAGAATTTCTTAATCTTTACACCATGCGTATGGGGTAGCCATACATCCATAAACAAATCAGTATCCTCATTATGCATAGATGCCAGAATCATATCCGTTGATGCTTTTTGGATAATGACGTGATAGCCTTTTTCATCCAAAATAGCTTTTGCTATATGCGTCATGGCTACACCTTCGGCCCAGCCATCTACCATACCAATGGTTATATATTTCGAATTCTTACTGCCCGAACAAGCCATCAAATTGACTATTGTTACGAAGAGTAAAGCTTTGAAAGTTATTTTAATTTTATACATGCTTATTGTTTTTTCTTTACAAATCCCTGGGTGATACGGTCTAAAATAATTGCTAAAATCACCACGGAAAGACCACTTTCGAAGCCTAAGCCGATATCTAGGTTGTTTATTCCTTCCAATACTTTTTCGCCCAAACCTCCTGCAGCAATCATTCCAGCAATAACGACCATCGATAGCGATAGGAGTATGGTTTGGTTAACACCTGCCAAAATGGTTTGCGTAGCTAGAGGTAGCTCTACTTTAAAAAGTATTTGTCTATTCGTTGCTCCATAAGCACGCGCTGCCTCAACAATATCCTTGGGAACAGCGTTAATACCTAAAGTCGTTAGACGAACTGCTGGAGGCATCGCAAAAATTATCGTTGCGAATGCTCCTGGAACTTTACCAATACTGAAAAAAAGTACAGCGGGTATTAAGTATACGAAAGCCGGCATGGTTTGCATCAAATCCAGTAATGGGCGTATAAATTTGCTGGCCATTTTACTTTTTGCAGCCCAGATTCCCAAAGGGATAGACAAAACCAATGCCGTTAGGGTGGATACAAATATCAACGCTAAAGTTTCCATTGTCTCCTTCCAAAATCCCATTAAGTATATTAGGGTTAATCCCAAAATTGTAGCCACAGCAACTCCTTTTCCTGCCTTCCACCACGCTAAAGCGGTAAACAATCCGATGATAACAAAAAATGGAACGGATGTTAACACCCATTCTATACCGAGTACAGATGAGTTTCCTGTATGTTTTATTACGTCGAAAACAGGTTTCATATGAACCGTTAACCAATTTATGGCTACTTCGATATATTGTCCTATATTGATAATTTTTTCCATATTATTGATTATTTGCTTTTTCTTTTAATTCAATGATTTCTTGTTTGTTATATTTCGTAGATTCAATAATCAAAGAAGTCTGCGAAATAATACCTAAAAGTTTGTTTTTATCGTCTACCACTGCAATCGGGGATCGGTTCTCGGAAGTCAACGGAAGCATTTCTTCAACGGTAGTCTCTTTGGCAACTGTTGGTACACTACTGTGAATGATGGCTTCGACGGTAGGTTCTTTACGTTTTGCCGATTGAATAACTTCATTTAGCGTTACAAAGCCTAAGAACGTATGGTTTATATTGACAACAGGCAGTATTTCTATGCCTGTAGCACGCATTTTCCGTAAAGCACCTTCTGGACCATCTTTACGGAACATCACCACCGTTGGTTTCTCAAACATGAGAGAGCCAGCGGTGATAATAGCCTTGCGATCTACTTTTTCCACGAAAGCTTTTACATAATCACTTGCTGGGTTTGTGAGAATCTCTTCAGCGGAGCCTATTTGTTCAATCACACCATCTTTCATAATGACGATGCGGTCACCTAGTTTGATGGCCTCATCCAAGTCGTGCGTAATAAATACAATGGTTTTACGTAAAGAGTCTTGCAATTCCAAAAGCTGATCTTGCATTTCGGACTTGATAAGCGGATCTAATGCTGAAAAGGCTTCGTCCATCAGCAGAATCTCAGGGGCATTGGCTAATGCTCTAGCAAGCCCTACGCGTTGTTGCATACCTCCTGATAGCTGCGATGGATATTGCTGTTCGAAACCATTTAACCCGACAATATTTAAGGCTTCTTGCGCTTTAGTTTCACGGCTTATTTTATCTTCACCACGTATTTCCAAACCAAAAGCAGCATTGCTTAGAACGGTGTGGTGTGGTAGCAGACCAAACTTCTGAAATACCATACTCATCTCTGTACGACGTACTTCGAGCAGCTGTTTATTGTTTTTATCTGTGATGTTATCATCATTAATGAAGACTTTTCCTGCGGTAGGTTCATTCAATCGGTTTAAACATCGCAATAAGGTCGATTTACCTGAACCCGAGAGCCCCATAATGACGAAAAATTCGCCTTCATAAATTTCAAAATTGGCTTTATTGACACCGATTGTAGAGCCTGTTTTTTCCAAGATTTCTTTTTTAGAAAACCCGTCGTCGAGCATCTGTAAGGCTTTTTCTTTCTGTTTACCAAAAACAATGGTCAGATCTTCCACCTTAATTTTCACTTTTCTGTTATTTTCCATATTAAAAATAGTATCCAATATTTATATTAAAACGCATATCCCATTTTGCTTTTTCAGCACCATGCGCAAATGCGTTATTCCATTCTGGACCTAACCAAGGCTGGTTTTTGCCTGCGGCGAAGTCAACATAGGTGACCAAGTTTCCAGAAGTCACCATTACGCCCGTCACATTCATCTGCGAAGCTTTAAAGCCGGTATTTGGCTTATGCATATAACCATAATCATTATAAGCTCGCAGCTCAGTAATTGGTTTCCAACTCACCGGAATTTTATACGAAACACCAAGGGTGTAAACGTCAGATTTTGCAGCAACTAAATAGGGAGCCCCATAGGCTGCTAAGGCAATGACATCTTTGGATTCATCCGTAGGAGACTTTGGATTGTATTTATAGTAGGTGTATTGTGCTTTTACACCAAGACGATCGTACTCCATCGTGTAATGGAGAGCCGCAGCATAGTGATTGCCTGTATTTTGCGTATCTAGGTTATAAAGCCCCCCATATTGTACCGATAGACCTATGTGTTGTTTGAGCCTGTTTTCTTCGAATTTAACGTTAGCTTTTGCATTCACTTGATTTATCTTTTTGTTCCTAAATGATAAATTACCGTCTCCATTGAGGTCAATCGAACCGACATCATAGGCATAACGATTCGGTTATAAATCGCTGTCGTTTCCAAAATCAAGCTCTTCGGCATTTTTGAAAAAAGCGACAGTGTAGTCTATTTTATCACCGATGTGTGTATAGCTAATGCCCATATCGTGGTTATCCTCTAGGCCGAGGTAATAATTCAAACTCATGAAAAAGGAATTTGAATTAAAAGGAGCATTTCCAAAAGGGATTTTTATTAAGCCTATTTGCAGTTTGTCTTTTGGATTTAAGTCATAGCCAATGGCACCATGTTTTAGCATACCTCCTCCAAAGCTATTAGCATAAAAACGATACTCAGCGTCTAAATCAAGCCCTTTATAGGCTGCTTTCGCATTAAGGCGAAAGACGTCATATCCAAAATCGCCACCCCGTTTTTTTTGTTCGGGTTTCCACGACGAATAATTGTAATTAAATCGTAGGGCACCGCCTATATGTAGTTGCGGTTGTTCCTGCGCTTGAACACAAGCGCTTAAAAAAAGGAACAAAATTGACCAAAGAACTGGTTTTTTCTTATTCATTTTTATTTTTTTTAATAAATATTACTCTTGAAAACTGACAGATAAGATGTCAAAAGACTTCACCTAAAATTGGGCGAATGAAAAAAATGCCGATAAGCATTAAAAGAGCATTATTTAATTGAGCTACATTTCAAAAAGGGCTGGTTAAGTACTCTTTTTGTATTTTGTTTAGTAGCTAAATCCGTAAATGATGGTACAAAGATACGAAAAATTAATTAAAGGTAAAAATTTAAGTCTTTTTGATACTAATGAGCTATAAAATTCACCAATAAGTAATGTTTACAGGTTTTACTCCTGTATTTTTTGTTTTTTAATTTGAAAATTGCTTATAGTTAGGGTGTTAATCGTAAGTGATCTCATTTTTTTTATAGTTTGTATTTTTAGCAGTTGATACATAAAAATGAGGTAGTAGTATGTATTCAATACTCGTTCTAAAAGGACAAAGATTTATTAATTATGTATCGACTTGTTGAATGTAAAAGGTAATCAATGACAATTTCGGAGGAAATCATAATTTTCATTGAATTACAAGGCAAATTGACAACAGTGGTTTTGGATTGTCCATTTTTTTAGCCCCTTAAAGGCGTTTTCTATTTAACTGTAAGCGCAAACCGGAAAGGTTTGCACTTATAGTACCTTGCTTTTTAAAAGGCGTATTTATCTGTTTTTTCTATGTACTTGAAGATCATATTTACTTCGTCTTTTAAAACCTTTTGGTTTGCAAAAGAGCGACTTTTATGCTTCTTTGTTTTCTTCGATAAGTTGCGCCATGTGCTTATTGAAAGAGGGGAGGTCGGTAGTTAAGGATGAGAAAAAATCTAAATCAGCTTGCTCTACGACGATGATAGCCTTTTGTAAGACGTTTTCACCCGGAGGAGTTAAGTTAATTGTTTTCGCTCTGGTGTCTGTTTCGTGTTCTTTTCGGCTCACAAACCCTTTATCTACTAAGGTGCGCAACACTTTAGATACCATCATTCTGTCTGTATTACTTTGGTTGGCGATATCAATTTGAGTGACGGCATCACTTTTTTTTGAAAGCCAACCCAAGGCTGCTAATAACACAAATTGTGTTTGTGTCAAATCCAGCGGATCCAAAACCTTTTTTAGTTTACGCTGCCAAAGCATGGTCACCTGCCCAAGCAAATAACCTGGGCTATCCTTTGGGCTTTTAAAATGAAAATTAATCTCTTTAGCCATATCTAACGTTGAAGCATGTGTTGCGCTATTAAATCAAAATCGTGTTTCACAATTTCAAAAAATCCGAAACGAAAGGGGTATCCCCAGCTTTGTTTGTTTTGAATAAAGGCTAAATTACTAATTAATGGTAGAATAGATACGTCGTGAGTATGCAAAAACTCGATTTTTCGCCTTGATGGGCAAAAATCTTCTGAAACCTGAAACGTATATATATCATTATCTACCACTTCCCCCAAAGCTGTAAATTCCTGACATTTTTCAGCCTTGCCCATCGTTTGTTTACCCGAATAGTAAATGATGAAGTCTCCTTTTTTCATTCTCTTTAATGGGGCTACTTTTCCATGACAAGCCTGTGCTATGCCTTCTGCAATACCGGTTTTTACATGGTCTTTTGAGGCTACGATGATCCAATATTTCGTATCGCTGTCTTTCACCATTTTATGCTGTTTCTAAAAATGTAAGCTTATAGCCATCGAGGTCTTTAACATGAAATGCCCTGCCAAAAGGTGTTTCAATAATTGGGCCCGTTGTCGTGACTCCATTAGCGATAAATTTATCTTTTAATACCTCTACATTTTCGTCAACAGCAAACCAAAGGGCCACACCAATCCCGAGCTCTTTACCTTCAATGGGTTCCAAAGGCGTACGAATAGCAAAGCTAGCCTCTCCTTGATTATACTTGAAAATGTAGGCTTGCGGATTACTATTCCCTATTTCAAAGCCTAATTTTTTTTCATAGAAGTCTTTTGATGCTTCTAAGTTTTTTACCTGTAGTGATGCAAATGTCAATGCTCTCATATCGAATATAATTTATTGTTGCTGCAAATATAGTAATCGCGACAACAATATTCAAATTGTTGAATGTTTTTATTTCACCATGCTATTAAAAAGACGCTTATACATCTGATTAATTTTAAGTATCTGACTTCTTTTTTTAGTAGAAGTCCCTTTGTAGTTTGTTTTAATTCATAAAAAAACAAATTAGGTGTAGCATAAAGTGTGGTACGAACGTTCTGAATTTAACTAACACTTATTATCTATATAAATCATGAAGTATATTTATCTATTACTTACATTATGCATGTTTTCTGCTTGTTCGAAGGAGGAAGGTTATGGCCTTTATAAGTTGAAAGACGGGCAGGAGGTAGAGTTGCTAATCAGTCATCGCTATGATGCTATGGGAGATCTTCCTTTGCTAGCAGCCCAAAAAGCATATCCTGGATTGTCTTTAGCAGGATTTGATAGTAGAGAACCAGGCTTTAACTACCTTGTGAAAGCAAAAATGGTGGTATACTCAGGTCCTGTGATGATGGATGGTGGCCCTAGTGATCATCTTAATTTTGTCAAGGTAATTAGTAAAGAAAAGTATGCCGGTAATGAGTCTTTTGAACTTTCGCTTGTTCGTTCCATTGTTCCGGGACCAAATTTTGTAACTCTTTATAAAGAAGGTGATCTTTATTTCTATATAACAGCTTTTGGTTCTAAAATTCAGCTTAGCTACACAGATGTACAAGTAGGAGAGCAGTTGGCGGAAATATGGGAATTTAATAAGAATAATTTCAGTTATAACAATGCGCCAAGTATACCATCTAAATGGAAGTCCATTGTAGCAACTGTCACGCATGACCCAGAAAACTTTGGAAAAGCATATTTGGTATCCCAATTGAAGCTTACTAAATAGAAGAAATCTATGCTATCCGTAAATCATCTTGGTTTCGGTGCTTGCTTGGGTAAAAAGAGAGACGCTAAAGGGAAACCTTTAAGCGTCTTTCTTTTTAGTAAGCTTTTAGAAGACTATACTAAAAGATATTCAAAGTTAATTTCCGTTGGAGGGCCTACGGGTTTTGAATCTCGGATAACTATTTATTTACCATGTGCCGCATCGGATACGGTCTTCCACTCTGTCCAGCTTTGTAAACGAGCTTCATAGCCATCTTTTACCGCTGGGTAAGCAATTTTGCCTAGCAATAAACGCAAAGGAGGGTTTGCTGCATCAATCAACGTCAATACCGCTGCAGCTGTCGCTTGAGGTTCTCCAAACGCCTCTGGCGAAGCGCCTTCAAAAAAAGCTTTCTTAAGCGGATTGTAGATTTCCATCGATTCCGTATGGAAAGAAGAAGCGCCAGCCCAATCGGTCGCATAACCGTTCGGTTCTATCAAAGAGACGTTTATACCAAAGGCTTTGACCTCTGTAGCTAATGTTTCTGACAAACCTTCCACTGCAAATTTTGATGCTGTGTATAAGCCTAATACGGGAAGGGCAACCAATCCGAGGTAGCTAGAAACCTGTATAATATGTCCGCTTTTTTGATTTCTCATAATCGGCAAGACTGCCTGCGTCATCCATAGTAAACCGAAGAAATTAGTCTCAAATTGATCCCTAGCTTCTTGTGCACTCGTCTCCTCGATGGTTCCAAATAAACCATAACCCGCGTTGTTAATGAGCACATCAATTTTTCCAAAATGTTGCGCTACCTGTTGCACCGCTGCAAAACAATCTTCACGATTGTTTACATCGAGTTGTATCGGCAAAACAGCCTCTCCATATTTTTCGACTAAGTCTGTCAAACTTTTTAGGTCACGTGCAGTGGCTGCAACTTTATCGCCACGCTGTAATAAGGCTTCAGCCCAAATTTTTCCAAAACCGCGTGAAGCGCCTGTGATTAATACGATTTTACTCATCTTGATTTTATTTTTTATTGTTGATAGTATTTTTTTGTAATAAGTGCCGCTGGCAATCCGACCAGAAACATGTGCCAAGCGATGCTTGTAAGCGCGAGACCCAAGTTGAATGGGGCTGGAGCTATTAAAGTTGCAGGGATAATGAGCAAATTCATCACAACCCAAAAGGCAAAGCCATAGAGTAAACCTGCTAATGCAGGATATTTACGAAGGAAGCTGACTTTTGGATACGCATAAAAATAGACTAGGGCGATGATGAAGGATGTCAGTAGGTGGATGCCAATGCCAACAACTATTTTGGAAATGCTACTATCGAAAGCCTGTTCTCCATATAGCGAGCTCGCGATAAACTGTATTACCTGCGTAGGTGTCATTTTAAACCAAGCGTAAAATACTGCGGAGGCTGCTATGTTGTCTAAAATAGCGATTACCACCGTAGAAAGCCCGATTGTTTGCAAGGCAGAAAGCCCTGAATTGTTTCTTTGTTTTGTCATGATAGCTAAAATTTTAATTTATGACCTTTCGGTCATTTGTTGTTCAAAATTTTTTACTCCTCGTTTGTTTTGATAAATACAAGCATGCGTGCAATTTTACCATCACGAAATAGAAAAATATCTTCGCCAGCGATGGTGTCGCCCAATTTCCAAACGGCCTTTGCGGCATGTTTAAGTAAAATAATATCTGCTGTAAGGACGAACTTAGCACCTGGTGCTTGTTCGTGAATTTGGTCTATGGTTCTGTTAAAATCAATAATTCCGAAGTTCTCAAAATGAGTATCCGTGATGTGAAAATCTGTCGTGTAGGTTTTCTTCATCTGGATTAGGCGTGCTTGCGAATTGTCGGTATTGAGTATTTCAAAGTGGTTTTAACGAGTTCAGTTATCTGCTGTGTTAGTTCTTGGTCTACTTCTTTGGTTTGTGCAAAAGACGCTGATGTTATGAATCCGCATAAAACGGTCCAAAGAGCGACTCCTTTTTTTAGTTTACTGATTGTATTTAATGTTTTCATATAATGACTTATTGAATCAATTATCTTTTTATTAAAATGACCGAAAGGTCATTTTTTGGCTAAAAAAAATTAGACGAGCTGTGCTGTTATCATTTTTTTTAGCGCCTTTGAAACCAAATTAACTTTCGTATTGTTACCGGCCACCCGACTAATAATAATTCCCCCTTCAAGCATCGCAAACATAATGGTCGCAAACTCTTTATAATTCAAAGAAGCTTTAAATTCACCCTTCTGAATACCCTCTTGTAGGAGTTCGGCAAGAAGCTGTTGGGCATATTCAATCCTGCTGTGTACCTTCTTCTTAATAACAGGGTTGGTATCGTCGGCCTCCATCCCAAAATTAATCATGGGGCAGCCTCCTTCTACAGGGGGATTGATGACATCGGCAAAAACATCAATAAATGCAAATAACTTGCCTTTCATCGTTTTGTGAGTGCTTAGTTTCGCTAGAACTTTTTTTCCTAGCATATCCATATTGTAATCTATGGCCGCTAATGCCAGCACTTCTTTATTTTCAAAATGCACATACAAGCTTCCTTTAGACAGTTTTGTAGCCTGCATAATATCGCTCATTGCAGTTGCCTCTACTCCTTTTATATTGAAAATAGGTGCTGCTTTCTCGATTATAAACTGTCTTGTTTGTTCGCCTTTAGACATCTCTAAAATTAATTACGCAACAAATATATGACCGATTGGTCAGCTATGCAAGGAGCTATTCGGAAATTAACATTTTTCAGACAAATAGCAGGGTAATGATTCAACCTTTACAGGACGATAATTAGCTAACAGGAATAAAGGAGGATACATGCGGAATAGGAAGCTTAAACTTTACACTTTAACAATCAGTTTGCGCAATAAGGTTATTTGCTCTAGATGATACTAGCTATGCTTGACCACAACTTGCAGATTACTGCCAGTAATCACCGTATTGGACATCGACAAAAGTTTCATCAAAAATTGTGTCAGGAAGGTTTTCTACATGCTGGATGAATGCTGTCGCGTTATCTAGAAAAGTGGCTACCAGTGCTTGCCAATCGGCTTCCGAATGGATGGGAGGGCTATCAAAGCTGTATTTATCTGAAATACATCGTTTTTTATTGTCCTAAACAATAAAATGGAACTGTCTTATTTCGGAAAGAAATCATTAAAATGACCTTATAAGATTATGCTTGTTTATGTTCCTTCGTTTTACTTATTTACTGTTTTTATGAGGATTGATACCTGTTTGATTTCAATTTTTATATTGCAAACTAGTAAGTTTCGTTAGCTAAAAGAGTAATCATACAGTCGGATAAGGAACTACTTTGGCAAAGTGCTGCTATTGCGGGCATCTAAAGCTATTCCTGCTGGCGTTTGTTCGGTAAGGATTATCTGGTCAGGAATGACATCTCCCACATCTGTCAACTTAAAGCGTAATATCTTTTTGGAATGGTCTGCTACATAAAAATACTGTGCTGATGAACGTGTATCTAAGGCTATAGCGATGGGGCGTGTTAAGCCTGTTGCAGGCCCTGTGATAATGCGCGTAGGCGTCAATTTCCGCTGCTGAAGCTGCTGTGAGAAAGCATCGAAAATAAGGATACGTCCGGTGCCTAAAATTTTTCCATCGGTATAGTCTGTAATGGCCAATTGGTTGTGCAAGCTATCGTAAGCGACAGCGTGTACCTGATTGGCTCCTTCAATGGGGATGATGAAGGATGGTGATATGGTGGTTGATGAATCTATCGTACTTACAGTCCTCGTTAAAACCCCATCAAATACATATAAACCAAAACTATCATTCGTTTTCAATACGAAAAGCTTATCGGCAGCAAAAAAAGTAGCACCCATAACCAACCCTGATGTATATAGCTTTCGGTAGGGGCGATATTGTGGAGACATGTTGCGCGGTCGATAAACGATATGAATACCCGAATTATTTCCATCTTGGTTGACAAGCATTAGGCTTTCGCTTGAGCTGTGGTGAGCGATGCCTTTAATCGTCGAAAACAAAGGACTGCGCATACTTGCCGAATTGTTCAGTTCTCCCTTAGTTCCAATTCCCAGTAAATAGATGGTTTGGTCATTAATGGCTTCAGTTTCCTTTGTTGAATGAATCAAGGCCCGTAGAAAAGGATTGAAGTATATAAGTCCACCGCCTTTGGCTGTGGAAACATGCGCTTGGTCAAAAGCAAAGACTGTAGAGTCTGCTCGACTGATAATCCTAATATTTGAATCTGGAACTCCTGCATTCGAAGTATTGTATTCTTCAAAAGAAACATATAATCGGGAAAAGTCAGCCTTTGCAACTTCGTCTGGTAACGAATCTTTATCCGAACAAGATATTCCAATCCATGCTAAAAATAAAAGGTAGAAACACGGTCTCATAGTAGAAAAGTTAAAGTGCAATTAATGTTAGTCGATAGCTGTTCATTGATATATTGAACGTAAAAAACGATTAAGGATAATTTTTGGTAAACGGTGATTTATCTTAGTCCTTATTGCTTGAGTAGACCAGAAATTACACCTAAAATATTCTTCATGATTTTTGGGGTACACTAAAAATTATATTGTAAGCCTATAGTTTGTTTAAGCATCTTTTGATGTGCTCCATTAAACATTGTTTCCGATAACAAGCCTGTATTTAGGTAGGCAATATCCTTTCCTTTATTAATCTTTTCAAATAGATAATTGAAGGTGTAGTGAACTTTCATTTTATCAGATAGCGTGTAGAAAATGGCAGTACCAGTATTGATTTTAAAGCCATTGGCCTTTTGTTTAAAGCTCAGTGGACTCTGTAAGTTAGGGTTTAGGTTCCAGTTTGCTTTAGCTCTATATATACTGCTTGTAAAAGTTTCACTCACCTCTATTTGTACTCTTTTTGTAAGATTAATTTGCATATTAATTGTCGGACCTATTCCATATGTTTTTGTAGTATATTTTGAAGCTAATGCTACTATTTCGGGCGATTCAATAGCTAGTGTTTGGTTGAATATTTCTGTCTGAATCCCTACATGAATTTTAGAAAAACCATAGTCTCTAGCTTTTACAACAAAAGACAATCTTCCATTTAGCGCATTTCCCGCTTTACTATCGAATTCTAACCTATAAGCTGGTTGAGTTTTGTAATTACCTTGGTAGTCTACATCTGTACCTTTTCCCCTTGTAGTATAGCTTTTATCAATTGTTGCATTAATTTCAAACAAATCCTTAATTTCATAATTTGCAGCAATAAAAAAACCGATACGTTGAATTTTTGTGTACGTTAAATCGGATAAAACTGTCGGATTTCGACCATTAATATCACCAGCAATAGACCATTTAAAATTGCTAAAACTCAATGATGGACCAGCAGTAATAGAAAATCTAGATTGCCCAAAAGATAAGACGGAAGAAATACATAAGATTATAATAGTGAAGCAATTTTTGTAATTCAACATGTACTCATCCAATTATGTAAAGTATAAGCTTTTCGTAGAAAGCTTATACAGCATTTAATATTACAAGAAATAGGTTCCATTTGTGAGGTAGATAATAGCGCGTTGGTCATTTTCTGTAAAACCAGTAAATTCAAGACCACATTTAGCACCATTAAATACCGAGCCTGGGTCTGGGTCTAAGTCTGTATTGTTAGTTCCTGGTACTCGGTAGGCGCCAATCTGTTGACCAAAGTTGTTTGTCGAGAATTCTGATTCATTCGCTAATAAACGCCAATTGGTATGACGAAGACCAATCATATGTCCAAATTCATGGGTAATGAGTAGTTTTTTCTGTGCTGTATTTAAGGTTTTAAATGTCGCATGATTTATCTGCATGCTTTTACCCAACTTAAGCAATGGAGAGATAGTCCCATTATAAATTTCTGGAAATTCAGCCATTCCGCATGAGTTTGATGATAAGTTTCCTGCTTGAATAGAACAATCACTTACACTTATAGCGGAAGTATAGGTTATGCTGGCAAGTCCGCTAATACCAATATTTGGGCCTATTGCATTCTTTATAAAAGCGTTTAAACTCGTTTTAATGACCTCTTGTTCACTGTTTGTGAAGTTATTCGAAATCCAAATTTTAATATTCGACTTTTCTAGTGTTGCGTTCTTGATTACAGCCTGCCGAGGGATGGTATTATTTTTAGATTTACGTAGTAGTTTCGATTTAAGAAGCAGGATATCACCTTCAACGATAATGGTATCTCCAGAAATATAAAGGTCTTTTGTGCTAAACCCCAAGTTATGAATCGCTTTAGTAACTTCATCTTTAGGTATGGTGTTCCCATCATTTTTTATGGTCTGCTTAGTGTCTTTTGAGCAAGAGATTAATAGTATCATGGCTAATGCTAGGTATAAGTAATTTTTCATAATGCTTAATTTTTGAACTAGGCAGGATTTTACATTATGAAAATCGCTGTTTGTGTTCTGGTTAAAACGCATGATAAGTTCCGTGCTTCAATTTTTATGCTGTGTAGTGTCTTATTTATAGGTAAACTGGCCATGTCAGCTAGGCTTTTAAGTATTTCCTGCGACATTAAATCTGAGTACAAGTTCGGTGTTTTAAGGCTCATGTAGGCTATATTGTCCTTTTGTAGCTGTTTAGGTCTGTTTTCCTTAAAATATAGGTTTAATTGGTCTTAAATAGGGTTTTTCTGTTGTGGATTCTATGGTCTAAGAAAGTGAAAACTCACTTTTATCAGCCAATCAGTTTACTTTCACTCACCTTATTCTTATAAAAGCTAAATTCTATTTATTTAGTAAATATGCTATTCGTATTTTGTCAATGTTCATAGCAGAAGCCATAGGTAATTTGAAACGAAGTATACAAAATATGCACATACGTAAGCTAACAGCGCAGGATATTCCTGATTTATTAAATACCCTTAACGGAGCTTTTGCCGACTACATCGTGCCTTATAAGCTCAATGCAGCGCAGCTGCATGCAAAAATGGAATCAGAAGGTATTCTGCCCGAATGGTCTGTAGGCGTGTTTGAAGATGGTCAACTTGTTGCCTTTATGATGCATGGCGTACGAGAGACAGCAGCTGGTATTGTTGTGTATAATGGCGGAACCGGTGTTCTTCCTAGGTATCGAGGGCAAGGTTTGGTCGGTAAAATGTACCAACATATACAACCCTTTTTTGAAGAAATGCAGGTACAACAAATTATATTGGAAGTTATCGGGAGTAATCATGCTGCTATACGTGCCTATGAAAAAGAAGGATTCGCTGTCCAGCGTAAATTGTTGTGCTTTGGTGGCGAGCTACAGGCAAAATCTATTTCAGATACTGCATCGATAAAAATTTTGCCTGGATTTTTGTGGGAAGAGTTTCAGTCTTTTTGGGATATATCACCAAGCTGGCAAAGCGCCATCCCAAGTATGGATAGTGCACAGCCTAATGTTTTAGGTGCTTTCATTAATGATGAGTTGATGGGCTATGTATTATTCAATCAGACTAACAAACGTTTTTACCACATCGCAGTAGCAGGAGAGCATCGTAGAAAAGGAATTGGAACGCAGCTTTTAGAAGCTGTACAGCAGCAGCTTTCAGGCGAAAAAATCCGTATTATCAACGTAGATGAGTCCGCAGATAACCTTAAGCTATTTTTAGAAAAGCAAGGTTTATCCATCGATGTTGTACAGTTGGAAATGGTGAAAAACATTATATAATGCTAAGCGTATAGTTGCCTATTTGAAACAGTCATACTTATTTTTTAAGGTTGAAATACATCATGAAATACGGTGTTTAAATGCCTGTAGTTATGATTTTGACTATTGGTGTCAGCGCATTAATTTCTCATAAAAACGGAGTATACATTTCTGAAATTTAATGAATTAGAAATGATTTTATGTCCCACTAATTTTATGTGGCATCGTAACTTGAATATTTAGTTCATATAAACATAGGTGTCTACATATTTACGATATGCTTCTAAAAGAAAAGCCCATGCTTCCTTGCTGATTTCCAATTGCGGTAACATCATATCAAAAGCATGGAAGCAACCTTCAAATAATCTAAATTCTACCGCTAAACCTGCCTTTTTGAGATTTTCAATATAGGCGATAGTTTCATCACGGAATGGCTCTAGGTCGCCAACAAATGAAATGGTAGGCGGTAATATTGAAAAATTAACTGTTCGCGCAGCTGCGGCATATGCAGGGATTTCTGCATCTTTCTTTACCAAATCGCTTAAATATGCTGACCAACCTATTTCATTAGTTCTTGAATTCCAAATAGGAGCATCATTGTTGACTGCTGAAGGGGTGTTTTGCCTATCGTCAAGCATAGGGTAAACAGGAATTTGAAAAGCAATCTTTACATCTTGCGTTTCCATTGCTTTCAAAGTTACTGCGGCTGCCAAGCCACCACCAGCGCTGTGGCCAGCAACAATCAGCTTATCTTTGATTCCGCCTAGTTTGTCGATGTTGTCATGCATCCATAGTAAGGTATCGTAACAGTCATTAAAGGCCGCTGGATAAGGCTGGTCAAATGCCTTGCGGTAATCAGGAGCAACGATGATACAAGGTTTTGTTTTTATGTAGTTTTCTATGACGGGGAGAAAGCCTTCTGGTGTTCCCATAACCAATCCTCCACCGTGTAAATATAACATAGCTGGCAAGTTCTCAGACTCGTCCAATGGTTTGAAAATTCGCATACGAATAGGTGCGCCACCATGACTGCTGGAAATGTATATTTCCTCATTATGTATATTTTTTATTTTTTTGCTTTGTGTCAGCTTGCCAACTCTATTCAGGATTTTCATTCCCTTTTTGTTAAAAAGGAGCTTTGACATACCTTTTAGCATCCATACATATGGTTGTATTTCCCGGTGATATTGTTCTTTCTTGAAAGTCATAATGTGCATTTTAAAAGTAAGCGGAAGCATTTGAACTTGCGCCTTAAGCAACCTTATTATTTAGCTGATATATTTGATGGACCGTAGTAAGCCTTCATTTCTGTAATCAATCCCTTTTCATCAAACTGCATCACATCAATAGAGTGGATAGTAAGCTGTTTACCTTCATGATTTAAGATGACAGTCATTGCAAATGCAGCACCCGAACCATCATGAGATGTGCGAATAGGTGTATCTAGCGTAAACGTCGCGTCTACTGGTAATGCACCCACAAGCCTAGTCAGTCCGGCAGATGCTCCTTCTATTGTGGAGCCTACAGGGTCTTCAATAGTTCCGCCGTCGGCAAATAGACTAATGATTTGTTGAATATCTTTTTTATTGAGTGCATCAATATACGTTTGCATAGCAATATGTAATTGTTCCTCAGTAGGTCTTTTACGTGTAGAATCTTTTAAATTTTTCATCTTAAAAATAATTATACACAAAGATTGATGGTTTATTTTTTTAAGACAAGTACGCATAAATTTATGCGTATATAAAAAACGTTAAATAGGTATCTTTGTGATAAAATAGAAATATAATGGTTGCATATGAGAAGAAACTACCAACAGTTCTAAACAATGGTTTAGGTTTGTTTTTCGAAGTAATGAGCGGAAAGTGGAAGGCAATGATTCTGTTTTACATCGAACTGGGAAATACGAGGCCCAGCGAGTTGCAAAGGAAAATACCTGATGCAGACCGTAGGGTATTGGACCAGCAACTTATGGAGCTTGTCAATCACGGACTACTAAACAAAATAGACTTTAAAACAAAACCACCCAAAGTAGTCTATGAACTTACCGAACTCGGAAAGACTATACTGCCCATTTTATGTCATATCAATGATTGGGGCGATGAATATAATGATAAGTTGGATGCATACAAATCCAAATAAAATTTAAGCATTGACGATAGTTTGTAAACCTTATTTTTAGGAGACCTTGCTTATGACGACGATTTGTGCCTATCTCTCCACAATCAGTTTGCGCAATAAAGTAAGCTGCCCGAGATGGTAATAGCTATGCTCGACCACAACCTGCAGATTCTGCCAGTAATCACCGTATTGGACATCGACAAAAGTTTCATCAAAAATTGTGTCCGGAAGGTTTTCTACATGCTGAATGAATGCTGTCGCATTATCTAGAAAAGTGGCTACCAGCGCTTGCCAATCGGCTTCTGAAAGGATGGGAGGGCTGTCAAAGCTGTATTGGTCTGATATGGTCAGTGGGCCACCTCGAAATACCTGTAGCAAGCCGTCTAAATAATAGTTAACATGGAAAGTTAAGGCTGCAATAGTGTTTAGCGATGCTACTTTATGTGTTGCTTGCTTCCAATTCACGCTTTCAAGCTGCTCTTTATAGTTGGTGTTCGCAATCCATTTTCCATCCAAAAATAACTCTCGCAATCGCTTAGCCATAAATTGGTTTCTTTTCATAGTCGTTCTTTTATAGACTTAAAAATATAAATTATTTCTTGGAACTATTATCTTTAGGAATGCCAAAAAAATGGTTGTAATACTATTTCAGTGAGGACTTTAGCTTTCTTTTGCTACTAATAATGTAATTTATCAATAATAGTATTAATGCTAATATGAAAATTATACCAGAGTAAAACAATACAACTAAAGAACCTCCCTGACTAAAGTCTTCTGGATTGTAGTACAAAGAGATATTTAGTCCAAGCCAAAATGCGAATATAACTGATAATCTTATTCTATTCGTTTTATTACTATTTACAAATTGATAAGACATAATGCAAAGCAATACAAAATAGAGCAGATATAAGATTAGGAAGTCGGGCGTTAAAGGTAACATGTTTATAGTTTTTGTTAGTTGCTTTGAACCTTGATAGTGATTTTAGGTGAAGTTCGTGTAATAGTTTCGACAATATAGATCTATTTATTAAATCTTTTTTTGCTATAAATATTCCTTTGATTTTGTTTCAAAATTTAATAGACCGATTCTATTTTTTTACCAGCTCAATATTCGGATGGTCTCCGATGATTTCTTCCACTATCTCAAAGTAGGTTTTCCCTTTGCTGGCTTCCAAATCTGCTATAATAGTTTGGATAGTTTCTGTAGTAAACACCACGAAATACCTGTAGCAAGCCGTCTAAATAATAGTTAACATGAAAAGTTAGGGCAGCAATGGTGTTGAGTGATGCAACTTTATGTGTTGCTTGCTGCCAATTCACGCTTTCGAGCTGCTCTTTATAGTTCGTGTTAGCAATCCATTTTCCATCCAAAAATAACTCACGTAATCGCTTAGCTATAAATTGGTTTCTTTTCATATTCCTTCTTTTTATAGACTTAAAAATAGAAATTATTTTTTGAAAAATTGGATGGCTATTATGGATCCAATCATAACGATAATCCCCGTAATTTGTAATATACTGACGGCTTCGTGAAGGATAATATGTGCACAGAAAACAACAGCAGGCAATTCTAGCGTTAACAATACCGCACTAAGTCCAGCACCAATTTTAGGCATACCTGTTGTAAAGCATATCGGAGGAATAACGGTGCCAAAAACAGCTAGAAAACACCCCCATTTTAGTAGGCCAAGATCTAGATGAGTGCTGCTGGTGAAGGCGGAAACATTGATGAGCAAGATAATTATTGCCGATCCAGTTGTCATTAAGGCACTTTTTTCAAGCATAGGTGTATCCTCTCCAATTCTGCTGGTGAGCAAAATATAGGCTGTATACATAATGGCAGCGAATAATGCTAGCAAAATTCCTAAAGCCGAAAAAGTATGTACATTGTTTTCCAATAGTTTGCTAGCCATGATGGTCCCCAAAGCCATACATATGACAGCGATAAGCTGGCCTGTTGAAAGTCGTTTCTTATAAAGTAACCATTCTGTTAAAGGACTTAGCCAAGAAATCTGCATCAGTAGCACAATTGCGAGTGACACCGGAATATAGTTCACCGAAAGGTAGAAGCAAAAGACAGATATACCCATAGTGGTTCCATAAGCGATTAGTCTCCAAGCATCTTTCCATCGGGATACGCCTGTTTTTTGAGACCTAAAAAGGACAAGAACCCATAGCATTATCGCTCCAATGGCTGCTTGTGCAAAGGTAATTTCCCCTGCACTATAACCTTCTTTGTAGGCTATTTTAGCAAATGATGTTAGGGCGCCATAACTGATAGCTCCTAGCGCTACGAGGAGTATGTATTTAATCATTTTTATTATGTTTTGTCCGCTTAAAATTATAAATAGTTGTCTTTAATTATGTTTGTTGATGCTATTTGCGTAAATAATCCTTGTTAATTATTTTTTTTGTGATTTTTGTTCATAATCAATGTTGTTTTGTTAGCTTTATAGGAAAAAGTCCGATGGAAGAACTAAGCAAACAGGAACTTGCGCTTTTGCGTTTGTTGCAAAAGAATGCAAGATTTGATATTACAGACCTTACCGAGCGACTTGGGATGTCGCGTACTTCTGTTTATGATCGCATTAAGAAATTGGAAAGTGAAGGTTATATCAAAGGGATAGTTGCTTTAGTAGATCAGAAAAAAGTAGGCTTGCATTTTACGGTTATTGTGAATATCTCTTTAAATAGCCAGCGTATCGAATACGTAGATGAGTTTTTGGCGCAGATTGCAGATCTGGAGGAGGTAATGGAAGCCTTCGTTATTGGTGGTGCCTTTGATGTGGTATTGAAGGTCGTGGTTAACAATCCGGATGCTTACAATGATTTTGTTATGCAGAAGCTATCTGCTATTCCGCATATTAGTAAAATACAGAGCTCTTTCGTGATGCGGTATATTAAACAAACGTCTGCCTTACCTTTTTAAAGTTTTTAAAGGAGAAATTATTTTTTTACCAGCTCAATATTCGGATGGTCTCCGATGATTTCTTCCACTATCTCAAAGTAGGTTTTTCCTTTGCCGGCTTCCAAATCTGCTATAGTTTCTTGGATAAATTCTGTATTAAACACCTCCGGATGCTTGAGCTTTTGACGATAAAAATCGAGGGTTAAATCCAAACCGAAAGTCTTTTTATTCGCTTCATAATTCTTCCATACAAGCTGTATTGGTTCATTACCCTTTATATTGCCAAAGCCACCATAAAAAAGGTCATTCAAGGCATCCAAGCTCTCACCGAGTTTCCAGTCTTCATCTTGCATAAATACCCGGTTAATCTCTTCGTAGAGACTTGGAATATCTCTGATATTGAATCCGTCTATCGTTAGTGTTTTCATATAAAGCTAAAGTACAGAAAAGGGTTAAAAGTTTTAAATATTGAGTGCTAGGTTTTTGTGAAAATCTTGATTAAAATGTTTTAAAAATACGGTTTTCCGTATTTTTAATTAAAGCTAAAAGTTGACTTTAGCGGCAAAAATTATGAGTTTAATGAATCTAAGTTAAGAATTTTGTTGGTTGCCAAAAGCTGTATGTTTTTTACGCTCGTAGAAATTGAAAAAATCTACACTAGTAAATATATATTCTAACGAACCTTAAGAAACTTAAGGAAGGTGAGAAAATATTATGTATAGAGTACGCACTCAAGTCTGAGGTGATAAAACAGAAAAATCACGAGTGAGGACCTTTTATATAAACTGTTATATTCAGTTTGGCTTGAGTATTTTTTATAAAATAAGAATACTACGAGTTAGTAATTGCATTGTTAATAAAAGGGAAAGTAAGTTAAGTTGTGAGTTATTTTCTTTTGATTAAATAAAGATTTCATTATCACAGGAATTAATATATTATTAGATAATAAAAAGTTTGAATAGGATTAATTTGGAATTATTACAACAAAAGTTTTTCGGTATAACATTTTTTCTAGTTGATGCGTGCACAGTTTTAAACAGTAATACGCATACTTTATTACTGTTGCTTATCATTCTTATTTTTGGTGCCTTTGGAGGTTATCTTAATTACCTACATAATTTCGATATAGCTGAAAGTAAACGGGATGAAAGTAAACGGGATAAAAGTAAACAGGATAAAAGGAAGTATGTTTTATTAGGTGTAGGTTCGGCTATTCTAGTTCCAGCTTTTTTTAGAATGATAGCTAGTGATTTAGTGAAATTTGTTGAACCATTTGATACTAATAATTATTTAATATTTGCAGGATTTTGTCTTGTAGCAGCTATTTTCTCTAGACGTTTTATTAAAACAATTGGAGATAAAATTCTTGATACAGTTAAGAAAGCGGAAATTAATTCTAAGGAGGTCAGAGAAGAAATAAAAACTACTAAGCTTGAGCTCCATTCAACACAAGAGCGTATTGAGGATGTTAAAGCCTCTGTGAATTTACATGGAATACATCAAGTATCTGCTGAGTCTTTTACTTCCACAAATGATGATGAATTACTTGAGCTTGTTGATTCGTTTATCGAAAGAACTAGTCTGCCAGACTATTCCGACAGATTAAAAATGAAAGCCGAACTTGGTCGTAAAATGGGACAATTAATTGTTAGAAACAAATTATCAAAAAATGAACTCCTTAGTAAACATCCAAAAGAAGGGATGTACTTAGCATTAGCATATGCAATAGAGTTAAGCCCTGAGGCAGATAGCTTAGATTTGTTGGGCAAAATAGCGAATAGAGCAAATCAGCTTTATACAAAGTATGTAATTTTAATTGCTTACCGAACTTTAGCAAGTAGTGGATTTATTCCTCAAGATATGGTGAGAGAAGTTGTATCAATAGTTGAGAGATTTAGAGAGAAAGCTGACAGACCACTTACTAGAAACATTGATGATACCTTAAATGTTCTTCGATTTATTGATTCAACAATTTGATTATCTGTAAATAGAACTTTTTAATTTTACAGTTCTTAGTAGATAGGAGGTACTATCGAGTGGGAAGGAACTTTGTTTCCAAGGTAAAAAGCCCTCTTTTTAGTCTGTTGAACGTGGTCAATCCCCCAAGCCCCGCTAATAACTAGCGGCGGCTTCGATAAGTTCGCTTACCTCTTTAGGCCTTGAAGTATAGATAGAGTGGCTACCACCTTTAATTTCTACCACTTTTTTTGCGGCGATACGTTTCGCGTAAAATCGTTCGAGGTCGGGGTTAATGATGCGGTCCGATTGAGCAACCATATACCAGGACGGTTTTGTCTTCCATGCCGGATTTTCCACCAAACCTTGGAAGCATACATCTGCGGTAGGCACCTGTGCATTCGCCATAAAGGAGGCTATCGCCTTAGGTAAGTCAGCCGCGAAGTCGGCCTGAAAATGTTGAGGGTCTATATAGTCATAACCATCCGTGCCTTTGATAAGGGAAGTATAGGCCGAAGGATATTTTTTGAATATTTCGGCACGTTTCTCATTCGATTCAGGAGCATGAGCAGCAATATAAACTAAGCCTACAACTTTCGGGTCATTACCCGCCTCAGTGATGATGACACCACCATAGCTATGGCCAACCAAGATGCAAGGGCCATCCTGCTGACTGATGATACGTTTTACAGCGGCTACATCCGATGCTAGGCTCTGCAAAGTATGCTGCGTTACGCTGACATGATATCCCTTTTTTACAAGTTCATCATAGACACCTTTCCATCCCGAACCATCCACAAAAGCCCCGTGAACCAAAACAATGATTTTAACCTTGGGTACCTGTTTGTTTGCTGTTTGAGGTCTGAAAGAGAGCGAAATGCTGGCAAGTAAAACTAAAACGATGGGTACTAATCTGCTGAAATTTTTCATGATTATACGTTTTTAAAAATTATCTGATGTTCTTGGTACTATTTAAGGGCGTGCACGTTTTTTAATATCAGGCACCTCCAAAATAGGCTTCTCATAGCCTTTATCTACGCAATGTAGCATCGCATCGCCCACCTCTTGCATATGACAAATCCAATTCGGTAAGATTAAATACCAAATAGGGGCTAAGAAGTCGATAATGCGGAATATAGGCCGAACGTTAGTCTGGCTTTTTAGTGGGCGCATAAAGCTTGGACGAAAGCAGTAGGCCGCTTTAAAAGGCATATTTAAGACTGTATTTTCTGTTTTTCCTTTGACCCTTGCCCACATTACTTTGCCTTGCTCTGTGCTATCCGTTCCACTGCCCGACACATAGATGAAGGTGAGGGTAGGAATGGCATTAGCGAGCGATTGTGCAAAAGGAACGACAAAATCATAGGTTTTTCTGGTGAAGGACTCTTCGTTTTCACCAATGGAGCTAACACCAGCGCAAAAGAAGCAAGCATCAAAATCTTTCAAGGCATCGATATGGGTATCGATGGTAGAAAAATCGGACAAGATTAATTCCTTCAATTTAGCATGTTGAAAGGAGAGTGGTTTTCGCGAAATACTGACTACATCGGTCACCAATGGGTTTTCTAAGCAAACTCGCAATACACCTTCACCGACTAATCCTGTTGCTCCGGTAATTATTATTTTCATCTAATAGCGTATTTAATGAATCCCCTAGTTTAGACTTCAACCATCAATAATCGAGCCTATTTCTTATCAAGCAGCTTCTCTAAATAAGCGATTTTCTCTTTCTCCGCAAGGAGTAATCTTTCGTATAGGTTCGCCATATTTTCAACTGTACTAAAGTTAGGCTGATAGTTTACAGAACTAGCATTAAGTATTGAGTTATCATTACTTGTGTTATAGTATGTGTTGTTGATAATACTAAACACGGTTTCGTCATCAAGGTTTTTCGTGGTTTCTGGATTTACATTGAAAACAGTATAAATTTGTTCTAAAATGTCTTTTTGTATGATTTCTGAATTAACATTGAGAAGTCTAGCAACTTGTTCCAAAATATCTAGCTCTATTTTTTCTTTAGCTTCCAATTGAGACACTTTCTTTTGTGTCCATTTTTCGCCTAGTTCATAGGCCAGCGTTTCCTGCTTAATACCCAACATCTCTCTCAGTCGTTTGATATTTCTTCCTTCGTGTACTCTTTGCTTATCGTCCATGGCTATTCGATAACTTTTTTAATGTATTATCTCTAATTTACAAATTGTTCGAACAATAAGCATTATCCTTCATTAGAATAATTTATGCATGATATGGCATTGCCTAGGCGCTTGTAAATGGCTTAATTTGAGTATTAACCAAAAATAAGCGTTATGAGAAATAACCACGAAAAAAAAGACCTTGGCCTAAATGGTGCTAAGGTTTGGGAGTCCGAGAACAACTACGGAGATAAAACGTTCTCAGGAAGTCTTATTGTTCCCGCCAATTTTAGACTGTTGTGTGCCATTTGGAAGGTGACGCCCGAGGTGGTGTTAGCCAATTTTATGGATTTATCATCTTTTGCACCCAAAGAAGGAGCCACAAGTAAAGAACGTCGCCTCGCCAAAGATTACCTCTTGGCATGCAAATACGGGCAGTCGGAGTATACCCGCAATCAGGTCAAGCAGATGTTTGCCGAGCTCAAAGCCAATCGACTTACCCAAGACTCTATAGAAGACGAAATACTCGAGGCCGACAAATTGGGCATGAGGGCAACCGACATGAAGTACAAAGAGTTTTGGTTTAAAAAATGGTTCTTAAAGCACAACTCAATCGGCAAAACTAGTATTCTAGATAAATTTTAGGCCAATGAAGCTACACTCGCTGTTAGTATAGATGCTTTAGAAGAAGTCTTGTTGGCTTTCACCGTAGGTTAACAATTCTTTTTTGAGTTCCTCTTTAGATAGTCCATCTTTTGATTCCACCTCCAAATTGAGCAATTGGTCTTCAGCCTTTCTCTCGTGTTGAAAGAGGGAGTCCAGCACATGGTTCAAGGAATATTCTTTTATGGAAGCCTTATAGACCTTTCCCGAATCGGCTTCAACGGCAAACTTCTGTCCGCTCTTGGTATTGAATGCTAGTGATTCAATTTTTAGCGTATAGTTAGCCTCTTCCTTTACATAAGGTTTATCAAAATAAGTGCCTAGGAGCACGAGAGATATCATTAATCCATTCCAGCAGATATGTAATAAGACCGATGAGCCAAAATTAAATTTAACACGTAGAAAGGTCAATACGATGCCTGCCACCAATTGAGGGCCCAGGATAAAAGGAATCATAAAATAGAAAAATAACGAATCGTTTATGTAGTTGCTGCTGTGTACCAAGGCAAACACAGTAATCGATGTGTATACTAAATATTTGAAGATTTTATCCCATGTTTTTTCCTTCATCAGGAAGGAGATGAAGCGGTTATAACGTAAAAAATACCGAAAGAAATATTCTTCTAAAATAGGGGCGAATATGATGGCAATGAAGGCTTTTTGGAGTAGGCTGTTATTCTTATAGTCTATTCTCAAATCATGAATAAGCAGTTCTGTTTTGGAGATTAAGTACGAACTCGGAATAAAAAATAGGACGCAGGTAATAAATGTTATACCCAAAAACGCAAAGAAGTATTTTGCGTTTTTTTGAAGGCTCCAATTTTCAATTCGAGTATCTGTTGGATTTTTAATAAAGTTAAATAGCTCGCGAAGGATTTCTATCATTAAGCTTGCGTGTTTTTTTAGTATCTGGTTAATGCGATGGCCTAATGTACAAAGTTTTGACTGTAAATACTGAGCGGATGCGAAAAAGGCCGCTTCGTTTAATTTTAAAACCAACCGACAGTGCATTATATTTAGCATCATTTTTGATATTACGTTTTACAACATGAAAATATACCTAAAAGTCCTCCTCTTTGCGCCCTTGTTGGCGCTTCTTTCCTGTGGGAATAATACACCGAACAGCAATGCTGATATAGCGGATAGCACTATCGTAAATAGCGATACGACGACTTATACCAGCCGATTACGACCAAACGAAAAGTTGCAGCTTGGCAAGGTATACACCGACACCGTCATCTTTGATAATGTCGATGAGCATGGCGACTATACTTGGGTTGCGGTGCGTAAAGGAAAAGATACGGTAGGCTTAGTGGTTTATGAGGAACCCGTTCCTTTTGTCAAAGGAGAAGAAATAGAACTGAAATGGAAGGTAGATAGCATACGCTATGCGGGCGACGAGTCCTACTTAGAGCATGTGGATTATTTTGTCGCTGCCAAGCGGCTAAAGCCCTTGAAGCTGAAGGATAAAAAGGTTAAAATTCTCGGTAGAGAAACACGCTATGATGAAAAGCTAAAGACCGATATCAATGCGATTGTGCTAAATGAGAAGTTTCTCCGCACAATAGCTGACCCCGAGAAGGCGGCTTTAGCCTATGTGGCTACCTTTATAGGTAATGAATGCGAATGGGATGGACCGGCTACCGACGACCGAAGCAACCTGAAATGTAAGCTACTAACGGCCTTAAACCTCGGTTACCAATGCTCAACGGAGCATCTTGGTTTTCTGGAGCGCTGGTTTCGCAGCAATAAAGAAATCTTGAAAGAGCTCGAAGGATGCCCCACTATACCCGATGGCGCGACGGTACAAAATACCTTTGATACTATTGACCTCGAGGTTAAGAACAACCGAATTATAGTATCCTTCAATGTGCAGGCGATAAATGTGCGCGAAGGGAAGAGCTGGACTTGGACAGAGAAGAACGTATTTGATTTTAAAGACAATGAGCTTCTCTTAATCAAGAAAGATAAAACGCCTGCCGTAGCACATACTTTTAACGTTGGCGAGTAGCGAATAAAAACAAAAAAGCCGTAAGCACAACAGTGCTTACGGCTTCCATATGAATAATCGGGCGATTAAGGCAATTTAATACCCACACCAAGATTTAAGAAGATATTATGAAGGCCGAAAGAGATAGTCTCGAAGCCATTTTTCATAATATTACTGAAACCATAGTCAAACTGACCCAATGCATAGTAGCGTGATGAAATCGCATAGCGCGCACCTACAGTAGCACCGTAGTCAACATTGCGAATAGAGTTGTCAAAGCGGTATGCCGCATCTTCAATGATAACCTTCTCGCCAGTAGGCGTAATATTACGCAGGTAACCCTTTTGAGCCTCGCCAAAGAAGCGCTTCTGCACCGCAAAGGCAATATAAGGACCCGCTTGGAAATCCCATTTAGGCGACAATTTATAGTTCGCCAAGATAGGAACCGTCACATACAAGTTCTGTACATTCGTAGATATATCCCCGTAGTAGTAACCCGAAATATTGTTCGACTCGTCCGAGTTATCGTTAAATGTTGTTTGGTAGCCCTTTACATTCGCTTTCGTGTTCATCCCTTTACCTTCGAAAGTAACGCCCACACTCATGCCCCATTTTTGGGAGAAGGTATATTCCGCTTTCGCCTGCACAAAGAAAGGAACAGCTGGCGAGAAACTATTTATTTTACGTATTTCCGCAGGGAAGCCCAGTGGAGAAGCACCCCCAATTTTGCTACCAATAGCGAAGCTATAACTAATTTTGTTGGATACGCTATCCGCAGGGTTCGTTTCCGTCTCCGTGTGTGCAAATCCTTTATTGACACCTGCTACAAGTAATGCAGCGGCTAAAATTACAATCGACTTTTTCATTACTTAACTTCTATTTTTAGGTTGTCAACAATCATTCTACTACCCACAGCACCTTTAAACAAGTCACCTTCCTTGCTTGAAGAAGCCACGATTACTAGGCTATACACATTGGCATCAACTTCTCCTTTTACCAAGGGCTTCTTAAACTCAAACGGAGCCTCAAAACGTGCAAATGTAGTACCTGGAGTTCTCTTCGCCGATGCGATTCTAGCGATAGCCACAATGCTCGGGTCCGTGAAAACATTACGTCCATCCAACCACGATACCTTCGGATTGTTGGCCATAACTTCCGCCTTATTAAAAAGAACCGCGTAGATATCGCCCTCATCCTCACCTTCAATAGGCTTATTATCAGAATTGGTCATCTGCTTGCCCGGTGTATACTTGAAGTAACCCGTTAGTTTTACCGGTACTTGGTTAAACGGAAGACCGAAGTGCGTAGCCTCCAAAGGTTTGATAACACCATTTTCAACATCAAAACTACCGATAAACATATTACCAGCCGCGATAGGTTTCTTTAAAAGCTGACCGAAAAATCCAGTAGATTTAGTCTCTAAAGCAAGCGCATATTTACCCGATTGTGCATCTTCAGTATAGGAAGTAGGGTAGGCGTCAGGTGCCTTAGAACCCGAGATAGAAATCGCATAAATTCTATTTCCAGAAGCCCATAAGTTTTGACGTACGCCACCGATAAGCTCGAAAAAATCAACAAACTTATCCGTTTTCTCAATTTCAAAGTTTTCGAAATCAAACGACAATGGAACTAAATATTTAAGGAAAGAAACACGGTATTTCTTTTCAAATCGGCCATCCTCAGATTTAACCGTATAAACCACCGATTTATTAAAGTTTTGTCTTGTTTTTGGTGAAGGAGAGACCGTAGCACCTGGGGTGATTTCAAAATCGAAATCAATGCTGTCCAATTTAACGCCTTCTTTAACATAAACGACGATATTATCGTTATTAATAACAGGTTGACCGTTGATTATTGTTTCCGGCACATTGATAGATACGATATCCGCCTCCATATTGAGTGCCTCATTTTTAATACAACTTGACAGAAACGTACAAATTGCTAAACTGAGTACCAGTTTTAATTTCATAATGTAGTATAAAGAATAAAATGGAGCTACTCACAGTCCTTTTTTGAAGTAGCTAGCCCCAAAGTTACGAAACCCATGCCCAGTATTAGTCATCCTTAAGAAATAAAAGAACCTTTGTTGCATCACTGATATATTTATTTTTCTTCTATTTTTAGCCCTTGGGCGTGCCCTCGGCTGGGCTTCAGCAGTTAGCAATATCCTGCAATACAATAGCCGAGGTCGGGCTTTCCGCTCTATCTTTTGTGGCTTTAAGATAGCCACAAAAGGATGCCGCTCCAATCCCTCACGCGAAGAGAATGACCCCAAGAAAGAAAAAAGACTGCTGCAAAAGGCAGTGTAATATTTTCTAAATACTGAAAATTTACTTTCCTTTCGAAGGAGATTTAGTCCGTTATGAAAACCACAAGAGGTAGAATTCTGTTGATTTCATGAAAAGCTATGTAAAGGCGCGTGGATAAGGAGGAGGTTTTGGTATCACTGTTTTCGCGTATACTTTTAAACGATGTATAAAATGAACATCCCCGACACGGTGGCTGCAAAATTGTTTTGTCTCCACTACCGCTGCTACCACAAAAACGACACGAATACGCCACCGTGGCGACGATGAAACCACTACAATTTCTTAAAATAATTTATTTTTATTGTCCTCATCTTTAAGGGAGGGAGCTACTCAACGATGCTGTGCGTAAGCTATTCTCCAGATAGACTAGTATAGACATTTTTTTACCCAGCCCAACGGATAAACAGAATCGAATTTTACACGAATAAGAAGAAAGCTATACGCAATTTAATAGGCTGCATTGTTTTTGTCGCCCTAGGCATTTATCTCCTGCTAAATGCAGAAGCTATTCAAGGACCGCAAAGCAGTAATTCCCTTTTCATACAAAGTTTAGCCTTGCTATGCATCGCGTTTTCTTTTGTTTATGCCGTTGTGTAAGATGATTTGACATTAAAAGTAGGGTGGCTCCAAATGTACAGTACGGTAATAGCAGAACAAGGTAAAGGATTGTATGAGTAGGTTCAAACACCGAAAAATAACTAAAATAATCCGCTAGTAGAACTAAATAGCTTATAGCTTTAGCGAATAGTAAAAAGAAACCAAGTCTCACCTTTGTTAAAATGAAAGAGGTTGCGAGTAATAGTAAAGGATAAAGCAATAGAATCGGCAGCACTTAAGAACCTATTCCCTTAAAGAATGTTGCTAAGATGAGCGGAGTAATGCTTAAAAGAGCAATAATGCTGCCCGCTATCGTAATAAATCATAAGCGATTTTCTTATTGATTTTTGGCTTGTTTAATCTCTATCAATCTACCGTCAAAGTCTATTGTGTATTTGTTTCCCGAAAAGTCTGTTAATAAAATTTCATGATTTTCTACAATGAAACTAGGAGTTTTATCCATCGTGATAAAAATATCTGCGCCAAAAAACTCCCATATTTTTGCGCCTCTTTTGTCTAATTTCGTTATTTGAACTTCTCCATGTATAAGGTAATTATCCGCTTGTTGAATAATCTGAAAACAGGTTACAGGGTCAGCTTTAGTTTTCCACTGTAGATTCAAATGGGGTAAGTTAAAACAAAATATCGTATCAGAACAGCATAATAATAGTACATCTCCATCGACAAGAGCCGCGGTTTTATGGATACCCGTTCCTCCATCAAAACCGATTACTATGCAGCTTGCTATAAGCTTTCCGTCCTCATATATTTTTACATCATGTTGAGACGTCGGGCGATATGTTGAATCCGCTGTGCAATACGTTTTTGCATAATTAAAGATATTATCTGTAGCATCAAATGCATAAATAGGTTGGTTAGCAATTTCAATAATCAGCTGTTTGTGTAGTAATGTTAGCATGTATTAATAATTACTTAAATAAGGGTTGAGAATTTAAATATATTTTTCATTTATCATCTTGTCGAAAAAAACTTTTCAGCTAGTGTTAAAGAGAAGCTTTTGTTTCGTGAAGGGAAGCATTAATTTTCAACCTTGGCTAAAAAATCTGCTTTCGGCAATACGTTGAATAGCTTGTTGTAGGCCGATGCAAAATGTCCAGGCTTGCTGTAGCCGAGCTCATAAGCCACCTCATTAATACGTGCATATTGGCCACTTTGAAGTAGCTTTTTTGCAAGACGCAGCTTCTCGCGCAAGAAAAAGTTGTTTGCACTTTCTCCAAATAGCTTCCGGAAAAGCTTTTGATATTTTGTAGCCGACATCTGCGCCATCGTAGATAGCTGCTCCAAGCCCATAAAAGATTCACGCAAGTGCTCCATAAGGTACTGCTGCGTGTGCAATACATGTTCAGCATCCTGCTCTGACAGTAAGCCCGGTTGCGGTTCCTTTTCGGCCATCCTTTCTACCAAATTGCCAAAGGCCGTTAGCGCAACCCCTTTTACCGTGAGGTAGAAAGAAGTCTCCCCGAAGTTGCGGGTTTTCAAGTCCAGCAAAGCAATGCGCGTGCGGCTATCGATATGGTCATAAAAGCAGATGGTATCTTTAGCATCTTCCAAGGGCGAAGCTAAGTCTAGATGCTTGTATAGTAGTTTCTTGGCAATCAGCAGACGGAAAGAGTACATACGCTCGCCTATTGGTGGCGTATAGCTGCTCTCTAGTACACCATCTACCACCCCCATACCCAATTGAGATTGATAGCCCACTTTATATTTCTCGCCATTCACATGGTGCAAACTTATCTCTTCGCTAAGGTCGTAGTAGGCAATACAATAATCAGCCTCGCTCGCCGCTTTAACAAATTCAATAGACTTATGGAACGTGTAATCCGCAATCAAAGCCGTTAAGCCAGGAATAATTTCTAGAAAGTAAGAATCGCCATGTGCAATTTCTGGAGGAAAGGTAAGCTTGCAGCCTGCCGTCCACTGTGCGCCCAAACCAGCCACAAAGTCTTGCTGCCAGTGGCTGTGTAGCCCCATGAGGTACACAAATTTTTGAGTAGTAGTAGAGAGTGCAGGCTTCATCAGAGTAGGAGGCTATATTCTTTGGGTTGCATCCCAAAGTGGCTTTTAAATTGCGCCGAAAGGTGAGAGGGGCTCGTAAACTTCAACTTCTCCGTTACCTCCAAAATATTGTATTTTCCTGTATGCAGCAAGGCACGTGCACGTTCTATCTTGTTCGTCATAAAAAATACGCTGGGCGTCAATCCTGTAATTTTCACATACAGCTTCTTAAATTTCGTGGTCGACATGCAGGCTGTCCTAGCGAGCGTGTCAATGCCAGGAAAGGGCTCTTCAAGCAGCTCCAGTAGCTGCTGCTGTGCAGCAATAATACCCGATAAGTCGCCGTTGTCAAGCTTCTCGATGACGATGGTATCTTCATTCATTTTGTCTAGGTAGTCGCCTAGTAAGCGATACACCGTGGCCGCAAGAAAAATAGGAAAGGCTTTGCTCGTCCGATTACGCTCGCGGAGTTCCTCCAGTAGGCGCCATGCGCTCGTACTCATACGGCTGTAGCGGACAATCGTATTCTGGTTGATATCAAAAATTTGGTTCAGCAAATCGTCCGATATATTTGCTTCCGCAAGAAAAGAACGTAACGTCTCCCTTTTAATGAAGATACAAAGGTTGAAGGTTGCTGCCCCTGCCTTGACGTGGTAATCCAAGTTAAGACGGCTATCCACCACGGCGAGATTGAAATTCCACCGACCCATAGGGCGAGCACCATTCTCCAAGAGATGCTGCGATTCGCCTTCGGTAAGGTTGTAGTAGATGCCTACGAAGTCGCTGCTTTTATTACGTAGCTGAAAGAGAACATCCTGATGGTAACACACATCGGCCAGCATTACCGTGATATCACTATTTACAGAATAGATTAAATGGGTGCCTGTGTATACCGACGGCGGAATAACCAAGCGGTCGCGCTGAAAAGTTCCCCCTAAGCCGGAGGCCATTTGTGCAGCCCAGTCTGTGCCTAATCCAAAAGCATGTTCAACCGTAATCATTGACTTAAATAAGGTTCCTAAGCTAAATATAGTATTAAAAACTTGTATTTAATAGCTAAGTTATCGATGATTTTAATGCCTTCAGCATTGTTTTTTAACGAAATGTCTTTAGCTGTTAGTTGAAAACCGGATGATGGCCTTTCTTCCTGGAGACGCACTATACCTTTGTATTGTTAATTCAAATAAAGGTTAAATACTTAAAACAATTAATTATGAAAATGAACATTAAAAAAATACTTTTCTTTTTAGCTCTAGTAGCACCAGCATTATTCATGGCTTGTAAAAAGGACGATGCTCCTTCAATAGACGAAGAAAGAGCTGCCGTGAAATTATCTTTTACAAATTCTTTATCCACACCAAAAGTGGCTGCAACAGGAGGTACGGTTGATTTGCTTAAAGTTAAAACCGTAAAAGTCAAATACATCGTTGAAGATGGTGGCATCCATCCTCATCAGGTAAAAGAGATTTCTTTAAACGTAAAAGGTGACGATAAAAAAATTAGTACCACAAATCACGAAAATGGCTTCACTTTTGTTATAGGTAGCACCGTTAAGATTGATGATATATTATTGCTCGACGATAACGCAAATATTATTGGAACAGCACCAGCCGACTCATTCAATGTAGTACGCCCCGATGAAACGGAAGTAATGGAGCGTAGCTACCGTGCGAGCGGCTTGGAAAGATAAACTCTACATCGGTTACCTATGAAAAACAACGTTCTAAACTAACAAAAAAATGGTAACGTAGGGTTGATATGAGACCGTGGTAAGCGTAAGCTTACCGCGGTTATTTTTGTATAAGCTTTTCCCTCATCTACATTATTCGACTGCCGTCGGATGTCTTTCTAATCTTTAGATAATAAGTTGTCCATACGCTTCAGCTAAGCAACAAACAGTAGCGGAAAAAGATGAGCAACTAAGGTTATCTCCTTGTTTTACTTTTTTTAACGTACGCTTACTTGGAAAAGAGGTTGTTAGGTCTTATTTTTAGGTTCTATTCAAAAGCTTATGCCACCTAAATACTATTGCTTGTCGCTTACCTTCTTGTTGTTCACGTTAAGTATCCATGCGCAGGTTACGAGTTTTAATTTTGACCCCAATAAGGTAAACCTAGCATGGAGTACGAAAATGGATTCCCTTTTTCAAGAAGACCAACAAGCTCGACTCGTTATGATGCGTCTAAAAAAAGAAGGAGCAAACAAACAGCAGCTCGACAGCGTCCAAGCTGTTATCCGAAAAAAAGATGAAGCCAACTTACGGTTTGTGACATCCTTAATCGAGGAACGCGGCTGGCTAGGGCCGGAGGAAGTAGGGTTTCAAGGAGCACAAGCTCTTTTTCTCGTTATCCAACATGCCGACTTAAAAACACAGAAAAAATACTATCCCCTAATTGTGGAGGCAGAAAAGGAAGGTAAGATTTTATCAAGCAATGTCGCAATCCTTGAAGACCGAATAGCGGTGAGAGAAGGCAGGCTACAGACGTATGGTAGCCAAGGTTTTTATGATGAAGAGCAAAAGAAAACACTCGTCTATCCTTTAGTAGATGCAGAAAAGATTGATGAGCTACGCAAGGCTAGAGGGTTATCCACCATGGAGGCTTACTTCCCCAATTGGAACCTCCAAGATTATAGTAAGCAACTTCCATATCTGCAAGAGCGCTTGAAAGCAGATAAAATTAGCAGGTAGGCAAATGTATGGCTATATGCCTGCTTTCTTCAATGCTTCATTCTTGAAAGAGTTTACACTCGAAATCCTTTAGGAATGGTAGCTATGCTTAGGTCTTCTGGATTTGCCCCGTGGAGCAATGCTTTAATGACCTCATCTTGTTTGATTTCTTCAAACTGGTCGTAGCTTAAGTTGAACAAAGCTTGTAAATTCACCTTTTCGAGCTCTTCTTTTTGGTCTACAAAATTATCGGAATAGATACGTATAAACTCCTTCTTTAAAATTTCGTTAACCTGAAAACTGCGGTGTTGTAAAAACTCGCCTTCACGAATGCGGAATACCTTTTTTAGTATTTCAAAATCAAGAGCCTCTTGGTCGCAGATGACGGAGTCCTCGAGAATATAGTTTGCATAGTCGATAAGAAGGTCTATAGATTCTATCTTTATGGTGTCAAAATCTTGAATCGCATATCTGCCAAGTACCTTATCGATATCTTGCACCACGGTTCCTTCAACGACCAGCAGATCTACGATATCCTGTAAATAGTGGGCGATTCCTTGTTTCGATTTTAATTCATTTAAGTACTCTGAAAAATGGGCAGATAGCGTATACATATGTTTTGTGATTACGGATTTATCGTATCAGCCAGCTTCCTGTGAATTCTGTGAACGATTACCAAAAATCTGCTGGAAAAAAATATGAAGCAGCAATGGTGATTTTTCGTTATAATCAAACTAATCAATTTTGATTATCAATTAGTTTTGTGGAATTCTATCTTATAATCTCAAAATTAGGACGTTTCCAAAGAAAAAACGAATACAAAAGTCGCAAGTGCTTCCGCGATTTTACAAAAGGGTATATACTTCCTATATCCTCAAATTGAAAATCGGAGTGGTAGTCGGAAAATTTACTATAAGAAATCTAAAAAACAGATGGCTAGTTCAGGTGCTGCTTTTTGTACTGAACGGGGCTTACGCCAACTTCACGTTTGAAGAGCCTTGAAAAATAAGGAGAGTTCTCAAACCCGAGCTTATACGCTATCTCGTTTACGTTGCTGTCTGTACTTCTTAGAAGGTTCTTTGCTTCGGAAATCAAGAAGATATGTATGAGCTCTATTGCCGTTTTACCTGTCTCCTGTTTTAAAAGGTCACTCAGGTAACGGGTTGACATGTTCAGATTTGCCGCCAGATCTTTTACCTTTGGAAGGCCTTTTCCCTGCAACTGGTTGCCAGAAAACTGTGACACCAGGATGTCGTTAAATTTGGTACTGGTCTTACCGTTGGTTTCGTAACGGTTGACGAACTGTCTTTTGTAAAAGCGTTCTGAATACTTCAGCATCGTATCAATATTGGCCAGCATAATCTCTCTGCTGAACTCATCAGGATTGTTATTGTACTCCTGCGCTATCTGTCTGTAAAGTTCCCAGATGGTTTCCTCTTCACGTGGTGAAAGATGCAAGGCCTCATTGGAATCATATTCGAAGAAACTGTAGCTTTTGATTTTGTTGTGAAGGGGATGTCCGGTAAGAAAATCTTCGTGGAAATACATGGCAAAGCCATCTTCTTCCATTTCGACATCCCTCACTTCGATGACCTGACGGGGGCTTGCAAAGGAAAGCGTACCGTTGTCATGGTCATAATCTGTCCTCCCATATTTAAATACACCTGAAACCATTTTCTTGAAACTGATCATGTAGAATTCACTGGTGAATTCACTCGCGGCTATCGTGCATGATGTACGCTTATCACAATTGATAAGGCTCATCATCGGATGCGCCGGTTTTGGGTAATTATTAGCTTTGTGTAACTGGTTTATTGTACTGTAATGTATCATTGCCGAAATTTTAAATTAATAAAAAGGATGCCTGTATTATCTTGTTTACAAGATATGATACAAGGACGTCCTTTTTTTAACATTAAATCCTATAACAATCAATCTATCGAATGAACGTTGTTTTAATGTCTTTTTCTTAGAGCCTCAAGTAGTTTTTCACCAACTAGCTGCGCTGATTGTGGATTTTGACCAGTAATCAATAGTCCGTCCTGAACTACATTAGGTGCCCAATCTGCTGCTTTTTCGTATTTACCACCAAGGCTTTTCAAAAGGTCTTCCGTTAGGAAAGGAACCACTTTTGTCAATTGTACCGCATCTTCCTCGCCGTTTGTAAAACCGGTAACTTTTTTACCTTTCACAATTGGTGTACCATTTTTGTCAACTGCATTTTTAAGTGCAACAGGACCGTGGCATACGAAGGCGATTAATTTATCGCTGGTATAAAACTTTTGAATAAGACTGGCTGAAGTTTTATCTTCTGCAAGGTCCCAGATCGGTCCATGACCACCCGGATAGAAAACTGCGTCAAAATCCTTTTCTTTTACAGTGCTCAGTTTAGCTGTTTTTGCAAGTTTTGCTTGAAGAGACTTGTCGCTGTCGTAACGTTTTGTTCCTGCAGTTACAAAAGAAGAATCCAAGCTGAAGGGGTCTACCGGAGCCTGACCACCTTTAGGAGAGGCGATGGTAATTTCTATACCTGCATCTGCGAGCACATAGTAAGGGTCGGTGAATTCGCCCAACCAAAGACCTGTTTTACGGTCGATTTCACCCATTTTATCATGGGATGTTACCACGAACAGAACTTTTTTGTTTTTTATTTTTTTATGTACCTGTGCTGACAGACCCGTTGCTGCTGTCAATGCTATCGTGAATATTACTATTAACTTTTTCATTTTGAAATTGTTGTCATTAAGTTCTATTAATTATTTGTTTTTTTCTTCTTTTGGGAAATCTGCTCCTATTGTTGTTTCTGCCCATTCGTCAATCTCGGCTTTCATGGCAACTAATTTACCGTTTGCTCCTTTGAACGCGGCTTCTCCCAATAATAAACGTAGCGGTGCTTTATCGCTTTCCACAACCTTGATGATAGCTTTTGAGGCACGAGCAGGATCACCGGCTTGTTTCCCGCTGTTATTACGGATGCTCGTTTTATTAGCGTCCGCTGTTCCCTTGTAGTCTTCGATGGTGTTAGGCGCCTCATTTGCAGAACGTCCTGCCCAATCTGTCCGGAAACTGCTTGGAGCAATCGCCGTAACCTTAATGCCAAGCGGCGCAACTTCTTTTGATAATGACTCCGTGTAACCGTCTAATGCAAATTTGGTAGCGCTATAGAAACCTACCGCAGGGTAGCTTACCAGGCTCAGGATAGAGGTTACATTCAGGATATGGCCACTTTTTTGTCTGCGCATGATTGGCAGTACCTGATTGGTCAATTTTGCCAGACCGAAGAAGTTGATTTCGAACATATGTCTAACTTCAGTCTCTTCGCTTTCCTCAATAGAACCAAAATATCCGATACCGGCGTTGTTTACTAGAATATAGATACGTCCGAATTTCTGTTCAATATCCTTAACGGAAGAAACAATCTGGTCTTCTTTGGTAACATCCAAAGTTACGGCGATTGCCGTGTCAGGGTATGCTGCAACGATGTCTTTCACGTCATCTGTTTTACGTGCACCCAATGCCGCATTATAGCCAGCTGCCAATACTTGCTTTGCAAGTTCTTTTCCTATACCGGATGATGTTCCGGTGATAAACCATACTTTACTCATCTTGTTTTATTTTTTAATAATTTGATGATACAAAGGTATGAGGAGGGGAGCCTTGGCAGTTTATACAAAAGTAGGTAATGTATGCACGATTTGTCAGAGAGAGCCTGATACGGAGTGGTTACCCTTGCGTGGAGGCTGATTTTATAAAAAAAAGATTTAAATTTGTCAGATTATCAGTTAAATAGAGGTGTTCAATGCTTCTTTCAATCATGAACAAACAAAAATTAGAGTATGCCATATATACAGATAGAAGTAAACAAAAGTTATAGTACAGCTGTAAAAAAGCAACTTGCTAAAAGCATTGGTGAGTCTTATGCCGATATTATGCAAGCAGATGTCAAAAGAATTACGGTAACCATTCGAGAGCTGGGGGAAGGAAGCGTGTGGCGCTGTGGTGAAGGCGATCCTGAACCGACCGCTATCATGATGTGTGATATACGTGCAGGCAGACCAAGGGAAACTCGCGAAAAGCTGTCTAAAAGACTCATTGAAATCTGTAACGATATTTTGGAACTTGAGGTCAACCAGCTCAATATAGAATTTACCCAGCATACAGGTGATGAAATGTACCACCAGTGGATGGGGCATCTTAGCGAAGAATGGTCGCCAGATGAAGTGAAACCGAAAGGATAAACTTAACGCTGTAATATGTAATAAAAGGTGCTATTGCAGATAAATAGCTTAAAGATTTGTCTACAAAATGGAAAGAGAGGTTTTTGTTAACAAATTCATAAACTGGTCTTAAAGGGAGAGATTATTTAAATGGTTTGAAGAAAATAACGAAAAGAAAATTAAGCAAAAATATTGAGCTACGGTTTAATGTTTTTCACCCGAGGTGTAAATTTTTAGCATAGCTTTTCAAAAGACAAGTAATCCTTCTTTCTTCAATGCTTCATTCTTGAAAGAGCTTACACTCGGAATCCTTTAGGAATGGTAGCTATGCTTAGGTCTTCTGGATTTGCCCCGTGGAGCAATGCTTTAATGACCTCATCTTGTTTGATTTCTTCAAACTGGTCGTAGCTTAAGTTGAACAAAGCTTGTAAATTCACCTTTTCGAGCTCTTCTTTTTGGTCTACAAAATTATCAGAATAGATACGTATAAACTCCTTCTTTAAAATTTCGTTTACCTGAAAACTGCGGTGTTGTAAAAACTCGCCTTCACGAATGCGGAATACCTTTTTTAGTATTTCAAAATCAAGTGCCTCCTGGTCGCAGATGACGGAGTCCTCGAGAATATAGTTTGCATAGTCTATAAGAAGGTCTATAGATTCTATCTTTATGGTGTCAAAATCTTGAATCGCATATCTGCCAAGTACCTTATCAATATCTTGAACTACGGTTCCTTCGACCACCAGCAGGTCTACGATATCCTGTAAATAGTGGGCAATTCCTTGTTTCGATTTTAATTCATTTAAGTACTCTGAAAAATGGGCAGATAGCGTATACATATGTTTTGTGATTACGGATTTACGTGCTTCGTGTTCAGTTGATTAGGGCGTGTTAATCAGTCGTTTTACTAAAGCTCTGCATTTTTTTTGACAATACGATACGGGAAACCGTATAATTTCATGATTTTCAATAGATAAAGTCCTTGGTTGGGCTACGTATTTGGACCTATTGTTTATCATTTATCGGTCTAGCGTATAGTTAGCACGGTAAATAGTGTATTTTGTTGATTATGAAAGGAAAAGTAATAGGAGAGAAGGTAGATTTAAAATATTTTCCTGAAGAAAAAACAAAATAGGCCAGTTGCCTCGGTTTTGATGAGTCGGTAGCCCACACCGCGATTTTAGCTATGGACGAAATCTATAGAACTCGCGCATAAAAGGAAGCGCGAGTTTATAACGACGATGGCTTACTTAGCCTTTAATGCTTCACCTTCAAAAGTGATGCCTGCCCAGCCATGTTGAATAAAGTTACGTATGTTTTGATGGTCTGTTCCTGTTGGATTTTGAAGGACATCTTCACGGTAGAAAGCACCAAATAGGGCTAATACCTCTTCTTTTTCCAATCCTTGAAGCTTAGCAAAGCTAAATACTTTGCATGAACCATTATTTTGGTTGGCTTCATTTACTGTATCGCCATTGGTAAATTTCGTTGGCGTAAAATCATAATGTGCATCGATGTAAGCAATAACATCATTAAATGCTATCGTTTGTGGGGAGTCTTTAAGTTGTTCTAAAAGCATCGTTAAATTATTAGGATTGATATTAGCCTGCAAAAGACAGGCTCCCAAAAATAAAAAATAAATCCATGAGATTGGTGTAAGTCCTCAAATGTAGTCCCTTTAATAATCTCATTAATGCCATATTAGGAGTGCTATTCTTTGAAAAATATCTTATCTTTAAGGATAGACAACTGAAAACCAATATTTATTCATCTTTTTATTCCTATGAAAACTATCGTTGCATTATATAGCATCTGCCTACTTTTTTTTGTGTCGCCCATGGCGCAGGCTCAAGAGAAGCCAACAAAAGAAGATGCTCTGAAATGGCTATACAACGAAGGGAAGTTTGATACTATCATTGAAGAGTATACTGCCGATGCGCAGTTGCTTGATGTCCCATCTCTCTATTATTTGGCATTCGCCAATATGGAGAAAAAGAATTTTGCAACCAGTTTGGAGTTTATCGATATGGCCTTGAAAAAGGATGATACCCTATCCGATAGTTACCGCATAAAAGGAGATATCCTAAAATCATTGCAACGATACGGAGAGGCCATTATTGCTTATTGTAAAGCCAAGGAGCTTGACCCTAAAGATTTCGATAATGCTTTTGCTTTAGGACAAGCCTATGGACAAATGGGAGACTATAAAAATGGTATTTTAGTGTTTAAAGAGGCCTTGGCAAACTTGGAACCAGAAACGGAAAGCTATATGGTTTCCTTCTATAATTTAGGTTTATTGGAGAGCTTTTTAGGTAATTATAAAGCAGCTATTCCTTATTTTGATTACCTATTACAGATGAATCCTACTGATTACTTCACCCAATCGAAGTTAATTCAAGCCTATTATCAATTGGGAGATTATAAGGCTGTAGAGCCGCTAAAGAAGGGGCTGTATAAAGCACATGCTGATAGCTTGTTGAATGATACGGATATGGAAGACATGTTTTGTATTGAGCAGTTTGAGGTAAAGGGTAATAAGGTTTTAGCATTTGAGCGTTATGAAGATGGGCCAAGCACAAATATCTATAATAAGCACTGCTTTTACGTCCTTAAGACAGATGGCGACCTTAGGTTTCGAGTGCAAACGGAGTACTCGCCATTTTCAAAATCTGACGACATGCTTTATTTCTTATGCGTTACTTTCTCGGAGAAAAGAAGAGCTAACTCAGGTATCACTTTTGAAAAGAACTACGATTATCGAGCCGTGAAACCCAAGGCTATAAAATATATTAAGCAAATATTGAAAAATCAGAAATAAAGATACCTTGGCAGGAGGAAATGGTAACCTGTTCAAGGTCTCGGATTTCGTTGCTTTCCTTTTGACAGCATAAGCACGGATATGTATATTTGAAGGATTTTAAAGCTTTTAAGTACGATGATTAATCATATCGCCTTTAAAAATACCCTTATTCAAGCGCTTGGCGTGGAGGAGTCCCGTATGGATACATTCTATGCCCTGTTAGAATTTAAAGAGCTTAAAAGACGCGAATTTTTACTCCAAGAAGGGGAATACTGCAATTTTATAGGCTTTACCATCGATGGGACATTGCGTACTTTTTACATCAATGAAGAAGGAGATGAGGTGAACTTCCTCTTTCATTTTCATAAACGTCTCGAAGAGATGGGTTTTACTGATTTTGAGAGCTTTCTACTAGAGAGCAAAGCGAAGTTGAATATACAGGCTTTGGAAACGTCGCATGTGGCATTGATATCACGTAAAAACTGGATGGAGCTTACCCATAGCGATGATTACTGGCGCTCCTTTGCCCGTCGCATGACGGAAATAGTATACTTAGCAGCCAAGCATCGCATCGAAGAACTGCTTTACTATACCCCAGAAAATAGATACTTAAAGCTTCTAGAGGATTACCCTGAAATTGTACTTCAGTTTCCACAAAAATATATAGCCAGTTATTTAGGTATCCAGCCGCAATCGTTGAGCCGCATCCGCAAAAGGCTTATGCGCTAAGCTTAAAGAGGGCAGTTTACGATAAACTCCTTTTTCGACTCCTACTAATACCTGCATTTATTAACTTAAGTGAACGTTTTTGCTAGGTGTAGCCCATTACATTTGTGGTATCAAAACATATATGTTATGAAAGATACAATCACAATTATTGGGGCCGGAATTGGAGGACTGGTAACGGCACTAACCTTAAAACAGCAGGGCTATCCCGTGCATATTTACGAAGGAGCCACCGAGATAAAACCTATAGGAGCAGGCATTATTATGGCCAACAATGCGATGCAGGTATTTCAATCTTTAGGCATCCACGAGCAGGTGGCACAGGCCGGCAACCGTATTTCAACGATGAAGATTACCGACGCACAGCTGAATAACCTGTCTGTGGTCGACCTCAGTAGCTTCGAACAGCAATATGGAGTGGCCAACACGGCTATCCATCGGGGAGTTTTGCAGCAACTGCTGCTGGAAGCAGTAGGAATGGAACATATAAGCCTAGGAAAGCGATTGGTTAAGATTGAAAAAAAAGGAAATTACCAGCTTCATTTTGAGGATGGTGCTGTGACGTCTACACGCTGGCTGATTGGTGCCGATGGGATAAACTCCGTGGTACGGAAACTGTTGTTTCCAGCGAGTAAACTACGTGATGCAGCACAGCTTTGCTGGCGTGGCGTTAGCGAAATGGAGTTGCCCGACGACTATCAGCATGAGCTCAACGAGGCATGGGGAAGAGGTAAGCGTTTTGGTTTTGTGAAGTTAAGTGCCAATAAGGTGTATTGGTATGCGCTGGTAAATCAACATGCTAAAGACAAGAATCTGCAACGTAGCTTTCATGATTTCCATCCCGATGTGCAGGCTATCATAGCCGCAGGAATAAACACCCCTATTTTTACGAGCGATATTGTTGATTTGAAACCTATAGACCATTGGCAGCAGGAGCAGGTGTGTTTAGTTGGTGATGCAGCACATGCTACAACGCCCAACTTAGGACAGGGGGCGTGTCAAGCCATAGAGGATGCCTATATTTTGGGTAGGCTACTGGCTAAGGGAGAGGCTATCCAAGTTGCCTTTCAGCAGTATGAGCAGCTACGGAAGCCCAAAGCCTTGCAGATAGTCAACAGCAGCCGAGCAATTGGTAGAATCGCCCATGTAGATAACCGATTTGGCGTATGGCTACGCAATGCTATCATGCGCGCAACACCTTCTTACGCCAACAAGAAGCAACTCGACAAGGTGTTTAAATTGCAACTGGACTAATCGATAAACAACGAAATAGGAATAGGGCCCTAACTATTTTGTTGTCTTCTGGATTAATTTCATCTTTCTTAGGTAGCGATTTCTGTGAAACCAGCTATGAGTAGCTACCTCCATGAAATCTTTCTTTTACCGGCATTACCTAGCTCTACTATGGTAGTGTAGCTTTGGTATGTTATGTCATTTTGGATTCTGCTTATTTTTTGTTATATTTATAATAGGTTGTTTTATAAGGGTTAATGGAAGTTTTGGCTTTTTTAAATACAGTTAGCTATGAAGAGTCAAGTTAAAGATTTTGAGATTTTATACGAGGTTATGGATTCTCGGCATGCTACTTTTGCAGATAAGTTAGCTGATGGCAAATTAATATTAGAAGCCCGAAAGAAACAAATGGCTCAACTCTCTCCTGAGCTTATTTTGGACGCACGGTTAATTCAGTTGAAATTGCAAATGGAAGAGTCTTTGAAGCCAGAACAAACAACGAATAGCTATTCGTTTATCAACTTCCTTCAAGAGTATAGCTCTATTTTATATTCAGATACAGACATCTTCGCTAAGGACTTATCCATAGATTCTACATTTTTAAATAAGGTACTGGAAGGAGAAGAGGAACCTAATGATGAGCTGTTGACTAAGTTGATTGCTCATACGGAACATACTTTTAAAAATCTAATAAACTTCAAAGCAGCCATATGGTATGATATCTATACTCAAGAAAAGACGAGGAAAGTATAGAGTATATCCTGAAGAACCATTCACAACCCAAAATGTTAAAAATGTTGGCTGAGGAATCCGCTATAGTTTATCATTTCCTTTTCTCGATGAGCTTTTTAGCAAAGTAAAATTGAGCTGTACAGCAAAACACTCCCTTTAAAAATAGCTGAACTTTGTCTTATCAAATTAAAATAATAAGACAATGAAAAGAATAGATAAAGCGTATATCAATGGCGAGTTCGTCACCCTTCATGGAAATGACGTATTTGATTTAATCAATCCGAGTAATCATCAGAAAATCGCAGAAGTAGTCCTGGGAACGGAGCAGGATACTATAGCTGCCATTGCTGCGGCGAAAGCAGCTTTCAAAACATTCTCTAAAACAACGGTCGAAGAGCGAATCGCTATTTTGGAACGTTTGAAAGCTGAAGTTAGCAAAAGACAAGAAGACCTTATCGAAGTCATGATACAAGAGTATGGCGGTACCCGTAAGTTTTGCGAGATGAGTATGCAGTTTACGGTTTCAGCTTTTGATAGCACCATCGCAACCTTACGTAGCTACGATTTTCAGCGTATAGCTGGAGAGACGCTTGTGCAGATGACACCCGTTGGTGTTGTGGGTATCATTACGCCTTGGAATGCAAGCAACAGTTTTATTTGTGGCAAGTTTGCAACAGCTATTGCTGCCGGATGTACAGTTGTGGTGAAACCTAGCGAGATGAGTGCTTCACAAACGGAAATTTTATTGGAATGTTTCCATGCGGCAGACCTACCTAAAGGCTTATTCAACTTGGTGAATGGATTAGGAAGCACGGTAGGGGCAACGATAACAGCACATCCTGCTATTGCTAAAATATCCTTTACAGGGTCTACTATCACCGGCAAACTAATAGCTAAAGGTGCTGTAGATAGCATGAAGCGTGTAACTTTGGAGTTGGGTGGTAAATCGCCTAATATCATCCTAGAGGATGCAGACCTTGAGAAGGTAATTCCAATGGCTGTTTTCGGTGCTTATATGAATAGCGGTCAGGCTTGTGTGGCGCCCACACGTTTATTAGTGCCTAAATCAAAATTAGCAGAAGTAAATGCTATCGCAAAGGCTGCTGCAGCACAAGTGCAAGTTGGATTGCCAACCGATACAGCCTCCCATGTAGGGCCAATGGTTTCAGAGAAGCAATATGAGCGTGTACAGCGTTATATCCAGTTAGGATTGGATGAAGGTGCCGAATTACTCGCTGGAGGGTTAGGTAAGCCTGAAGGATTGGAAGATGGTAATTTTGTGAAAGCGACGATCTTTACAGGGGTAAATAACGCGATGCGTATTGCGCAAGAAGAGATATTCGGCCCTGTATTGTCCATTATCCCATTTGAGGATGAAGACGATGCTATTGCTATCGCTAATGATACCAACTATGGATTAGCGGCATACATCAGTTCTGGCGATGAGGAGCGTGCGTTGCGTGTAGCTGCTCAGATTGATGCCGGCCGTGTGAATATTAACGGGTTTAAACATGACCCACTGGCACCTTTCGGCGGATTTAAACAGTCGGGTATTGGTCGTGAATATGGAACCTACGGACTAGAGGCTTATTTGGAGCCTAAAGCGATTTTAATTTAAATAGAAAAAGTTAATTTTATAATCCTATTGGGCGGTGCTGTCCGATAGGATTTTTTAGGTTTATGATTATGGCTACAGCAGACGAAATACCTTACATCAATTACTCGTGTTACCTAAATACCTATCGGGAAGGAGAACAGTTTGTTCCGCATCATTTTTTGTCTATGGTTATCGATGGTGAAATGGAGTTGAATGATGGAACGCAACGCTATCTTTTCAGAAAAGGACAGGTTTATTTTGCGTGTAAAAACCAGCTCTTAAAGTTTACAAAAAGACCAACAGACGAACAAGGCTTTAAGTCGTTGTCCATACGTTTTAGCGATGAACTCCTGCAGGAGTTGGCTAGGGCAGAAGGCTATCATCCTCCGCAGGAGCATAAAAAAGTAAGCGCTTTCACTGATTTGTCGGAAGCAAAGTATTTGCCCTTTTTTATGGAGTCGTTGCTTCAATATCAGGATTTACTCGAAAATAAGGCACCGGATTTATTGATCTTGAAGCAGAAGGAAGCTTTAATGTTGTTGTTTAAAGAGGCACCACAGCTGCGTGATGCTTTACTGGATTTCTCTGCGCCTTATAAAATTAATCTGGAAGCCTTCATGCAGCAGAATTTTCATTTCAATGTGGGACTAGAGCGTTTCGCTTACCTCACGGGAAGGAGTCTAGCTACCTTTAAGCGTGATTTTCAGAAGATTTTTCAAACATCACCGCGCAGCTGGTTACAGCATAAACGATTGCAAGAAGCCTACTACCTGATTAAGGAAAAGCAACAACGCCCGAGCAGCGTTTACCTTGATTTGGGCTTTGAAGACCTCTCTCATTTCTCATTCGCTTTCAAAAAAGAATTTGGATTAGCGCCCACAGAATTACTGAAAATTACGTAACTTCCTGATTAAATAAAATTAAGCAAGGATATGAAGAAGATTATTGAAACGGAAAGACTTTATTTTAGAGAGTTAGCGGAAAGTGATGACGTTGGTATGTTTAGTTTAGATTCGGACCCAGAAGTGCACGAATTCTTAGGTAAAAAACCAATTCAATCTATCGAGGAAGCGCGGGAAGTCATCCGTTTTATTCGTCAACAATATACCGATAATGGCATCGCCCGTTGGGCAATTGTAGAAAAGGAAAGCAATAGTTTTATTGGTTGGGGAGCTTTTAAATTTGTAAAAGAGCCAACCAATGGACATGTCGATTTTTATGATTTAGGCTACCGTTTTATAAAATCGGCTTGGGGGAAAGGTTATGCAACAGAGTCGTCTAAAGCTGCTATAGCGTATGCTTTTGAGGAGCTGAAATTGACTGTAATTTATGCCTATGCAGATCATCGAAATTTAGGCTCTCAGAGCGTCCTGAAAAAATGTGGATTTATTGAAAAGGGAATTTTTGATGATGAAGGAGATCCTCATCTCTGGTTTGAACTGCGTAATCCTAAACTTTAAGGACCTTAACATCATATAAATAGATTAATGCCTCACTGCGCATTAATCTATTTCCCCCCCTATCGGGGCACCATTTAAAATCTCTTTATAGTTTTCTGCCCAGTACACCAGTTTCTCTAGTACTGAACGAAGTCTTTTCCTACATTATTTAATAGGTCTGTTACTTTTTGTGATTTAACCACATAAGGCTTAAGCAAAACAAAGCCATTCGTGGTCAGTTCATATGTAGCATTTCGAGGGTATCGACCCCTTTTCTGTCGTATTCCTACTACTTTTTTACTTAGCAAAACGTTTACCCTGATTTTGGATGATAAGTGCCTCGTTTTGGTTTATTTCAGGTTTAAATTTCCTAAGATATTTGTCTTGTTAAATGATAAATATAAAAGTAACAAAATGAAAAATACCGTATTAATCACAGGAAGTTCTACCGGATTTGGAGCTGCAGCAGCCAACTATTTCGCAGCTAAAGGTTGGAACGTTATCGCCTCCATGCGTGATACGAGCAAAGACAAACAGCTTAATAAACAGGAAAATATTTTTGTAACTCATCTCGATGTTGAAGATACAGCATCAATAGATGCGGCCATCACGGCTGGACTTGCTCGGTTTGGAAAAATAGATGTCGTCATCAATAATGCTGGTTATGGTCTTTTTGGCATTTTTGAAAGCTTCACGAAGGAAGCTATTCAGCAGCAATTTGCCGTCAATCTATTTGGCGCTATGGACGTAGCAAAGGCTATTCTGCCACATTTTAGAGCGCAACAATCTGGGGTGTTGATTAATGTGAGCTCCGGAGCAGGAGTTGTAGGCTTTCCCAATGCATCGATTTATAATGCCTCTAAGTTTGCGCTAGAAGGCTGGTCTGAAGGTCTACGCTATGAGCTTGCCGCTATTGGCATCAAGGTGCGTATTGTGGAGCCTGGCGGTGCGACGCAAACGGATTTTTTACAACGTGTATGGGGAGAGGGAAAGAACGCATCCATCATTCCTGACTATATTCCTTTTTTGCAGAAAAGTGAGGAGATGTATGCAAATCTAGGAGCCAATTCCGATGAGGATGCGGTGGAAAAGATAGTCGCTGCTTTGTATGCTGCAGCTACGGCTGATGATGATCAGCTGCGTTATGCGCCAACAAGCGATATTCAACCCTTGCTAAACGTTAGACGCAGCAGCTCGGAGGAGGAATTCAACAGTTTTACGAACGGACTTTTTTTAGGTAAATAAGCGAGATAAACATGAAAACAATCTTTATTACTGGCGCTTCCTCAGGTTTAGGGAAAGCTGCCGCCAAGTTATTTGTAGCGAAAGGCTGGCGTGTAATCGCTACGATGCGTCAACCTGCTGAAGAAACAGAGTTGACTAAGCTCGACAATGTATATGTACTACCCTTGGATGTAACCGACCAAAAGTCGATAGCAGCAACAGTGGATGCTGCGGTTAAAATTGCACCCATAGATTTGCTCTTCAACAATGCCGGATACGGGTTGACAGGCCCTTTAGAAGGCTATAGCGATGCACAAATTGCGCGTCAGTTTGATACCAATGTGCTAGGTGTCATCCGTGTGACGCAAGCATTCTTACCACATATGCGCCAAAATGGGAGCGGATTGATTATTAATACAAGTTCTATTGCTGGGCACATAGCTTTTCCTTTTTCATCCATCTACCATGCTACAAAATGGGCATTGGAAGGATGGAGCGAAAGTCTTTCCATCGAGCTAGCTCCTTTTCATATCGGTGTGAAAACAGTAGCACCAGGAGGTATTGCTACCGACTTTATGGCGCGCTCACTTGATGTAGCGCAGCATACTGATTATGCTGAACGCTTTACGCAGTTTATGGCTAGTTTCCAGCAAGAAGATAGCCCAATGGTATTTTCAACGCCGGAATCCATTGCCGATATTGTGTATGAAGCGGCAACGGATGGAAAAGCACAACTACGCTATTTCGCGGGTCCAGATGCGGTGGATAGCTACAAACGACGCCTAGAAATTGGCGCTGAGGCTTTTCGCAAAGAGTTGGCTGCAGGTTTAGGCATTCACTTTGAATCTTAAGATGTATTCTCCTATACTGTACAAGGCTATTTCCTATAGCCTTGTATTTTATCAAATGACAGACCAATAAAATTGGCTAGATTTATGTGTTAGCTTTTTCCAGTATACTTTATGACGAAAGAGAATGATCGACAAGTCTATATCCAATAAAGAATTAAAATATTTTAAATCGATTTCAGAGCTATGCACAGCCTTGGGAGCACCAAAGCCTAAACATCCTTTGATTGCCTTTTTTGATCATGATAATCTTTCGCCCGAACCAGGGCTTAGTCATGTGGTACATGATTTATACATGATCTCTTATAAGAGTAATTTGAGTGGTAAAATTAAGTACGGGCAAGGGTATTACGACTTTGATGAAGGCGGGTTGTTGTTCGTCGCACCCAATCAAGCGATAGCAGTAATGGACGCACAGGATGAATGTACAGGCTTTAGTTTGTTTTTTCATCCCGACCTTTTGGCAGGTAGCCCTTTGGCAAAAGAGATTTTACAATATGGGTTCTTCTCTTACCATATTGATGAGGCCCTGCACTTATCAGAACAAGAAAAAGCCAAGCTTATCCAGCTTTTTGAAGAGATCAGAGACGAGTTAGAGACCGCTATTGATGAGACGAGTCAAGCTTTAATTGTTTCTTATATTGCTGTAATTTTGAATTATAGTAATCGGTATTATAAACGACAGTTTATTACGCGTAAGGCTGCTGGAAGCCCCATCATTGCACGGTTTGAAGAAAACTTGCAGCGTTACTTTGAGGAAACGAATGGTTTAAAGCAGGGGATACCTTCGGTCAAGCAACTATCGGAACAACTACATGTGTCGTCCGGCTACCTCAGTGATTTGTTACGTAGCTTAACGGGGATGAATACCCAGCAACATATACATGCTAAATTAATCGACTTGGCTAAACAAAAGCTATCCAGTAGCCAACTGACCGCTGCTGAAATTGCTTATGAATTGGGATTCGAATACCCACAGTCGTTTAATAAATTATTTAAAAGTAAGACAGGTTTGACACCGCTAGAATTTCGAGAGCAGCTGAACTAGATTTGTGTAGAAATTTATAAGACTAGTTGTATGGAGAGTCGCTCTATACGCTAAAGTCGGACTGATTAATATTCCCGGTTCTATATGCCAAAGGCCTGTTTGTACAATAAACTGAATGGTTGGTATAATGTTTCCCAATGCTGTGTGAAATCTAATTATCTTCGAGATTACACGAGTACTTGTTTGAGAAAACAAGTAACCTAAAGAATAGATGGTACCCATGGATATATTGATTTTTGAGACGAATGTTGATACCCTAAAAGATGAAAAGAAGGTCAAAGCACTTTTTAATGGAACTACAGGGATTAAAAGTTGGTCTATTGATCGTCAAGATGAAGATAAAATACTACGTATAGAAGCTTCAGAGACCTCACCTAAGCTTATCGAAGGTTTGCTACGTAATGCTGGGTATCACTGTTTGCAGTTGTATTATTAGTGGTTTTGATTATATCATTGTAATTGAGTCTTTTAGCGACCCTTACTAGCAGAAAAACTTTCGTTGCTAGGCAGAAGTGGCAAGGTTGTGTAATGGCTACGGGAATCCGTAAGATAAATTACAGGTTTGGTTTATATTTGTTTGAATAACAATCTATTAAATAAATACAGAAATCATGGCTTGGAGTTTCAGAAAACGCGTTAAAATTATTCCAGGGGTATACTTGAATTTAAGTAAAAGTGGTATTTCAACGACCATAGGCCCCAAAGGGGCACGAGTAACCTTCAATAAAAAAGGAACCTATTTAAACGCGAGCATACCTCAACTCGGACTTTATAATCGTCAAAGGTTGGGTAGTGGAAAGCTACCTAGCAAACCTGCCAATATTTATCCGCGTGCTATTTTTGAAACAAATAAAACAATTATTTCAAGTGCTGAAATTAATCGGATAACGAGCCCAGATATGCGGGAAATTAAGGATATTATCCTTTTAGCGCGTGAGACAAGGTTATCTTTACAACAAGATTTGCGGCAACAAGACGATCTTTTAAGGAGAAGTCGATGGAAGTTAAAGTTTAGTCACTTGTTTCTATATGGATTTATTAATAAGTCTATTTCTCAAAAATATAAGACTAATATCTTAGGTAAAGAACAAGCAATTGAAAAACTTAAGGAAGAGATTGATACTTCATACATTCAGTTGAAAATCGATTTTGTGCCAGAAATTAAAACTTTATATAACAAATTAACACTTGCTTTTGAAGATCTTATAAATTGTCATAAAATATGGGATATTACAAGCACGCGTTTTGAAGATAGAGCAATTACACGTTCTTCGGCAAGTACGATGGTAGAAAGACATCAGGTATCTTTTTCTTTCAATTCAATAACCGAATTAAAATCGGATTTCAACGTGCTATACTTTCAAAATGCTAATGGTGCTGATTTGTACATCTATCCTTCTTTTGTAGTTATGTATAGAAGTAATGGAGATTTTGCTATTATTAGTATTGCAGACTTAGAACTAACGTTTAGCCAAGTTCGGTTTACAGAGCAAGAATCTGTTCCTCGGGATGCAAATATTATGGAGTATACTTGGGCAAAGGTGAATAAAAATGGTAGCCCAGATAGACGCTTTAAAGGAAATTATCAAATTCCTGTTGTGCAATATGGCGAGATTTGTTTACAAACAAAAACGGGGCTTAATGAAGGATATAAATTTAGCAACTTTGAGTCTGCTAAGTCTTTTGCTACAGTATTTCATGCTTTTCAGAAAGTTGCTCGTATGCAGCGAGTATAAAGTAAGTGTTTATATGGCGATTAACTTTAACCCCATTATCCTAGGGGGCAACAATACATCTATTTTATGGTGTTTGTAAAGTTGGGTAAACAAATTGCAAATTTTAGTTAACATTCCGTAATGTACCATCGAAATAAGCTTTTCTTAGCGAGCAGACAGCAAATGTTTGCTTCCTTACTGTTACGAATAAAATAAAAATCAGAAAGCTCCCTTGTTTTATTTTGATACAGAAATAATAAATGGAAACTGGCATCTATGTAATACCTCTATCAAATATCCATTTTATACTTTCGAAGCTTCTCTTTTCCTTTGTTATTGTGATCTTTTAGGTCAGATAAGAGAGTATGTTTAACATAAGATACTATCTATAGATACATTGTTAGAAATATGCCGGATATAATAAAAAATGTTCTTAATGCTTGCTTTAACGTAAATGAATATGTTTGAATTACTTGTGTAGGAGGCTCTAAATCCCATTAAAATAATCTTAAGATTTTCATTAGCTAAGTAATATGTCACCATCTCGATGGAAATATACCATAAACTTAGTGTGACGCCTACTTCGATTAGGCAAAACTGATTTGTTAAATCTATTAAGAGATTAATTATGAGAAATATTTTATTGAGTACACTATTATTATTTCTTCTTTCGGGGTGCTTGAAAGATAAAGCTCCAGACTATATCAACCCTCCTCCAGAATTACTTAGTTTCGGATTGGTATGGAAAGAAATAGAAAAAAAAGAAAATAATGGTGCTTGGACGAAAATTGATACAGGTAACGTTGTTGTATTCGCTGTTCGTAATTTTCCAAGCTTAAGCAATGGATTGTTTGGTGAGTATTTTTATGAAAAAATAGCTGTCAATACACCCTTGAAAATTGCAAAGTCGGGAAGTTTTATCATTAAGGATAGCATTATTATTTTTAGACAGTTGAGCAATACTCAAGCAACCGATTATCGTGCTGAGGTTCCTTTTTCATTGGATAAAGATGAGCAAGAGCTTATTATGTATTATACTCAAGAAGGACTGGGGGTTAAGGTGAAATATCAAAGGGTTAAAAAATAGGTTCCTTTGCTTATGGCAGTGGGGGTAAGCAATTGAAGGTAAAAGGTTGGATTTTTTCCAACCTTTTACCTTCAATTGCTAGCTAATTTCTTATCGTTTTCTTTTTTTAAAGATTTGTGTGGCTGTTTGGTATTCTACAGCAGTTTGGGGGATAAGGATTGCCATTATTTAATCGTGCTTGAAGGTTTAGGCGTTCATTCGGTGTTAATACATTGTTATTAGCGTCATAAACAACAGGAGCCAATTCAGCATAAATATCAGATCGAGCAATGTAGGGTAGATAAAATCTATTTATGTATGCTCTATCTGAGGTAGATAATTTTTCAGCATTATTGCTATATGTCTGCTCACTTCCTTTTAAAGTAATTACAGGAATATTTTTGTTTTTTGCAAAATCAAAAGCACCATACATCATAATTGAATTGAAGTCTAAGTTGCCAATCATGTAGTAATTGCCTTTAATAGGTTCATAGTTAGCTTTTATTCCAGCGTCATCTAATAAGTCTCGGTTAATTCTATCTTGATGTACTGTTATAAAATTGTCTCTGTCAGGTCTTGTATGTTCGTGATACAAACCTATCGCATGCCCAACCTCATGTATTACGATACTTTTTGGAACCGAAAAATTAAAGTAATCTTGTTGTAAACTCAACCACTGTCCAGCATCATTCCTTCCGTGATCTCTATAATTCTTGATGGCATCAGATCGGCCTACAGCAGATCTGTTTCCGGCTTTGTTCCAGCCAGTTGTTCCTGTTGCGTGAAAAAACTCAATGTAAGGGTAGTAAAAGTTGTATTGACTGTCATATACCGGTTTGCCCGTCGCATTGTAAAAGCGAATATTTGTCGTCGCTTCAATTTCTAATAAAGCTTCTGATAAGCTTTGTCTTGCTCCCCAACTTAAATTAGGGTTGACAACATATCTGACCATCGCCCACATTCTATTTTCATAAGGGTGAACTCCTACACTCTTATTTTGACTTCTTGGTATTGAGGAGGTTCCTGATATTCCAGCAACTTGAATTTGATTATGAAAAGTGCTGTTGTTTTCATTAGGTCGTTCTAAAATGCCTTCCGTATCAAGAAGCCTGAACTGATCGTCTGTCAGCAGAATATCGCCCTGTAATAAATAATCTGAGCCACTTTTTTCAACTACGACACCTGATTTTAAGGTTACATAGTTTGTCTCATTAATGGAGGGGACTTCTACCTTGTGTTCAATTACATCTTTTTTACAAGATGCTATTGCAATGCTAACTGTTAGGATTGCAATGCTAATTTTATATTTCATAAGATTTGTATTTATGTTTTAAGTATCCTACTTAAAACAAGTAGTTTAAATTTTGTTTATTTTTTTGTATCTTTAAGTAAATAAGCTCGTTGAGGATTCTCTTTCTGATGGAGATTCTTTTATGTGATACGCTTATTCTTTCAATATCGTAACCGTTAAGCCCATAACTGGTGACATAAAGGAAAGATTTATTAAAAAAATAGCTAATTAAAATCTTGCATTCTTTCTTCTATTATTATATAGAATCTTACTGATCCCTAGAGTTATTATTCCCTCCAAAAAAATAGCATGGTACGAAAAGTTGTAGACGGTCCGTTACGTAATAAAATACGAACACAGCAAAGGTTAATTGCTGCGGTAGGGGAGATTATACATACGAAGGGCTATATGTTCTTAGGGGTAAATAGCATCGCTAGACAGGCAGATCTTGATAAAAAATTGATTTATCGTTATTTTGGATCCTTTGATGGTTTGATTGTAGAATACCTGCTAGATCAAGATTATTGGTTGAATATCTTACAAGATATCGATACGGTTATGCTGAGCGATAGTGGAGAAGTCGTAGCACTGCTCAAAGCGCTTCTGAATAGTTTTTTTGATAGGTTTATTGTTAATTCCGAATATTCGACAATGATGATGTTAGAATTAGTAGGCAATTATAAAGTTTTGAGAAATTTAAATACCATTCGTGAGGAGGCAATTTCTGTTTTCTTTGAACGTTTAGAACCATTTTTGAAAAAACAAACCATCCCTTTATGCTCCGTTTTTTCTTTGCTTATAGGCGCTATAAATTTTCAATTTTTATACACTCATGGTATGGGACGACCTTTCTTTGGGCTTAGCGTTAAAACAACACAGACCCAACAATCTTTTAAGGAACTTTTAGAGGGGATGGTAAACCAATGCCTTATCGTAGATGAAAAGGCTCAGATATAGCATTCATGTAATACCTCTATCAAATATCCATTTTATACTTTCGAAGCTCCCATTTTGCCCTTATCTTTGTCTTCTTTAAGCGAGACATCAATGATTATACAAGACGATAAAGAATTGGCGGGCATGCGCGCCATTAGTACGGCGGTAGCACAAACTTTAAAACAAATGTTGGCCTATGCTGCTCCAGGTATGAGCACCAAAGAGTTGGATGATTTTGGCGGTAGTATTCTAGCGCAGTATGGCGCACGTTCGGCACCCGCTTTGGTGTATAAATTTCCAGGTCATGCCTGTATTTCTGTGAATAATGAGGTATGTCACGGTATTCCATCCGATACGCGTATTCTTCAGGAAGGCGATGTATTGAATATCGACGTATCGGCCGAACTGAACGGTTTCTATTCCGATAACGGATGCTCCATAATCGTTGGAGAAGATATAAATCAACAACAAAAGTTAGTAGAAGCTTCCAAAGATATCCTCAAAAAGGCTATTTACGCGATTAAAGGTGGTGTTCTTATTAGTGATATTGGAGCAATGATTGAGCGTGAAGCGAAGAAGCAAGGGTATAAAGTAATCAAAAATTTGGGTGGTCATGGCATTGGCCGTGGTCTACACGAACAGCCAGAGGCTATCCTAAACTGTAAAGAACCGGGAGATAAAAGACGTTTTCGTAAAGGCTCTGTGGTCGCTATCGAGACATTTATCAATACTCATTCTTCATGGGCTGAAGATTTAACAGACGGCTTTACCATGGTGGGCGATAAAGGCGGTTTTGCTGTTCAACACGAGCATACCATTATCGTTACCGACGGCATTCCAGAAATTCTGACCCTTGGTAATGGCGTTTGGGACTAAAAACAAAGGAGAAGTATTTGCTTCTCCTTTGTTTTTTATAGTATTTATGAAACCGTAAATCCGCCATCTAAAACGATGGATTGTCCATGGATTAAAGAAGAACGGTCGGAAAGTAACCAAGCAACTGCTTCACCAATCTCCTCAGTCGTGCCTAAGCGTCCAATCGGCTGTATAGCATTCCAATCGGCTTCGGATCCTACTTTCCCACTTTTAATTAAACTATCCAGCATAGGGGTACGAATGACACCGGGACATACAGCATTGACCCGCACACCAAACTTTCCGTATTCCAACGCTGCATTTTTTGTTAAACCTGATACAGCATGCTTGGAAGCGATATAGGCTGAAATACCAGGTTTACCTACGATAGCACCAACACTAGCCGTGTTCACAATAGCGCCTTTAGTTTCTTGTCCCATCATCACATTAATTTGACTTTTCAGGCTCCACCAGATAGATCTTAGGTTGGTATCCATCACACGCTCGAAATCTTCATCAGGATATTCATCAAGAGGAGCTGTTGCACCCGAGATACCCGCATTATTGAAAGCGCCATCTAAGGAACCAAATAGCTCAACGGCTTTGGCGACCATGTTTTCAATATTTTCTTTCTTAGAAACATCCACCTGTAGACAGTGATAATGCCCGCCATAAGGCTGTACAAGAGCTAGTGTTTCCGCCATTGCTTCGACGCTGAGGTCGCACAATAATAGATTTGCACCCTCTCTTGCCAGTACCAAAGCTGTGCCCTGCCCGATACCTGTCGCTACGCCCGTAGCCACAATGTTTTTACCTTTTAATAACATAATAAATCTTGTTTTATGTAGCAACAAGGTATTGAAAAGCAAAGCCGTAAAAAAGGATAGATGATAAGCTGAAAAGTTTATATTTGTAAATTTTTTGTATAAGCAATTAGCTACGCTTTTTACGCAAACGGAAATATGTTTCTTCACTAATGCCAAGAAAAGAAGCGACTACATAAGCAGGAATACGTTCAATGAGTTGAGGATAGAGTTCTTCAAAATAGTCCAGCCGCTGAGAAGCCGTATAGCTTATGTTATTTACATGTAGCATGCGATGCAGGAGGTTGTTATATTTTTCCTCTGCATTGAGCCTGCTGAAGTTGACTAGAGCCGGAATCTGCTTATGTAAGAATTGTACATCGTCTGGATGTAAAACAAAGATCTCTGAATCTTCTAGTGCTTCAATGGATACCTGTGATGTGGAGCGGGAATATACAGACTTTAAATCTGCCATCCAGTTGTCTTCGGAGGCAAATTCCAGTGTGAAAATCTTGTCATCTGCACCAGTAACATACATGCGCAATAAACCTTTTAAGACGTAGATTACCTGTTGTGGTATGCTTCCTTCTACAAATAGTTCTTTACGTTTTTTTACTTTTTTGAACTGGCCCCGTTCTAAAATCAAATCCAATTCTTCGGGTAAAAAAAAGGCTTTCCCTAGAAAATTATTACGTAATAGATCGGCAGATTTTATCCCCATAAGGCGATTGTTTGTACAAAGCTTTGGTTACAGCTTTAAAGATACAAAAAAGAATCATCCTCTTCTAGTTGACTGTTTTGCCAGAAGCTACGATGCTAACATTCAAAAGTTACTGTCCAAACAGTTAAGAACAACTTTTCTTCCTAAGATAAAAGGTCGTTGTATTTTTTATTTTGAAACTATTGGTTTGGAATTTATCTGAAGGATGGCCTTTATCTACCTTATATTATTTTAGCTATATTTTTTTAGATTTGCAGTCTAATATATATAACATCTACCCTAAAAATACCCGTTAATTTAAACCAAACACCGTTAATACATGAGATATTTACTTTCAATCTTGTTGATTTTAGTTTTCAATTTATCCTTTTCTCAAAGTGTCGATAAAACAAAACTGTATATTATCGGAACAGTGCACGATTCTTCTTCCGTACTAACTCCGAGAATGCTTTTTGAAATATTAGACCAAATAAAACCTGATATTTTATTGCAAGAAAACGATAGCGAACAAATAGCAAATTACTTTAAGGACATCAGACCTAATTCTAATGAGCATAATGCTACCGCGATGTATCTGAAAAAGTATCCAAAAACATTGAACTTACCATTTGAGTTTGAAGGGAGAAATTCATATCGAAAAAGTAATGGTATGACACCTACAGACAATTTAACAATCAAACTTCTAGATTCTTTATACCAAGAAAAACTACTTAGTGAACCTAATGCCAAAATTTACGCAAAGTATAAAGAGGCTAATGAGGCATTACTTCGTTTTTCAGAAAAAGATTTTAAAGACTTGAACTCGATAGAGTTTGAAACGTTAAATAGATACCGTCAACATGTGCAGCACCAGGAGTTGCCAAAAATTACAAACTCTGAAGATGTTTTTGCAAAACGATTTCTGGTGAAGCCCAATGGCGAAAAAATCTCGTACAGAGAAGGTTATCAACTATGGTGTAACTTCTGGGATGTAAGGAATAACACAATGGCATTAAATATTATTAAAAAATCATTTGAACATAAGGGGGCGAAAATCGTAGTGCTAACCGGAGTTCAGCATAAATATTACATTAAAGAGTTGCTGGAAAAATATTATGATGGAAACTATGAAGTTGTAGATTTTCTGAATTAGCAGTTTTCTTTTAAGTGCTGATTAATAGCGATATTTTATAATCCATTTTATACTTAATAGTCGTATAAATTGTTGGGGAGGACAAAATCGTTCTACCTGTATTTTAGGCAGGTAGAAGATAGACGAAATAGAATAGAAATTAAACAAATATTTGAGGATAAACTGTTATGAAGGACAATAATAAAGCTATTTTGATAAAAGCAAATGCTGCAGTTACAGCTGGTGATTACGAGGGTTTTCTATCTTTTTGTAGTGAAGATACGGTTTGGACATTTGTAGGCGATGAGACCTTGGTTGGAAAAGAGGCTGTGAGAGCGTATATGGCAAAAGCATATGTTAAACCGCCAGTTTTTCAGGTAGATACCTTCATTTCTGAAGATGATTTTGTAACTGCTGTAGGTAAAATAAGCCTGATGAATAAAGGTGGAGAAATGGAATCTTTTGACTATTGCGACGTTTGGCAATTCCGCGATGGTAAACTATTTAAATTAAATGCTTTTGTAATTGCATCTAAATAGGTTTCACTAATGGGTATCATCTAGAATGGCGAAAAGATGATGCCGTTTTTTCGTCACGTATTTCCTGTCACCAACAATCTTGATTTTACAGGAATATTACATAAAATAATTTTGAAACGATTGGTTTAGAATATATCTTTGTGCCATGGCAAGGAATGTAGAATTTGATTACACCGAAAAACTAGAAGCTGCACGAAATCTTTTTTGGGAAAAAGGATATCATGCAACCTCCGTGCACGATATCGTGGCGGCCATGAATTTGAATAGGAGTAGCATCTACAATAGCTACGGTAGCAAGCAAGATTTATTTTTAAAATGCTTAGACAATTATGCAGATTTCAAAAAAGATCAATATTATAAAGCGTCCTTGGTAAAGTCCAGAGCTATCGATGCCTTAGTGTATATTGTGCGTGATGTCGTTCATCAAACTTTGACTGATAACAAAGCCTGCTTGATTGTCAACACTATTTTTGAGTTGGCGGCTAGCGATAAAGCTGTCAAACAGCTGCTGCTGACAAGGGGAGCAGACCTACTACGTATTTTAGAAAAAACAATTGCCCAAGCGCAAGCAGATGGCGATATTAAAAGTACCAGCTCATCTGCGGTGATTGCCCGCTATGTGCTTTCTAACTTTAGCAGCTTCTGGAGCCACTATATCTTGAATCAAAGTAAAGCTGAAGTCAATGAGATGGTTGATTTTTTTATAGAACAACTACGTAAATAAAATTTTTTATCTAATTCTGGAACAATTGGTTTAAAATAAAAATGAATATTAAAATAATAGGAATCCTGTGCTGCTTATTCCTTAATAGCATGGTTTATGGACAGCAAAAATTAAAACAAAACACAATGGAACAGACAAATTTAAAGGAACAACGAAAAGAACAAGTGCATACTTATTTCGCAAAGGTACAAGAGGGAGCCTTCGATGTAGCCTACTTTAACCTCTTTACGGAAGATGTGGAGCTGTACTTTCCGAAATTCGGGTTCGAAAATGGGAAAGAGGGAATTCGTAATCTTGGAAAAGTAATTGGAAAGAATTTACAGCGTTTATCTTTCGATACCGCAAAGTTTAACTACCATATTTCTGATGATGCTATAATCGTTGAAGGTATAGAAAATGGACGCACCCAAACGGGAGAAGAGTGGCCCGATGGCACCATCGCTTTTGGGAAGTTTAGCAGTGTATTTGAATTTGAAGGTAATTTGATTAAGCGTATGCATGTGTATGTAGACCCTGATTTCACCTCCGCAGATAGTGAAAGGGTAGCAAGCTTTAGAAATGTATACAAACCGGCTGATGAGACCCCTGTACCTTCTACACGTGAGGTTGTTGACAATCTTTACGCAGTACAGTTTGGCAAAAAAGAAGGTGTGTTGAGTGATTTCTTTGCGGAACAAGTAGACTGGGACTTACCAGGGAATACAAGCAAATTCCCTTGGGTAGGTAAGCGCCAGACAAAAGTAGAAATAGAAGGCTTCTTTAAAGTGCTTCATGAAAATGTAGCCTCCGAAAAATTTGAAATAGATTTTATAGCCGTCCAAGGTGAAAATGCAACCGTAGTAGGCAATTTGGCATCCAAAATTTTGAAGTACGATAAGGTATTTGAAACCGAGTTTATCGTCATCATTAAAGTTGTTGATGGCAAGATTGTGAAGTATCATTTTTTAGAGGATAGCTATAAGCTTGATAAAGAGATGCACTAAATTTGCGAACCACTTTTGTTTAAATATCTATTAAATTGGTAGAACAGCTAGATGTCATATTTTTGTTATGCCTAGCATCCTTTTCAAACAAATTCCTACCTTGCTCGGGTTATTTAAGAGCAGGATAAGATGCATTCCATCATTCGAAGTCTACGCTTAATAAATGACTCGTTTAAAAAACGCAATACTTAATGATTTAGTAAGACATCATGAAAAAACAATATGGACTTTTAGGGGTAGGGCTCTTGTTTTCGCTATTGGCATCGGCGCAAGTGCAGCAAGGGAAATGGAATGCTAAGTTATTACGCGCAGATGGCCATCATATTCCTTTTGAACTGGATGTGAAAACCCAAAAGGGAAAAACAGATTTTTATGTGGTTAATGGTACTGAGCGTCTAAAAACAGAGACCACAGCATTAGGAAAAGACTCTTTATTGATTCGTATGCCTGTCTTTGAGTCTTCTTTTCGGGTCAAATTGATAGGGAAAGATAGTTTAAGCGGCGTGTGGGTAAAAGGGGGGACAGAAAAAGATGCCGTCATTCCTTTTGTTGCTGTAGCAGGTAAAAATCGTTTTCCAATAGCGAAAGGAACAAAACCTGCCAATGCGCAAGGAAGATGGAAAATAGACTTTACAAGAGCTAATGGTTCCAAAAGAGCTGCCTTAGGCGAGTTCACCCAAAAGGGACAAGTGTTGCGTGGTTCGGTGCTTACCCCATCAGGAGATTATCGCTACCTAGATGGTATCGTAAATGGTGATTCCTTAGCTTTCTCTACGTTTGATGGTATTCATGCCCTGCTATTTACCGCTAAAGTTCAAAACGGACAGCTAAATGGTAATTTCTACAGTGGTGGGACATCGACAGAGAGTTGGACAGCGGTACAGGACGCTAAAGCCAAGTTGGAAGCTCCTATTACCCAAGTAAAGGAAGATAGCGATGGCCGACTCAATTTTAGTTTTAAAGACCTCGATGGAAAGACCGTTTCTTTTCCTAGCGACCGCTATAAAGACAAAGTGGTTATCATTCAACTGATGGGCTCATGGTGCCCCAACTGTATGGATGAGATGGCTTTCTTAAGTGAATATTACCACAAAAATAAAGCACGTGGCATAGAAGTGATTGCCCTAGCCTACGAATTGACGACCGACGAGGAACGCTCAAGAAAGAGCCTTGCTCGCTTTCAGGAGCAGTTTAAGGTAGAATATCCGATGCTTAACACCGGAGTAGCCGTTGGCGACCCGAAACGTACGGAGAAAACATTGCCACAGATTACTGATGTTAAAGTATTCCCGACGAGTATCATTATCGATAAAAAAGGTGTCATCAATGAGATAAATACCGCTTTCTCAGGCCCAGCAACAGGTGAACATTTCACACACTATAAAGCTGAATTTGAACAAAAGATTAATAGCTTACTAAGCGCGAAATAGAACTCTTGAACGCCTAAATATAGAGGGTGAAAGAAAAAAATAATCCAGTATGCATACCGTATCAACGACAGTATGTATACTGGATTTTTGATTTTATGCGTATCGCGAAAGGTCGATTATTTCGAGTCTAAAGGCACGTAAAAGAATACCGTTGTAGGTGTATAAATACCAAAAGTGATAACGCCTAATAAACCGTCAACGAAAGTCATTTGGTGCTTAGTGATGTAGTTTTCTTTGTTACCAACAAAGTCAGTCGCTTTGTAGCCTGGTTTCAACGGAATTAAACCACTGATAAGTGCATGTTGTTTTTTGCTGTTTACTTCCACTACTGGTGATTCTACTGTCAAGTTGCCGTGAGCAATTTTAGACGTGTAGCATGAAGTGAATAAAGTTGTTGTCGCTAGAGTAGCGATAGTTAATAATTTAATGGTGTTTTTTTTCATAAAAATAATTAATAATAATGTTTCTGTTGTGTTAAAAAAGCAAAATGAGCTTAGCACTATAGGAGATAGCGAAAGACAAACCTTTTTTAATAATTTAAGCTTAATCGAAAGTAGCTCAGCGAGCTACGTTATAGTAAGGGAATACAAGCGTGTTGTATATACGGTTAAAAATCGCACAAAAGTAACCTTTAAATCTATAAGTAGCTACGGGAAACCGTAATATGCAGCGTTTTTATAGCAATTACTGCTGTAGAAGCGAAGCGCTTTTTTTACAACTATGACTCGCAGATTGTAGGTGATTTAGCTCCTTCTCAAAACCAAAGTATTGAAATTTATGATTTTAAAAGTGTAGGTATTGCCTTTTTAATCTATTTGAGATATACCTTTCGTTACCAATAGAAAATCATTTTAGTATACAATTTATTATAATCTACGGGCAATGTTTTCAGCTATAGCACTAGGGGAGATGAAGCATAGTTGAAGCACAGATGAAGCATACATATAGTATGCAATAATTAAGAGCCATATCTCAAAAAAGAGTCGTAGATGAACAACCTTACCTACGATTTTTCAGACGGTATAACACGAATATGATTAATAGCTCGTATTTTAGTATAAATAAAGCAATAGTCTATGATTAAACTGAAATCCTTAGCCAATGTTTCATCGCCAGAAATACAACGTCTAGCAGATAATTATGCTGTTGCTCGCAACTTAAGAGATTCCTTTCCGCATCCGTACACCTTGGCCGATGCGCAATATTTTAAAGATTTGGTCACCACAGGCGATTTAGGTACCGTATTTGCCCTTTTTGACGATGATACCTTTATAGGCGTAGGCAGTATTATTCCCCATGAAGGAGAAGGAGCCGCCGAATTAGGATATTGGCTAGGAGAGCCCTTTTGGGGCAAAGGATTCGCAACGGCGGCGGCGCAGCAGCTGCTAGCATATGCTTTCCAAGAGCTCAATTTCCAGAAAGTATATGCCTATGTATTCGCCTATAATCCAGCATCCATGCGGGTTTTGGAAAAAGTAGGCTTTACCGAAGAAGCAATTCTTGCACAGTCCACGCTCAAAGAAGGAGAGTACTATGATGAGTACCGATTCAGCATCAACCGACCATAAGAGATAGGTGCTAAGGAACCAATCGTTTTCCTAAGATAGACAGACTTCGCTCTTGTTCATCAAGCACCGCAATGTCGGGAAGGTGAGCCCACTCTGTAAACCCAAAATGTTGAAATAGTTTTATGCTCGGCAGATTGTGCGAAAAGATAAAACCCAACAATGTTTTAATCTCGTGTTTCGGAGCCTCGTTCAAGCAATGCGCAAGAACAGCCTTGCCATAACCCTTGCCACGGCAGCTTTCATCCAGGTAGATGCTTATTTCAGCCGTGCCACGATAAGCAGGGCGACCATAGAAATCCTGAAAACTTACCCAGCCCACAATCCGATTGTCAGCATCAGAAATCATCCATAGCGGACGAAGGGTAGGGTTGTGCTCCGAAAACCATTTCTGGCGGCTAGCAACAGTCACCGGCTCCGTGTCGGCCGTCACCATGCGCGAGGCAATGGTCGAATTATAAATCGCCACGATTTTTTCTAAATCCTGCTCTACAGCATCTCTATAACGTAAATCTTGCATAACACCTTCTTTAGGAGGATGCTAATTTATCAAAAATAGCCCAAAGAAAAACACAAGAATGCATTTAGTTTTGAACCCCATTTTTCAAAAAATAAATAAGCAGTTTCTGAAAAATAAACTATCTTGTATCGAGAGATTCACTAGATTTTAATCCCTAAACCATTATTTCTATGTATGTGCCGCGCAGTTTTATATTCGACAATCAGCCCGAGCAGGTAGCTTTTATGAAGCAGTATAGTTTTGCGACGATAGTTACCATTAAAGGAAACATGCCCATCGCCACCCAGTTGCCCTTTTTCGTTGATGATAGTGGCGATAAGCTCCTTCTGCGCTCCCATTTCGCGGTAGCCAATGAGCAAGTAAAATACCTTTCCGAGAAGCCGTCTTTGGTCATCTTTACAGAGCCGCACGCCTATATTTCGCCCAGTCATTATGATAAGGAAGAGTCCGTGCCAACCTGGGATTATGTCGCCATACACGCCTATGGCACCGCCACGCTCATCCAAGAAGAGGAGGCAAAACTAAAAGTGTTGGAAGAAGCTATACAGTTTTACGAACCAGCCTATTTGGCCCAGTGGAATAGCCTTTCCGACAAATATCGCTTAGGCATGCTACGAGGTATGGTGGCCTTCGAAATCGAGGTAACCGACCTGCAAGGGCAAAAGAAGGTCAGTCAAAATAAAAATGCCGAGGAGCGTAAGCGCATCGCCGAAGCCTTAGCGCATAGCGATGTTGGTGTCGAACGCGACCTTGCTACCTATATCCCACGCGGATAAAGCATATCTTTTGGGCGCTCCGCTCGGGGTGTTTTTTAGAGACACCCCGAGTGGCGGGCTTTACGCACTCGCTTTTTGTTTAGTGCATCAGTCCGCCGAAGGCTCCCTTCCGCCCAAAAACAAAAGAGCTCAGACAGTTGCTCCAATCCCTAGCGCAACCACTCCAACAAAGCACAGCAAGTCATCTAAGCAACAATAAAAAGCTGAGTGATTCCACACAAGCTTAAATTCTATATTCGACCCCGCCGGGGTCGGTTTTACAATCAATATGTTTGCTATAAATATGTTACCCCGCCGGGGTAATTTAGAAGGCAAGTGACGACTCCGGCGGAGTCGTATATGTATAGATGTGTATAGAAGGTTTATAATCTTCGATAAAAGGAATATCCAACAAAATAAAGGATTTCATTAGCTTAAATTCTATATGCGACCCCGCTGGGGGCGGTTTCACAACCAATATGGTTGCTATAAATATGTTACCTCGTTGGGGTAATTTAGAAGGCAAGTGACGACTCCAGTGGAGTCGTATATGTATAGATGTGTATAGAAGTTTTATAATTTTCGATAAACGGGATATACAACAAATTAAAGGATTCTTCCAGCTTAAATTTTATATGCGACCCCGCTGGGGGCGGTTTCACAACCAATATGGTTGCTATAAATATGTTACCTCGTTGGGGTAATTTAGAAGGCAAGTGTCGACTCCAGCGGAGTCGTATGTGTATAGATGTGTATAGAAGAGGTTGTCGACTCCAGTGGAGTCGTATGTTTAAGAGGCTTTATTAATGTTTAATTTCTCCATATAGTCCGTTAAAATTTCGAGGAAAAGATTCATGGCAGGGCTTAACCATTTATGTTGATGGTAGGCTACGATAGCCGTAATCGTATGCTTAAAATCTTGCACCGGAATCTCCATAATTTCTGCATTGTCGAGCTCCTCTTGCACCACAAAATGAGGTATGCAGGCAATACCAAGGTTGTTAGCAATACTTTTCTTTATGGCTTCGATGCTCCATAATTCAATGCGTTGTTCGGTTTTTATATTTTTCTTCTTTAGGTAGCTATCGAAAAAACCTTGATAGATACCATTCGGGTCGTTGTTGATGATAGAGAAATTCTTGCTTTGATTTTCGCTATCGAAGTCGCGGTCCTGCTCTGGGAAATTGGGCGAAGCCATCAATCCGACCGAAAATTGAGCAAGCTCTTGAATATGTATTTTAGCATCATAACCTTCCACTTGATAATGGATACCGAGGTCAATATCATTACGTATGATATCTTTTTGTACCTCATAGCAGTTCTTTACTTTAAGTTTCAGTTTTACGTCAGGTGCACGCTCAACAAATTCTTTGAGCACGGGCTGAATCACGTAGGTCAGCAGACTGTCGGAAACAGAAATATTAAGGCTACCATCTACCTCGTCCGTTTTGGAGTTAAGTAGATAAATCTGTTTGATTTCTTCCTCAATTTTCTTGATATGAGGGATAAGCTTCAAAGCCTGTTCAGTAGGAAACATCCGTCGGCCAATCTTTTCGAAAAGTGGAAATTTGAGCTCATTCTCCAGCTGCTGCATCTGATAGCTGATTGCCGAAAGCGAATAGTTAAGTTCCGTTGCTGCATCTTGGAAGTTCCCTTTATCGACTATTGTTTTAAAGCTTTTGAGTTGATAGATATCCATACTTTAATTTTTTCGAAGTAAAACTACTAAAAGTTCCGATTGTACTGAAGTATCAAATGCATTACTTTTGAGCAAAAAAATATGTGGTTTTCCTTTTTTATCTATAGTGTCTTGACAGCCTTATTGCCAGGACCCAACAATATATTAGCCTTAAATAGCAGCATGAAAGTCGGTTATAAGCAAAGCCGGCCTTTGCTTTACGGCGTCTATGGGGGCTTTACACTGATTATGTTTCTGTCGGCTATTTTTTCAGAAGTCATACTACATACCTTCAAAGACCTCTTGTTATACTTGAAATATTTTGGTGCTTTATATTTGGTTTACCTAGCCTGGAGTGTAGGAAGTAGCAAGGCTATCGACATGAAGGAGATACAGTCAGGTGAGCTAGAAAATAGAAGCCGTAAATCAGACTTCTGGAAAGGTTTTCTGTTGCAGTTGGTTAATGTGAAAATTATCATTTACGGAATAACAGCATTTAGTAGCTTTATCTTTCCGCATTTTAATAACTGGTCTATTACCGTTGTATTTGCACTATTTCTTTCTGTTGTAGGTAGTGGGGCAACCTGGATTTGGGCTATCGCAGGGGAGAAGCTATCGACCTTTTTAAATCATCATTATAAGGTGGTTAATACCATTATGGCACTTTTACTAGTGTACTGTGCGGTAAGTTTATTTTTGTAAACCTAAATGAGGCGATAAAACAAAAGGCCTTTATCCATATGGATAAAGGCCTTTTGTTTGGCCGTAGGCTATAGCTAGTCAAAGCTAAAGGAGAACTCATTTCTTTCGTCCTTTTTCCATGCAAATTTTAGCGTCGTGGGCGAAGAGCCAAATAGAGGAGAGTAGGTTTTCACGATGACCGTTTTGCCGTCGGGTAAGAATTCTAAGATACGTAACCAACCGTCGCCACCATTGCCATTGCGATGTCCACCACCTTCATTTTGCATATCAAAAAGCATCTGATGTGTTTTCTTTCCGCTGCTATTTTTATCTGCTCGATATCCTTCCCCGTTGATATGTCCGGAGAGTACCAGCTCAATATTTGACGAGGGTTGTATTAGTTTTTCCCATAGCTGTTGTCCATTATTGGCTCGAGGGAGATTTACTTTAGCCGATTTCTGAATCTCGTTATTTATGGCGTAAGGCTCATAGGTAAACCATTGTGGAATCCCTGTGGTACGCTTATCTTTCGTATTCAAATACTCATGCGTCAGCAATACCACACGATGTTTTTTGTACTGCTCGAGGTTTACTATTCGCGATGCCCAAGAGACCATGGTGTCGCGAGGAGCATACTCCATCGTTAAGAAGAGATAATCCTGGCCATGTAGCTGTTTTAACTCTAGAGCGCTATTTTCTAATGTTGCTTGTCCCTGCTCGTTGGTTGCATGCTGTACGATAGCTTTGCGGTTTAGCGCATTTGACTCGATATGTACATATTTAGCATAGTTACTGCTGCGGTTGCCTTGGCGGTCAACACTGTAGTCATGGTTTCCCGAAGCCAGTATATAAGGAGTCTTCCCATTTAGCTTAGCAAAGGAACTAACTGCTGCCGTCCACTGCTGATGGCTCGTTTGGTTGCCATCATGTCCATTATTGATGATCTCATTCTGTTCTACCAAGTCGCCTGTACACATGACCATCTTAATATTTAACGAATCCACCTGATCTGAAATCCAAGCACACATCAAGTCTAAGATAGGTTGATTGCGTTCATACTTCACATAGTTTTGAATGTCGGGAACTAAAATTAAAGACCATGATTTAGCATCTTTTAGTTTCGGTTTTTCAGAAGCAGACTGTGCGCTTATCGATGTGCAAGCAACTAAAGAGCAGAGTAGGGCTAAGGTTAATTTTTTCATTCGGTTATGGATATTTTAATACCGTATGTTTCGGGTATTGTTTACGACCTTGTTTAGCGGCAAATGTAGCTTTCTACTATTAAGATAACGTTAACATGCCAATAGCCCCGTTTGAAACCATTGCGAAGTCCATTGCTCAAAATGCCTTTCGAATCTACGCGAACTAATGAAAAGATAGACAAACTGCTAAGTCAATTGACAATTGGGCTTAGTAGTTTGTCTAAGTAATAATTATTTTTTTTACAAAATATACCATTTGGTATATTTTTATTTACCTTTGTTTCTACAAGGAGCAAACGACATGAGTAAAGCAGAGAAAACCCGACAATTGATTATTGAGAAAACAGCCTCTATATTTAATACTAAAGGCTATTCGGCTACCTCATTGTCAGATATCACCGAAGCCACAGGTCTTACGAAAGGAAGTATCTATGGTAATTTTAAAGATAAAGATGAGGTCGTGGTTGCTGCATTTAAGCATAATGCAGGCCTTCGCAGTGCAGGCTTGAAAGCCATTGTACAACAAGGTAATAATCCATTGGTGACCATTAAAGCCATGATTGAATACTACAGACATTCATTGCCTAGCGTATTACTTCAAGGTGGCTGTCCAATGTTGAATGCTGCCACGGAGGCCGATGACCACCTGCTCTTCTTGCAGGAGCCTGTGAAACAGCAATTTTTGGGTTGGCAACATCAGTTTAGTCAGGTCATCAAAGCGGGGCAAGTACAAGGATTGTTGAAAGCCGAACTGGATGCTGAAAGCTATGCCTTACAATTTATTATGCTGATTGAAGGTGGTATTTTGATCTCACGAACTTTCGAAGATCGTAAGCATATGAACTTAGCGCTTGATCGTATCCTTTTGATTTTATCGACCGAAATGCAGCTCTAAAAAAATTTGTTCCAAAATATACCGATTGGTATATAATATGTTTTTACGCGTATGATTTCTTTACTATTTTAATGTATATATGAAAACAACAGCCAACAAATGGTTGCAGCATGCGATTTTACTCGCAGCCCCTTTACTAACGGTAATCGATGTCTTTATTGTGAATATTGCGATACCTTCTATCAAAGAAAATATTCATGCCTCGGATGCGCAGATCGAATTGATTATAGCGGCATATCTAGTTGGTTATGCTTCCTTTATGATTACGGGAAGTCGTGCTGGTGATTTTTGGGGACGTAAAAAAGTATTTATGTGGGGGATGCTCTTCTTCGTGTTGAGCTCCTGCGTTTGTGGTCTTGCACAAAGTCCGATGCTCCTGATTATTGCTCGGTTTTTCCAGGGTGTTAGTGGTGCTTTTATGACCCCTCAGGCATTATCCTATGTACAGATTTTGTTTCCAGAGCCTAAGGAACGCACGAAGGCTATCGGTTGGGTAGGTATCACGTTGGGGATAGCCTCTTTACTTGGTCAATTTCTAGGTGGTTATTTTGCTGGATTGGATAGCTTTATGGCAGGTTGGCGTTTTATCTTCTTTATCAATTTACCTTTAGGTGTATTAGCTCTTTTGGCGACCTACAAATTTGTACAAGAAACAAAAATGCAGCAAACACACCGTTTTGACTATCAGGGTGTAGCCCTACTGGCGCTGAGCCTTTCGGCTATCATTTTTCCACTAACAGAAGGTAGAGAGCTAGGCTGGCCTTTATGGAGTATCGTTTTGTTACTTGTCGGTCTTTGTTTGATTGTTTTATTCTGGCAGCATCAACGCCGACTTACACAGCGTGATTTGGAGCCTCTTGTCAATAACAACCTCTTTAAGATTAAGACGTTTAATATTGGCATTTTGATGGCTACTTTCTACTTCATGATGCATACCTCATTTTATTTAATATCAACGATCTATTTACAAAATGGCTTGCATATGCCGGCCTATGATACGGGAGTATTATTTGTATATTCTGGAGTCCTTTTTATGTTGGCCTCTTTAGCTTCCATCCGTTTGGTGGCAAAGTTTGGAAAACGTCCGGTACAGGTTGGTATTTTGTTGATGATGCTTTCTTTTGGATTGCAGGGTTATTACTTCGGGGAAGACGTGTCTTACACAACCTTGCTGCTTATTATTCCATTGACCGGCTTGGCTGGCGGATTGGTACTTCCTTCGTTAATCAATTTTGCGTTAAAAGGAATTCCACAACAGTTTGTGGGAGCTGCCTCCGGCGTATATAATACAACACAGCAGATAGCATCTTCATTTGGAATATGCTTGGTAGCGGGATTTTTCTTTTATTTAATTGCTGCTGGCCATAGTATTCCGGCGGCCTATCATCAAGCTTTATTTGTGATGGAAGGCTGTTTAGCAGTGGTCTTTTTGCTATCCATGCGCTATAAAACGCAAATTAATGCCTAAGAAAGTTAGGTTACTAAAAGCAATTAGCGCTTACGCTTGAGCACTAGACGTCTAAGCTGTAAAAAGCCAACTGTAAGGTGTCTTTTTGATTTAAAATAAGGAATAGCTAATACGACTAATATGGAGATACAAGCTGAAGTACCGAGTGCACCGCCGTAGCCATTAAAAAATAGGCTGGTGTTGAGGTAGATAACACAGAAAATAATACCTGCAATGGCAATACCTAGGTAATTGTTAATCTGCTGTGCTGAAACCATCCCGATAAAGGAAGAACCGATGAAGACAACGGGTATATTCTGAGTCAAGTGGGGAGATAGTAGATGAGGGAATAGGTGAAAGAAACCGGCAACGAGTAAGGTCAACAGTGCTGACGAACGAACAGGACCTTGACCTAGCTTAACATTAACGAAGTATGTGGTGCAGGCTCCAATGATACTGGTAAGCAGGAGTATGAAGGTGGAGATAATCATGATACGAGGTATAGGATAAAATAGGTTAAAGCAACGCCCAAGAAGGCGAGGGTACCTAGTTTTCCGCCTACTCCTTGTAATAGGCTCTTTGATATAATTAATAGGACGGCTGTAAAAAAGCTCGCGATAAGTACAAAAGCAAAGTTGGAGGCTACGCGTGTGCTCGACATACCGATAAAGGCACCACAATAGGCAGCCGTTGGAATGCCGAGGTAGTAGGTGGAGCTAGGTTTTATTTGTGGCGCTAAGGAAGCGATACTTCCGATGATAGCCGCCGCTAAAACAGGCCCCAAACCGATACGATGGTTTAGGTAATAGGAGCAGGCAGCGCCAATGGGTACCCATACCGCAATACGATAGGATTCAACCTCGTGTTCGGGATGATGGATGTCTACTTTTCGGTATACATAAAGCATCAATATGGATAAAGAAGCAATGAAGAGAAGGATAAGGTAGGAATGGATTTTTTCGCGAAAGATAGCCAACAGAAATAAGGTCTGTATCAGGAACAATAAGAAGATAATGCTATAGCGTAAAATCCGTGTACTTTTCATGAATCATTAAATCCTTACAAAACTAAAGTTTTTGTGGGACCTAGCCACACATTATTTGTATTTTTTAAAATTTTTAAACAACTGACAGTCTGCTGTTTATCTTCGAGTGGTGAATGGGGCGAAAATGTATATGCATATTGAAAAACGTATATGCTAGTTTTTATATACCTTTGCGTGCTTAATGGAAATAGTAGTAAGTCGCCTATTGAAATTTTGTTGAGCAACGTTAATCGTTCAACCGAAGCTACTGAGGTCTAGTGACGTTAAGGTTTTAGGACCAAAATGGATATTCAAGGTAGTTCAGTATGTTTAGCAAACCAGCTTGTCTAGGGAGATTGTTATAGGCAGTTTGGTAGATTTATTTATGCCCGGAGGGGCCTCAATATTTTTGATGTTGAGGAGTGCCAAGCGGGTGATTTCATCCTTTCTAAAAAGAAGTAAAAAATGAAACGAGTAGTAGTAACAGGATTAGGTACAGTCAATCCATTAGGTAATGATGTGACGACCTTTTGGAACAACATTAAAGCTGGAAAAAATGCAGGACAAAAGATCACGCGTTTTGACGCTTCGAAATTTCGTTCGCAGGTAGCTTGTCAGGTGCAAGAGTTTGATCCATCTGGCGTGTTAGATCGTAACGAGATTAAACGTACCGATTTGTTTACACAATATGCATTAGTGAGTGCCGTACAAGCGATGGAAGATTCAAACTTAGATTTGACAGCTATCGATCCTTTTGATATCGGCGTGATTTGGGGAGTAGGACAAGGAGGGATGCAAACTTTTGAATCGGAAGTAGAAAACTATGTAAATGGTGATTATACGCCACGCTTCAACCCATTCTTCATTCCGAAGTTATTGGTGAATATGGCGGCAGGTATGATTTCTATGAAATACGGTCTTCAAGGTATTAACTATACACCAGTGTCTGCTTGTGCTACAGGTAACACAGCGATTATGGATGCTTTCAACTATATCCGTTTGGGTAAAGCTAAGGTGTTTGTTACAGGTGGCTCGGAGGCAGGTATCACATCCGCTTCTTTCGGTGGTTTCTCGGCCATGAAAGCGATGAGTACACGTAACGATGATCCACAAACTGCAAGCCGTCCTTTCGATAAAGAGCGTGATGGTTTTGTGATGGGTGAAGGTGGTGCTGCTTTAATCTTGGAAGAGTATGAGCATGCTAAAGCACGTGGTGCGAAGATTTATGCTGAATTGGTTGGTGCAGCGATGACAGCTGATGCTTACCACATGACTTCTCCACATCCTGAAGGCTTAGGTGCTGCGAAAGCGATGCAGTTGGCTATTGAGGAAGCTGGCTTAACACCAAAAGATGTAGATTACTTGAATTTACACGCTACTTCTACACCAGTAGGTGATATCGCCGAGTTGAATGCTGTTCAGAAAGTATTCGGTGCGGATAGCAACTTACATGTAAGTTCTACAAAGTCAATGACTGGACACTTGTTAGGTGCAGCAGCAGCAATCGAAGCGATTATTGCGATTAAGAGTATTAATGATAATGTCGTTCCGGCAACAACTAATGTAACGGAATTGGACGAAAATATTCCTGCGGATATCCGTGTAGTAACCAACCAATCTTTAGAAAAAGAGGTTAAAGTTGCGATGAGCAATGCCTTTGGTTTTGGTGGACATAACGCAACAGTGGTTTTCAAAAAATATGAAGGCTAATCGTTGTGATTAAACATATAAAAAAACCGAACAGTTACTGTTCGGTTTTTTTATGCACTTATGTTGAGCGGGTACTAGGCTATTACTTTTCGATGAGCGAACTTTTTAGATCCTGCTACACATAGAATAACCGCCAGCATCGTTGCAACGAGCCATATGTTTACATGTTCGTGTAAGATGCTTGCAGCAAGGCCCAAACCGAAGAAAGGCTGTAGCAACTGTAGCTGTCCGACAGCGGCAATTCCGCCTTGTGCTAAACCACGATACCAAAAGATAAAACCAACAAGCATACTGAATACCGAAATATAAGCTAATCCCATCCAAGCTTTACTTGGCACAAGTTCCAGATGTGCTGGCATCAAATAGTACATTAAGGGTAGCATAAAAGGAAGAGCTATCACTAAAGCCCATGAGATGACCTGCCATCCCCCAAGGCTGGTGGACAGTTTAGCTCCTTCGGCATAGCCAAGACCACAGAAGATGACGGCTACAATCATCAGGATATCTCCTTCCCAAGAGGAGCTACCTCCCTTGGACAGGGCAAATACCATAACGAAGAGTGCTCCTAATAGTGAAAATACCCAAAACAATGGTTGTGGACGCTCGCCACCACGAATTACGGCAAACAAGGCTGTACTTAGCGGAAGCAGTCCTACAAAAATTAAAGAATGGGCGGATGTCATATACTTTAAGGCTAGCGCGCTCAGTAAGGGGAAGGCGATAACCACGCTGATGGCAATCAATAGTAGGGAACCCATCTGTGCTTTTGATGGTCTTTTCTCTTTGAAGATGATAAGTGCAGACAGGGCTAGCAATCCAGCAATACCGGCACGTGTCACCGTGACAAAGGTCGGTGATAAATCCATAACGGCAAGTTTGGTTGCGGGCATAGAGCCACTGAAGAGTATCACGCCTATCAATCCATTGATCCAGCCGATACGTTGATTATTTTCCTGCATGAGCGATTTTTATTTTAAACTTTAGTATATCTGCCAAATTTAGGGAGTGCAAATGAATAAGCACAGTCTCACTTTTTGAATATTTGATGGATACAGTTATATTTGTTTATGGCGGGAGAATATTTGTATCATAAAATAGCGAATAGTTTGGAGCATCAAATTCGCTCGGGACTATTGAAAGAAGGAGATAAGCTACCTTCTTTACGTACGTTGTGTCAACAGCACCAAATCAGTATGAATACCGCGAAGCGGATTTTCTTGGAGCTAGAAGCATTGTCATTGATTGCGCCACGACCACAGTCGGGCTATTTTGTGAGTACGCTGCCTGCACGTCAGCTTCCTTTGCCGGCGGTGAGTCGTCCCGACAATATCGCTAATGTGCGTACCCCCGATTTATTGCTTTCAAAGATTTATGCGAGTATGGGACGTGAGGATTTAACCTTATTATCTTTTGCGGCGCCTGCGGCGGAATTATTGCCGATGGCGAAGTTAAAGAAGGAGTTACTCCATGCCACAAAGACATTGCATCAAGGAGGAATAAAGTATGAGCTGGCGCAAGGAAATGTCAATCTACGGCGCATGGTAGCTATTCGCTCTATTGGTTGGGGAGGGTCGCTACATGAAGATGACCTTGTAACTACGAGCGGTGGGATGGAGGCCTTATCTTTTGCGATGATGGCTTTAGGGAAGGCTGGCGACACTATTGCGGTGGAGAGCCCCTGTTATCCCGGTATCTTGGAGTTGGCGGTAAGCCTTGGTTTCAAAGTGCTTGAGCTACCTACCCATCCCATTACAGGAATAGAATTGGAGGGGTTGAAACAGGCCATTCCACATATAGATTTTTGTTTGCTGATTCCGAATTTTAATACCCCGTTGGGAAGCTGTATGCCCGATGCGCATAAAAAAGAAATTGTAGAACTTCTCGCTAAGCATCAAATCCCACTGATTGAAGACGATGTATATGGCGATTTATATTTTGGGAAGCAACGTCCGCGTTGTTGTAAATCTTTTGATAAGGAGGGCAATGTGCTTTGGTGTAGTTCAGTATCTAAGAATCTTGCCCCAGGCTATCGCGTGGGGTGGATTGCTCCTGGCCGCTTTAAGGAGCAGGTGCTAAAGCTAAAGTTACGTCATGTGATTGCTTCAACCTCCATCACGCAGGAGGCAGTAGCTAATTTTCTGCGTAGCGGTAAGTACGATACCCATTTACGTGAGTTTCGTAAAACATTAGAGCAGAACTATCATCATTTTGCACGTGCAGTTGCTGATTATTTCCCCGAAGGGACAAAAGTAAGCCGTCCGCAAGGCGGCTTGACGTTATGGATAGAGCTGCATCCAACTGTCGACACGCTTAAACTACATGATATACTATTGGAGCAAGGCATCAGTGTGGCACCAGGGCGTATGTTTACTTTACAAGACCAGTTTGAGCATTGTCTTCGTCTGTGTATCGCTGTGCCATGGACAGCCGCTATTGAAGCGATCTTGAAGAAAATTGGCGCACTTGTGCGCAGTCCTCGGGTGCTAAAAAGCTAAGATTTTTTTTCGAGATCTATTTTTTTGTAGAATAAATAAAGGCTTATCGGTTAAGATAAGCCTTTAATATACATAGATTATTATTCGCTAATACTTGTTGCTGTAATGTGGATTGTTCCTTGTTGATCAGTCCAACTAGAGCCTGTAGCGCGAATTGTTTGGCCAACTTCATAGCGCTTGAACGTACCTCCGCTATGCTGCAAATTAATCATGCTTACCGTGACGGCATAGCTTTTATTTTTGTTCTTTTCAAGGGTGGCTGTGTAGCCATCTTTCCCATTTTCAATTTTGGTAATCTTACCTTTTACAGTGATTACTTTATTCGTCTCTTGACTTGTATTAGTCGTACTTTGGGCCGATTTACAACCTGCAAGGCTTCCTAAGCTTAAAAGCAAGGCGCTGCTTGCGATGAACATTTTCATGGTGTTATAGTATTAATTTAAATCCTTCATGTGAATCTTGAAAGCCTAATCTCTTATAGAAGCGATGTGCGTCAGTACGTCTTTTGTCGGACGTAAGCTGTATGATGGTCGCTCCATTATCTTTGGCCCGTTCTATGGCTAGCTGCATCATCTTATTTCCAAGTCCCTTTCCGCGTTGGTCAGCACGTACGTGTACCGATTCAATAAGGGCACGTTTACTCCCTTTGCGGTTTAGGTATTGTATATACGTGAGCTGTAAGGTTCCCCAGATATGGTCTTGTTCATCAACTAAGACACATAAATCTTGATTTGGGTCTGCTTGTATGGCTTCAAAGGCCTTTTGATAGACAGGGTTGAGTTGTTTTTCTTGGCCAGGTTCGTCGCTATAAACCTCTTCGCGACTTTGACCATAGGTATCATCCGCAAGGATGGTGATAATAGTAAGAATGTCTTCTTGTTTAGCGCTTCTTAGCTGTAGTGCACTCATGATTGATTAGCTTGTTTTTTTACGTCCGTACAGTAAAATGCGCTTAAAAGCATAGATGGCAGGAAGCTGCGTGAAGTTTTCCGCAATGCGACTTTTGAAAGCCGTGGTAAAAGCTTCCTGTTGTTCGGTATCTAATTTTTCCAAATACGGAATCAAGGCTGAGCCAGATATAAAATTGAATAGTGTGTCATGATCATCGGCGATGATTGGGTAAACACGTTGAGATATCTGTAGTTCCTCGATGCCATGATCGAATAGTATTTGCGCATAAGCATCAAGTGTCAACACTTGAGATGGTCTATTCCAGCCACCAAGCTGACTGCGAAAAGGCTCTTCATTTGCCAAGCTGTTCAGGAGTTGGTTAAGAATATTCTCGGGTTGGTAAGGCATTTGCACCGCAAACTGTCCGTTTGGATTTAGACGGCTTAATATTTTAGGAAATAACTCCTGGTGGTTATCTGACCATTGTAAAGCAGCGTTGCTGAAAATTAAATCCCAACTGTCGCCTGTTGCGAGGATAGCTTCGGTTGTTGACTGCTTAAAATGCAGTTTCTCTGTTTCTAACTCCTTAGACTGTGCGAGCATCTCTGCAGAGCTGTCGATACCTAGAAATTCAGCATCTGGAAATTTTTCCGACAGCAAGGCGGTCTGCTCGCCAGTTCCACATCCTAAGTCGATGGCTTTCATCGTCTGTTCAGGCTGAATAAGGGCCTGTAGGTCAAAAAAAGGTTTAAAACGTATGTTTTTAAACTGATTGTATACTTCTGGGTTCCAAGGCATGTTTTTTTAATTTTATGTGAGTACCAGATTAGGAGGGAGGATTTGCTCCTTCCTTTTAAATTAACGTTTAAAAAGAGAAATAGTTACACCAATGGCTAGTTTTATTACCTATAAATACCGTCTTTTATCCTTACTGTTTGCTGTCAAGGAGTTTAGCAAACGTCTTTTTACAGGCAAATGCCCCTTCAAAATACTTTATTGAAGGGGCATGGGTAGCTGTAGGGGTAACATTAATATTGTTGCAATAGGTATTTTAATAAATCAGTACTCGTCACTATACCCACCAAGTTTCCTTCTTCAACGACAGGTAGCGAGTGGAAGCTCTCTTTTGTCAATAGCTCAACCACCTCTTTAATACTGGTTGTTGGAGATACCACAATAGGTTTTTTAACCATGACATCTTGTAGATTATAGCTATCATAGATGGCGTATATAGCCTCAGGGTTTGTTTCCAAAAAGCTGTATCCAATTTTCAGGATATCATTTTTACTGATAATACCGAGTAGATGGGTTCCATCAGTCACAGGGATATGTCGAATATTATGATCGATAAATAGTTGATAGATTTCACTAATCTTACTTGTGCTAGGAACGGTGATTAGCTTTTTAGCCATAATCTCCGATACGGGTACGCGTTGTTTCATGGTATTTGTGTTAAGGGGTATGTGTTAATCTTGCTTAAAGGTAAACCTTTGTCATTCAGTGTGCAATGATGTTGGTCATTGCTAAAGTGCTTTGTTTTTTCTAATTTTAAAAGTTGGGGCTTTTACGACCTAACACTGATTCCGTAACATATAGCAATAGATAAACCATATTTATAGCGCCTGTCAACTCGCTAGCGACATGAACGGTAAGAAAATAATACAATTGGTGAACTCTTTTTATGGATTATTTTGAAAGAAGATGCGTGAATACGAAATTATATATACCCGAGAGCTAGCTCATCTGTTAACCAGCAGCCCACAAAAAAACAGCTATTATACAATTCTACTGTGCCTAGCAGGTTCGCTTGTTCTAAAAGTTGGTTACCATAGTTTTAAACTAGAATCGGGCATGATTTCCATTATACCTGCTGATACCATGTATACAACGGAAGAGCCTTCCACCGACCTTACTGTTCTTCAGCTATCGTTTTCGAAGTCTTTTTTGCAAAAAATGTTTTTCAAAGACGATATTGTTGATGAATTATTGGACTTGAATGTCAACTATCCACCGGTTTTCACTTTAATAGATGACGACTTTGGATTTCTGCAAACACGGCTTGAGCATATAGGCCGGGAGCTCGAGCGGAAAGCGGCTTACCATTTGGATATCATACGCTTGGTGTTGACGGAGATTCTTTATGGCTATAATCGTGCTTGTGAATACTGCTTGCTAGGTTTCCAAAAAAATATGAACCGTAATTATCAGCTTACGTATCAATTTAAGCGATTGGTTGATACCCATTTTTTGGAGTGGCGAACATTGACCAGCTATGCTGAGCAGCTAGGTATTACGGCTAAACATTTGACAGAGGTGGTGAAGGAGGAGACCGGACAAACAGCCCTACAGGTGTTACATGAGCGCCTCTTGCGTGAAAGTCAATACCTCCTAAAGCATAGTAATCATAGTGTTAAAGAATGTGGCTACCTTTTAGGCTTTGATGATCCATCCTATTTCAACCGCTTTTTTAAAAGCCATTTAGGCATCTCACCGAATAATTACCGAGAGGACAATTAATTTTTTTTAATGTGTAGAAAATCTTAAAAAAAACCTGTACGTTTGCAAACATCAGATGATATGACGAATAGAAGCATGAAACCTATTGTTAGAAAATCCCTGGCGGAGGAAGTCGCCTAAAATATAAAGCACCAGATAAAGAAGGGGGCCCTGCCTTTAAACGAGAAGCTTCCTGCGGAGCCTGAGTTGATGATTTTTTATGGTGTTGGCCGTTCCTCCATCCGCGAAGCGATAAAAATTTTGTCGCAATCAGGATTTGTCAGCGTACAGCAGGGTTTAGGAACTTTCGTGATTAGCCGTTCTGGCAATGATGAGTTGAGTAACAAACTGCAGGAGGCTGATTTTGCCGAGGTATATCAGGTACGTAAAGTTTTGGAGTTTGAGATTATTGCCAAAGCTTGTCAGTTTAGAACGGCCAAAGATATTACTTTACTGCGCGAAAGGGTAGCCGAGCGTGGTTTATATGCGCAGGAGGGCGAACTACGAAAATGTATTCATTCGGATATTGCTTACCATACGCTTATTGCGGAGAGCTGTGGCAATAGCATCCTTGCACAGCTGTATAAAACCCTATCGGTTTATGTAGAGAAATTTTTCGATGACGTCTATACCGATACCATTCCGTTTATTGATTCACAAGATTTGCATATCGAGCTTATTGACCAAATTGAAGCTCAAGATGCGGAGAAGGCGGTAGAAGTCGTGCGTAAGATCATCGGTAATTTATAGTATTTAAGACGCAAAAAAAGTAATAAAAATTAATACAACTTTAAACATCAGATGACCTGATGTCTTGATTTATGAAAACAAATCCTAATCCCCAATCGGCTGCTGTATCAGCCTCGCAAACGGTGTATCCCATCTTGTTTGCCATCAGTATTTCGCATCTGTTGAACGATTTAATTCAATCCGTTATTCCAGCGATTTACCCTTTGTTGAAGGAGAATTATGTGTTAAGCTTTACGCAAATCGGTATTATCACCTTGATTTTCCAGCTTACAGCCTCCATTTTACAACCATTTGTTGGTTTGTATACAGATAAGCATCCCAATCCACGTTCTTTAGCGATAGGTATGTTTCTATCACTGGCAGGCCTGCTATGCTTAGCTTTTGCATCCAATTTTTACTACATCTTAGCTTCCGTATCACTGATTGGTATGGGTTCTTCAGTCTTCCATCCGGAAGCATCGCGCGTAGCCCATATGGCCTCGGGTGGTAAGAAGGGGCTGGCACAATCCATCTTTCAGGTGGGGGGAAATGCAGGTAGTGCTGCGGGGCCTTTATTAGCGGCACTTATCGTAGTTCCTTTTGGTCAAAAATACATCGGTTGGTTTGGTGTTATGGCCGTTATCGGCATGATTGTACTGACTTTTGTTGGTAACTGGTATCAACAAAATTTACACCTTAAAGCTTCTAAAAAGCCTACAGGTACTGCTACTGAAGGACAATTGACCTTATCACGCAAGAAGGTGGTCACATCTATCGTGATCTTATTGGTATTAATCTTCTCGAAGTATTTCTACATGGCTTCGATGACGAGTTATTTTACGTTCTATTTGATTGATAAATTCCAAATTAGCGTGCAGCAATCGCAGTTTTATCTTTTCGCTTTCTTAGCGTCTATCGCTGCGGGTACTATCTTGGGTGGGCCGCTGGGGGATCGCTATGGTCGTAAGCTTATTATTTGGGTTTCTATACTTGGAGCAGCGCCTTTTACCCTGATGTTACCACATGTAGGGCTGACGATGACCATTGTTTTGGCCATTTTTATTGGTTTGATTATCTCTTCGGCTTTCTCTGCAATTTTGGTTTATGCAACCGATTTGATACCTGGGAAAGTCGGTTTAGTAGCTGGTTTGTTCTTTGGTTTTGCTTTTGGAATGGGGGGCGTTGGTTCTGCTATTTTAGGATGGCTAGCCGACAAAACAAGTATTGAATATGTATATCAGGTTTGTGCTTATCTACCGTTAATCGGAATTATCACTGGATTCTTACCTAATATTGAAGGAACCAAAAAGAAGAAAAAAGCCGTAAATCCGTAAAATGTGCTATAGATTCCGAAGAATAGGGATTGTGTAGCCTACGGTTCCTTTCGACCTTTGTTTTACAACAATAAAGATCGAAATGAGTACACTAAAAAATAGCAAAGCACCTGCAACTGTTTCGGCGAGTTGGGGTGCTTTGTTTGCAAATGGAAATGGCCTAAAAGCAAGTGCTTTGGCGCTGGGTGTGATGCTGCATGCAACAAATGTATACCTCGCGACAACAGTGATGCCTTCCATTATCAAAGAAATAGGAGGCTTAGCCTACTATGCTTGGAACACCACCTTGTTTGTGGTTGCTTCTGTTATTGGATCCGTTATTTCCGCCAATCGTCTCGCGGCTCTAGGGCCACGTAAGGCCTATCAATATGCTATTTTACTATTTGCCATAGGATCATTGCTATGCACTTTGGCGCCCAGTATGCAGGTCTTGCTACTAGGTCGTTTTGTGCAAGGATTGGGCGGAGGATTGCTGTTCGCTTTATCTTATGCGATGGTGCGCATCGTGTTTGAAGATCGGTTATGGTCACGGGCGATGGCCTTGATTTCTGGAATGTGGGGCATCGCGGCCTTTTCGGGCCCATTGATTGGCGGCCTCTTTGCTGAACAGGGGCAATGGCGTTGGGCTTTTGGTGTCCTTATCATTATCTGTGGGATAATTTTTGGAGTAAGCAGCATAATTTTACCTGTCAAGCAGAGCGGAGAAGCAGCTCCTCAAGTTCCATATGTTAAGCTTATGTTCTTGGTAGTAGCATCACTTGCTGTATCTATCGGTAGCCTTTCTACGTCGGTAGGCATGAATCTCTTGGGGCTTCTTGTTGCTTTGTTCCTGCTAGCCTCCTTGGTGCGTATGGAAGGACAACAAGGTGTACGTTTGCTACCCACGGGGGCTTACCAAATAGGCCAGACTTTGGGAGCTACCTATGCGGTGATGACACTTTTAACCCTTGCCACGGCTATAGAAATTTTTGTGCCTTACTTTGCACAGGTCATCTATGGCTTTTCCCCTTTACAGTCGGGCTATTTGACGGTTTTGATTGCTTTTGGCTGGACTTTTTCATCTTTATTATTTTAGGGTGTGACGGGCAATAGGGTAAGACGTATCATCGGATATGGGATTGTATTGATGTTCATTGGCTTACTTGGTTTGACGTGGGGCGCTTTACAAGGTGATGGACGGGTATTTCTTATTTTACAAGGCATTTTTCTTTTTATGCTAGGTGTTGGCATTGGGATGGGCTGGCCGCATCTGCTGACGCGAGTATTTTCTTTAGCACCAAAAGGAGAGGAAGCTTTAACATCGGCATCGGTAACGACGGTACAGCTGATGGCGACAACCTTTGGAGCCGCACTGGCGGGCTTGGTAGTCAATATGGGCGGGATTAATCAATCAGGAGGCGCCGAGCAGGCTTCTTTTGCGCTCTATGGAGTCTTCGCAATGGCACCGTTTTTGGCACTTCTTATTCACTTTTTTAAAAAATAAAGTACAAACAATAATTTAAACTTTAGCAATATGATACAAGGACTATATGAGACACACATTCAGGTGCGTGATTTAGAAAAAGCAGTGAAATTTTATACCGAAGTTTTAGGATTGACACTGGCACATTATGATGGCATACGTCCGATAGCCTTTCTATGGATTGGTGACGATAAGAAGGCGATGTTAGGCCTTTGGGAGCAGAAAGAGAATTTACAGAAACGCCATTTTGCCTTCCGCTGTAGCCAGGAGTTTATCTTGGAAAAGGCTACTACTTTTTTAACGGATCAAGGATTAAAACCATATAATTTTTTGAAGAATGGTAGTAGTGAGCCTATGGTATTCGCATGGATGCCAGCTTTAGCACTATATTTCGACGATGCCGATGGCAATCAGTTGGAGTTTATCCATGTTCTCGAAGGAGAAGGGCAACCAGAGCACGGCTTAGTTAGCTATCCCGATTGGTTGAAACTGAAAAAATAGGTAAATTTGATTTACTATTTAAGAGAGAGGGGGATAGGATGATTTTAGAAACGCAACGCTTACGCATAAGGCCGATTGAATTGGCCGATATGCATGCCGTATTTGACTATCGTTCGGATACCGAGGCCAATAAATATCAAAGTTGGATTCCACAAACGCTGCAAGAAGTAGCCGACTTTATTGCTAAAAATCCGGAGAACTTTAATCAGCCTGATAGCTGGTTTCAGTTGGTGATTATCGATCAATCTACACAGTCTGTTGTTGGTGATATTGGTATTCATTTTATCGACGCAGCTAATAAATTGGTCGAGTTTGGTGTCACCTTGTCTGGCGATGTGCAAGGGAAGGGCTATGCAACGGAGGCATTAAACGCTGTTTTCGACGCTTTATTTTTACAGCTAGACAAGCATCGTATTTCTGCTTCTATAGATCCAGAAAACGTAGATTCTATAAAATTGATGGAACGATTGGGCTTACGTAAAGAAGCTCATTTCAAAGAAAGCCTTTGGTGGAATGGTCGATGGGTAGATGATATTATCTATGCGATGCTGGCTAAAGAACGTTAAGCAGATAGCTAAAAAAAAGACTAGAAAGGAATAAGCTTTCTAGTCTTTTTTTTAGAAATATTAAGTAGCAGAGAATTAAAAGTCTTTTGTTTTTTTTGAATGGTATTTTATTGATTTATAGATTGATGTATTTCTAAAAAAAACGATTAAAGCTTGGATTATGAAATTACTTTCTTACATTAGTTTAAGTTTCCGAGTAGGAGACAACCATTATAATAACCATATAAACCTTAAATAATACATTGCTTTTATCGATAGAGAGCGCTGTACTATTTAAAACTAATGTAAAGGAATTATGAGAATAAACTGGATACAGAGAAGTGTAGCGGTATTATTAGCGTTACTAATCGCGGGCTTATTTGCCTATTTTATCTTGGCTAAACCTAATTTATTTAATTTCTTGCCTTGTGCTATTGATAATGCATTGAATTTTGGCGGCATCTCTGAATCTGCCTTACTTCGTTTTTTCGATGTTGTTTTTACCTTATTTTTGTTTATTTTGAGTTACAAAGTATTATGTCGAATTTTTGCGGGTACGCTAAGTCGGCATGGAAAGTTGAATCGGCAGTAATTAAGCTTATGCTTTTGATAGGATAGGTATCACTGATTTGCATCCGACTTACTTTTCTATAATCCAAAATGAAGTAAAAGAAATTATGTTTGCCAAGCCTGTAACGATTTTGAAGACCGTTTGTATACCTATTTTATTGTTTTTGACGTTATCATGTAACCTTGATATAGAAACTTCTGCTAGCCAAAAAATTCAAGGTAGCTGGGTGTTTGATCACGCCCCGCTTCCTCGTATACATGGAAAAAATAGTATTGGATTGTCTAGGGATAACTGTGGTTTTCGTTTTGAGGGTGAAGTCTGTCATTTAAATTGTTCTTTTGACAACATACGGGGAGCTAATATTTGCGAAGGGATGACCTCAGGCTTTGATACAAAATTTGTGCTGCTTAAGGATTCTTTAAAAATTTGGAATGTTAAAAAACAAAATTGGAATGCCTATTTAATTAAGAAGCTGACAAAAGATAGCTTAATATTATTTTATGATGAACTTAACTATGATATTAAGTATGTAAGGCCCCAAGTTCTTCCCGCTGAAAAGAACGAATATGATGCTCTTGCTATTACGAAAGTGATTTTCTGCGAACTTGGAGATTGCAATGGTTGTAATGATGAGGTATTCTATTTAGATAGAAAGGGTACCTTTTATTATAGTAATCTTGAAAAGAATAGACAGTCCGGTAAGCTTGCGTCTACCACAGCAGATTCTTTATTTGCTAATTTTAGATACTTAAATCTAGATAAGGTGGTCCCAGAATACATTGGCGGTGGCTCACGTACCTCATCAAGTTATGCTATTTCTTTTATTAAGAATGGTAGCGTTGTGAAGCGGATAATAGACAACCAAAATGTAGGGCCAGATGAGCTTTTAATCGGGTATGTACCGCTTGTAGATAAACTGCGGAAAATAAACCAAAGAAAGGAAAGGATAGATGCTAAGATAATTGAACTTGTGGACAATGAGATAAAGTGGTTTTATAAAGAAACATTCGAGCCGAAGTAAAATTGTCTGGTATAAATCAATCTATAGTTTCAACTTATTTTTTATCCTTCATGACATACTGTTGTCAATGCTGCTTTTTATATTTGTGGGTATACATAAAAAAATAGATTGATGAGTTACTGCGCTGCGATTCCGGGGATGGTGCCCGAAGAAAGAAAGGCTTTACATAAAAATTATCACGATAACCATTATGGTTTTCCGATAGCTGACGACAATGAGTTGTTTGGTCGTTTAGTTATGGAAATCAACCAAGCCGGCTTAAGTTGGGAGATGATTTTGAAAAAAGAAGATACTTTCCGTGCAGCTTATAGCCAGTTTGATATTGCTACAGTAGCGGCCTATGGTGAAGATGACCGTGCCCGTTTGCTGGCTGATCCAGGTGTGGTGCGCAATCGTTTGAAGGTAAATGCGGCCATTGAAAATGCCAAAACCATCCTTACACTACAAGCAGCACATGGTTCTTTTGCCAATTGGATTGCTTTGCAGCACCCAAAAACAAAAGAGGAGTGGGTAAAGCTTTTTAAGAAAACATTCCGTTTTACCGGTGGTGAAATTGTAGGCGAGTTTTTGATGAGCATCGGCTACTTACCGGGAGCACACAATGAAAACTGTCCGATTTACCACGAAGTATTAAAACATAATCCGAAGTGGACTGAAAAAGCCTAACGAGATTCTGTTCTAGAAGCGTCTTATTTTCTATAAGATTTGACTGCTCTCTTTAATACTGTTCATCACAAAAATACTTTTGGTCTGTCCGATACCTTCAACTTCGGATAATTGATTCACAAAAAAGTCGTGGAATTCATCCATATTAGGGGCAAGTATCTTAAGCATAAAATCAAAGTCGCCACTGATGTTATAGAATTCCACGACTTCCTTCAGCTGGCTTACTTGCTCAATAAATTGAATAGCGAGCCCTTTATTATGGGCTTTTAGCGCTACCATACAGATCACCATCATTCCCTTTTGCACCTTTTTTCTATCTACGATAGTGGTATACTCCTTGATGACTTCTAGCTTTTCCATGCGCTTTATACGCTCATGTGTGGGCGTTGTGCTGAGGTTAATTTGCGCTGCAATATCACGCACACTGAGCTTAGCATCCTTCTGTAAAAGGCGAAGTATAGCAAGATCTTTTTCGTCGAGGCTGTAGCTGTCTGTTGTCATCTGTTCTTTTTTTTGTGCTACAAATTTAAATAAAAGTACAAATGACTCCTAATTTTATATTTTTAGGGGCTCTTGTTCTGAAAATGTTTTTGATTAACCTCAATCGTTCTATTATTCTTAAGTTTGCCCGAAATTTCGAGTAATATGCAGTCCAGAAAAAATCTGATTTTAATTTTAGCCTCCGTTGGTACCTTTGTAGAAGCACTAGACATCGCCATCATCAATTTAACAATTCCATCCATCCAAGAGCAGTTTGCTATTGGCGAAGATGTCGTACAATGGTTACAGACCTTGTATGTATTGTTCTTTGGTGGTTTCTTAATTATTGGAGGGAAATTATCAGATCAACTGGGACGTAAAAAAATATTTTTGTTCGGTGGTCTTCTCTTTATGTTGACTTCTTTAGGTGCTGGTTTGGCGACCAATTTTCAATCGCTAGCCGTATTTCGTGCGTTGCAAGGATTGGGCGCAGCTTTTATCATGCCATCGGCTTTATCTATCGTGACCAATACATTTAGAGAAAACCAAGAGAGAAACCGTGCTTTAGGTATTTTCAGTTCTTTTGCTGCAATTGGGTCGGGAAGTGGCTTGGCTATTGGTGGTATTTTGAGTACTTATTTAAGTTGGCATTGGGTATTTTTAATCAATGTACCTATCCTTTTGATTACGCTTATTCTAGCTTATTTCTACTTGCCAGTAGATGAAAAAGTAGAACATAAACAGAAAACGGATACCTTATCGGCTTTGTTCTTAGTTGTAGGTTTACTAGCCTTGATTTTTGGAACACACGAATTGTTGCACATTCAAGAAGAGCCTGTATTAGTTGTCGGATCGTTAGTGATGGCTGTTGGTTTATTGACTGTCGTATTCCGTCGTCTTAAAACAGTGCCTGAGCCACTTATTGATTTACGTTTATTCAAGCATAAATCGCTGGTGGTTTCTAATGTAGGTTTCTTTAGTTTAGGTGCTTTCTTTATCGGATTTTTATTTTTGATTTCTTTGATGCTACAGAAAGATATGAATTATGAAGCTGCAGAGGCCGGTCTAATGTTAGTTCCTTTCAGTATCATGTCGGCATTGGTGGCTAAATTTGTGTTGCCACAGATCTCGAAAAGATTATCTCCTGTACAGATGGGAATCTTTGGATGGTCATTTATGCTATTAGGTGCACTAGCTTTATTATTGTCTGTTTTCATAGGACATGCACTACCTGTTGTTTTATTTGGTGCTGCTTGTATTTCTGGTGTGGGGATGACATTCTGCTTTACCAGCTTGTCTATTTTAGGCGTGCGTGATATGAAAGCCGCTGATTATGGAATGGCATCAAGTTTGACGAGTACAACCTATTTTCTAGGAGCAGGAATCTGCCTGTCGTTTATGACCCTGTTGAGTCAAATTATACCTTAAGACTTTGCTGTAGGCGGTTTGAGCTTAGTGTTGTTGGCGCTTTATGCTGTCGCTGGAATTGGCGTTGTAAGCTCTTTATTTACAAGTGATCGAGAGACCAAAGGGGTAGAGGCTGTAGGTGCCTAACCGTTTTGAAAGATAAACCACAATTAATAAGCCCTGCAATTATATTGCAGGGCTTATTATTTCTAGGGATTTTATGAATTTAAAGCCTGCTATTTTCTCGCTCAATTAGGGAGCATCATAGCGGTTCGACGATTAAGGCTATGATGCTTGGTATTGCTGCCGATTGTTCATTATCTCCTCCATATTTTGGTATGCCCAATTAGAAATAGAATCTATTAAAGGCAAAAAATTACGTCCTAAATCCGTCAGTTGATACTCTACTTTTGGCGGGATAACAGGGAATACTTGACGTGCAATTAAGCCATCAGCTTCTAGCTTACGTAGAGAAACGGTAAGCATTTTTTCCGAAATATCACCAATAGCCTTATGTAGCTCATTGAAACGCATTTTTTCATGCTCACCTAAAACCAATACCACGAGGGTTGTCCACTTATCCGATAAGCGATCTAGCACATTTCTAACAGGACAATTTGTAGACGTAGAAAAATCTTTCATTATTTTAAAATTTAATTCTTTGATAATCAGTAAAACAAACTTCGAGGTAAGTGGGTTTCCTTTAGTAAAGTTCTTGTTTGAAGAACACTTACTTTTTATCTTTGACTTACCAAAAGTAAGTATAAAAAATTAAATAGAGCATATTATGAATTTAATTACAGGAACAACAGGACATTTAGGAAAAGTAGCAGCAAGTCATTACTTGCAAAGTAATCCCGCTACTCCTTTGGCAATTTTAAGTCGTGATGCTAGTAAAGTGGCAGACCTTGCGGCGCAAGGTGCGGAAGTACGTATCGGAGATTATGGCGATTATGCTTCTTTAGTAAAGGCATTTACAGGCATTGACAAGTTATTTTTTGTATCATCTAACGATTTGGTACATCGCCAAGAGCATCATAAAAATGTATTTAAAGCCGCGAAAGAGGCTGGCTTAGATCATTTGATTTTCACGAGCTTTCAGTACACTTCTACGGCGGCAGATTCACCTAATGGTCTTATGCCTGGTTATGTAGAGTCGGAAGATATTTTAGTAAATAGCGGTCTGAACTATACCATTTTGCGTAACGGTATTTATATGGACATGTTGACAGACATCATTGGCCCTGGGATTAAAGCAAACCATACTTTGTTTGCACCAGCAGGAGATACACAAGCGGCTTTCACGTCCAGAAATGACTTAGCTGAAGCTGCAGCGCGCGTTTTGTTGACCGCTGACCGTTATGTTAATCAAACGTTGGATTTAGTGAATGTAGAATCCGTAAACTTTCCGGCGATAGCCGAAACCCTAACGACAATTTTAGGCACGAAAATTAATTATGTAGACGCTGGCGAGGAAGCTTATAAAGAGGCATTAGCGGGTGCAGGTTTACCGCCTGTTGTTGTTGGTCTATTTGCTGGGATTTTAGCAAGTATCAAAGCAGGTGAATTTAAAAAAGTAGGACACAGCCTGGAGGATATCCTTGGTCGCAAGCCAACAAGTGTTGCAGAATATCTGAAAGACTTTTACGCTTAATTGCACTATTAAATATTTGTAATAAAGAGCCACTTACTACAGTAAGTGGCTCTTTATTTTTAACAATTTATTAGCCATGCTTTATTTTATCACTTAAAAAATTGTATTTTGATGTTTATATTAAGAACCTAGATTTATGAAAAAACCCGTCTTGTTTGTATTAGTTTTGCTATGCGTTGTTGTTAAAGGACAGAATCTTAACGCAATGAAACAGAAAGTTGTTGCCGAAGGAAAAAAGCTTTATAAGTCAGAGATGGCTTCTTGGTATGGTACCGATTTATTCTTTCATGACTATACTAATAAATCTAACGTTGGTGGTTATTTTTCCTACACCGAAGGCGCTGAAAATAAATGTGTATTCTTTTCGCGTGCTAGCCAACCTCGCGTTATAGGAACGATAGTGTTTGACGATAGCTTTGATACAAAAAAAGCCATGGTTTATCTTGAAGAACGAGACTTAACTGCCGTTGAACATAAGCTATTTCTGATAAGACAAGGGGCGATAGAGGAGGTTCGTCGGGATACTTCTTTATTTAAATATTATCAAGGTATGAATTTAAACTTTGTGCCTTTGTTGGGTGAGAAAGAGAATAAGGTATATGTCTTAACTGGCCCTACCGAACATGGGATTGTGGTTTTTGGTAATGACTATCTCTTGACTTTTGATAAGAAAAATCAGTTAAAAAGTAAAAAAGCATTGCATAAAAATATTATTCCTATCGCCTACAATCCACAACAAAAAGCACAAACGACTTTACATAACCATTTGCACGAAACGGGAGATTTAATGACTGCAACTGATATATGCACCTTAATGCTCTATGGTAAATTTACTGGATGGAAACAGCACAATGTTGTTTCGGAAAAGTATCTTAATGTTTGGAATTTTGAAACGGAGGATCTTTATGTCATTCCCATGGATGCTTTAAAAAAAATGGACAAATAAGGCTTGTCGGAAATCCCTCTTTTGTCTAATTTTATGCATAGCGCCTATATAAAAAAATAGCATGGGAAAAATACAGAAGAAGACATCCTTAGATGAGTTTTATCAACAAATATCAGATGCTATGGGGAAGGAGATTTATACCTTTCTGCCTCCTGATATCACGAAGGAGATAGGGCATTTCAATGTTTTTGATATTGCAGAAACCATGCAAGAGACAAAGGTTAGTAAGCGTATGCCTTACAATCGGCGTATGTATTATAAAATCAGTGTTATTAATGGTCGGAATCGTGCAGAGTATGCGGATAAGAGTTTTGATATAGCTCGTAATGCTTTGCTTTTTGCTACGCCTAAGGTGCCTTACCACTGGATTCCCCAAGATGTAGACCAGTCTGGCTTTTTTTGTGTGTTTACGGAAGATTTTTTAATAAAGTCGAAGACTGGCGTTGTGCTTGACGATTTACCAATTTTTCAATCGGGAGCTTATCCTATTTTTGAAATTACCGATATACAAAGGGAGGAAGTTTTTAGCATCTTCCAGAAAATTCAGAAAGAACTTCATTCTGATTATGCCTATAAGTATGATTTAATACGCAATTATGTACTCGAGCTTATCCATTATGGACAAAAATTGCAACCCAGTATGGAGAGTAATCAAAACCATAATGCTGCTGCGCGTGTTACTTCATTGTTTGTGGAGCTCCTGGAGCGGCAGTTTCCGATAGAGTCGCCGCAGCAGCGCTTGCGGTTGAAGTCGGCAAAGGATTATGCCGACCAGCTATCGGTTCATGTAAATCACTTGAACAAGGTGTTGAAAGAATCTGTAGGGAAGACAACCACGGAATTGATTAGCAATCGTGTGGCACAAGAAGCGAAGTTGCTCCTCAAACAAACGGATTGGAATGTTTCGGAGATAGCCTTTAGTTTAGGCTTCGAAGAGCTGGCTCATTTTTCTAACTTTTTCAAGAAGCATACGCAACTGACGCCTTTAGCTTTTCGTTCTTAAGTATAGTTTGAATTTCGCAAATAATGACTTGATATCGGCAAACTGACCATCGTGAAAAAGACCAACTTTGTCATATTAAAACAAATATAAGATGAAAACAAAAATAGCTTTAGTAACTGGCGGTAGCCGTGGTTTAGGAAAGAATATGGCGCTTCGTTTGGCCGAAAAGGGGAATGATGTCATCATCACCTATAAGCAGAATAAAGAAGAAGCCGATAAGGTAGTGGCTGAAATTCAGGCTTTGGGACGAAATGCTTTCGCTTTACAGCTTAACGCTGGCGATGTAGCCTCGTTTGATAGCTTTTTGACAACTGTAGGGGAGCACCTTAACGAAAAAACAGGAAGCCCTAAGTTTGATTTTCTGATAAATAATGCAGGAACAGGTTTGTATTCTTCCTTTGCGGAGACAACGGAACAGGATTTTGATGATATCGTTAATTTACATTATAAAGGCGTCTACTTTTTGACACAAAAAGCTTTGGCTTACATCAATGATGGTGGCCGTATCGTTAATATTTCTTCGGGCTTAGCACGTTTTTCTTTCCCAGGTTCTTCGGCCTATGCTAGTGCGAAAGGAGCCATTGAGGTATTGACACGTTACCTTGCAAAAGAGCTTGGCGGACGTGGTATTACGGCCAATGTGGTTGCTCCAGGCGCTATAGAAACTGATTTTGGTGGAGGTCATGTGCGTGACAATGCCGATACGAATAAACAAATAGCAAGTGTTACGGCTTTAGGAAGAGCTGGATTGCCTGACGATATCGGTGGGGTAGTCGCTTTCCTTTGTTCGGAAGATGCACGTTGGGTAAATGGTCAGCGCATCGAGGTATCCGGTGGGATGTTGATTTAACGCCTTCAAAAATTGTATAAAACGAAAGCCAGTTCTTTAGAGCTGGCTTTTGTCGTTATTTTTTTCTGTTTTGATACTTGTTTTTATTTTATCGCGATGCTGTAATCCCCAATCGACGAGCTGTGCGGTGATGGGAACGGCAGATTTCCCATATTCGGTGATGGCATAGCGCACTTTATGTTCCGGCTCTTCCTGTATACTTCGCGTGATGAGTAAGTTTGTTTCTAGATCTTTGAGCTCTTTGCTCAGCATCTTGGCCGATATTCCTTCTATTTCACGCTGTATTTTTTTGAAATGTAGCTCCTCTTGCTGCCTGTTACTGAGGTACTGTAGGATACGCAATTTCCATTTCCCACCCAAGATGTCCAAGCTATCACGCATGGCACGTAGTTCCTGACTGCATGTAGGTTCTTTTTTCTCTGCTGCTGTTTTATCCATCGTTCTTCGTGCTAGTAACCTCCAGTTAACCCCCAACAAATTTATACTATTCGGCGGTTATCTTTGTTAAAAAAATGTCTAAAGATGAAAGCTATACTTTTAAACGAAGCCAATGAGCTGCTGGATGCTAAAGTACCAACGCCTGAGCCGAAGGCTGACGAGGTATTGGTTTGCATTGTAGCATCTGGATTTAATCCGATAGACTATCAAATGCGTGAAAACGAATATGAACGTCGTTACTTGAAGTCGCCTATTTTAGGTCGTGAGCTATCGGGCGTCGTGGAGGCTATCGGTTCTTTGGTGCTAGACTTTAAGGTTGGCGATGCTGTTTTTTGTGCTTGCGGATCTATGGGTTCCAATGGGACCTATGCGTCACACATTGTCGTGCCAGCAGCCATCCTGGGTTTGAAACCCGACAGTTTATCCTTTGAGGAGGCAGCGGCATTACCATCGGTAGGCATCACCGCTTTGCAGGCATTTAACCGTTTGCCGAAAGATGTAAACCATCGTGTATTGGTGACGGGGGCTTCGGGTGGTGTGGGCAATTTCTTCCTTAAGCTCCTGTTGTATGCTGGGTATAAGGAGGTACTGGTGACCTATGGTAACGAAGCTGCGAAAAAGAAATTGCTTGCCTTGGGGCTACCTGCAGGGCAGTTGGTCGATTATCGCTCCGATGATTTAGCCGCACTTTTATATTCCCAGAATGGGGAAAAACGTTTTGATGTCATTATGGATTGTGTTGGAAATCAGTTGGGCGAGACAGTAGCAACTTTGCTGAAAACGAGCGGTATCTATCTCGATGTAACTCACTTTATAAGCCAAAAAGCGAGTGATATTTTATTTAGCGCTGGAGCTACTATATTGATGATTTCTAATTTCAGATATGGTGCTGATAAAGAGTATAGCTATTTTAAAGAAGCCTTGCAGCAGCTTAAAGATCTTTTTGATGCATGCAAAATAAGTCCGCCGGAGATTCGCGTTTTAGGTGGTTTATCTGCCGCAACAGCCGAAGAGGCACACCGACTGCTCCAAGCAAATAAAACACATGGGGCAAAATTAATTATGCGTAATCAAGACTAATATGAAGACAATACCTAGAAGAATAGTAACGGGAGTTAAAGATGGGAAATCCTATATTGAGCAGGATGCACAAGTTAGCAATGTGTCGGAACACTATCCCGGTTTGGTGATATCCGATGTTTGGCAAACCAGCCAAACGCCAGCTTCTTTAATCGAGGAAGAGCCTATTGAAAATAGCGCTTTTCCGGCAGTACTGAAGAATGGTACCTACATGCGTTATGTGCAAATTCCGACGGATAAAAGTTTGGGCATTGAAGCTCCAGCGGGGCAGCCCCATCCGCTGATGCATAAAACAGCGAGTTTGGACTATATCATTATCCTTTCGGGTGAGGTTTATTTGATTACGGAGACGGAAGAAACCTTACTTAAAGCAGGGGATATCGTCATCCAACGTGCTACGAATCATGCCTGGAGCAACCGTTCGGAACAACCGTGTTTGCAGTTGGCTATTTTGATTGATGCGGCTGTCGCCGGATAAATAAAGGCAAGTAAGGTTCCCCTTATTTTGGGCAACCTTACTCGTTTTGATTATTTTTCAGCCTGTTTTAAGGCGATACGATTGCCTTCGCTATCTTCAATCTCGGCTACATAGCCCCAACCAGGATTGTGGGTTAAAGGAAATAGGATAGGAGCACCTAGGTCTGTTGCTCGTTGAAGGGTAGCTTCCAAATCATCAGTTTGCAAGTAAATTAAAGACCCTTCATGGCTCGGCTTGTAGATGCTTCCTTTTGCCAAAGCTCCAGAAATGCCGCCTTGTTGTTCTTCAAGCGGAAAAAAAGCCATCTCACAGTCGTGGATGGTATCCAATTCAAAGGCATAGCCAAAGACTGCTTGATAAAAAGCTATAGCTCTAGGCATATCGGTTACAGGGATTTCGAAATATACGGCAGCGTTCATCGTTTTGTTTATCGTTAAAGTGCTAAGATAATAAATGTTTTTTCTACGTATCTATACAGATTAAGCGCTTTAAAAAGCTGTATTTCCTTTGTTATTGTGTAAATTTAGGAAAATCAATAGCTGCTACGATGAAGAACCCTATATTCGAACGATTTGGAATTAAATATCCTTTTATTCAAGCTCCGATGTTTGGCGTCAGTACGCCCGAAATGGTCGCAGCGGCGGCCGAAGCGCACTGTTTAGGGTCTTTAGCATTGGGCGATATGCCTGCCGACTACTGTCGTGCTCAGTTGGCGGCTGTAAGGATGCTGACGGATAAGCCTTTTGCTGTTAATATTTTTACGCATAGTATTCCAGAAGTTACTGCCGCCCTACGTGCCGATTATAGAAGCGTTTCGGGATTTCTACAGACGATTGCTGTCGAACATAATTTGACGGTCGATTTTCCAGATATTGATGATTTGCAGCTGCCCAGCTATCACGAGCAGGTCGATGTACTAATTGAAGAGGCTTGCCCTATCGTCAGTTTTACGTTTGGTAGCCTTGATGCCGAAAGTATACAGAAACTAAAAGCCGCAGGCACACTGCTTATTGGTACGTGTACCTCGGTGGAGGAAGCTTTGCTTTTGGAGCAGGCAGGCATTCCTGTTATCTGCGTGCAAGGGATAGAGGCTGGTGGTCATCGGGGCAGTTTCCTAGGGAATGAACTGCCACAAATTGGAGGGCTTTCCTTGTTGGCGCAGGTATATGATAAGGTTCATGTTCCTTTGATTTATGCTGGCGGTTTGTATAACAATCGTACAGTCGCTGCAGCAGCAAGCCTGGGGGCACAGGCTTTTCAGGTAGGTAGTCTTTTGGTGAACGCGGCAGAGAGCGCTTTGCAGCCCTTTGAGAAAAGTCGTTTACAAGCTATTAAAGAAAGTGATATCCGTTTGCTGCGTAGCTTTTCAGGGCGTTATGCGCGCGGTATAAAAAATACGTTTACGGAACTTCTGGAAGACTCATCTTATATCTTACCCTATCCCTATCAGAATAAGCTTACGGGAGCTTTACGGAAGGCTGCCAAAGCGCAAAAAAATGTAGAATTGCTAAACTTATGGCACGGGCAATCCATCCCTAATTACGACGAACGTTCAACTAAAACTATTTTAGGAGAATTGATTAAAAGTTTCGATTTGTAATCGTGTTATTTTGTTTACTTTCTTTTAAAAGCCTTTTGTGGGCTTTTTTTTGTTTCATGTTCTTTCATATAATTAAAAACGAGTTCTATTATTAAGTTTTTATTATCTTTTAATCAATTGAATTTTAATTTTTTTTAAAAACATTCGAAAAGCCTTTTTCTGAATTTTGAAGCTCGTTTATTCTACTATCTTTGGCCAGCTGATACAATTTTGAGCTTCTTGGCAACAGAAATATTAACCTTTTAATGCCCATTATAAGAGCCCTTTTTCAGCCTGAAATACTAAACTTATTATAGCATAAAATTTAAATATTAAGCGCGTATGAAACGTAACTTTAATGTCGTAGCTATCGTATTGATAAGGTTATGAAAAGAATATTTTTTTTAGGCTTTTTACTGACGTTTTTCACGTTGGTAGAAAGCTTCGCACAGCATCGCTTAGCGATGGAGTCGACCGACGATCTTGTTCGTTTTTTTACCTATGTAGAAGGTAAGAAAATAATTAGTGGTCATCGTGGGACAATGGAACAGGGGATGCCTGAAAATTCTATTGCCGCTATGGAAGCGGTGTTGGCACATACACCAGCTTTCTTTGAAATCGATCCGCGCTATACAAAAGATAGCGTTATCATCGTGCATCACGATGCCACCTTGGAGCGTACAACTACGGGAAAGGGGAAGGTGGCTGATTATACTTATGTCGAATTGCAAAAGTTAAAGCTGAAGGATGCTTCAGGCAACGAGACGCCTTATCGCCTCAATACGTTGGATGAAATGATTGCATGGGCTAAAGGAAAGACGATTTTGAATTTAGATAAGAAGGATGTTCCCCTTGAGGCCACCGCGGCTATCATTAGGAAGCATCAAGCCTACGCTTGGGTGATGGTGACGGTGCATAATATAGAGCAAGCTCGATTTTTCTTAACTCAAAATCCTAAGCAGTTTTTGGCGATGCATATTCGTACTGCGGAACAATTGGAGGCATTGAAAGCATCGGGATTACCATTGTCGCAGATGCTAATTTATATTGGCCCAAAGGTTGGTGAGCAAAATAAAAAGATGTATGCTTTCTTTCATGCTGCGAGGCGTATGTGTATGCTGTCGGGTTCATCATCCTATGATAAGCTTGGAACAGCAGCGGAAAGAGCGGATATGTATCGTGCCGTCTATGCAGAAGGAGCGACTATCTTTGAATCCGATAGGCCTATAGAGGTTGCTAAGGCTATCGGCGAGTAGTGACGATATATTTGTTGTTTTACGATGCAAGTGGTTAGTATATCGTGTTTTATCTTTCTCGTGGTCTCTGATACTTCATGTAATAATAACATAAACTTACTTGTTTATATGGTTAAAATGTTTAGGTTTACGTTAGCTTATTATCTAATCAACGATTGCCCATTATGCGTCTACTATTTATAATTCTTGCACTGCTATTCAGTAAAGTTGGCTTTGCGCAAAATCCGTCGTTTAAGACCTTAGATAAGAAAGAGTATAGCATAGCCTATAACGCTAGTTTTTTGTTGGACGAAACAGGAAGTAGGGGGCCGGCCTTGGTCTTTCAAATTCCGGCAGAGGACCACGACCATGATTTCTCGTCGAATATAAATTTAGTAGTTCAAGATTTAAGTACGCTAGATTATGATTTAGATAAATTTGTTGAGCTGACAGAGAATCAAATAAAAACAGTATTGAATTTGGTGGAAAGTAAGCGTGTGAAAAATGAAGGTAAGGAGTTTCAAACTTTGATTTTCGAAGGAACACTAAATGGCCTTGATCTTAAGTTTTTGCAGTACGACTATGTTAAAAATAAACGCGCTTATGTATTAACCTATACGGCAAAATCAGATGATTTTGATAAATACCTACCCGATGTAAAGAAAACGATGGATAGCTTTACCTTGAAGTAAGTTTTTTTTAGTTAAGATATTGATATGCCTGTTTTAATACTATTGTTTTTATTTTGTACAATAGGGAATCTTTCTGCTCAAGAAAAAATCACCCATTTGCAGTATGGGAAAGTGTCTATCGCTATTCCTGAGGATTGTTCTACGGAATCAGCGTATGGGTTGTCGAATTGTAAAGGTTTTTCTGTGCAATGGCTATATTTAAGTGAAGAAATGGTTGAACAAGGTGTTCAGGTGGAGTTTGCTAAGCAAGCGAGGACGCAATTAGATTTTACACAAAAAAAATCTATTAAGTTCACTTCGCAAGGCCAGTTGTTCAAGGGAGATATCTATTTACTAGCAAATGGGGCTACGCGTATTATAGCATTTGGACGAATAACAGGTATGCCTTTATTGCTCAATTTAGGCTTTGATAAAGAACCGAAAACGAATGCCGATTTTTCTGATTTTGAAAAGAACTTTATAGTGCTAAAACAGTAAGTAGTTCTTTTGATAGGTTGTGTATATGCATACGATATATGTCTTTAGTGGTCTTGGTGTGGATAGGCGTGTATTTGACGCTATAGATTTTCGTGGTTTAGCTGTTGAATTCATCCCTTGGATTAAACCGATAAAAGGAGAAACATTGCGTGATTATGCACAGCGTATCGTAGTGTATATGCCCGACGATAATCCGATTTTATTGGGTTTATCATTTGGTGGGATGTTGGCTACTGAAATAGCGAAGATTAAGCCTGTTCGTAAGCTCGTGCTTATTGCTTCTGCCGAGAATAGGGAAGAGCTTCCTTTTATTTGTAGGTTGCTTGGTAAATATAATCTGCACAAATTAATTCCTACAGATTTTCTTAAGCAATCGAATAGCGTGAGTCAGTGGTTTTTTGGTTGTTCTCAGCCATCTGAAAAGAAGTTGTTGAAGGACATCTTAGCAGATACCGATAAGGAGTTTTTGGTTTGGGCAATTGACGCTATGCTAAAGTGGAAAACAATTGAATCCGTGAAGAATGTTATACGTATCCATGGTACCCGCGATCGAATTATTCCGCTAAATAGTATAAAAACAACCTATATAATTGAAGGTGGAGGTCATTTTATGACAGTTAGCCATGCTAAAGATGTTGAAGAGTCTATCCATAAGGGGATAAATAGTTAGCTTTTTAAATCAACAAAAAACGCAATGGGTATATATCTATTGCGTTTTTTTATTAAGCATTCTCTATATACCTCCTTGATTATTGATGGCTTATATTGTCTTTTGAACTTCCTCTACTGAAATTCCAAGGTAGCTGGCTAATTCGGTAATCGATACTTCTTGATTTTTATCTTTTTCAAGGTTCGTCTTTATTTGATTGTAAATACGGAGGCTTTGACGATAGCTTTTTCCTGTTATTATCGCAATATCTTTTGGGTAGATACAAATTCTTTTCATGGCCGGTTGCATGTGTGTAAACTGTTTTCTTAAGGTTGGCTGGCGTCTTAAACTAATTTAGTGTATATCTCATTATTTAAAGGTCGAAAATCATCCGGGCGAATGAATTATTAAATGTAAGTTAGCAAATAATTGATGCTTTTTTGTACAAAAGGTACTATTAACGCCATTTGGAATATACCTCCTTTTTATTGGAGTTTATTAATCGAATCTTTATAGCACAGCTACTTTAGAATAATTGTTTTAAACACGATTAATAACTATTTATTTTCTCCTTTCCATTTTTTGTCTCTTATTTTTTATCAGCTAAAGCAACCTAACAACAGTACTAATTTTTTTGATTATGAAAAAAAATATAAAACTTTTATATCTCTTGATAATTGGTTTGTCTATTGTGACTTCATGTGAAAATCTTATTGATAAAGAAAAGATATCTCCAATTGCGGATATTATTGATAAAAATTCAATAACAGATTCAGCTTCTAATGAAGTTATTGAAGAATTGCAGGCTACTGAAGAATTAAAGGATCAGCTTAATAAAATTAAGTTTCGAAATAATAAAAAACGTACCGTACAGAATGATGATTATGATGAGAATTTTTTCATGAACATGTATGCAATTAGGGATTTACCTGTTGTATTTGAAGCTAGAGGTACCGCCAACACGAGTGGTAGATTTCTATATGCAAATGGTGCAGGTAAAGAAATTACCCTCATTTCTAGAGGGGCAGGTTCCAATCAAAAGTTTTTAATTAAGGTTTATCCCCCCTCTACGGGAATACCTTATCGGATTTATTCTAATGCTACTGGTACAGCGTTAAGTATAGGTCAATATTCTAATAATCCTACAAAAAAAATTGTGATGGCGAAAGCTGATAATACAGGTGATATGTATTATGCAAATTGGAGTTTTATTGCTGCGACTAATAATCCGGGGTATTTTGCACTAGAGAATCAAGGGTTGTTCACCCAAGGGGGGAGTGGTGATTGGGGAGATTACTTTTATCCTGTAATGGAAGTAGAAAATAATGATAAAATAGGCTTAACTCGCTATCGGTCTGATGCTAAGCAAGAGTTTATCATACAGCCAGATGCCATTTTCTCGTTAAAGGATGTTCAGTTTTTAAACCCTTATTCTGCGACAGTTACACAAAGGTCGAATTTTGCAATGGAGAAGGCTATAATAAACTCTACTTCGCAGCTAAGAAATGAGAATATTGAACTTAGCCAAACAGTTGATGAAGAATCTTATTTCCGAGATAAAAAAGGAATAGCGTTTAGGTTAGGTTCTTCAGGATTAAAATTTGCTCGTCCTACTGTTACATTAGGAAAGATAGATTTAACCGCTAATCAGGATATTGCAAAAGATACTTCCTATGATCCGAATCTTTATAAAAAATATACAAGGATATTAAGTAATATTCTTCCAGTAAAGGTAAAACCTCGTACTAAATTAGTGGTAACCTATTATTATAAAGTGTTTGATTTTGAAGTAGACTTTGTTGCTACAATTATTTATTCAGATAGAGAAGCTAAAATTTCTGGAAGATGGAGTGGAAGGAGATATGTGGATGAAATTTTTGAGTTTGATACTGAAGAAATAAACTTGGATACAGGTGTTCGTATTAGAGGGAAATTATCTTCTAAAGGTGAGTTTTTATCTTCTATAAACCCTTAATGAATTTCCAAATGAAAAGTAAAATACTAACAACAATAGTTATAACGATTATAGCTTTTATTTCATCCTGTACCAAAGAAAATAATTGGAATTCTGAGAAGAACAAAAATGTAGAACTTCAAGATGATATTATACTTGTTCCTAGAAATCCAAAACTACAGAGGGTGTGGTCACGTAATAATAAGATAAAAAACTTCAGTTCAAGAATGTCTTTTACAGATGCTACTGATTTTTTAGGGAATTCATATAAGGTAGAAAATGGGACATCTATAATAGGTGATTTTGCCAACGCTAGATTTCCTATTGTGTCAATAAAAAAATTAATTGAGCGTTATCCATCCTATATTGTAGCTAAGGAGTTAAGACAAACAAATACAGAAATGTATAGCTATGCCAATTTTGATAGATTAGAATTAAATAGTTCCTTCTCAAAAAAAGTAAAATCTGGATTTTCTCTTAATCTAGGGATATTTAAGCTTGGTAGAAAAAAGACTGTAACGGAAGTGTTTATTCATAATACTATGTATGATAATAAAGTTGGACATGGGGAATTAAGTATAGAAGTTGTCAATGGTATGATGACTTTGCAAACTGTACCAAGTGCTCTGAGACGTATATCTGCTGATTATTTAGATGAAATTTTTGTTGATGCACTGTATAATTCATCTATGGTAGAATTAATGAGAAGTTATGGTGAGTTTGTTTTAACTGGGTATTATACAGGAGGAAGAGCTTCGGCATTGTATTATGGTACGGAAAGAACGAATACGTCCTTTGAGCAAAAAGAGAATAGTATGGATAAAGAAATAAATGCCTCTTTTTCTTGGAACAAATCGAAACCGGTTGGAAAAGATAGCTTAAATATTATTTCTGGTGAGTTGAGTATTGGTACGAATAAAGGAAATTCATCAGCGGTGACTAATACTTTTTCTGATTTAAAATTTTCTATAAAAACTCTTGGTGGAGCTTATGGCTATACGGTAGCTACTCTAGCTAGAGTTGTCTACAACTATTCTCTTGACCTAACAAATTGGTTAAATTCTTTGAATGATACAAAGACACATACTATGATCGGTTTACAGGATGAAGGATTAACACCATTATCTGATTTTATTTTGGAGGAAAATTTTAAAGAACGATATAATGATACGCATATGGGATTTCAATTTCAGGAGTACTTGGAAGAACCTTTTATTGAAATTGTGAAAATTTATATACGCAAAAGCGCTTCAGGTGATAAATTATATGATATTGTTCCAGTTCTGAGTACTAGGCAAGGGGATAAACTTATTTTTTCAAACTCGCATTTAGGTTATCAGACAGATGCCCAACTGAAAGAAAATAGTACACTTGCTACTTTTTTGGAAAAAAGCAAACTGATTGCAGATGCTAAATCTCAGTACTACAAACTGGCTATTAAAGCAAATCCAAATAAAATCATAAATCCCATAAGTAGAATCCCTTTGTCTTTTGAAATAAGCAATGTGACAGAAACAGGATTATATAAATTTAAGAATCCTAATACGAATATTTGGTATATCTATAACCCTAATAGTTTGTACTGTTTCGCTTATTACGATGACGACTATATTTTAGATGCTTACGGTATTTCTAATTGGATTTCTACTATTCCTGAGAAATCAATCACGATGACAACATTATATCAAAGGTATAGGATTTTTGGACTCTAATTGTTGTAAACTTATAAATTGTGTTTTCTATATAATCTTGGTATTTATCTTTCAAAACATCTTATATGAAGCTTTTTAAAACATGTTTTCTGCTCTTGTTAATTTTCAGTTTTACGTACTGTAGTAAAGACAAGGCGGATGAAATTATTTCGAAACAAGGATTAGACCTCAGCACGACCTCAGTTCGTTTAGATACGCAAACTACTTTTAAGAAGGTTAGTGTTCTTAATGCTAAAGGAAATTATACCGTTCGTTCCTTGAATAGCACCATCGCAGAGGTGCGATTGGTTGATAATGAGTTTGTTATTATTGGAATAGGAACTGGAAAGGCTACTATATTGGTTCAGGATTCGGAGGATAGACGTGGGGCAGTTGATGTCGAGGTAAGTGGAATTGATAGACCAGCTACCAAATCTTATCTCATCTATGTCAAAAAAAATACAACACGAACGCTTCATCATCCTTATCCTAGGGAAGAAGGTTTTAAACTTTTGGGCGACTTAGATAATGAGTTGATAAACATTAGTTCTTTGGGAAAAGATAAGCTTAAGATTGTTGGAAAAGAATTAGGCTCTACAGATATAATTGTAGAGCAAGATTACTGGAATGCTGTTAATTATAAAATGAAAATCGTTGATGTTTATCCATTACTTACTACGATTGGTTCGCACAGCACGGATAAAGTTGGGCTAGCGGCTTTTCTTGATATTATTAAGATTGGAAATGGAGGATATAAAATTGAGTCTGCCGATTCAGCAATTGCGATTGGTAGCATAGAGCCATATCTACCTTCGAGTAGGCCAATTGAAATTGACTATTATAATGAAGTTTATATTAGCTATGAAACATTTGGTAAAGTTGGTACGACGACGATTACGATTACAGATGCAGCAGGTTTGAAGGCTGAGAGTCACATTACTTTTAAAGCCAAGTAAATTTTACTGGTAAAGCATAAACATACGTTTTTATGAGACTATAACACACCTTGTTTCGTTTCAGAGAATCTAGGATTACTACTGCAAGCCACTTCAAAGAGTCGCTTGCAGTATTGTTTTTTATACTTGTCTTTCGTAAATAAATTGAACGACCCCCGATTTATAAACCTTTGTATCTTTAAGGGTTAAAGTTAAGCGCTCTTTAAGGTTTTCAAACAGCGGCTTTCCTGCGCCCAATACGGTTGGGTGTACCGATAGTTGGTAAACATCAACTAAATCGAGTTCGATGAATGTACGGATGAGGCTCGCACCACCATACAACCAAATATCTTTACCTTCTTCCTGTTTTATGGCCGCTACTTTTTCTTGGATAGCTGTGGTGATGTATGTTGCATTAGCATTATCTTTGGCTTGGTGCGAAAAAACATACTTTCTCTTCGCATGGATATCCTGCCATAGTTCTTTTTCCGCAGGTTCAGCATCCGCCGCAGGCTGATAGTTTCCCCATCCATCATAGCTTATACGTCCGTAAAAGATAGTGTCTAAACGCGACATAAAGCCAGCGAAGTCCATCTCTTCATCCATAATACACCAATCTACTTCTCCGTTAGGGCCTTCAATAAATCCATCTAAGGTGACGGCTAAATCTAAAATTACTTTACGCATGTTTTGTCTTTTATCTATTTCTGATTTCGCGAAAAATGAACAAAAGGCTTCGTTCACTAAACTTCCTCTCACAAATTTACGTCTTTCTATTTTGGGCGTTTGAAAAAAAATAAAAAAAATCATTTTTTGATTACCTCCTTTTTCCAGATTTATTGTCTTAGCTATAAAAGGTCATTAAAATGACGGCGCATACGTATGCGGCCTTGACAGTTATGGAGAAAACACGATTAAGCTATTTATTTGATTCTTACTATAAGCATACGGCTACCGCTGCGGAGCGGCAAGAGTTCTTAGACTATGTAGCAAGAGCGGAGCATGATGAGCAACTGAAGATGATGTTGGAAGAAAACTGGCTTTCAATAGAAGAAGATACGAAGCCCGTTCGTGATCCTGCAGCAGCGCAGATGCTACAAAATATTCTAGGGGGGGAGACGCCTGCTGCTCCTTTATCCACCAGAAGATCGCAACATTTGCTGTGGCGTGTTATGGCTGCCGCTATGGTGTTGCTGTTGCTTGGTGGGGCTACTTTTTATTTCCGTTTTAAAGACCAAGGAGTAGCGTCCATCCAACATGTGGCAGAAGCCTCGCTGGGCGATGCCGATACAACAAGTAAGCGCGCACACAAAGCGATACTAACATTAGCCGATGGATCAGAGATTATATTGGATCATACCCAAGAAGGTAAGCTAGCCGAGCAAGGTAGTGCACAAGTATTCCGTAAAGAAGGAGCCGTCTTAAGTTACCATGCTAATGCCAATACAGGGGAGGACGTGGTGCACAATACCTTAACAACGCCTAAAGGAGGAACTTACCAACTGCTGCTGCCCGATGGCACTAAGGTATGGTTAAACTCCTATTCATCGCTAAATTTTCCGAGTCAGTTTAGCGGTAGCGAGCGCAAAGTGACCTTAAGGGGGGAAGCCTATTTTGAGGTTGCTAAAAATGCTAAGATGCCTTTTAAAGTTGCGGTTGCAGGTATGGAAGTAAAAGTGTTAGGCACCCATTTCAATGTGATGGCCTATGGGGATGAGAAAACGATAAACACCAGTTTATTAGAAGGGTCTGTGCGGGTTTCTAGCTCGGGAGGAAATAAGCTTTTAAAACCAGGGCAGGAATCGCGGATGACAAAAGCAGGGCAGCTACAGGTGGTAGAAGCCGATTTGGAAGAGGTGATGGCATGGAAGAATGGCTGGTTTAATTTTAATCAAGCCGATGTGCCGCAGCTTATGCGTCAACTATCACGCTGGTACGATTTAGAGGTAGTTTATGAGGGTAAGGTGCCTGAAGGGCGATTCTCCGGATTGGTGAAGCAGGCAAATGATGTAGGACAGGTACTTGCCATTTTGAAAGCCGGTGGACTTAAATTTAAGACACAAGGTAAGCGCATCACCATTATGGCAACAACAGTTAAATAACATATGAAATAAAATAGCAAAAATAAAGAAGGAAAAAGCTAGGAACATTGGCCTGTTCCTAGCCATAGCCTGAATCTATTTGAATACAAACCGACAAGTCTGTTACATTTTTAATCCAAACTCATCAAAGTTATGAAAAAAAAGCATTCTTTACCAAAGCTCCGTAGGAGCCAGGGCTTTAGAATCAAAAAACGACCACTAGCGAAGTTGTTAACACTTTCGTTATTAGTTGTTTGCCTGCAAGTTAGTGCGAGTGTTAATGGACAAAACCTGTCCATTAGCATGCAAAATGCATCCTTAAGCAGTGTCTTTAAAGAAATTAACAAAAAAACAGGCTATCAATTTTTCTACAATGTAGAACTATTGGAGAAAGCTAAAAAGGTGAACATTGACGTGAAAAATACGCCGCTGGAGGAGGTATTACGTCTTTGTTTTAAAGATTCTCCATTAACGTACAGCATTGAAAATGGTGCTATCTTCATCAAAGAGCAGCCACGTGCTGCCGCACCCTCAGCCGGACAGCAACGTAAAGAAATCACCGGACGGGTACAAGATGAAAAAGGAACACCGCTGGCAAATGTATCGGTTCACGCTGTAGGCGAGAAGAGTAGCACCCATACCGATGGAACCGGTTCTTTTAAGCTTACCCTTCAAGGGGAGTCATCGTTGCAGTTTAGCTATGTGGGTTATCGTAGCCAAACGGTGGCAACGCAGGGGAAGAGTAATCTGCAAGTTAACCTTGTGCCGGAAGTTCAAAATATGGACGAAGTGGTGGTGACCGCCTTGGGTATATCGCGCGATAAGCGTTCGTTGGCCTATGCGGTGGCTGATGTGAAAGGGAGCGACCTCACCAATTCCGGGGGAGCCAATTTGGTAAAATCCTTAGACGGAAGAATGAGTGGTGTAAACTTTACGCAAGCGAGTACAGACCCTACAGGGTCGGTATTTGTGACCATCCGCGGAGCCACAAGTTTGAATTTGTCGAACTCTACAGCAAGTAGTCAACCTCTTTATATAATAGATGGTATTCCTTTGGGTACTACATCTATTACCAACCGCAATAACGTAGACTTTGGTAATCTATTATCACAGCTCAATCCGGAAGATATCGAGAGTGTTTCTGTCTTGAAAGGGGCGAGTGCAGGTGCTTTATACGGTGCGCAAGCGGGTAATGGTGTAATTATGATTACGACGAAGTCGGGTAAAGCGGCAAAGCAGGGCATTGGTGTATCCTTCAATATGTCGACGCTTATCGATAAGCCTTATAATTTTTTCGAGACACAAACAGAATACGGTGTTGGTGTACGTAGTTCGGCTGGTGGTTTTGTCGCAGGTGGCGCCTATGATTGGGGACCTAAGCTAGATGGTTCTTTCGATGTTACACGCTGGAATATGCTTACGCAGCAAAATGAAAAGGTTCCCTTTTTAAGTCCGAATGAGAATCGCCTCAAGGAGTTCTTAGTAGACGGTTCAACGAACAACTATAACCTGAGTGTGACGGGCAATTCTGATAAAAGTACCTTCCGCTTTTCCGTTGGTAAAATGGATAACAAGGGAATTATCCCGAACAATAAAACCAACCGTATGACTTTCAACCTAAATGCGAGTCATCAATTGACGGAGAAGGTTAAAATATCGGTTAATAGTAATTACCTATCACAATATTCGCCTAATAAATCATCGGCCAATAACGATGTTATCGAGCTATTAACATTCTCTTTATTAAGCCATATGCAGCCGGTAAAAGAGATGCAGAATATTTGGTTAAATGGCTATGAAGGTATCAAGCAAAATGCACCAGCTTATAAGCCAAATGGAGACCCTTATGCCGACAATCCATATATGTATTCGTATGCCGAAATCAATACCTACCGTAAAGACAACTTCTTTGGTAAGGTAGAATTGGACTGGAAGCTAATACCTCATTTATCATTGTTACTCCGCTCAGGTATGGACTATAATGGCGATAATTATGAGTATAAATTGTCTAAAGGTTTTGCTGATAATAATCGTAAAGATGGACGCTATACGGTTCAATCGACCAGCGGTTTATCGGTGAACTCCGACATTATGTTGATGTGGAATAAAGACTTTGGTAAGCTTACCACATCCGCTACCGCGGGATACAATTATGTCTATGGAAATTCATACGACAATTATGCGAATGCCGATAAACTGGTGCGCGCCAATGATTTTAGCCTAAGCAACGCGGTCGCAGGAACACTAACGGCGAGCAACTCATGGGGCATAGCAAAGACGCAAAGTGGTTACGTTACTACGCAGTTTGGTTATGCTAACCAAGTATATGTAGATCTTTCGGGGCGCTATGACCATAGCGGTATTTTGACGGAAGATAAAAACCATCATTTTTACCCATCAGCTTCCTTAAGCTGGATAGCGTCGGAAAGTTTCAAGCTTCCTTCTTTTGTAAACTTACTGAAGCTTCGTGGTGGTATTGCACAGGTCGGTCATGGTATCGGCAAGCCTCGCTCGAACAATACTTTTGCTTTCAATCCGGTAGACTATGGTTCTACGAAGATCTTAAATATCGGCGGACAGCTTATCGACCCTGCAATTAAGCCAGAGGTTACCAATTCTTACGAAGGAGGTTTTGACGTATCCATGTTTGATAAGCGTGTCTCTTTCGATTTAACCTTGTTCAACAAGACTCATAAAAATCAACAAGATTTCATTCCTACATCGCCCGGCACGGGCTACAACGGTATCTTAACCAATGTCGGCACGGTAGCGGCTAAAGGTATTGAGATGGGTTTAAATGTGGTGCCAGTACGTACGAAAAACTGGAACTGGGAATTTGCTACGTACTTCACGAAATCTGAAGCCCACATCACGAAGCTTTCTGAAGCTTATGTTCCTAATGGTTATACATTTTATGGAAATGGACCTAACGTGAGCATCCGTATGGCGGAAGGTGATAAAATTGGTACGCTGTGGGAGAGCACTGTATTTGAAAGAATGCCCGAGACGAGCAAGTTTGCCGGCATGATTGTATTAGATAATACAGGGCAGTGGAAGTCATCGTCAAAAGAAGCTGATAGACGTCCTATCGGGAACTACAACCCTGATTTTATAATAGGTTTCAATACGTCGGTACGTTATAAGGCCTTTAAGGTATCCATGGTAGCTAGTCTACGTGTTGGTGGTGACTATTTATCCAATGTGGAACGCCGTGCAGTTACCAATGGTCACTCTTTGTTGACGATCGGCGATAATGTAAATGGTCCCAATGACTACACTGTAGGTGGTAGAGATGCTGAGTCGGGTGGTTTGCCATGGCCAGAAGCTACAGCGATGAAGTACCCAAATATGGCAGCTTTAGTTAAAGCATACCGAAATTATGGCGCTTATGCACAGGATGCTTCCTATTTCAAAGGCGTATGGTTGAAACCAGGAGGAGACCCAAGCAATGATAACGATTACCTCGTGAATGGTGAAGATCCATTGGCTACTTTCTATTACTTACCTGGAAATGTGTTGGGACAGCAATATTGGTCCTTTTCGGAGACGTTGATGCGTGATGCTACGAATTTCAAAATTAAAGAGTTGGTGATTGACTACGCTATTCCAACATCCCTATTGAAACGGGTGAAAATACACTCGGCAACGGTAAGTTTAATTTCGAGAAATATTTTTCAATGGAATAAAAGTGGTGAAAAAGGAGATCCAGAAGCCGCTTTTGAAGGTATAGGTCGTAACCAAGGTATTATTGGTAAGGCTTTACCATCGATTGCCTCGTACGGAGCTAAAATAGCGGTTAACTTTTAGTCAGATTTAATTTGTAATAACATGAGATTTTTTTCAATACTAGTAGCTTTTGTCTTTGTGCTTTCATCGTGTCAGAAGTCTACATTACGTGAAGATGAGTTGCTGGCTAAGCGTAATGCTTTGGAATCAGCGGAGCCACACTTATTGCTGTCATCGGTCATTCAGAAAAGTGCTTTTCTTTATCAGAATAAAGGAGGGATGGGGTCAAAAAATTTGGGGGTAACGATGCAGTACATGCAAGGAAATCGCAATAGCGATGATAATACGTACCTTAATTTCAGACAGCCCAATGAAAGCCTATATGATTATACGTCGGTAATCCGTTTTATCAATGCCTCCATTGAGGATGTAAACAAGAAAGGGCTGAAAACCCACGAAGGGGTATTTAAAATCTTTCAGTCGCTCTTGTGGTCGGCGGTTACGGATCTTTATGGTGATATCTATTATACCGAAGGTCTGCGTGGTAAAGATGGTATCTTGTTTCCTAAGTTTGATGGTCAGGAGCAGATTTATCCTGCACTGGTGCAGAACTTAAAAGATGCAGCAGTATTAATTAATGAAGGAACGGAAGCGTTGGATCCTACCTATGACGTGATGTATGGCGGAAAGAAAGCCTCTTGGCTGAAGCTAGCCAACTCCTTACGTTTACGTTTAATGATGCGTCAAAGCGCTAAGGTACTTGATAAAGCCGAGTTACAGGCCTTGGCGGCTTCACCTTTGTTGGCGGATGTAGCTGAAAATGCAGCTATACCGTATATCGATGGACATGCGACGATGGCCTCACCAATGGGAAGAACAAATTCGGATCCTGCGGGCGCATTTTTAATTTTCCGTCCTAGTAAGACCCTTATTGATAGTTTGAAGGCCCTCAATGATGAGCGCTTGAAAGTATGGGTAGCACCTATCGAGCGCCCTTGGTCTAATAAGGTAGACTCGAACAATGTGACGCGCAATATTGTGCAGAAAGGTTTTGCTTACACCTATAAATGGGAATACATAGACCGTAAAAATGCTAAAATTCTCGCTGCCGCACCTTTGATTGCCGATTCATTGACCCTTTATGGAGGTTATGCGGCAGGTTTATCGGTGAACGCTTTGGTGGCCAACGGAAGCTATGATATTCCAGATACACGCTATAATTATAAGATTTCTAAGTTCTCGAAGCTCTTCAATTAAAATGCACACCCTTTGATAAAAGCGACGGTGATGCAGGCCGATGAAGTTCAGTTTTTATTAGCTGAGGCTACGGTAAAAGGATGGATAACGGGTAATGCTAAGCAGTACTACGAAAATGGAGTTAAGTTAGCGATGAAGCGTTGGGGAGAGACCACGCCAACCAATTATTTCAGTAATCCTGTGGCGGCCTTCCCTTCGGGTACAAAAGAGCAGCTGGCAAAGATCGGTTTGCAAAAATGGTTAGGCTTATTTTTTATGGGCTTAGAAGGCTATGCGGATTATAGAAGAACGCGCACCCCGTTTATGGAGGCTAACGGCGATTTGAACCCGACGACGAATCTTTTCCCATTACGTTACCGCTACCCGCAAACCGAGTTAAAAAACAATGCAGCTAATTATCAGTCGGCAATTGGTAAATTAGATAAAGGAGATACCGAGTTCTCTAAAATGTGGCTCATTAAATAAACCGAATAAGATATGAACAATACCATGAAATTACTTTCTATACGCCTTTTACTATGTATCCATGCGCTTTTCGCATTGAGCATAGCTGGCTACGCGCAAGTAGCGTCTTCTACCACTGCGGAGACAGCCTTGGCGGACTATTTGAACAAGCAAGATGCAGCATACCGCTGGGAGGTAAAGGAGCATTTTATACAGGACGGAGCCGATGTATATAGCCTATTGTTGACTTCACAACAGTGGCGTGAGCATACCTGGTTACATCAGCTGAGCATTATTGTGCCTAAGGAGCTGACGCAAGATGGCGCTTTGTTATTCATCACCGGAGGGGGAATGGATAAGCAAGGACAACCAAAATGGAGCGGTGAAGGAGATGCTTTGACGCAAAGTTTTGCGCTTATCGCGAATAAGAATAAAGCTATTGTTGCCGTTTTAAAACAAACGCCAAATCAGCCACTATATGATAATTTGGTAGAGGATGCTTTGATTTCGTATACACTGCATAACTTCAAGAAAGACCATGATTATACTTGGCCTTTGCTGTTCCCGATGGTAAAGTCGGCAAAGCGTGCTATGGATGCCGTGCAGGAGTTTGCTACGCAGAAATTGCAAAAGCAAGTAACTCGGTTTGTGGTGTCTGGAGCTTCCAAAAGAGGATGGACGACTTGGCTTACAGGAGCTAATGATAGCCGCGTAGTGGCTATTGCGCCTATGGTTATCGATATGTTGAAGATGCCTGTCAGTGTGAATTACCAAATTGAAACTTGGGGCGATTATAGTATTCAGATTCAGGACTACGTTAAGTTGGGTATTGTGCAGGAAATCGATGGCAACTCGGGTAAAGAGATCGTACAGATGATTGACCCTTACAGCTACCGCAAGCAGTTGACGATGCCGAAAATGATATTTATGGGGACGAATGATGAATATTGGCCTGTAGATAATATAAAGAATTACTACGACAGCCTACCGGGACAAAATTTCATCCATTATATTCCGAATGCTGGACACAGCATGGGCGATAAGAAAGAGGTGATGGCTAATTTAAGTTCTTTCTTCGGATTGACTTTGGCGAAGGCAACTTACCCGGTGTGTAGCTGGACTTCATCGGTATCTAAAAAAGGTGTTAAGTTGAAAATCAAAGCTACAGCCAAGCAGCTGGTGGATGTGGTCCTTTGGTCGGCCAATTCACCAGATCGCGATTTGAGAAATGATACGTGGACGTCCAAATCGTTAAATCTGAAAAACAAATCTACACTTGTTGTGGAGGATGTTTTTCCTGCCTCGGGCTACCGTGCCTTTTATGTAAACCTGATTTATAAAAATGAGCAAGGCGAGTTATTGACGGAGAGCACACGTGTATTTTTAATGGACGACAAGTCTTTACTTTAACCTAAATAGGGCTTAGGTCGGATACTTTCGGGTTTCCGATCTTTCCTTTTTTGCGACACTATTTATGAATATTTAATACAAAATAATATAAGCTATGAAATTATATACCTACATCTTACTACTGTTCTTGGGGAGCAGTATTTCTTTACACCTTCGTGCACAAAGCGATTATCAAAAGCTAGCGGATATTGCCTACAGCAAGGAGAGTAAGGACAATACGTTTGACGCCTACATTCCGAAAGACTACAAACAGGCGAAAGTGATTGTTTACCTCCACGGGAGTGGATGGACAGGAGGCGATAAAGACGAGTTCCCTATTCAGTTGGTGGAAGAGTTGGTCGCTAAGCGTAAATACATTGTGGTATCGGCGAACTACCGATTAATTAAAGACGGTAAAAACCGTTTTCCAACACAAATGGAGGATGTGAAAACGCTATTAGCATTTTTGTCGAAGCAGGCGTCGAAATTCAATTTTGATGGTAGCTCGTTTGCATTGATGGGGGGGAGCGCTGGCGGCCATTTGGCTTTGCTGTATGCTTATGGCTACGATAGCGATAAGCAAGTGAAAACGGTTGTTGATTTTTGGGGGCCTACTGATTTCACCAACCTAGCGGAAAGAACGGCTAATGCGGAAGCTAACGAGAAAATTGTAAACCTACTTGGCGAACCGGATGCTAAAGCGGCTGTAAATACGGTGGCTAGTCCTATTCATCGCTTAACCAAGGATACGGGCATCCCTACATTGCTATTTCACGGTGGTAAGGATCCTTTGGTACCTGTAGATCAGGCCAACCGTTTGTATAAAAAGTTGCAAGATTTGGGTATTCCTTCCGAGTATAATTATTATGAAAATGAGAAGCATGGCATGAAGGGCATTGCTGCTCTCAATGTGTTAAATAAAACGATTAACTGGTTGGAGCGTTATTTTCCAGCTAAATAAACTTAATAAAGATGAATTATAAAAGTGTTATTCTTTTCGTTGGCTTACAAGCGAGTTTCTGGTCAGCAAGCTTTGCCCAACAGCCTGTATTACCTAAAAGTAAACATGGGCTGGTGGTGATTGCTCATCGTGGAAGCCATGTGAATTTTCCTGAAAACAGTATTGCTTCTATTGAAGATGCTATACGCTTGGGGGCCGATTATGTAGAGCTGGATGTGCGCACTAGCAAGGATGGCCATTTGGTGCTAAACCATAATGAAACGGTAGATGCTCGCTCCAATGGTAAGGGCAAGATTGTTGATCTTACTTGGGCGGAACTTCAGCAGCTAGAACTGAGCAGTAATGATGGAAAGGTATACCGTATACCGAGCTTGGCAGAAGCTTTGCATGTCTGTAAAAATCGGATAAATATTTACCTAGACTTTAAAGAGGCGGATGTAGCGCAGACTTATGCTGCCATCAAAAAAGCAGGCATGGAAAAACAGGTTCTCGTTTACTTGAACGATATTGAAAGCTATGGAAACTGGCGTAAGGTGGCTCCGCAGATGCCATTGATGTCTCGTATTCCTGATGAAGTGCTTACGGAGACTGCTTTACCAGCATTTAAGAAAGAAGTTTCTTTTCAGGTGGTTGACAATAAAGTAAAGCGTAAAGAGGAAGTGGCTATTATCAATGGAGAAGGGATTGCTGTATTTCTTGATGCACAGCGTAAAGATGAAGGACCTGAAACATGGGCGCCACTATTGCAATTGGGGGTACAAGGATTGCAAACCGACCATCTTGAAGCCTTGGTCGATTACTTGAAAGCAAACAACCTCCGTAATGGAGCTTCAGTGAAGCCTTTAAAAAAGAATAAATTATAAGAAATACTTGAATAAGCTTATGGCGACAAGCCATAGGCTTATCGATTGTGTCAAGTTATTTTTGATAAAGCGTAGGGCAAGCACCATATGTTTTTTTACGGTCTCTAAGGAAATACCTAGCTCGACAGCGATGTCTACTTGTTTCATTTTATGAAGTCGACTCAGGGTATATATTTTTTTCTGCTGCGGTGGTAATAAATCTACGGCTGCATCAATCAGGTTATGGTAGTCTATGCTATCGGATTCTTCCGCTGGATTTGCAGCAACTTTTAAAATCTCTTCCACCCAGCTTTTCTCTTTCTTTTTTTCGCGCGCTAAGCGCTTCAAGCAGTTGAAGGCATGGTTTCTAGCGATAGTCAGCAGGTATGAACGGAAGTAGCTAACTTCTACCAGCTGTGTACGGTTGGCCCATATCTTCATAAATACATCTTGTACAATTTCTTGCGTTAAGGCCTCCGATTCCGCTAGCGGAGCGATATAGGAATACACTTGATTGTAGTAGCGTTCAAACAGGCTGGTAAAGGCCTGCTCATCACCCTGCGACACCAGGAGCAGGATGCGGTCTAAATCTTGTGATGGCTGCTGTTGCATAATAACTGAAGCATGAATAAATGGCGTAGTAGCAAACCTGCTTTACTTTACAATAATATCGCTTACAGTTAATTAGAATATTGATTTTCTGTTAAGATTACATGAAGAAATAAGGGATTGGGCCTAGCTGATGGAAATCGGCAGGCCTAAGCATTTTGAAGGAGCGTTTATGAACGTTTAGTTTTTTCTCTTTACTAAGGGATGATTTAGCTCGCCGACTTCATTGCGTATCACTTCAAATTGAGATAGGTTCTCAAAAAGCTTAGATAGTGTAGAGAAGCCATAGCTTCGGGCATCAAAGCTGGGGTCAATTTTATGGATATTACCACCAACTTTAGAGATGTAGGCTACATCATTGTCATCGGTTGATATTTCAAATGCTTTAGCAATGGTTTCTGTATCTTTTTCAGATAAGAAATCGATGACTTCTTTCGCTGCTTTAGGAGTTGACGTAGTGTTTCTCTTGGTTGTTTCTTTAGCTTTTATCCCTTTGTTTCTTGCGGCAGTCTCTTTTACTTTAGGACTTATATTTTCAGTGTAGGTAAAGATATCGCAGGATTTGACAAAGGCTTCTGGAGTTTTCTTCTCACCGATGCCCATCACAAAGAGGCCTTCCTCACGTATTCTCTTGGCTAATCCGGTATAGTCGCTATCGCTAGATACAATACAAAAGCCTTCTATATTTTTGCCGTGGAGGATGTCCATCGCATCAATAATCAAGGCTCCGTCGGTTGAATTTTTTCCGGTGGTATATGAGAATTTCTGGATAGGGTTGATAGAATATTGGTTGATAAGGTCTTTCCATGAGTTCATGACAGGGGAGGTCCAATCTCCATAAATTCGGCGGATGGTAGCCTTTCCATATTTGGATACTTCCTCAATTGTTTCCTTAAGGAGTTTTGCTTGCGCATTGTCTCCATCAATTAATATGGCGATGTTGAATTTTTTGTCACTCATAGTTTAAATATTTGGACCGTATTTCTTGAAAACTGCTTTCTACCTGTCTTGTATAAAGATAGACAATATTGTTGTTATGTATGTTTTAAAGAAAATCAAAAAAACCGAGCCATGTGGAGTCCTAGTTTTTCTAAATTCTCTAAACGGGATACCGTGAATTATATGCATCTATGTTGCTATTAATCGTTTTAGTATATAATAGTAACAGTTATCCTAAGTAAATGTTGTAATTTAGGGTACTATGAAAACAACATAATTTGGCATTGTTTTTATTGCATCTAAGCGATTAATTATTCCCAAGCAAGCGTAAGAAATATTTTGTAGGTTGAAGGATACAATAACGAAGTTGTTTATTACAGTTATTACTGTGTCAGATGGAGAGTTCTAGTATGGGGTAAATTATAATAAGGATGAGTTATATGTTTATAATAAACTAGAAATGAAATATAGGTACGTAAATGAAAGGTTAAACACCATTATAACCGAAAGAACACCTAAGGAGGAAACAACGATTTCCTTTGTTATGTCTTTGCTACATTTAAGCAAGGAGTCGACCTATCGTCGGCTTCGCAATGAAATCCCCTATACTGTGCGAGAGGTAGCCGCCTTAACGACGAAGCTCACGATATCATTAGATGAACTATTCGATCCCAAAGAAGAAAAAGCACCCTTAAGGCTGAACCTTATCGAGTCAGCATCGCCGGCTGATAGCTATGCCGATCGCCTTCGTACGGTCAACCAACTATTTGGTAACCCCGCAAAGTCTTCACCGATTAAATTGTTGTCGGTGAGCAATGTGTTGACGCATGGTCATGTTTTTCAGTTCCCTTTGTTAAATAAATTGCGCTATATTCGTTGGGCACATCAGCGGTGTAGTCTCTCCGCTGATTTTACACTTTCAACAAGTGTTTTTCCTCCTCAGGTACGCGAGGCGCAACTAGAATATCTAGAAATAGCCAAGCAAATAAAAGACTATGTAATAATATTCGACCATGATGTCGTTAAGAAAGAATTGAGCGTTATTGAGTTTTATCGACGCATAAGTTTTATTACGGATTCCGAATTGTTAGAAATTCAAAAAGAACTGCTCGAGCTATTAAATCAGTTTGAGAAAATATCAAGAACAGGTTATTTGTCATCTGGACTCAATGTAGAGTTGTATTTATCTGACCTTCCTGTAGAGTCTAATCTTGTTTTAATCGATAAAGGCGAGGATTTTGCCGTTATTTTCCCTAACTCGGGGGGATATCCTATTGTTTCAACTAGCACAAAAGTATTTGAAGCAGAAAAAGAGTGGTTTGATTCCTTACTCAAGTTTTCCGTATTGATGACACGCTCTAACGAAATTCTCCAGAACAATTATTTTTCACAACAACGTTGCTTAGTCAAAGAAGCGTTTACAAAAATGCTTGGTTAAAACAGAGATAAATGGGTTCTTTTATTTCCAACAAAATGAAAGAGCGGTATCATTTCTTTAATAAAGCTCCAATGTTTATTCGTTGTCACTAAATGACATTTAATTCCTCCTAGTGCCATTTTTTGTTCGGTATTTAAATAAATATTTTTTGCCTTTCGATTAATGAAACTTTAATGCTAAGGATGGCATGATATGAACCTAAAACCCAATCTTAACTTTATTTTTATATAGACCTTTGTAGTCATAAAATTAAAATCAATCAAATTTCTAAAGTCGATTGATTTTAATTTTAAGAAATAGGGCTTTTAGATGATGCCTTGCTAAATAACATTAGGAAGCGGAAATTGGTATAGATATTTTGTTAACCTATAGTAATTATTATGTTTTTATAAAACAAATTTTAATTATTACTGTTCTTTGTATCAACTGGATAGCAGAGGAAATAATAACTCATGTTTCTATTTGCATACTGAACTAACCATTATCAAAGTCCGTATATCAAGCAAGTAGAGATAAAACTATACAAATTTAACAATACATGAAAACAATTATTTTACTGGGAGTTTTTGTTCTCTTTATGGGAGTAAAGGGACATGGGCAGGTTACTATCGGGTCAGCTACAAAACCTGATGAAAGTGCATTGCTGGATTTAAAAGAGGATGCAGATGGTAACTCAACCAAAGGATTATTGATGCCACGCGTTGCGCTAGTAGCGACGAATAGCCCATCTCCATTGGCGAGCCATGTCGCAGGGATGACCGTTTATAATACGGCCGTATCAGCAGAAGGCGAAGTAAATTATGTATCTCCAGGATTCTACTACAATAATGGAGTGCACTGGGAACGCTTACACCTCGGGACAACGAATTGGTTTTACATGCCGTCTATTGCTTTCAATACTGCAGAAGCAGTGACGGGAGCTACTGTCGACCTTTATGCTAAGTTCAAAGAACAATTTCTAGGCACTTCAGGCACCTTCGTGCATAGTGCTGGTGCTCCGCCGACGATCCCTTACGTTCCAGCAGCCGACAAGTTGTATTATTACATCACCTACTACGATCCTGCGGTATTCAGTAATATCTCAATAACCAAAGAAGGAGTGATGACGTATAATGTGACGCCAGCAGCGACAGATGCTACGCATATCAATATCATTTTTGTGGTGCAGTAAGTGTTTAACGTGTCCTAGTATTCTTGGTTGAAATAGAAAAACTATGTATTAAGTAACTAGGGGAGGACACCTTATTAGAAAAGTAAATTGTAATGAATTTTAAGATAAAAGTTAAGTTTTTTATAAGCCTATATTTCGTGCTGATTGGCATGATCATAGCCCCTCCAGCATCGGCACAAAATATGCCTGGAGGTGTGCCTATAGGCAATATGAAATTAGAGCTTTGGTTATCGGCCGATAAGTTAGACGGAACGACCTCAACATTGCCGGCCGACGGAGCCTCAGTAGCAAGTTGGGTCGATAGAAATGGTGTTTATAATTTTGTAAACAACGGAACCAATGCTAGACCAGTACTGCGTAAAGGAGGACAGAATTATAATGCTGCATTGGAGTTCAAGGGAAGTACCAATGTGAAGCTTATTTCACAGACCAACTTTAGTTATAACACCGCAAATCAATCGTATTATGTTTTTTATGTATCTAAAGTTGATGCTTCAGCAGTAGGTACAACACGAGCAACAGTTTTTTCTTTCGGAGCAGGACGTAGCGAGTATGATGGATGGTATAAATCTGGTAGCTCAGCTACTTTAGGCCCTTGGAATACAACACGGACGTATACAAATGTTATCCAGAATACAACTTTAAATAAAGATCATGGTATAGCCACCTCTATACGACCCAATATCAATGGGGGAACACGTCAGCTCTATCATAATGGAGCAATAAACACGGTGACATCAGGCAATAACGTGATGTCAGCGGGCGGAAATTATAAGGCTGTTATTGGGAATTCAACCGATGGAACGACTTATCCATTCTATGGAGAGATTCAGGAAATTATTGTCCTATCTGCTCCGCAGAATACCCCTATAAATCCAGCTGTTTTACAACAAATTCATTCCTATCTGGCAATAAAATATGGAGAAACGTTAGCAGGACGTAGGTATACGAATTCCGACGCTGTCCTACTTTGGGGAACACAAGCATCGCATGAAGCAGCATCCTATGGAAATCGTATCATCGCTATTGGACGCGATGATGTTTTAGGTATAAACCAAAAACAGGCTCGAAGTGCAGATAAGTCTTTTATGACCGTGTTCATGGGGAGTAGTCTACCAGCGTTAAACAGTGAAAATACCTATCAGTGGCCAACAAATAAAGTTTTTTATATGTTCGGTTCTAATAATGCTGATGGCTATGATGAATATATTCATCCTGTAGGTACGACCTTTCAAAATGGAGTAACGCTGCCTAGTCAGCTAAATATAAGACAAAAGGAAATTCATACTGTCAAACTAACAAATGCTGCTTCAGCTACAGTGAATATAAAGTCGCACTACCAGCAAGCACGTTATGTATTGGTTTCAGCAGACAATAGTTTTAATCCGGCTACAACACGAGCCTATACTTTGAATGCCGATGATGTAGCGGTAGGGGTTGTGGTGAATGATAATGATTTCATATCCTTCGCAGCATTCCTAGCTTCGCCAGGAGGTGGAGATGGCTTAGAGCTTGCGCTATGGCTTGCCGCAGACCAATTGTCGGGCGATATTCCGGCAGAAGGAGAAAATGTACGCCAATGGACGGATGTGCATGGCAAGATATCATTTGTTCCACAAGGTGCTGCTATAACACCTGTATTCACGCAGGTATCTAATAATTATCAGTCGGCAGTTTCTTTCCCTTATCGTGAAAATAACGATGACAGGGTTACTAAATTAGTGTCAGAACGTAGTTTTCCTGTAGATAGAAATTCGGCATATTATACCTTCTGGGTAAGTAGGCCTGAGGAATCTGACATGACATTAGGTACGGTGTTCCAAATGGGAGGAGCAACAAATGTAGGATGGAGCACCGCTGCAAATGGATTATGGGCAACCACTGCTGGGGGAGGAAGCGGGGTGACACAGACAAGCCCTGTAGGTATGACGACGGGCGGTATCGGTACTATAGTTCGGGAAAACCGAATCTCATCGTCGCCCGGTATCTTAATGTTTAATGGAAAAGAAGTCGATAGAAAGAACGTTGGTTTAACAGAGCAGAGTTCCAATATATTAGCGTCTATTGGTACGACAGCTACTACGGCTTCAGGAAATACATTTTGGTTTTATGGCGATATTCAGGAGATTATTGTTTATAAATCGCCCAATACCGCTATTGTACCTCTTGCAAATTTGCAGAAGATACAAACATATCTAGCGCTTAAATATTCTTATACCCTTGCCGAAGGTAATTATATTTCGAGCTCCGGAAAGTTATTATGGGACCGTGCAGAAAGTAATAATGCCGCTTATAGCTATGAGATTTTTGGTGTCGGTAGAGATCACAACAGCTCCCTCTATCAAAAGCAGTCTGGTAACCCCGGAAAGAGAGCGCTAAGTCTTTTTGTCGGAGAAACATTAGAAGAGTCAAACGCCAATAATAAAGGGGTGATGGACGATGAAACCTTTTTCATACTAGGAGCTAATGATAAAGATGGTTCCGATTCCTATTTTTATAGTAAAGGAGACGTTTTCGAAGGTAATGGTACAGTACTTCATAAAGATGTAAATAAAATTGAAAGTAAAATCTATAAAGCAAAGATCACCGGTAGTATACGTGTCAATTTATACATTCATGCCTCCGTTGCCGATGTCGTTCTAGTATCTGCCGATCCTACGTTTCCTATTGCTACAACTAAAGCGTACAACATCGGTGAAGAATATGGCAGATTTGTGAAAGATATTGATATTAAGGATGGCGAGTATGTCACCTTTGCCTACCAATCAAGTGGCCCGGGAGGTGTTGATAGAAATCTACGCCTATGGCTTCGTGGTGGCGACGGTGTGGAAACAGCAGCCGGTACAAACGAGGTAAACGAATGGATGGATCAGTCTGATTTTGGTAATAATTATACATACAGCACGTTAACAACAAATAATAAAAAACGTCCAAAATTAATTCCTAATGATAGTCGGATGAATTTCAATTCCACGGTTAATTTTGAAGAGCAATATTCTGGTTTAGCAATTGCACAAGGACCGATGTCTGTAGATGCTCCAGAAGATTTTACCTCTTTTGTTGTTTATAATCAAACACGGACACCTTTGGATCAGATACGTCTGTACACTCATGGATTTGGGGGTGCTAATAGTGCCAGTAGCTCCTCTAGAGCTCCCGCAATGGGGTTCTCGCCTCGCGAGAATGGTGGACGTATTCGTAATGGTTCTACAAATATCGACGGAGGAAACGGCAATACATCTGGGGTCAATGCCGAGGGATTCCAAATGGGAGCAACGGCCTTATCGATGATCCATACCCATAAAGGAACGACAGGCGGTCCAGCTCGTGTGACCTTTGATTTTGGGGGATGGGTAGACCCTTTAAGCCCAAATGGTGCAAACACATTTGGTGATTTTAAAATGGCTAAAGGAGGAACAATCGGTGGAGCTAGTTATGGGTCGGGACAATTTCAAGTAATTATCTCCGAAATCATTTACTACGAAAGGGCTTTGACGCCAGTAGAAAAAGAACAAGTGCAGGCATACCTAGCGGTTAAGTATGGTATCACCCTGGATGTTTCGCGTGCCGATAAAACGCGCAACTACGATTATTTGTTCTCTATTGGCAGAGGGCCTAATGATGACCCTAATCGGATGATGTGGCCAGGAAACACCGCTCCTTATAATAAATTTCATACCAACGTAGCAGGGTTGGTGAATGACGAAATTTCGGAATCGTTTAATAACAAAGCTAAATCATCAGGCCCCGGAGCAATTATGACGGTTAGCGTCAAAGGCCATGAGGGAGAAGGACAAGGTGAACGTGGTTTGTTGCCCAACCTAAGTTCTATATTCTGGGGGCATGATCAAAATTTTGGAGAGACCAGTTTTCTCGGAAATGATGCTGTCTGTGGTGAAATGGATTCCCGGATCAACCGAGTATGGTTATTAAATAAAACGGCAATTGGTAATAACATGCCATCACAAGCCGTAACGATACGTATTGCCAATTCGCCAGATATCGACGGTATACCCGGATCTGGCTTCCATTATGCCGGAAAGGAGTACCAATTGTATATGTTGGTGTCCGACAATTACGAAGATATACACGTGAACGGTGCCAACACAGGTTTAAGATGGAAACAGATGATTCCTGGAACCCATGTGAATGGTGAACAAGAGTTCAACTACTTAGTAACTAATAAAAATACCTATGTCAGCTTTGGCTACAAGTTAGTGCCAGGGGCAGGTTGTGAAGAATGCGATATTCAAGGCGTTAAAAAGATAGCCTTTACCAGTAAAACATGGAATAGAAAGGGAGGGCCAACACAGACTATTGCAGCCGATGCTGAATTTTCGGCAACGATCGGTGTGACAACAGACCCAGGGCTAAATCTATACCGTTGGTACCCACGTGCTTCAAGTGGAAAGTCCCTACAGATGTATAGACGCAGTGCTAGTCCTAACGCCGTTATGACGACGACCATCGTGGCGTCCTCGGCCGCAACAGCGAGCTTCGAACTGTTTGAGATAGATTATCGCATGTTGAGCTATGACGAAGTGGAAATCTATGGCCTTTGTGAAGATATTACAGAAAATCCAGGCGCTATAAACACCGGAACGAAAACGCTTCCGCGCTTGTCTTATAAATGGGATGAAAAAAGAAGCTCCTATAAAATTCAAGGATTTAAAGCCAATGCGATAAAACGTGGAAGTGGTTACAACAATAATCGAGGAAAGCTACAGGTAGACTTTGATTATCCCGTAAAGTCTATCGTTATCAAGCATAAAGCGAGCTCGAGGCGCGCTAATGTTAGACAACGCATCGGATTGGGACCTATCGATTTCCTATGTATACCGCCATTGCCAGAGCAGAATGAGGATGGATTAATCTTTACGAAACAAGGACCTACGGATGTCCAGCTTTGTGAAACGGTAGAGTATACCTTCCGCATTGTGAACACAAACTGTGCGCCGACCACTGGTGTGTTTAAAGATGTATTGCCTGAAGGGATGATATGGGTGCCCGAGTCGGTGTCCATGCCTGCCGAGGGACTACCATCAGGCGAAGACTTGAATACCAACGAATATGGAGGGACAAAAACATTGGATATTAATAATCTCGTGATTCCTGGTGGGCAGACCTTGACATTTAGGGCCTCAGCACGTTTTGCAGAAAGTGCAACAGCAGGCATCTATCAAAATCAGGCAGCCATTTCTTATAAGTCGATTTTAAACCCAGCGGTTACACATACATTGCAAAGCTGTGATCGTCTGAATCCAACTTGCTCGCCAACAGCGACACATGCAACTGGGCAGAATGATCGTCAGGAATATATCGTTGTCGAGGCTGCGGCATCTCCGGCGTGTTATAAAGAAGACAATGAAATTGAAGTTACCGTTTCTGTTCGCAATCCGAACAACCTAGCGTACTCGGCAACTGGCATTTCATTCAACTTTAATGAAGAATTTGCGCTAGTGCCTAATAGTCTTGTTGTTCCAAGTGCTTTAGGAGTAGGGCAGATAGAGATAGAGGCAGGAATGATATCTATTGAAAATTTACGTCTTCCAGCCAATGCTGGAGGCACGGGCGGAGGCACTACCTACGAAATTAAATTCAAGGTCGTTGCTCCAACCAAGAATGGTTTAATTGAGGAACTCGATGAAAATGGAACACCGATTCCATTGCCTGGTGGGCAAGGCAATGAAATTATTCCTTTAGCCATCGAATACACCATGTTTACAGAAGCCGACGACATCTGTTCGGAAGCTGCTTTTGACAATGCTACAGGAGACTTAATTGTTCCTTATTGTTTGTCGAAGCGTGCCGTGATTAGCAACAAAAATGTGAAGTCACACGCCAAAAAGTAAACATAATTAACTAAGCTTATTTAACTAACTATTATAATAAGTCCTTGAAATGCACCCGCTGTGAAGCTCGTGCATTTCTTTTTTTTAAGGTAACCCGAGCTTTTCGTAGCTGATATCTTTTTGGGCGCTCCGCTTAGGGCGTTTTTGATTACGCCCCAAGCGTCGGGCTTTCCGCACTCGCTTTTGGCCTTTGCGCTCTGCGCAGACCAAAGAGCTCAAACAGTCGCTCCAATCCCTAGCGCTTTTCTAGATAGTGCAATATCTGGAAAACCAAGCTGCATAACGTAGCGATATTTAGTATCATTCTCCCATTATTTTTTAGTAGTTATGGATATATGAGAAAGTTGCTCGCCTTTTTTTATCAGTATAGCTGATTTTTCGATAACGGAGTTGGTGCAGCTATTGAAATCCCCCGTATTGCTGGTACACTATCTCGAGCATAAAGGGCATGACGGAACCTTATGAATAGCTTGATTGCAAAGGCAATCTTTGCTTCGTTAAACTTCAATCTTTTTTCCGCCTATTTAAAACTAGTAATTCAGGCCCTAATTCTCTATGTTAAAAATATGAGTTCTGGGGATGAAGTCATCCATTCATATGCACCAAGTAATGTTGTGTATATTTGAGGCTGGGGTTGATGGTAATAAATGATTCCGAAGAATAAAATTATAATAACTAGTTAAAACAGAATATGACGCACAACGAAATAATTATCCTGAACTTTGAAGAAATCAGAAGACGAAGTATAAAACTTTGGATGGGAATTACACCAAAAAATTATTTCTGGCGGCCGGACAATAACGCGATGAATTGCCTTGAAATGGTAAGGCACGTTTTAGAGGGTGAACACTTATTTCATGTAATAGTTAACAAAAGAGGAGATTTAGGGGACTATGTTTCTCCTTGGGCCAACAGAACTTATACGAACCTGCAAGCAGAACTAGACTTTGCTGAACCTTTTAGAAAAACATTTATAGAGACAATAAATGAGTTTAGTCCAACTGATTTTTCAACAATTGAAATAGTTCGCTCCGAGAAAGGACAACGAAGGCTACTTGGCGATTATTTGCAACGGATAGCATACCACGAGTCAGTCCATACCGGACAGATGCTTTCATATTTGCGGACGCTAGGACTTGAAAGGCCTCAAATATGGGACTAGTAGCAAACCAGTAACGAAAAACCAAATGTATTCCAGCGGTGCCCACTCTTGGTTTTTCCAGATGGTGCAAAATATGAAAACCTAAGCTGCATAACACGGAGATATTTAGAATCATTCTCCAATTATTTTTTAGTAGTTTTGGATATATGAGAAAGTTGCTCGCCTTATTTTTCTTATCAGTATATCTGATTTCGACAACGGAATTGGCGCAGCTATTGAAATCACCCGTATTGGTGGTGCACTATCTCGAGCATAAAGGGCATGATGGAACCTTATCCTTCACGCAGTTCCTGATGCATCATTACAAGGGAAATCACCTTGAAGACCATCCCCACAACGACGATTATGCACAAGATGTGAAGCTCCCTTTCATGGTGCACAACCCCGTACTCAGCTTCTGCTTTATCCCCGTAAATCCGCTTCGTCTAGATGTTCCTAAAACAAAGGTCCCTATTGGTACCCATCTTAATATAAGACTCGTCGATGATACCCTTATCGATTCCAACTATCAATCGTCCATTTGGCAACCGCCAAGAAATAGCTAATTCTTACGTATAGGTTTTCGTCATCTATGTCTAGCCATAGCTCACCATGAGCCTATGACCAGCGTTGTTGATTACAAAACCGAAATGTTCCTATACTTTTCTAAGGTGTAGGTGATGAGTTATGTCCTTTTTTTTAACGGTATTTCCTACTTATGTTACATGCTATAATTGAGTTTTCCATACGGAATAAACTCATTGTTGGGCTATTTACTTTAGCCTTGATTTGTCTTGGTGTTTATGAAGCAACCAAGCTACCCATTGATGCGCAGCCAGATATTACAAATAACCAAGTACAGATAATAACTGTGGCCCCTTCTTTGGGGGCAACAGATATGGAACGGTTGGTTACTTTTCCAATCGAGCAAGCCAATAGTAATATTAATGGCTTACACGAAATAAGAAGCTTCTCCCGATTTGGGTTATCCTTAGTAACCCTTGTTTTTGATGACGATGTAGACGTCTATTGGGCACGGCAGCAGGTAGCCGAACGGCTGCAAGTGGTGCAAAACGACATTCCCGATGGCATCGCTAGTCCAGAGCTTGGCCCCATATCTACGGGCCTTGGCGAAATATACCAATATGTCGTCCGTCCAGAAAAAGGATATGAAGACCAGTATGATGCTACCGCCTTGCGCACCATCCAAGATTGGATCGTACGCCGCCAGCTCTTAGGCGTGAAAGGCGTAGCCGAGGTCAGCAGCTTTGGCGGTAAACTAAAGCAATACGAAATTGCTGTCAACGCCAATAAACTGCAATCTTTTAAGCTGACCATGGACGATGTGTTTCGTGCCTTAGAAAATAACAACCAAAATACAGGTGGCGCCTATATTGAAAAAGGAGCTACAGCCTTATTTATACGTAGCGAAGGGCTACTCACCAATCCGGAAGAGATGGAAGATATAGCCATCTCCGCCACAACAAGTGGTATTCCTGTACGCCTCAAGGAAGTCGCTACCGTAAAAATTGGGCATGCAACGCGCTATGGCGCTATGACCTATAATGATGATGGCGAGGTTGCTGGTGCTGTGGTCATGATGCTCAAAGGAGCAAACAGTAATGAGGTTATTAAGAATGTGAAAGAACGTGTAGCGATCGTCCAAAAGTCATTACCCGAAGGGGTGGTCATTGAGCCTTTTCTTGACCGTAGCAAAATGGTGAATAATGCTATTCACACTATTGAGACCAACCTTATGGAAGGCGCCCTCATTGTTGTATTGGTGTTGGTTCTTTTTTTAGGCAATTTCAGAGCAGGCTTCTTGGTGGCATCCGTTATTCCGCTGGCGATGCTGTTTGCTATCATTATGATGAATCTCTTTGGCGTTAGTGGCAACTTGATGAGCTTAGGCGCTTTAGATTTCGGTCTTATTGTCGATGGGGCCGTTATCATCGTGGAGGCCGTCTTGCATCAGCTGCATCATGCAAAGGTTGTCACTGCTAAAACGGCCATTTCTCAGCATGAAATGGATAATAAAGTAAGCCAGTCGGCAACAAAAATGGCAAATAGTGCGGTGTTTGGCCAAATTATCATCCTCATCGTTTACCTGCCTATCTTTACGCTTTCGGGCATTGAAGGGAAAATGTTTAAGCCGATGGCTCAAACGGTGGCCTTTGCATTAGTAGGCGCCTTTATTTTGTCGCTTACCTATATTCCGATGATGAGCGCTTTGCTGCTAAGCAAAAAACCGAAAACAAAAGAAACGCTATCCGACCGCTTGATGAACCGCCTAGAAGGGCTGCATCAGCGGCTGCTGGCTCGTGTGCTTCACTTTCCGAAAATGGTGTTGGCCACTGTTGCTACACTTTTTGTCGCTGCTGTTCTTATTTTATCCCAACTAGGGGGCGAGTTTATTCCTGCACTGGAAGAAGGTGATTTCGCCGTCGATACGCGGGTGCTGACAGGTAGCAACCTGCAAACAACCATTGACTACACTCAAAAGGCAGCACATATCTTGAAAAGCGAATATCCCGAAGTTGAGAAAGTCGTCACCAAGATTGGTAGCGGCGAGGTGCCAACAGACCCCATGCCAATGGAGGCTAGCGACATGATGGTGATCTTGAAAGATAAAAAAGAATGGACCTCCGCGAAGTCATTCCCAGAGCTGGCCGCCAAGATGAGCAAATCGCTCGAGGCAGTGCCTGGAATAAGCACTGGTTTTCAATATCCTGTACAGATGCGCTTTAATGAGCTGATGACAGGGGCAAGGCAAGATGTGGTATGTAAAATATTTGGGGAAGACCTCGATAGTTTAGCTCATTATGCGCAGCAATTTGGAGAGCTTATTAAGACCGTAAATGGTGCTGAAGACCTGTATATCGAACCGATAACCGGGATGCCGCAGATTCTTATTCATTATAAACGTGCCGCTATAGCCCAATATCAGTTGGATTTGGCAAGCGTAAATCGTGTGGTGCACATGGCTTTTGCAGGGCAGAGTGCGGGCAAAATATACGAAGGAGAAAAGCGCTTTGATCTGGTCGTCCGCCTAGATGAAGACCAGCGTGAGAACATAACGGATATTAGAAACCTGCTTATTCCGCTACCCAATGGGGCACAGTTGCCCCTCTATCAGCTTGCCGATGTGACCATCCAGAATGGACCCGCGCAAATACAACGTGAAGATACCAAGCGTCGGATTGTCGTCGGCTTCAATGTGCGGGGGCGTGACGTTCAAGGTATCGTTAAAGAATTGCAGCAAAAGGTAGACGGAAAATTGAAACTTGCACCGGGTTATGCTGTAACCTATGGTGGTGCTTTCGAAAACTTAAACCAAGCGAAGGCACGTCTGCTTATTGCCGTTCCTTTATCGTTAGTTCTTATTTTCATTCTTTTATTCTTTGCCTTCCATTCGGTCAAACAAAGTTTAATCATCTATAGCGCCATTCCTTTGTCGGCTATTGGGGGAATATTCTTCCTTGCACTACGTGGCATGCCATTCAGCATCAGTGCTGGCGTAGGCTTTATCGCTTTATTCGGCGTCGCCGTTTTAAATGGTATTGTGTTGATTGCCGAGTTTACGAGGCTACAAAAAGATGGAGAAACGGATTTGTTTAAGGTGGTGCTGACGGGCACACGTACGCGTTTGCGACCGGTATTGATGACCGCTTTTGTGGCTTCTTTAGGCTTTCTGCCGATGGCATTGAGTAATGGTGCCGGCGCAGAAGTTCAGCGTCCTTTGGCAACAGTGGTGATTGGAGGATTGATGATTGCGACGTTCCTAACTTTGTTTGTCTTGCCGGTGCTGTACATCCTTTTTGATTGTCTACAGTTTCCTACTTTTAAGGGAAAACGAAAGCTAGCTGTTCTCGCGATTTTATTTAGCCTAGCTACACCCGCTATGGCGCAACAGCATATTTCATTGGACGAAGCCTTGCTGATGGCCGAGAAAAATAACCTCTCCAATCGGAGCAAGGTACTGCAGGCTGCCTATCAAGAAACACGGATAGCAACGGCTTTTGACCTGCCACAAGCATCCTTAACGGCCGAAATGGGACAAACGAATAGTGCTATTTTCGACAATCGTGTAGGCATAGCGCAGTCGATGAATTTTCCTACCGTTTACACGAAGCAGAAAAAACAGCGTAAAGCGGAATGGGATGCTGCGGTAATGGCGGTAAACCTCACTAAGCTGTCCGTCAAAAAAACAGTAACCGAGCTTTTCTACTACATTTTGGTGCTGCGCGATAAGCAAAAAATGCTAAATCGGGTAGATAGCCTCTATGCCTCTTTCCTCGAAAAAGCAGATTTGCGCCTTGAAAAAGGAGAAAGCAACCTATTAGAGCAAACTGCAGCGGCTCTCCAGAGGCAGCAAATTGCCGTTCAACAAAAGGGGCTAGATAATGAAATAACCTTAGCTAAGATGCAACTACAGCTATTGTTAAATGCCCAAGTGGCCTACGAGCCAGTAGCCAGTGGTTTAGTTTTTAATTCCGCTGTATCTGTTGCAAAGGGAGCTGTTGACCAGCATCCTGCCGTCCAGCTGATTGCTAAAGATTTGGCTGTAGTAGCGCAGGGTGTAGAGCTCGAGAAGGCCAAGCTACTCCCAAATCTGACCGTCGGCTATTTCAATCAGAGCTTCCGAGATATTGGTAAGCAGCGTTTTTCGGCCGTTGAGGTCGGTATCGGTATTCCTTTATTTTCGGCTGCGCAGAAGGCACAAATTCGTGTTCAGCAGCAGCAGGTGCTGCTCGTCGAGCAGGAATATGAAAGTCAGAAAATACAGTGGACGAGTCGTCGGGATATGGCCTTGCAGCAATGGCAAACTAAAGAAAGGATGGTTGCAAACTATCGTGACCATCAGCTGCCTTTGGCTGAGAAGGCTGCCCGAACAGCACAGCTACAGTTTGAAAAGGGAGAAATCAATTATCTCGAATGGGTAGTCCTCAATAATCAGGCGCTGCAAATTCAAAATGAATATTTTGATCTGCTGATGGAGCTAAATCAATGGCTGATAGAACTTGATTTTCTGCAAAGCTAATACGTTACGGGTAATACATAGAATAGATAAAGACTGGAGATGCTTCTGTAGCATCATCCTATAAAGATAAAATCATGATTTTAAAGTATAGTTTAATCGCATTGCTCCTTATCAATATGTGGAGCTGCAAAAATAAAGAAGTAACCCAAGAAGAGCAGGTGGAAACACCAGCCACGGAAGAGGTGGTGCTTACCGACAAGCAAATGGAAACGTTTGAGCTTACCGAAGCAACCTTGGAACAGCAAATTGTAAGCAATAGGTTGACCGTAAATGGGCAGATAGAGCTGCCTCCACAAAATATAGTGTCGGTAAGTGCCGCTTTAGGAGGCTTTCTGAAAGAAACAAAATTGGTTCCCGGGATGAGCTTCCGAAAGGGGGAAGTAATTGCGCTCCTCGAAGACAATCAGTTTATACAGCTTCAGCAGGATTACCTAACGACGAGCGCACAATTGCAAAATGCCGAAGCAACGTATACGCGTCAGAAAGAACTAAATGCCAATAAGGCCAGTAGTGATAAAGCATTACTACAGGCACAGGCAGACTATCAGACATTGCTAATAAGTCAGAAAGCACTAGCGTCCAAATTGCAGCTTATTCATATAGATCCGCAAAGCATCACCTTAAATACTATACGCAAGACAGCGCCTATCTATGCGCCATTTGATGGGGTAGTGGCCAAGATGTTTGTTAACCTCGGTAAATATGTCACTCCTTCGGATGTGCTATTTGAATTGATGAACCCAAAGGATGTTTACCTTGCTGTCAAAGTATTTGAAAAAGATTGGGGCCGCGTACAAGTGGGGCAGGTCGTAGAAGCTTTCAGCAATAGTGACCCCGACAAGCGCTATGCGGGTAAAGTTATTCGACTAGGCAAGACCATCAATGACGATCGATCGCTCGAAGCTTTTGTGCAGCTTGACCGTGTTGGGGCGATGATTATTCCGGGCATGTATATGAATGCGGAGATCCGTATTCCGGCAGACAAAGCATGGGGTTTACCCGAGGAATCTGTACTGAATTATGAAGGTAAGTCTTATGTATTTGAAGTGCTCGGAGCTAATAAGTTTAAATTATTGCCGGTGCAGCTCGGGAAACAAGGAAGCCATTGGGTGGCTATTACTAATGCGGATGGCCTCCATGGTAAAAAGTTCGTCCAAAAGGGTGCTTACACCTTATTGATGGCCTTAAAAAATAAAGGTGAAGACTAAATAAAATACATTAAAAAGACAAAACAGACGAAGGCTTGGCATGTCGTTTGTTTATAAATAAGTATAATCTACTCCCTTCTACTAATGGGGAGGAGAACTGTTGTTTAGGGAGGGGAGTCGCGACATTGGTTGTGGCTTGTTTTTTTTTGCATTTTTTTTAATTTATATTATATCCAGCTATGCTACTCCAATTAATTTATAAGCAATAGTTTACCTATTATCACAACTTTAATACATTATAGTTTATCGAAATAGAATGAATTTTAGCTAATAATTTGATTTATTCTCCGATAAATGGCCTTTATATGATCAATCTATGTATTGTATTTCTTATTTTAGCTAATTAAGCTTGGGCATAAGTTGCCTATTTAACCAATTCATGATAAAAACTTAGTTATGGAAGAGAATACAGATAAATTAGCTAATGACCCTCCCTCGGCTGGAAAATTAAAACGACGCGTTTCTATTTTTGATGTGATAATAGTAGCTGTTGCGGCCTTTATTATCTATTATGTCCGCCGCCTATAAGCTTGGGCAGATGATTGTTATTTTTGGCGCAAGCTTGTTTCTTCAGTATTAGCCTTCAGAAGTAGAGCGACAAGAAGGCCTTGTCGCTCTGATTAAAGGAAACACTATATATTTGTGGGAAATGGGTCTTTAAATTGCACTTTTTTGTGATATAAGGCCTGCTCATCGTCATGTAGCAAGCAGCGTTCTAGTTCTGCTATAATTTTGTCTTTATCGAGTTCTTGGCCGATAAATACGATTTCATTCTGACGATCGCCCCATTGCGGATGCCATTTTGACTTAATCAATGCCTTGTTGTCTACATAAATAGGATACTGTAAACGCTCGTCTTCGGGCATACTAGACCACCATACACCAGCACTTTCAATACGTGATGAACCGCCTGCCTGCGAGAAATTGATGGCTACCTGTGGACGTGAGGCCAACCAAAAGAGCCCCTTAGCACGGATAATATTTGATGGATAGCTGTTATTCAGGTATTCCATAAATCGGGTGGGGTGGAATGGTCGTGAATCCCGAAAGACAAACGAACCGATACCATATTCCTCCGTTTCAGGCTTGTGGTTTTCTGCTTCGAGCTCTTTCTGCCAACCAGCTCCCGATTCGGCCTCCTCAAAGTCAAACCGACCGGTGTGCATAATCTCCTTCACAGGCACTTTCCCAAAGGTACTTTCTACAATCTTGGCTCCTGGGTTTAACTTGCTCAAGGCGGCTCTTAACAAACCAATGGTATTGGGAGCGACTAAGTCGGTTTTGTTTAAGACAATCACGTTAGCAAACTCAATTTGGTCGGTCAATAAGTTGACAATCGTACGCTCATCGCCTGCCATGTCGCTTAGTTCACGATCGACGAGTCGCTCGTTTGTCGCAAAGTCGCGGAAGAAGTTGAAGCAATCAACGACAGTCACCATAGTGTCGATATAGCTAAAACGTGATAAGTCAATGCCGCTAGCTTCATCTACGTAAGCGAATGTTTGGGCAACAGGAATAGGCTCGCTAATGCCTGTACTCTCAATCAGGAGGTAATCAAATCGTTTTGATGCCGCTAGCTTCTCCACCTCTAGCATGAGGTCTTCACGAAGGGTACAGCAGATACAACCGTTGCTCATCTCGACAAGTTTCTCTTCGGTGCGTGAGAGGGTGTTTTGGTTCTCTACCAAACGAGCATCGATATTCACCTCGCTCATATCGTTCACAATGACGGCTACTTTTAAGCCTTCTTTGTTGTGTAGCACATGGTTAAGTAGGGTTGTCTTTCCAGCGCCAAGGAAACCGCTTAATACGGTTACAGGTAGTTTTTTAATTGTTGTCATACTGCTTGAACCAGTGAATAATGTTAAGTAAATGAGCTTCTCCGTAAAGCTTTATAAAACGCTGTGTTTCGGGGTTCGTTCGGTCTTCATATACCGATAAACGGGCTTTAGCAAAGGCTTTGCTGAGGCTTAGTTCGCAATCTATGGTGATGCACGTAAACCATTGTTCGTATGTTTCTGGTATCATAGCGCTTTTCTTTTATTAAATGCAACTGTGTTGCAAATGTAGTGGTTTTATTTATAAATGCAATAATGTTGCGTTTGATTTTTTTTGAAAATATTTTTTTGCTTGGAATAGGGAGGGAGGCTATGCCGTTGCTCTGCGCACAAGCTCTCCGTGAAATTGTGTAAGTATTTCTGGTAATTCTATAAAAATGACTTTTCAAACTTCGTTAGTTTTGCATATTGACTATGAAAAAACTACTCGTTTTCGGATTGGCTTGCTTGTATCTCGTATTGTCGTTTGGCTTTACGCGCTATGAGCATGTTTGCAAAAGCGAGAAGCTACGGACTTATGCGCAGGTTCCACTGGAGCAGCATGCGGATAAACCTTGTCCGATTTGTCAGCAAAAGGAAAAAAGCCTAACGGAGAAAAAGAAAGGTTGTTGCCAATACGAACCCAAGTTGGTGAAACTCGATGAGGGTCTTAAGAAGCAGGCATCGGTAGACTTTTCTGTGAAATTTTGGGGCGCTAGTATTCCTAATGAAACGTTAGGGACTGTATTTGATGCTTTAATGCTGCCAGGCGTTAACCGCCCTTCTTTTTACCTATCCACAAAGCTTCCGGTCGGGAGCAATCCGCTTTATATATTAAACTGCGTTTATCGTATTTGATTTTAGACGATGCCAATAGCATGATATTGCCCTTTTGGGTTTTATCTCTTTGTTAATGTCTAATCTTAAATAGTTATACCATGAAATTTAAGTTCATGGCATCTTTTGCTTTGTGTTATTTCGCGTGGACGAGCAGTTCGGCGCAGGTACTCAAGCTGGAAGATGCCCTACAACGCGCTGTCGCGCACTATGATAAAATTAAAGCTAAGGAAGCTATGGTTGCTGCTGCAGCCGAAAATACAAACTTCCAAAAGCAACAATACCTGCCCGACCTTACTTTAGGAGCACAGCAGAGTTTCGGAACTGTAAACATGCTGCACGGCCCTCAGTATGGTTTTGGTGGGTTGGGCGTAGCTTCTTCGTCTATGCCTTTGGCCGAACAAAACTGGAATGCAGCGTTCGGCTCCTTATATTTTGCCAATGTCAATTGGAACCTGTTCACTTTCGGGCGACTGAAAAATGAGGTGCAGCTTGCCCAGCAAGGGGAGAAAACCGTTAAAGCCGATTTGGCACAAGCTATTTTCCAGCATCAGGTAAAGGTGGTTGCGGCTTACCTTAATTTGCTCGCTAGCCAGCAAGTAAAGCTGGTGCAAACGAAAAATAAGGAACGTGCACATGTTTTCTTGTCGATGACGGAGGCGCGTGCGCAGAGCGGATTAATTCCAGAAGTAGATGCACAGCTCGCCAAAGCAGAATTGGCGCATGCGCGCTCCATGGAGATTAAAGCCAATGATAAAGAGCTGGAGTTCGCTAAGCAATTGTCGGTTCTTCTCGATGATGATTTTAAGACCTATACCCTCGATAGCTTATACCATACACAAGTACCTGCCGAGCTAGCGCATCCGACTATGCTGGCCGCAGAGCACCCTTTTCTGTTATACCAACAGCAAAAAGTGGACGAGAGCACCCAGAAAGAAGCCCTGTTAAAGTCCGGTAAGATGCCTAGTATTTCTGCGTTTGGCGTAGTACAAGGGCGTGGTTCGGGCTTTGCGTCCAACTACGCTCAAGACCGCGGTGCCTATACGACGAACTACTTAAAAGGTGTAGGGCTTGATCGCAGCAATTACCTATTAGGCTTTTCATTAAGCTGGAACATCAGCAATTTGTTTCGCTATGAAACGCTAGCGAGAAGCCAGCAGTTTAGAAGTAAGGCTTTGCAGGCCGATTATCAAAGCTATCAAAAAGAGCTTTCGACACAGCTCCACCTAGCCGACGCGCAGCTGAAAAATGCTTATAAAAGTTTGCAGGAATCCAAAGTACAGGTAGACGCCGCGACTGTCGCCTTTAAGCAACATAGCACTTTGTATACACAAGGTCTAACCAACTTGGTTGATTTTACGCAGTCGCTTTACAGCCTGAATCGGGCAGAGATTGAACAGACCATTGCCCAAAATAATGTGTGGCAAGCGCTGTTGCTGCAAGCTGCGGCGCATGGAGATATTAACCATTTTGTTCACCTTAATTAATACGGATACCTTATGAATTTAATAAGTTTTGCCCTCAAAAGGCCAATCTCCATTCTTGTTATGGTGATTGGGCTCTTGTTCTTCGGGCTTAAGGCAACCAAGGATGTAAAGGTTGATATCCTTCCGGAGATGAATCTTCCTGTTGTTTATATTGCGCACTCCTTCAGTGGTTATACGCCACAACAGATGGAGGGATACTTTACAAAGATGTATGTGAATATGATGCTTTTTGCCAATGGGATTAAAAGCATTGAAAGTAAAAATACGCAAGGGTTAACCCTGATGAAGATTACCTTTTATGAAGGTACGGAGATGGGAGAAGCCATTGCCAGTTTGAATGCCCTGTCAAATCGTTCGCAGGTATTTCTGCCTCCTGGCGCACCACCGCCCTTCATCATTCGCTTCGATGCTTCCTCGCAGCCTATCGGTCAGTTGGTTTTCCGAAGCGCGACGAAAACAAATAACCAATTGCAGGATATCGCCAATTTCAATGCACGTCCTTTTCTGATTAAGATACCAGGCTTGACAACGGCGCCTCCTTTTGGGGGAAGCCCACGCACGATAGAGGTGAATGTCGATCCCGCGAAGTTACGTGCGCATCAGTTGTCGCCCGAGCAGGTTGTGGAAGCGATCAGCCGCAACAACATTACTTCCCCTTCCGGGAATGTATACATCGGCGAGACGAATTATCTGACGCCAACCAATAATACGGTAAAGGATATAGCGGAGCTAGGTGATATTCCACTCTTTAAAGGGGCTGTGGATAATGTTTACATCCGTGATGTGGCCACGGTTAAAGATGGAGCTGATATCGCAACAGGCTATGCGCTGATTGATGGGAAGCGCTCGGTGTATATTAATATCGCTAAAGCAGGAAATGCCTCAACGTTAGCCGTTGTACGCCAGTTGAAACAAAACTTACCCGCTATTCAGCGAAATATGCCCGACGATGTCACCATTTCCTATGAGCTAGATCAGTCTGTTTACATCACCAATGCATTGAAAAGTCTCGTCGTTGAAGGCGTTTTAGGAGCTTTGCTAACAGGACTGATGGTTGTTTTGTTCTTGCGTGATCGTCGTGCAGCCTTAATTGTTATCCTGACGATTCCAATTTCCATTATATCGGGCGTGCTCTTTCTTAAACTGTTTGGACAAACAATCAACATCATGTCTTTGTCTGGATTGGCCCTAGCCATCGGTATTTTGGTTGATGAGAGTACGGTGACCATAGAAAATATACATCAGCATTTTGCGCTAGGCAAAACAAAGGCGCAGGCCATTTGGGATGCGTGTAAGGAGATTGCCTTTCCGAAGTTATTGATTATGCTGTGCATCTTGGCCGTCTTTGCGCCAGCGGTTATGATGTCGGGTATTCCGGGTGCTCTTTTCAAGCCTTTGGCTATGGCGATAGGATTTTCCATGGTTATCTCTTTCTTGCTATCGCAAACTTTTGTGCCGATTATGGCTAATTGGCTGATGAAGCCACAGCAGCATCCCGAAAGTGAAGGCGAGGGCGAGGGTCATGGCTTTGCAGCTTTTACCCGTCGCTTCGCTGCTTTTGTTGCGAAGTTGATGCCAAGGCGTAAGCTTATCGTGACTTTTGGCTTCCTGCTGATTGGTGCTGCCGCGGTTTTTCTGTATCTGAATACAGGTAAAGACGTTTTGCCGACGGCCAATTCACGTCAGTTTCAGGTGCGTATAAAAGCAGCAGAAGGAACACGTATCGAAGTTACCGAACGTAAGGTAAAGAAGTTCTTGACGCTTTTAAAAGCCAAAGTGGGTGCGGATAAGGTGGCTATTTCATCAGCTTTCATCGGTCAGCATCCATCTACTTTTGCCGTAAGCCCTATCTATTTGTACAATGCGGGGCCACATGAGGCCTCTCTACAAGTTGCTTTAACGGATTTGAAAGGTAGTGCCGACGATTTGAAAGATGAGCTCCGTCAATATTACAAAAAGGAAATGCCTGAATTGCATATCGCTTTTGAACCGATTGAATTGACAGAGAAGATTCTTAGCCAAGGTGCTAACAGCCCTATCGAAGTACGTATTTCGGGCATGATGAAGAAGATGAACCGCATGTATGCCCATAAGCTGCTCGCGAAGTTGAAGGAAATCGATTACCTGCGTGATCAGCAGATTCCCCAATCTATGGACTATCCGGCGATGCAAATTACCATCGACCGTACCCGTGCGGCCCAGTTGGGACTCGACGCGCAAGATATTGCGAAGTCTTTGGTGGCAGCTACAGCATCAACACGCTATACAAACAAGAACTTCTGGGTCGGCGGTATGATGGGCATCGCCTACGATGTGCAGGTGCAAGTTCCGGCAATGAACCTGCGTAGTCAGGAAGAGCTGGCAAACCTGCCGTTGGCGAAGCATACAGACCGCCCTGTATTGGGCGATGTAGCTACTATTATGCCAACGAAAGAGCTGGGAGAGAGCTACAACCTCGGTACGATGGGCTATACGACGGTTACGGCTAATGTACATAAGCAAGATTTAGCGCAGGCAACGAAAGATGTTAAGGTGGCAATTGCCGCATTGGGAGAACTGCCTAAAGGGGTAAACATTGAATTAGCGGGTATGGCGCCCGTATTGGATGATACCCTGACTAATTTGGCCTTAGGTCTACTTATCGCCGTCTTTGTTATCTTTTTGATGCTGGCGGCTACTTTCCAGTCATTCGCAGTTTCTACGGTGATCCTTTCTACAGTTCCTTTTGTGGTGGTGGGCTCTTTACTGCTTTTAAAGCTTTGCGGGTCGACATTAAATCTGCAATCCTATATGGGCTTGATTATGTCTATTGGCGTATCGATTGCGAATGCCGTTTTGTTGGTGAGCAAGGCAGAGACAATACGCCTTTCGGGTGCTACAGCGCTGGATGCCGCCATAGCGGCCGCGAAATTGCGTATTCGCCCCATCATCATGACGACCCTCGCTATGGCGGCAGGTATGCTGCCTATGGCTATTGGTTTTGGTGAGGGAGGCGATCAGGTGTCGCCCCTAGGAAGAGCTGTTATTGGCGGGTTAATCTTTTCGACCCTGTCAGTATTGCTCATGCTGCCTATGGTTTTTGCTTTGGTGCAGCATAAGGCTAGCCGACAATCACGCTCTTTACATCCAGAAGATGAACACAGTATCCACTATGTACCTACAAAAGATTAAAAACATGAACACAAAAATAATCCTACTGGGCGCTGTTGCCCTTATAGCGGTGGCTTGTAGCCCAGCCGCAAAAGAAGAAAAACAAGAAACTAAGAAAGCGGAAGGGATGGCGGGAATGGCAATGGGGATGGGAGATCCCAAGGAAACCATCACTTTAACGCGTTCGAATCCAGCGGTTCAGCTGCAATTGGCTGGCGAGATTAAACCCGAGCAGCATACGGAGCTCTTTGCTAAGGTCAACAGTTATGTGAAAACCGTAGCTGTTGAAATAGGAGACCAAGTGCAAGCAGGGCAGGTTTTACTGCGTCTAGAGGCTCCGGAGATACAATCGCAGCTACGGAGCGCTAAAGCTAAATTAGCGGCGCAGGAGGCTTTATATGAAGCGACAAAGGCAACCTATGCGCGCATGATACAGGCGGATGAAACAAAAGGCGCTATCGCGAAGGATGCTTTGAGCCAGTTGAAGTCTCGTAAGGATGCCGATGAAGCCCAGCTACAGGCAGCACGCGCCGCCTATAATGAAATTAAGGATATGGATAGCTACCTGCTTATTCGTGCTCCGTTTAGCGGTACGATTACAGCTCGCCAGGTGGATGTTGGTGCTTATGTTGGCCCCATGAATAAAGAGCCTCTACTGGTGCTGGAGAACAATCAAAAGTTACGGTTGGCGCTAGCCATTCCCGAGGCCAGTACGGATTATATTCAGCTCGGTGATACCATTCATTTCTACGTGCGTTCACAACCTCAGGAGCGCTATGTAGCGCGCGTGAGCCGAAAGTCGGGTAGTCTCGATACACGCTTGCGAAGCGAACGTATTGAGGCTGATTTCAGCAATGTACATAAAGCATTGAAGCCACATATGATTGCGGAATCTACGCTAGCCTTGAAAGGACGAACGTCCACTTTCTTTGTTCCTAAAATGGCAATTGTTGAAAGTCCTATGGGGATGTATGTGATACGATTGGAAGAAGGGAAAACAAAGTTTGTACCAGTACGGAAGGGACGTTCCTTGCCGATGCAAGTAGAAATTTTTGGCGAATTGAAGGAGGGAGATCAGGTTCTTAAAATGGCGAATGAAGAAGTTCAAGAAGGAATTAATTTTTTATAATATTTTAATAATCAGGTTTTAAATTAATTTATATTATGTTTTTATTTAATAGTTTAAAGGTAGGGTTATTTATCCTTGGTAGTGTTCTGTGGCTAGGTTGCCAAAGTCCAAAAGCAGAAAATCCAGTAGCGACAGGCAGGGTAGAAAGTACGACAGCAGTTACAACGGGGAGTCCACAAAAGGGGGAGCAGGTGCCCAATCGTTTGGTCTGTATGGTCAATGACATGTATATGGGGAAAGAACAATTAGCAGTGCCTTTTGAAGGGAAGACGTACTACGGTTGTTGCGCTATGTGTCAAGAGCGTATTCCTAAGGATAAGTCAGTGCGCTATGCTATTGATCCTTTCAGCATGAAATCTATCAGTAAAGCAGATGCTTACATCGTATTGATTGGTAATGAAGGGGAGGTCGCTTATTTTGAAAATGAAAGTCATTATAGAGACTTTCTTAAAATGAATAGCCCTACTTAATCGTCGCGTATCATTATCCTATGAATCGGGTCAGTCGGAAGATTGACCCGTTTTTATGTTTAACCATTGTTTTGGAGCAGGTAGCGCATCAAGATACGTTTGGTGTCTTTGTTCGCTATTTTTGCTTCAATATAGGCTAATCTCTTTTTTGCTGGGGTCTTTATCGGGCAAAATCCAAAGCCTTTATAGCTCCCATTTTCAATATAAACTAATCCTTTTTCGTCCTCATTCCTGCCTGGGATTTCAATGAGTTGTGTGATTTTATGACTGGTGAATGGATTTATAAAACTTTCTACACGAGTGTTGTATGTTGCTGTATCTTCAGCTTGAATGCAAGCGCCTAAGCACTGTTTTATTTGATATTGAAAGCAAGGACCATTTGTCTTGTAGAGGCCATTAATCTTTTGGCACAGCTGATATTTCTCTGTGATACGGAACAAGGCTTCTTTACCTTCTCCTAGCGAGGAAAAGGTAGTTATCTCTTCTTTGTCTTTCTGAATCTTTTGGACGGTTAAACCTATGTAACCATTTACCAAATGCGTATACAGACCGTACTGAAAGAGGGTACGTCGCTGGGATCTATTGTAAAGCGGCTGGTACTGTTTTATGAGGTCCGACTCGTGCAATAGGGCAATAAGCTCGCTGCCCATCGGCTCGTAGCCTATAGTTTTTATGAACTGCTGAATCTTGAGCGATTTACGGTCTTTGCCAGCGAAGTGCTGAAGTACTCTTTTTTTGATATGGTTGCTCTTTCCGATATAACGAAGTTGGTCTTTTTCATCATAGAAGAAGTAAACGCCAGGTAGATTAGGCAGTTTGTTAATTTCCGTAAGGGGGATTTTCTCTTGGTGCATATGCCCTTTTCGTGCTTTTATAGCTTGTTAGCGTTCGTATGTTTTTGTTGTCTGACTTACTTGAATTTGCATATGTAAAATGCAAAAGATGAACCAAAATTACTAAAGAATCCTTATTTTGTGTAAAACAGATAATTGTAATGGGAGACTTTACTCCCTTTAAAAATGGTTTACTATGTTTAGAAAAAAGCTTTTACCCCTTGTAGCGGTTGTCCTTTGTTTGTCAATCACGCATGTTAATGCGCAGGCCAAGAATGATTTGCGCGAAGCGCTAAAAGAAGTGCTTGCCGACAAAAATGCGACCGTAGGCATTGCTATTAGCCGCGTTGATGGCACGGATACATTGAGCATACAGGGTGATGGCCATTTTCCAATGCAGAGTGTTTTTAAATTTCATATTGCCTTAGTGATGCTTGATGCTGTCGATCAGGGGAAGTTTACCCTGGATCAAAATATTGTTATTCCTAAGGCAAGAATGCAGAACGATTTATGGAGCCCTATTCGGGAGGAATATCCAGATGGTGTAGAATTAAAGCTATCGGAGATTATCGAGTATACGGTAGCGTTGAGTGATAATGTGGGCTGTGATGTTCTTTTAGAGCTTTTAGGTGGGCCAGCGCAGGTGGAAGGGTATCTGCACAAGAAAGGCTTTAATGATATTTCAATTAAGATTAATGAGGAGACGATGCAAAGTGCTTGGGACTTGCAGTTTCAAAACTGGACGACTCCTAAATGTGCTATTCAGGTGTTAAAAGCATTTTACAACAATGATAATAAACTACTCTCATCAGCTAGCTATGATTTTCTTTTAACGGTCATGAAAGGGACGCAGACAGGCAGGCAACAGTTGAAAGGGCTATTGCCAGAAGGTACGGTTGTCGCTCATAAAACAGGGAACTCTGGTAAAAATAAAAAGACGGGAGTTACCGCTGCGTTAAACGATATCGGGTTGGTTTTCCCGCCACAAGGACAGCCTTATAGTATTAGCGTTTTTGTAAGCCAGTCTAAGGAAGATACAAAAATCAATGAACGTATTATCGCAGAATTATCCAAACTTGTTTGGGATTATTATACGAAAAATCCTTAACCGTTTGGTTAAGGATTTGTTTATATTGTCTATTTTATTTTCTGGATACAAGTAGTTTATCGCAAACAGCATAACTGAGCATTTCCTTTTTTCGACCGTTATAGTTTACTTCCATCGATCGGTCATAAGGTTCTACCGTATCTATTTGAATGGCTGTTCCTAGAAGCAGCTCTCGGCTGTTTAGGAACTTCAAAAGATCTTCTGATGAAGGCTGTACAGCCATAAAAGTAACCTGGTCTCCCGCTTTACAATCACTCAATTTAATGAAGTCGTCTTTGGCGATATTACCATCAGCGTCCGGAATTGGTGAGCCGTGTGGGTCTACCGTTGGAAAGCCCAAAAGCTCGTCCATTTTGGCGAAAAATGCTGGCGATTGAATATGCTCAATTTGCTCGGCAATGGCATGTACCTCTTCCCATCCAAATCCCATTTTTTCAACCAAGTACATCTCTGTTAAGCGGTGCTTACGGATGATTAACGACGCTTCTTTTAAACCTTTGCTGGTTAGCTTTACGGGTTTATACGTCTCATAAACAACAAATTCCTTTTCAGAAAGACGTTTAATCATGCTATTTACGGTCGACATTTTAATGCCCAACTCTTTACTGAGTTCGTTGACCGTGGCTTCACCTTTGGCATTAGCCAATTTGAAAAGCGCCTTTAAATAGTTTTCTTCCGTTTGTGAGATCATGTACCAAATTTACCAATATTTCAGGATTTTGGATAATTGTCTGTTGAATTATTTTGTTAGATGGTTCTAACTTTGTAAATTTGAAGAACTAACTTTTGTTGGTGATTAAATAATTCTATAGTAAATTTAAGATAAGGAGAAACGGATGGATTATGTTTTACAGGTGTTAGAACAAGAGAAAAATACGCTAGAGAAAAAGATGCGCACGACAGATTTGATGCGTAAGGATATGCAGCAAGCGAGTGTCTGCATGAAGCATATCCATGAGCTGAAGCGTGCTATAAAGATGTTGAAAGGTAAAGGTCGCGATTAGCCAATAGGGGTTCATTAGCTTATGGAAAGGATAAAAATATGGTTGAAGTACAGGTTCAGGAAGGTTTGTGGAAAGATTTGATTGTTAGTGCTAATTCATTTTTTGAATCTAGCGATTGGCCTGCTGCATTGCAGGGCTATAAAAAGGCATTAGGACAGGCAGAGCGCCTAAATACGATGCAGGTAGCCTGTGAAAAAGAGAATATCCCATATGTGCAAATTTACATTGTCTCTTGTATGAATCTTGCTCATACCTACATGGAGCTGGCCGATTTTGAATCTGCCGAAAAGATGTTGAGACGTATTATTTACTACCTGCTACACCTACTCGAGGTCGGCTCTTTTTCGGATGTTAGCCTACTACAGGAGTTGAAACGTGCGACGCTCATTTTGATGAGTTTTCTTGCAAAACAAGGTAAGGCTGATGCGCAAGAGCTGCTCTTGCAGGAGTTGCCAGAGCAGCTCTCTACCCAGTTTAAGGCTAAGCCTCCTTTTTAATATTTTCCCGTTTATGTTGATGTATGAAATTCGCTAAATCTTGTGTTAGGGTTGCCGTTTCAGGTACGAAGCCTCCCATATGGAAGAATCCATGCGTCATGCCGAGGTACTCTTTACGTTCAACTTTTACCCCCTTGCTTTCTAGCTTATCAGCATAGTGGAGCGCTTCATCGCGTAGTGGATCATATTGCGCGACTGCGATAAAAGAAGGAGGTAGGTTATGGAGTTCCTCCGCTAAAAGCGGTATAGCATCTACATTGTTGCGATCTGCTTGGTTTGGAAGATACCAGTTCCAAGCTTGAATGCCACTTTCCAGGGTGATGAGTGGCCCTTCTTTATACGTTTCCCAAGAGGTCGTATCTAATGAATTGTCCGTTACAGGATAGATAAGCAGCTGACTAGCAATGTTTGCACGAAACTTACGTGTTAATGTAGCCACTAAGGCGGCTCCAGCGCTGTCGCCAGCGAGGCTAATTCGCTCTGGGTTGATTCCTAGATTTTTAGAGTTCGCAAGGATATAGGCTACGGCCGCTTCGGCATCCTCAAGACCCGCAGGAAAGGGATTTTCTGGCGCTAGTCGGTAATCTACCGAAATGATTATCGCTTGTGCACAATTGCTTAATTGGCGTAGTGGCTTATCATGGGTCTCTAGACTTCCAGCATTGAACCATCCGCCATGGAAATATAGTAATGCAGGCAGCTCCTCAGCGTCGTTAGGACGATATATACGTAGTTTGATAGCCTGCTCCTTGCTGGGAATGATTTTATCTTCTATTTGGTAGACAGGTTCCTCAGGACCGCTTAAAGCGGTGAATTTTTCGTAGAATGCTCTTCCTGTATCCCAAGCGGAAGCTTGGTTCTCTACTTCAATATGCTGGATATAGTGTAGCGCCTTTTGTATTCCTTCTGTCAGTTTCATCCGTATTCACTTTTATTTATGCGCAAATCTAAGGGGGAGTTTCTACTTTTGTGGTCTACTGTTTTAATTGTACGGTACATACAAAAAAGTAAGTTATGACAAATCGGAAGGAAAGCTCCACAAATCGTAAAAATGAACAATATATCACCAGTTGTGATCTTTCTTATGCGGTGTGTAAGATGGGAGGGCGCTGGAAGTTGCTTATCCTCTGTAAATTGGAGGATGGTAAACTCCGCTTTAGTGAGCTGCGTGATCGCATAGAGGGGATTACCGAAAGAATGCTTACCCTACAGTTGCGTGAGCTAGAAAAAGATGGCTTATTGAAGCGTACCGTATATGCGGAGGTACCACCCCGTGTAGATTACGAGCTAACGCCTATTGCTACAGAGCTTATTCCCATTTGGCGACAGCTGGAAGATTGGGGAGGTAAACTTAGGAAGTTGATAAGCGTAGAGGAGGAGGTGTAGGCTAAACGTTTTTTTAATCGTGTTTTGCAAAAGCTTATCGCTTTAGAAGCATAAGCTTTTGCAAAAGGCTGTGCTAGACTACATTAAAGCAGAACGATTGTTTATTTCTAGGATATCGTAAATTGTCTTTAGATGATATTTAACGGTATTCTCCGAGATAAACAGTTCAGCACCGATTTCTTTATTCGTTTTTCCCTCACGGATTAACTCCACTATTTTTAAGTGTCGAGGCTTTAGTTTTGATAAATCAATAGCGCACAGTATTTCTTCATTTTCTTCGCTTGACGACTTCGTGCCTTCATGCAGTAAGCGGAAGCGTAGAAGTCCGAGTTCTTTCTCTATGGATAGACGACGTAGCTTGTTTACTTTGTTTAAGCGCATAAGCGTGATGATTAATCCCGTTAGTAAGACGATGATGCTGATGTAGAGAATGATGAACTTTCCTTGTATTGCACTTTGCGCTGAATTACGCTTTTGCAATAGTTCATTTTCCAAGGCGTTTAATTGTCCACTACGATTCGCCGCGTCATATTGTCGACGTTCTTCACTTACCTTTTTTTGAACCTCATAAGCATTCTTATAATCGTTATTATCTACATAAAAGAAAATCATGCTTTCTAATAGCGATATTTTGTAAATATCTATCCCATATCGAGTGGCATAGTGCATCCCTTGATTAAAGGCCTCGAGTACCTTTTCTTTGTCCTTTAGCTTATTGTATAGCTGTATTTTAGCTTTATATAATACCGGTAGATGTTTCGGGTTATCATTTTGTAGCAGCTTTATACCTTCATCAAAATAGCGCTCCGCACCTAAATCATTATTCTTCTTAAGCTCTAAATGACCAAGGATACAGCTATAGAAAGCACGTGTCTCTTTATTAATGTAGTGAAGATTTTTTTGATCAACACGTTTTAATGATTCTGAAAGTTCCTTTTCATTTTTAAGGTCAAAATGGATAAATATACGCTCGATAAGCACACGTGTTGCTGCTTCCTCTTTATGCTTGCTGATTTGTCCTTCTTTATCAGCATTCTCTAAGTTCAATAAGGCACCCGTGTAGTTGTATAGCTGTTTGTAGGTAAGTGACTTTGCTAAATAGGCGTGATACTTATCATAAGCTGTAGACTTAGGGTTATTGATAATTTCCTCCAGCTTGATAAGCGATTTCTCGTTCTGATTTTGATCGTTCAGTTCGGAAATTTCTTCGTGGAGCTTAACATGGTCTATGGTCTGTCCAAGAAGTGGCTCCCCTAAAAGCGTTAAAAAGCTTAGGATAATAATAAATAGACAACGTAAAAACATGTTTTATTGTTCTTCGGTAAATGTGTTGTTAAGAAAGTTAATAAATTTGGTTCTACAAAGATAGATAAAACCATTTAATAACATCTTCAAGATTACCGTTTTTTATATTATTTAATCTTTAAGTCTTGTGTTTTGTTTAGTTATTTGTCTTTAAAGGAGCATTTGTTTTTTGTAGTTATTCTTAAATATAGCTGTCTTTTTGCTGTTTTATTTGGTTATAAATTAATGTTTTGTGGTTTTAATGTGCCAATGTTTCTTCATTTTGCCCCTTTTATAATCCATTTTTCTAGTTAACCGATGGTATTTATTGGAGAATGTCAATTTCTATATTTTATAACGTCTATAATTTTGTATTTTAGCTATCCGAAAATAATGCTAGCCTAATTACCATGTTTAAAGACAAAATCGCCTCTACCTTTAAAAAGTATTTTTCTGAATTTTTATTGATTTTTATTAGTGTTGTTCTTGCTTTTAGTTTAACGGAGTGGAGCAGCAATCAGAGTAGTAAAATCTCTGAAGTTAAGATTCTTACCGAAATTAGAAATGGTCTTGCCTCGGATACTAAAGATCTGCAAGCTAACGAAGATAACCATAAGATAAGTTTACGTGCCGTGTATCTGCTACGTGATTGGACTAATGGGAAGGCTATTCCGCAGGATTCTATTGCTTTGTTTTATTATGCTGTTTTTAGAAATTATACGCCTATTATTAATAAAACGGGCTATGAGTCGCTGAAGTCTAGTGGACTGAAAACGATCACAAACGATTCATTGCGTTTTCATATCATATCCCTTTATGAATTTGATTACAACATCATCCAAAAGTTGGAAGATGCTAATGAGGAAATGCAGGACTTTAAGAACTTCTTTGCTCCAGTAAATGCGCTGGTATCTCCTTTTCTTCAGTTTGATGAGGCAGGGAAGGTGGTTGCGCTTGAACCTGCAAAAAACCTTTCCAGCATACAGCGTAAAGAGTTACTTAGCTACCTGTGGCGCATGGAGCGCAATAAGCTCTTCAAAATTATGCGCTATGAGGGTGTCTTGAAGAAAATAGTTCTTTTAAAGGACGATTTGGAAAAGGGTATTAAGGAAATTGAATAAGCTAATTATTGTGTTTTGCATATAAGAAATGGATCTTTAGCCGATTTACGGCAAATCAAGGAGCTCGCTATCGCTGTGTGGACACAATTTAAAGATGAGCTAACACCCGAAAACTGGACTATTTTGCATAGCACATTAGTAAACGAGGGGACATATGTAGATTTACTAATGCAATCAGATTGTTTTGTTTGTGTAACTGACCAAAATGAAGTGATTGGTTTCGCTTTCTTGGTTGCAAGTGGGAACCCGACGGATATTTACAGCGATGAACAGGCTTATATCCGATTTGTAACGGTTTCAAAAAATCACGGTAAAAGACAGGTCGGTCAACGCTTAACGGAGCAATGTATACGCAAAGCTAGGGAGAATGGTGAGAAAATCTTGGCTTTACATACCTCCGAAATGATGCTTGCAGCACGGCATATTTATGCAAAATTAGAATTCCAGATTGTTCGTGAACTAGAACCTAGACTAGGGAAAAGATATTGGCTTTATGAATTGGTATTGTAGTTTTCAAGTAATTGATGATGTAGCTTCATTTTATCTGTTAGACAGATAGCTCCTCTATTTATGAGCATATCAAAAACCTCTGTAAGCGCATTGAGTTCTTTGGGCTTGTTTTGATACTTCTTGAAGTCCTTTTTAAATTGACTAGAGTAGGTTAATTTATAGTTGGCTATTATTCACTCACTAAATCGTTCAGTAAGCTTTGTGTGTTATCAAAATCTTTTTAAAGCTGACCTTTCTTCTTGGGCTACGTTTATCGCTTTTTCAGTCTCTTTGTTTGGGGCATAGAAACCTATCGCATTTGCCAGAACCGTCTCTATAAAATTATTAACGCTTCGATTTTCTTTTTTTACCATTTTTTCAATACATGCGTATAGGTCTTTATCAAGACGTAAGGATGTTGATTTTTTGATAGCAATTGTATTCATAATGATATCACTTTAAATACAAACATAACGTTCTTATATTGAGTTGTTTGTTGTTTTTTTTTTCTACATACGACCCCGCTGGGGTCGATTTACCTCATGTTTTATTGGCTATATAGATGTTACCCCTCCGGGGTAATGCCTTTATGCTTTAAATAGGGTTTTAAACAGGCTATTTGATATTTTTTCAATAGAATCAATCCGTGGGATTGACATCTGTAAAGCTTTAATGGTTGTAATAGATTTTACCCCTCCGGGGTAATGCCTTTATGCTTTAAATAGGGTTTTAAACAGGCTATTGGCTATTTTTTCAATACAATCAATCCGTGGGATTGACATCTGTAAAGCTTTAATGGTTAAACCCTCCGGGGTAATGCTTTTATCTTTTAAATAAGGTTTTAAACAGGCTATTGGCTATTTTTTCAAGACAATCAATCAGGAGGATTGACATATATGTATCGCTGAAAGGGGTTTAAGTATTCGACCCCAGCGGGGTCGTATGTTTATTCGTAAAGGTTTAATCCTTTTATCTTTTGAATTCAGCTAATTGGTGTGTTTTCATATTTCAACCTTACCAAAAAAGTCTTCATAAGTCTTTAGAAGGTCTAAATTCATTGCGTCGCAAAAGGATATAACTTCATAGGCCGTAGCTCTATTAGTTTGCGGATTTTTAAGTTTAGATATCTTGTTTTTAGGCATTCCAATGCTTTCTTCAAGCTTTTGTTTGGGTTGTGTGTACATAAAAAACAGTCTAGCACTAGGAGAAAGGTCCTTGAATTGACTCAATATTCCACCTTTCTTTCTGAAAGGAAAGATTGCGGAGATTGTTTCATCAAATTGTTCTAGCGGAATTCCGGCATAGCGATTCGCTAAATACAGAATAGGAAAGAGCTCATCCGCATAGGGTTTAGCTGTGTCATCGTTGCATAAATCATTCATTCTAGGAGCTTTTATATGAGCAACGCTAGCAATTTTTGATTTATTAGCCTTTATTTTATTTAAATACTCACCAAGAGGTGTCGCCATGAATTTTGTTTTTATTGATTTATGGTTGATATATTTCCATAAGTCATTTTTATTTTATATACTTGTATTATATTATCGAGTTGATACAGTAGGTTTTATAGAAGCTGTAGCGACATAACCTATTTAAAAAGACGATTCCTATTTTTATTTTAAATCTTTACCTAATCTTTTAAGACGATTATCCCTACTTTTTTTAGTATACAGATAGTACTTATCGCCCCAATAAAATAGAAAAGGATAACTAAGTAGGGGCATCTTGCAAGTTTTTGGCAAGTGTGTTTTACATCTAGAACATAGAACACGCGCTTCACGGAGTATCCTTACCGACCGCAGTATTAAGGCAGCGTTATAGCCATGAAAGGGTATAGACGAAGGTTAATAGACAGGTAGACATTTTTATTCTTAAGCAGCTTAAAAATAGCAAACTTTTCGATGACCAGCAAATTGTATCTACTAATGTGTGAAATGCTTATTGGTATTTGTGGTCGGTTATTTTATAAAAATAAGTAGTGAGCCATCTAGAGAGGAGTAGCAAGTATTAACGTGTAATTTCTCTAATTTTATATACGACCCCGCTGGGGTTGATTTACCTCATGTTTTATTGGCTATATGGATGTTACCCCTCCGGGGTAATGCTTTTATGCTTTAAATAGGCTATTTGATATTTTTTCAATACAATCAATCCGAAAGATTTACATATATGTATAGCTTAAAGGGTTTTGAAAATTCGACTCCAGCGGGGTTGAATGTTTATTTGTAAAGGTTTAATGGTTATCATAGACGTTACTACCCCCGGGGTAATGCTTTTATGCTTTAAATAGGGTTTTAAACAGGCTATTGGATATTTTTTCAATAGAATCAATCCGGAGGATTGACATCTGTATAGCTTAAAGGTTTTTAAGTATTCGACCCCAGCAGGGTCGAATGTCTGTTACACAAGAGAAAAGAAGTGTTTATACAAGAAGAGGGCGCCGTCCCTTGCGCCCTCTTTTATTGTGTTCCATCTAAGCATGCTACAGAGGTGGCCCCATGAATAAGCCATAGCTCGGTAACTATTATTGCTTAGAAGGTATACCTTACACCCAGCTGTACTTGTGCTCGAGAGTTGAAGTAGTCAACACTATAAGGTTTTCCTGGATCACTAAATGTGAATACAGGCCAGTTCCCCGGATTTTGTTGTGGAGGAAATAAACTTGGGGTCAACCCGACAGAACTGGTAGAATTGAAAGTGTTTGGAGAGAAGTATTGTACACCCCATTCTTTATAAAGCAGATTGGTTAAGTTGACCACATCAGCAGAAAGGGTAACGAATTGTTTCTTCTTGTTATTAACGAATATGTCATGTGCTACACGCAAGTCTGCCTGCACATTCCACGGGGTGCGCCCCATGTTACGTTCCGTAAAATCACCGCGACGTGAACTTAAGTAGGCATTTCCATCGATGTATCTATTGAAGGCTTCTGCTTGTTGCGCTGCCGTCTGTGCAGGTATGTCTTTGAAGTAGCGGATAGCCTCTTGCTGGGTCGGCACGTACACTAAGGATACCTGCTGTGGCAATCCTTGGATGCTGTTGTTCACGATACCGTAGCTAAATGGGGAACCTGATTGAGCTGATATAAACAACGTAACATTAGTACGGCCTCCGCGAGTCCATAACTGGTTGTAGCTGATGCTACTCACAATACGGTGTCGGATATCGAAGTTGCTATAGGCTAGTTTAGGATTATTTGGTACTAAAGACTGATTCAGCTGCCAGTTACTTTCCATTGAGTTACGCACGCCGTTACTTAAATCTTTAGATTCACCAAAGGTATAACTAGCTGTTACATTCAGTTGTTTATAGCTTTTGCTGATGGTTGTGCTTATATTATAGCGATATCCTTGGTTGGTATTGCTTAATAAGTAGATATTGGAGAATCGGCTATCCACAGTACCACTGTAAACTGGTTGTTGCTTTTTGCTGTCATAACCATACCATGTAGGGTTATCTTTGGTATTTAACTGTTGAAATAGCACGTCACTGATATTCTTGGTGTACGTTCCTTCAAGCGTAAATTTCCATCCATCGGTCGTTTCATAATCCATACCTAAACTGCTACGAAACACTTGGGGTAGGGTAAAGCCATTGTCTACTAAATCCACTTGTGTCTTTCCGCTATTCGGATCATTGACAACGGCTCCATTTTGAGCGATGAAGTCTGCCAATCCATTCGGGCTAGGCTTGATTGCATCCGATCCAGGAACAAAAGGCTTCTGGTCGGCACGTTGATCGAAGGACCCGTAACTCCCTCCAGTGTTGTAATAGGCATAAGCCAACCAAGCGAAAGGAATACGACCTGTGAAAAGACCTGCGCCACCGCGAAGCACTACGCGACGGTCTTCAGTAATCTCCCAGCGGAATCCTACACGAGGTGATAGCTGTACACGGTTTAAAAAATCATTTTTAATTCTATTTAACGGTGTGTACTGATAGGTGGTGCCAAAGTTGGGATCGGCAGCGATGGTTTGTAGCTTCTCGCTCAACACAGGCATATGGGGTAAGTAAGCCATATCGGCACGCAGCCCTGGTGTAATGCGTAAGCGATCATGGATACGAATCTCATCTTGTACATATACACTGTACATATTCACTTGGAAGTCTGCTGCGGGATTATTTCTGATATAATCACGGGTATTATTTACGTAGTTATAGTTGCCACGTACACGATACGGATTGTTTGTCGTAAAGTCTTCAATACTGTTATAGTCGACACGACCATTCCAGCTGTTTACAAAGCCATATCGGATGTTGTATAGCTCGTTATGTGTTCCGAACAGAAGTTTGTGGCGATTGATGTTCCAGTTAAGGTTGGCCGTAACTTCCCAGGTCTTTTGGCGCATATCAAAAATGCTGGCCTCGCGATCCGTACCGATGTATATAGTGGTACCAGGTGTACGTCCTTGGATTTGAACTTGCGGTAGTGTAGGGTCGGATAGGGGATCACGTTTGTCGTTCACTTGGGTAAAACCAACAACTAAGTTTCCCGATAGGTTATTGGTAAAGCGACTCTTCAATTCAGCTACAGTCGAGGTCTGGTTGTTTGTTTGCTCGAATGCCATGCTCGAAAAGCGGAAATCTTGCTGATCGCGATCCATGTGGGTAGCCTTACTGAAGATGGTGTTATTACGAATAGCCAATTGATGACGGTCATTAATATTCCAATCCAAACGGTTGAAAAATTTGGTGGATTTAGACCAATTGGTGTAAGCATCTGCGGTTCCGGCATCGAAGATATTACCATAGCGACTTTTTACTGTTTCAGAGATTTTGCTGGCATCCGCTTCATTCAGAATATGGAGCGTCTCTTTACTACCGATAATCAGCTGCGTAGGGTCTTGGCGTCGCGTTATTTCTTCATTAGAAAAGAAGAAAAGCTTGTCTTTAATGATTGGGAAACCAATGCGGAAACCAGCTTGATAATCATAGAAATCGCTATTCATCTTGCCTAGGGATCCTACACGATCACGTCCTGTTAGGGCTGCATTACGACCAAAGCCATAAACAGATCCTTCAACTTTATTCGTTCCTGAGCGAGTTACCGCATTGACCGAGCCACCAGTGAAGTTACCAATCTTCACGTCATAAGGAGCTAGGTAAACCTGTATATCCTGTATAGCATCTATGGATATGGGATTTGTACGCGTTGAGCTTCCCGCCATGCCGGAGGTACCCGTTTGTCCACCTAAGGAAGGAGAGAAGCCAATAGCATCGTTATTTACAGCCCCATCGACTGTTACGTTATTGTATCGGAAGTTGGTACCACCAAAGCTGTTGTCCCGGCTACCTTGTGGTGTCAGTCGGGTTAAATCTGTGATGGAGCGCGATACGGTGGGCATGTTACGCACCTGTTCGCCAGAAATATTCTTTCCCGTTCCAAAGGTATCGGCCCGTTGACCGCGTGCACGCCCCGTTACGGCTACCGCATCGATTGCTTGCATACCGCTGGTGAGGATAAATTGCAGTTGCTGTGCAGCGCCTAAGCGTACGTAAATTTCCTCTTGGCTATCACTTTGCTGACCAACCATGCTGGCAGACACTTTGTATGGTCCGCCAATACGCATGTTATTGATGGTGAAGCGACCATCATTATCTGTCGATAGGTTGTATTTCGTGCCCGATGGTGTATGTAATGCCTCTATTGAAGCACCAGGCATGGGCTTTCCATCGCCATCAACGACACGTCCTGTGAGGGAACCCGAAGTTTCTTGGGCGAAGGTAATGGTGGTAGAGAATAGCAGCAGTATAGCCATAATCATCCCTGACCAACGGTATAAATGGTTGATTGTTTTCATTTTCATGTTTTAACTATGCGTATAAACTATCTCAGTACTTGATTGATAATATGGATAACCCCATTTCCTGCAATCACATCTAGTTTAGTCGGTGTAATAATTGATGTACTGCCTATACCTTGAAGGGTAATCCCTGTGAAGCTGTTGGGTACATTGTATTGATCTAAAAGATTTATAGTTAGAACTTTCTCGTTCAGCATTTTCTCGCTATAGCTTTTTGTATTCATAGGCGTTAGTAGGAAGTAGTCTTGTGCGAATTTGCGTTCCTGTGCGATATGATAGCTTAACCAGCTTTTAAGTACGGCAGGATCTGCCTTCTCTATAGCTTCTAGATTGGGATATCCATAGTTTTTGACCGCCGTATTGTTGGGTGCAAACACAGTGAAGGTGTTGCTGTTGGCTAAAGGCTCCAATAAACCGGCTACTTTCAACGCTTCGTAAAACATACTCAGATTGGCATCGGCCGCTAAGGCCTGTTTTAAATTGCTATGTGTGTTTGGCGTTAATACGCGATCAAGCACCTGCATAATGCCATTCGACGCTTTGGTATCCGATTGCAGTAGGCGGCCACCATTGATCGTTGTCAAGGTATCTTGTCCACGTTTTACACGGCTCCAATAGATTTTTGTACCCAGTAGCGTCTCTTCCTCTTGGTTCATCTTTAGTGCTTTGCCAGAAAAAGGAACGAGGTTCTTAAGAATATGATAATTCCCTTGTTCTGCCAATTTGTTCGCCGGCTCCGCATAAAGCTCTGCCGGTTTTAGATAGCCAGCAATCTGGTATGCTGCATCCGAAGGTGCAATTAACGTGTAGTTACCCGTTTGGCTTAGCGTATTATTAAGTCCGCTTTTATAGAGAGACGTTGCGAGATAAGTTAAACCAAAGTTATCACGAACAAGGTCGTTCAACGTGTTCTTTTGTTTCCCTTGGTCAGGATTTTCGACATCCTTTGAACAAGAGAATAAGGACAATGCCAATAAACCCGCATAAAGGTATTTCGTAGATTTCATAAGTGTATTTTATGTCTAATCGTTTAAATCTTTATTATTTCTTGTGCCACATACTAAAATCCTTGGGAACGATAATTCGGTCTACCACATGCACAGGTCCTTGGATGGTATTAATATCTTCCTCAATGATAGTTGCATTTTGGTCCTTACTATTGATATGTCCTACTTTAATCTTATCACCTGTTCGGTTAAAGCGATGCTCTGGGTACCTGTATATCCAATTTCCAGAGCCCGTGTAGGACTGAATCATGTAGTTGGACAAGATTTTATCATTGAGCATATTGGTGTAAAAATCGATAGCATTGATTTCTTGTCCTACTTGCACATTGTATGAATACTCAAGGTATTCATCATCAAAATCGGATCCTGCTCTAGGTCTTGCTGTTTGGTGGTAGCGCAATAAGCTATCTATAGGTGTCCTTTGGTCTTGATCATAATAGTAGGGCGTAGGTATGCGGCTGTTAAGGGATTCCAAATCAGCGGTGTTATTGATGCCTAAAGCTTGAAATGCAGCATCCGTGGGTGCAAATAGGGTGAAACGGATGATATGTCTAGGACGATCCGGACGTGAATGAAACCCTGAAGGGAAGTAATAATTCCAGTCCGTTAAATAGCGCATCGGTGGGAAAAAATTGACAAACCAATTCAGAGCCAACTCGTTTTCATATTCCACATTGTTGAGCTCCATCGCTTTAAGAAATAAGGAGAAACGACCATCTTTGACTAAGAAGTCATACATCTGATCTTCAGGAGCGATGAATACTTTGTCGACAAGGAAAGCCTTGCCTTGTGCCACATCCAATTCTTTGTCGACAGCAACAGGCTTACCATTGATGACAAGTTTACCATCTCTGGTATTTAACTGATGTCGATAGCCATATGGGACATCCCTAAATAGGGTACGATCCTTGAGCTCGCCTTCTAAATATTTAGGATGCTTGAGCAGGGTTGTGAAAATTAAATCTACTCCAGCTACTTTTAGCTGTTCTATACTGATATTGCCATTAAGCACGTGATAACGCAATACTTTTTGTAAGCTAGCTTTATCGGCAGTTTGTATTTTTGCAGCCGTAAAGCCTGCCGCTTCCATTGCCGTGTTGTTGGGAACAAGAAAGGTTGTTTTCGCTTGGCCAAGTTCTGTTATTACGATTGTTTCCATCTCCGCTTTTTGCCAAGCAGTCTTAAATAAACTGGCTTGCTCAGGGAGGGCTTCAATCAAACTTTTGTAAGCAGGAGCAGGGAGTTCTTCACCTACTGGTGGCGGCATGAATTCGGCCTTTTGACAGGAGCCAAGTCCTATTAATAGCAAAGAATATAAAGCCCAGCTTGTTATTTTTAAGTATGAAATACGTTTCATCTGTTTATCTTTAGTCGTGTTCTTTATTTGATTTTAGCTTCTGTAGGTAGGACAAGCAGGCTGGTGATACCATGAAGAACACCATTGTCTGCTTTATAATCCGTGCGGTAGTCCGGTTGGAAATTACTTTTTCTTATGGGGATATCCGTAGACCTAGGATTCTTTTCAATTATGAATGGCTCTTTAGGGGTAGCAGCAGAAATACCAAAATAATAGTCTTCATCACCAATAATGGGTACTTTGTAGAAAGGTGCACCATAGTAACCCGAACCATCTAGCTGGCCATAGATTACCATATCCGAAAGAAAGATATGGTTGTCTACCCAGTAGACACGCCACAGTCTTTTTTGATACACTTTAGGGTCTAGTTTGTTAATTTGTTCCAGCGTAAATCCTGCTTTTTCGAAGGCCTGATTATCGGGCGCAAAAACAGTTGTAAATCTCGGTTGCGCTAACCGTTCCCAATCGCCGACACGTTTTAATAAGGCTACAAAGTAGCTGTATTCAGGTCTGTGTGTTAGTACATCCTGTAATGTTTTGTCGTATTTCAGCACTTTATCAATGACATGCAAGACACCATTGGCTAGTGCTATATTTTGTGTAGCGTATACCGACTTGGAACCATTTACATATATCTCGGATAGTACATTACATGAGGTACAGGAGTTTGAAAATCTATAACCGATAAATACTTCCTTATCCACCATATTCATATACTTATTGTCTATTGTGTAATTGGGAATATCACGATTGTATAAACGTCTTGGCAAAATATGGTAAAGTAACATCGCACGTAAGCTATCTTGATTCATGCTAGAAAAATCACTAGCACGAACAATACCTAAGGCATTGAAAGCATTATTGTCTGGAGCAAATAGGGTATAGGGCCCTTCTTGTTTTAACAGATCCAGTAGGTTAGCTTGTTTTAGTGCAGCATGAAATAAGCTTAAGCTGTAGTTATTTGCTAAAAAATCTGCAGCATTGCTGTAGTTCTCACTTTCCTCATATATATCTAGGTCCTCATGTTTGCAGGAGCTAAGGAGAAAAACGAATAATAGGATATATATTATTTTATCTCTCATGGTTAGTAGATTGGTTGTGGGTATTTACGTTGTACTGTCATCAAAAAGACGTTACCATTGACGATTTCGATACTATTTACGACACCGAAAGTTTTAGGATTATAAATGCCGGAATGAACGTTAATAGTCAGTCCAGGGAAAAAACTATTACGCGGCTCTGCCGGTGCATATTGTCCATTGTCCATTTTTAGCCAAGCAAAGGTTCTATTAAAATCAGGTAGCCCTTTCCCCTCTGTTGGAGGCTCTGGATATTGGGTTGAGTTTTTAGGGTCAATTCCTAAAGCCGCAAATTGGAGAAATTGCCAGGTATTGGAATAGATTTTATTATTCGCTTTTGGGAAAATTGGAAAACTATAGTAAGGCGTTACTTTAGCATCTTTAGTGTTACGAATTACCGTCCCCGCAAACTGATAGCTAAAAGCAGGAATGCGCGTATGCGTCGTGATTCCTTTATTATCTGTGTTAGGCTCAATATGAGTCATGAATATATTCATAGAATCGCGTACACCATTTTTGAATTGTATACTTGTTTGAGGGACACTGTTTTTGAGCGCACTAGGTGCATCGGAGAAACCCTTCGAACTTAGGTTGTAGAAGTTTACATAGCTTAAGGTATCCGAAAAAGATTGCTTCTGGAAAGTCTCTTGACGCACATACAAACCATTCTCTTTCGTGTTGAAATCTCGCTGCAATATATGTAAGGTATATACTTCCTGCGAAGAGAGGTCAATGATAGTGTCTAAGAATACTTTACGTTGCTGTTCATCGGGCAATTTTGAAAAAGCGATGTCACTAATAGGGCGGGACATAAATAGAAAACGACGTTTACCAGCCGGTATTTGTGCCCAATTTGTTAGATCAAACCCATTGAGGATAGGCCCCGTTGGTACCAGTTCTTTACCCGGATATTCCGGATTGAATTTAGAGGTGCTTAGTCCAGCATGTGCCGCATTGGGTGCTGCATATATGTTTCTCTTATCCAAAAAGTCACCTACAGCTAGTCCGCTAATAGGTTTGCCAGAAGAATCAAATTGGGGATCAATAAACATGCAGAAGAAAGGCTGAGCTTCTTCTTTATTTGCTAAAGATAGCGTATACGTTAAGTTATTAAATACGCGTATATAGGCAGGGTCGTCGACCTTACGGAATTCCGTTTTGGTACAGCCGACCAAAGAAAGTGCTAAAAGCAAAAAGTAAACGATACGTTTTGTTTTAGGCAGGATTGTGGTTAAAATGTTTACGTTCATCGCTAATCCTATTTAGTATGTTTAATCAACATGAATTTGGCCTTCTCGGCATCATTTGTTTTTTCTAGGTCACCAATAATGGCTATAGAATATACGCCTGGCTCATGGGCAGGTACTTTACGGCCCACATTGGTGTAGAGTTTCTTGTTGGCAACCAGTTGGGAGCTTGATAGCGTGCTGATCTGTTTTAACCAATCGCCAGGCACTCGGTTAGGAGCAGAACTATAGGCCATAAATTGATAGAAACCATCTTGGTCTATAGCGGTATCGTACCATAGCGAGCTGTAAGGCGCAAAGGTGTTGAGGACGCCCAATGTCATATTGATGCCGCTTGTGTTTCCATTAGCTAGGTTTCCATAGGGCACGCCAGAACCATTGGTGATGGTCGTGTATGGAATTTGTGGACAAAAGTTCAAGAAACGGAAGAAGAATGGGTAGGCCGATTTAGTACGGTCGATGGTCGCATTGTTGCCTTGATCATCTTTACCCGTATAGATTGTACCTGCCAAATTGTTAGCAGCTAAGAGCATGTTGACTTTTTTATCCTTATCTTGATATAGCCAGGCGGTATAGTTCTGTCCGCTTTGTAGCTCTACTTCTTGAGATAGAATTTGTTGTCCGTTTGCACTTGTTATTTCTACAGTTTGCTTGCCTGCTACAACACGTGTATAGTCGGAAGCAGAGCCATAGGCGGTGATTGCCGTACTTTGTCCTTTCACTTTGAGGAGGGCCTGTTGGCCGATTACGGTATTGGCAAGCTGGATTTGACTATATGTTTGATTTAAAGGCTCACTGATATCAGTAATAATTTGAAAGCTATTTTGTAGCTCACTGATATCGTCTCGGCCAGTGCTCCATGTAAACATGGAAGGGTGCACCACAATGGTATAAATACCACCCGGTTGAAAAGTTTGCATTGGCGTATAGGTAAGCCCAGAAGTGGCGTTGGAGTTTATTCCTGTGCTCATCTCCATCGTTGATGTTTGTCGGTCGATAAGGCGGTAGTAAACTTGCCCTTTACCAGGAATCTGACGTCCATTGGCTGTCAGAACTTTAAATTGGTAGGTGCCGTAAGGCAGCTCTATGTATTCAGACCATTGATTGCTAGCAATACTTTTTGTGGCATCACTCACTGAAGTCCCATCGGCATAAGTTAAGCTTATGGCTCCCGATATATCTTCCATAGAACTATAGGAAAGAAGTTTCTTCGAAAAGTTGATAATACGTATTTTAAAGTGATCAGGACGTGATGGTGCAGCTACGGCACGCGGCACTTCCACAAACTTATCCGGACTCGTAACACGTCCTTCATGATTAAGTAGCAGGTAATAATCCTTAGGTTTGCTGTAATCGTCACGTAGGTTCAACTCCACTTCATACGATACGATAGGCCTATTCGGAATGGGTTCGAAAGTTGTCTTTAAATTAGCAATACCATCTGTCTTAAATAGGTTTTGTGGTACAAACCAGCTTAATCCTAAACGTCCGTCTTTCGGAAAATAATGTGTCCCCGGAGGAGTTAATTGCTCTGGTGGGATATAGCCATTAGTTTGTGGAGGAACGAAAAAGTTCGTTAAACTATCGCCATTCGCTATTAACTGATTGTTCTCTGAAAGATTGATTAAACGTACGGATGATGCTTTTTGTGCATCTTGATTAGGTCTATAATCATAGGTGTAATCTAAGTTTTCTCGCTTACAGGAGAGCACAAAAATTCCGCATAACACCAATAGTATCTCTATAAAAAGAACCACACTGATGGTTTTTTTATTTTTGTGTAGCCTATCTTCTTGTTGATGTCTCATGCTTATAAAATGTTATAGGTAAAACCAAACATAAATTCTGCTCCTCTTTGGTAGCTGCGGTTTAAATATTCGCGACCATACCATTTGCCCCCCGTGTTTGGATTAGCATATACGGTTTTGATAGCTGGGTTAAGGATATTTTTTGCATAACCTTTAAAGAGTATTCTTTTGTTCAGCCTTTGGCTGAATACCAAATCTAATACGGAGAAGGGACGTGTATATAAGTCAGGCTCTCCCGTAAGGTTAATCTGTACCAAGCGCTCGCCGACATTATTATAGGTTGCTGTGATATCTGTACCCCACTTTTTGTTGGTGTAGTTTAGCCAACCGTTGATGCTGTAAGGGGCTTGTTCAAATAGTGGACTGTTCGTTGGTGCATTTCGGTCAATAGACCAGTTGGCGGCCAATCGTTCTTCTGTTTTTTTGATGTTACTCTGTGCCAATAGTAAGTTGGAACCCAAAAAGAAGTTAGATGCAGGTTCCCATAGGAAGCCTAAGTTCTTAACCAATTCCAACTCAATACCATATACACGACCTCGGTTAGGGTCGTTTTGAAACTGGATGATAGGAAACTCCGGGAATTTTGCGGCTAATCCTTCCGTCTGTAGGCTGAATACTTTTACCAATTGGTTGTTTATTTCCTTGCCAAAAGCGGAGATGGCAATTACTTCGCCTGTGTTTGGAAACCATTCCCAACGGAAATCAAGGTTCTTGGTAGACTGGTTTTTCAGGTTTCTATTTCCGACAACCAAGCCCATTTGGAAAGCGTCAAATTCATATACATTGGTGATCTCACGTAGCTCAGGACGCGCTAGCGTCGTATTAAAAGCGACACGGAAATTCATGTTGTCATGTAGGCTATAGGTGGCATTGGCCGAGTAGAATGGTTTGTATCCTTGTTTGTAAACAGAGTTTGGATTTTGGGGATTTAGATTTACCGTTCCGTCAGCATTGGCGGCAGAAAGCGAAGGGTCTAAATATACATTTACAGTATCTACCGAAGATTGAATATTTGTATTCTCAAAACGTAGACCACCAGCAATTCTGAAATCGTCTGTTAGTTTTAAGTCCAACATCCCATAAAAAGCATTGGTCTCATAGAAACCTTTGTAGTTATTAGGCGACTTCTGGATATTATATAAAAAGCCACCAACGGGAAAATCACCTTCGCCAACGGCAGCATTAGGTGTTCTGATACCAATAACTTCATCACTTACTAATCGGTTTAAATTACCTTCGACATTGTATAGTGGGAGAGAGGAGAACTGCCCTGGTCCATGTTGTCCATAGCTGGTGAAGTTAGAGCCTGGTAAGAACAACACATTCTCTCCAAATTTACGCTCCCGATTAAGGTAGTTAAATCCGGTTTTAAACTCTTGCTTGAAGCCAAACAGTTGAAACGGGAAAGCTAGGTCACCTTTGTAATTATAGTTTGTCTCGTCCAAGTTTCTCCAGCGACGACCGTTTGGATCGGCTTGTATAATTCCGAAAGGACCAAAGCCATTTACATAACCCGAGGTTAAGGCATAAAAACGCTCCGTGTATACGTAATTTGAATTGCCAGCACCGGGAGTATGGCTAATGGTCGGTACGAGTATAGAACCACCATGGCGCGGTTTATAGTCTACCATATTCGCAAAACGGTAGTCAGGGTCATTTTGATTGGAGGTAGACGACGCTAAATTGTAACTTAATCGTGGTGAATATGCTCCTTTTAGCAACTTGTGCTCCCCTTGGAAATTAAAGGTGTGTAGCGTACGGAAGGTTTGTTTTAAGGAGTAGGTTGTACTATTTACTTCTCCAGGTAATCCAGCATAGTAGTAGCCACCACGTAGGTTAGTAGCCTTATTTTCGCCTCCCCAGCTTCCTAAATATTGAAAGCTTATCTCATGTCTAGGACTAAATCGGTAGGTCAAACCGGCTAATGTACCGTAGTTTAAAGTTTCTACACCTGTATTTTCTTTATAGGTTTGGTATTTTCCCATCACGATGTTATTCGTCGTCGTGTAGTTAGGGATTTTACGTTGACTGTATATGTAAGGGCTTCCTGTAACAATACCTTGATAGATGCTATACTGTGTAAGATTCCCATCGTAGATGTTTGTCGTTCGGCGGTAGTAATTTCCGCCTAAGATAACACCCAGTTTATGTTTGTTGAATAGTGTGTAGCTATTCCCAAAGGTTACTGAATAGAGTTGGTTTAAAGGGGCTTTTTTACCTTGTGTAGTCAACACCGGATCGAAACCTTGCATAATGGAATTGATGCGAGTTACTTCTTGGCGAACTTCCGGATTGTAGCCGCTCGAGGCAATCATCCGCTGAATGGAACCTAGTCCATCGGGATATTGCTTCGAGAGGTTTAGAAAGTCTTGGGATAAATTCTTTTTATTGATAGCAGATCCGAAAACACCCATCTCGCTGTTCCAAAAGCTGTTGTAATTGCCTCCAATACCAATATTGGAGTTGAAGCCCGTTTGTGCAATAACCTCAAATGTCATCTTTTCGGGTACAGATTTAGTCTTCAATTCCACAATACCTGATGCCGCATCTGCGGGCTTGTCGGGCGTTACTGTTTTATAAACAGTAATGTTATCTAGCAATGATGCAGGAACTAAATCTAAAGGAATGGCACTGCGGTCGGGATCGGAGGAAGCTAAACGTGCTCCATTCAACTGGCCAATAACCGAGCGATCACCCAAGCCCCGAACGGCCACATATTTGTCGTCTGTTATCGTTACTCCCGTTACGCGCTGTAGCGCTTGTGTGGTCGTGATGCTTCCTGTGCGTTCGATTAATTCGGCGGAGATGGCATCTTGAACGATGGCCGATTTGCGGCGTTCTTCCAATACGCTTGCTTCAGTATTGGCTTTCGTACGAGCCTGTACTTTTACTTCTAAAGCCTCAATAGTAGAGGCTGCTTGATGCATACGTATGGTTACAGGACGTTGACTTCCGTCGACACGAATCTCTTGTGTGCCTAAGCCCAGAAAAGTAAATACTAACGTTGCGCCACCAGCGGGCACAGGGATGGTGAACTGTCCGTTGCCATCTGTGGATGTGGAGGTTTGTGTGCCTTTGACACGGACGGAAACACCAGCAATAGCGCTGCCATTGCTAGCTTGGACGACTTGCCCTTTTATGGGTGTCGTTTGCTGCTCTCGAGTTCTTTCACTAGTCCGTGATGCTTCATCGGGCAAAATAAAAACTCGACTCCGCCTTAATGATATAGGTGAATGGCTGATTCAAGAAGCAAGCTTTTAATACTTGTTCAATGGTGGCAGCCTTCACGTTTACATTAACGGGTTGCGCATTTTTAAATACGTTCACATCATAAGAGAAATCATATTTTGTTTGCTTTCTGATTTCTTCTAAGACAACATGAATAGGACTGTTTTTAAGGTTCATTGTGACGCGCTGCGCATAGGTGCTCGCGCTGACCTGAACCAAAAAACAGGTTATGATGACCATGGTGATTTTCATAACACGCATGATTTGATAAAAATTCATACTTTTGTTAGCGTTAGTATTATTTGATTGTGTTTATCCAGCATTATCTTCAATAAGCTTAACATCTAGGCCAGAGGTGTTGCAGCACTTCTGGTCTTCTTGCTAAACTTTCATTTTTATAAATAGTAAGCTTAGTCTTTCACCGTCAACCTCCTTCCATTTAATACGATTTTTATTTTATTTTTATGTGTTGTTTCGATGATATCAATCAGGGTACTTATCGGCTTGGAGCGTGATAGCATCGCATTGAATCGTAGTTGCCCTAAATGTGGAGGACAGTCTACTTCTATATTGTACCAGCGTGCCACCTGACGTAGGGCACTATTTAAGTCATCACCACGGAAGATAAAATCGCCATTTTTCCACGCTAGCTGCTGTTCAATATCGGCACCTTCTACCCGCAATTGACTGCTCAGGGTAGCCTGCTGCCCAGGTTTAAGTAAAATAGTTTGTCCGTTGTTTAAAGCCGTAACCTTCACACTACCTTCTACTAAAGTTGTTCGTGTATAGTCTTCGTCTGTATAGGCATTAACATTAAATTGGGTGCCCAGTACTTGAATGCGTTGCTTTTCGGTATCTACTATAAAAGGAACATTCCCTTTACCCTGTGGCAATGATAGTTTTGCAACTTCAAAGTAGACTTCACCCGTCATCTTTACCTGTCGTAAATTCTCCTTAAACTGCACGGGGTAGGTGAGGGTGGAACCTGCATTTAGCCATGCTTTACTACCGTCAGGAAGGACAACGCTATATTGTCCGCCATGAGGAGTGCTAACACTATTGAAGGTGTTAGTCAAATCTTCAGTTGCTTGGCTGGCATATACAATCTCACCATCCTTTGTTTTCTTAATTTTTACACCTTCCTGATTTGCAATCTGACCGGTTGAGGCATCTGATAAGGATATCGTTTTTCCATTTGATAGCGTAAGAACCGCTTGGTCATCTCCTGGTGCAATAACCACCATTTGTTGTGCTATTTGTTCTTTCTGTTGTTGCTGAAGATACCATACTCCTGTTGCTAAAAAGGTGAAGCCAATGAAGATGGCCGCATAGCGTAACCATAGCTGTTTCCTAAAACTGCTTCTGTGGCTTATCATTTGGTTGCTATGCTGTGCATTCTGTATACGCTGTTGTAGTTTCTCTTGAAACGTAGCTACTTGCACATCATCTAGCGCTGTAGTTTCTGAAGATTGACCCCATAATGCTGTCGTTTCCGTTTCCATAATGCGCTGCAGTGTAGCACGATGGATAGGCTGATCCAGTAGATTAGTCAGTTTTTCTTTTTCTTCTATTGTACATTTTCCGTGGAGATATTTTCTCCATAAGTCATCGTTGACCTCTTGTTCCTCCATGAGTAATATGCTTACATCTATATAGGCGCAAGAATCTAGGTTTACCACCTATGGAAAATGAAAAAAAATAGAGTTTTTTGAAAAAAAGAATAGAATGTCGGTTTTTGGAGTGCTAAAGGAGGCTTCTACTAGTTGCAGAAACCTTTCCTTAATCTTCAGGTCGAACAAAGCGAAGCGTTGAGACGGGTATAGGAAGTAGCAGCGATGAAAAAAAAATTATCTAATTCCATATACGATTCCGCGGGGACGATTTTACAAATTGTTTATTGGCTATAAATATCTTACTCTCCGGGGAAATACAGCTATGTTTTAATCAGGTTAGTGTGTGTGTAAGATAATCAATCCAGCAGATTGACATATATATAGCTTAAGTGGATTTTAAGCATTCGACCCCAACGGGGTTATATTTATTAGGAAAGTATAGTTCTTGCTTTTATGAGGATAACCCTAAAGACGAGCCTAAGGAAATTAAAAAAAGAAGCAGCTAAGAAATGCGAAAGGTATAGAAACAAGTCCTTTGCGGAAGTGTTTTAGGGCGGAGCCGATATAATTTTCTATGGTATTGACCGATAGGTTGGTCTGTTGCGCTATTTCTTTATGGCTAAGGCCATATTCACGTCGTAGTACAAATACATGCTGTTGTTTAGGGCCTAAACCCGCTAATAGTTTATCGTATTGTTCTTCCCCCTCTTGAGACAATAGACCGTAGTCAGCCATACGTTGATCTAGTAGTTCATGGTCGCTATAATTCTCCTGTAAGGTTAGCTTATTTTTACTTTGCTTCCGATATTGGCTAATGACAGCGTTGCGCGCTGCACGATGGAGGTAGGCAGAAAGGTTTGTGCGTATTTGAACTACTTCTCGCTTTTGCCATAACCAAAATAGGATATCCAAGGATAATTCCTCCGCTAGGAAGTTATCTTTAAGGTATAGGTTACAGACGCTATACAGCTTAGGAGCATAGCGTGCGACCAGCTCATTGTAAGCTTTTAGATTATCATCTTGGCAGCAACTATCCCATAAAACAGTATCTGATGCGTTTTTGTAATCCATCCTTGGTTAAAATTGACGCTACTAAAGTCTTAAAGAGATATGTGGCTATTGTTTGGTCTATGTTACCTTTTTATTAAATCGCTATAAGTGTGGTTTTAAGATGCTTTAGGGGCTGATTCTAAAGTCCTTTTTTCACGTTTTCTGAAATAGTAGTCTTATTGTTTTTTCTGGAAGGCCTCACCTAGGGGCGAAAATATTACTTTCGCAGTGCATTCATTTTCGTATTTTTAGCCTATGAAACACTACTTATTTCTAGCGGCGGCGATCATTTTTGAGGTGATTGGTACTTCTTTTTTAAAGAAGACTGAACAGTTTACGAAGCTTGTTCCTTCTTTAATCTTTGTTATAGCGCTGGCTTCCTCTTTTTATATGTTGACATTTGCCTTAAAAGGTATTCCTATCGGGATTGCTTACGCCATTTGGTCGGCCGTAGGGATTGTCGTAATATCATTAGTTGGGTATTTGGTGTATAAAGAACCGCTAGATTTACCGGCTATTTTGGGTATTGGTTGTATCGTTGCTGGGGTGGTTATTATCAATTTATTTTCGAAAGCAAATGTGCATTAGTGCCATCAACTTAAAGAGGTGCAAGAATTGCTTCTATGCTGTGTTGATGATAAATTTTTGAAAGTAGTACGTTTCAGAAAATTTTCCAGAATGTAAGGAGATAAGCTATGTTACGGGATTTTAAACATTAAGCAGGAGCAAAGCCTATAGCTTACAACAAGAAGGCATAAGCGAAGAATATCATAAACAAGGGAGCCAATTGGCTCCCTTGTTTATGATGTATATTATTTTCGTAGAAATATAAGTGTTTTTCCAAAAGCAGGACTCCCGATGTAGCCACGCACTTCCAGTCTATCACCTTTTAGTGTCATTTGTCCACTGTATGATCTCCCTGATTTGGGATCGTAGATTTCACCGTTCACCCATTTACCGTCTTTAAATACAAAGTTGCTGAACAGCACCATATCTACCAAGGTGCGATCCCTAAGGTTGGCATCTTTATTATTGCGGTCTTTGCGCGGTGTTTTTCCATCAGCTTCGTTAGGTGATTTTAACCATACCAGCTTGGCGTAAAACTTACCTGCTTGCTCATACATTTCAATCTTGCCATCTTTTTCAGGATTTATCCATTGGCCATTTATGCTATTGGCCGATTGAGCTTTAGCAACAATAGTACAGCAAACGAAACTAAATAGTACTAAGAGATTCTTCATTTTTTACTTCGGGTTCAATATGTGGAGGTATTAATTTATAAACAACAGGCGTTACGATACGTGATAGAATAGTCGAGCTAATCAATCCACCAATCATGACGATGGCTAGTGGTGAAATCAATGGGTTTGACGACCATGCGATTGGCGTAAGTCCACCAATAGCCGTTAGCGAGGTCAATACGATAGGGAGAAAGCGTGTCTCGCCGGCCTTCTCAATAGCCTCGTTGAGCTCCATACCTTCTTTACGTAGGTGGTTGGTGAAGTCAACCAAAAGAATGGTGTTTTTCACTTCGATACCTGCTAGGGCAACAATACCAATAGTGGCTACGAAAGAAAGCGTGTTTCCCGTAACAAGAAGGGCCAAGACGGCACCAACAATACCTAGAGGAATCACCGATAGTACAATTAACGTACTCTTGAAGGTCTTAAACTCTAGGATTAGGACAGCAATAAATAGGAATACGGTAATCAAGATAATCGAGCCAAATCCGCCAAAAGCCGTTTCGCGACTTTCTACAGCACCGCCCATTTTATAACGGTAGCCTGCTGGTAGCTCAAGTTTATCCATTGCTTTAATGACATCTTGTATAACCTTATCATCGTTAAAACCTTTCTTAACAAAAGAATTCACGGCGACCATACGTTCCTTATCATAGCGGTACACATTGGATGGTGATGCCTCAAATTCTAGCGTCGCTAGCTGTGCCAAAGGGATGGCCGTACCTGCCACATTATTGACAAATAGATTCTCCAAAGATTTAATCTGTGGCGTTGGTCCACCAGGCGTGGTCACGATGATACTGTAGTCGTCATTGTCATGACGAGGGTCGGAGAAAGTACCCGCTTTGTAGCCTGATAAGGCTACACGAACGGCTTGGTCTATCGCTGTTGGCGAAACGCCCAGAGCCATCGCTTTCTCGCGATTGATCTGTACTTTTAAATCTGTCTTATTGTTTTTAATCGGATTGTTGATGTATTCAGCCCCCGCTGTATTGCTCAAAATAGCCTCTACTTTAGCCGCCAAGGTTTGTAGCGTATCCAAGTTTTCTCCAAATACACGTACTTCAACTGGCGATATGACAGGAACTCCTTGTTCGAAGTTGCGTACCTCCACTTTAGCACCAAGGAATGGGCTCCATTTTTTGCGAAGTTCCTCAATCAGGTGCATCTTATCTTTCGATTTAACATCATCCTGAAGCTGCACAAAGATGTCGGCACTGGATACATTTTCCGCCGTCTGCGGCATGTTGTAATAGATGCGTGGATTACCTTTTCCCACATTGCTGGTGAAATATTTAACCTCTTTTATCTGTGATAGATCTTTCTCCACCAGTCTTGTGATGCTATCCGTCGTGTTCAAGCTCCCTTGCAGTGGGCTGGATACGACCACCATAAATTGAGGCTTTTCGGATGGTGGAAATAAGCTGAAACCAATAACAGGAATTAACGTTAATGAACCTACAAAAACAGCTAAAGCAATCAGAATAGTGCGTTTCGGGTGTTTCAAAGCTTTATCTAAGAATACACCGTAGCTTTTATGAATGACATTTTGCATACCACGCAACAAGGCATTGCCGCCAGCATGTGCATGTGGTTTCAATAGTTTACTCGCTAAGAAAGGTACGATGAGTAAGGCTACAACCATAGATCCCAATACGGAGGTGATAACAGCTATCGGAAGACTACGGATAAAATCGCCCGACATTTCTGGCATGTATACTAAAGGTACAAAGGCAATGACAAGTGTCGCTGTACAGCCAACAACGGCCCACGCAATTTGCTCAGTACCTTTGATGGAAGCCTCGAGTCGTGTATAGCCCTCGCGCATCCAGCGTTCGATATTCTCGACGACGACAATACTATCATCAACCACCAAGCCCAAGGCAACGACGAAACCTACAATACTCAACTGGTTTAAAGAATAGCCTAGCGCGTTGACCGCAATAATCCCTAGGCCCAAAGATAGTGGGATGGCAATCATCACGACCGAAGAGGCACGTAGGCCTAAGGGTAGCAGCGTGATGAGTACGAGTGCAATAGCGATACCAAAGTCAAGGCCTAATCCGCTGATCCGTTTGTTAACATTCTGAGCCTGATCAAAGCTAACCACCAGATCTACATTTGGAGGTAGTTTCTTTTTAAAGGTTGCCAACGTTTCATTGTATTGTTCTTGCGTTTTCGCAATATTTAATCCTCCTTTTTGGGCAGCATTAACGAGTAAGCACTGGTAACTATTGAAACGCGTGATGTGGTTTTTCTCTCCAAAGGAAGGAAACACTTTAGCTACATCTTTAAGGAATATATTTTTACCATCAGCACTAGAAATAATGCTCTGCTGAATCTGATCTATACTTTGGTAGTTACCACTGGTTTTTACACTAAACGATTTCTCTCCAGCATTCAGTCGTCCGCCAGGAATATTTTGCGCATCACCCTGCACGACTTGTATAAGACGGCTCATCGGTATTTTTAATTCCGCGAGCTTAGCTTGATCGACTTCTATACGTACCTGCTGGTCGGCTAAACCTGATATTTTAACCTCTTTTAGGGCTTTTATTTTCTCTAAATCCTGCTTCAAATCATCAGCTACTTTTTTCATTGTGGCTTGAGAAGCATTTTCGGAGATCAGCGCTATTTGCAATACATTTACATTGGTAGGGTCAAATTTAAGAACCTCCATGCTGTATATGTTTTCGGGGAGCTCCGGACGAGCGCTGCTCATCTCGCGAATAATCTCTTGGTACTTATCGTCATAATCAGCACCATAGTCAAACTCCACAATGATGGAAGCAACGCTATTGTTGATGGTAGATTTAATATGTTTTACCTTGTCTAAAGCGTAGAAGCGTGCTTCTAGCGGTTTTACCACCAGCTGCTCCATATCTTTCGGGTTGGCACCCGGATAGACAACGACCACAGGGAAGTGGGCCGGTTTTGTTTCCGGATCCTCCGCACGAGGCATGTTTCGTAAAGTAGTGAAAGCTAATCCCAAGATCATGAGCAACATAATCAAGGTGAACTGATAGTTCTTGATTGGATATTTTATGAGTTGCATAGACCTATTTTTTAGGGGTAGACTTTACATGAATAGGAGAGCCGTCTACGAGGTAGGCACTTCCTGTTGCGATAATAGCTTTAACGTTTTCAAGTCCGCTTGACACAATGGCGTAGTCATTATCTACACGTGAAAGTTGCACTTTTACTTTCTTGGCTATCTTTCCATCTTCGGTAGCGAAGACAAAGCCCTCTGTACCGTTGCCATCGAGGATAGCACCGTAAGGGATGCTCCATTCACCCTTTTGGTTGGCTGCCTGCTGTAGCTGAATCGTTGACTTTCCGAAAATACCAGAAGCGAGCTTGCTATTTTTGTTTCTCAGTTTAAGGTAGATAGCAAATGTGCCGCTGCGAGGATCTAAACCTTGCGATTTTTTGTAGACAAAGGCCGCTAAGTTTTCATTGGGCAAGGCATCCGTTTGGATCGTCGCATTGTCACCCACTTGAATCTGCGTCCATTGGTTATCGCTGACACCCACTTTTAATATCCATTCCGTATCGGCAGCACCATTTACTTGTAGGATTGGTGTACCAGGACCGACAACTTGGCCTTCGTTGGCAAGTTTGGCAAGCACATAACCATTACTTGGCGCTACAATTTTACTATACTCCTGGTTAAAGGAAACCGATTTTTGGTCTTGTTTCGCTAACTCTAAGGCTGTTTTTGCATTTTGTACCTGCTCTAAAGTCGCTACGCTATCGAGGTATAGTCGATGTGCACGGTCGTAGTCGCGCTTAGCCTTTTCGATGGATAGGTTGACCTGTCCTGCTTTAGCATTGATTTCGGTCTCCTGAACACTCGCTAGCAGCTGTCCTTTACGAACCATATCTCCTTCTTTAACAAAAATACGCGCGATGACACCACCATTTTTAAAGCTTAGTACTGTTTCATCCTCCGTGGTAAATACGCCTGTAGCCTCAATACTACCATCCTGAAGTACCGGATTTAAGTTGAGCAAGGTAACAGGGATGGTGTCCATCCGATTTGGGGTATTTTGTTTTTCTTCCGTATGTCCACAGCTCGCCAGGGATAGTACCGTGCTGGCCAGTAGGGCTGTATATAAGGTTGTTTTCATGATGATTAATTGCTGATTATAAAGGATAAGATGAGGTTTCTCTTTCTAGTTTAGCTGCCGCCAGTAGTACCTTGTATCCCGCTATGTTATAGGCAAGTTGGGCATTGGTATATTGGGAGCGTGCGTCTACCGTTTCTATATAGCTGTTGCTACCTTCGCTAAATCCACGCTGAATAAGGCGTTGGTAGCTTGCCGCCGCCTCCAGCTGCACTTTGGCACTTTCATAGCTCTTCATGCTGCTGAGTACATCATTTTCCGCTACGTGAACAGCAAGGCTTAGTTGCTGCTTAGCTTGTGCTAGACTGTTCTGTGCTTGGCTAACGGCGATTTTACTTTCTTCAATTTTCAGTTTGTTTTTGTTTGCAGAAAAAATAGGAAAGCTCAGCTGTAGGCCTACCATATAATAGGCAGAGTTTTTGTTGACGCGCATGCCTTCAGCCTGCGAGCCAAGGTCTACAAAGCCGCTTAATTTAGGTAGATAAACTTGCTTGTACATTTTTTCCATTGTTTCCTGTAGCTGGATATGCATGGCGAGAGATTTTAGCTCTTCGCGCTCGTCACTGCTGTTGTTCAGCAACTTTTCGTCGGTAGCAGGCACTTTACTGTCTTCTTCTACGCGGATAGGGCTATCTTCATCTCTATTGAGTAGCGCATTGAAATAAAACTGCGCATTCTTACTTTTTTGTTTGGCTTCCGTAAGTTTGGCTTCTACATCGGCAATCTCCGCATTTGAGCGTAATACATAGGCCGGTAGTCCTTTGCCTGCTGCCAATAGTTTTTCATTGACACGCTTACCTTCTTTGGCGAGCAATAAGCTACTTTCATAAATCTTGATGCTTTCCAGCACGCTCAGATAGGTGTAGTAGGCCGATTTTATCTCCTTCACCAATTCCCTTTTGTAGATGATTACTTCTGCTTCACTCATCTGCACCAATTGATCTTGCATGGTTTTGTTGTGCTTGATATCTGTATTAATCAAGGGCATGCTTGTGCGCAATTTCGCATCATAGTAATTACGTGGTAGAAAACGTATTTTCTCGTTCTCTATCTGCGGAAAGTTTTGCGATTGCGTTAGTTGGTTAAGAGTTTGATAAACCGGATTGATTAAATCCCCGACAGGGAGATCAATAGAGCGACCACCATTGGCTGTAGAATACAGCATATCAAAGGAAACACTAGGGAGGTATAAGCTTTTGGCTACTTCCAAGGCATTCATTGATTTCTGTAGCGAAAGGTTCTTTTGTGCGACAATAAGGTTTTCGGTTAAACCTTGTTGCACATAGGCTGCTAAAGGACGCTCCTGTGCTTTACTTTGTGCCAGCGGAAGCAGGCCAAAAAGCAAGAGGTAGGGGATAAGGGATTTGGGCTTCATATATCCTGTTGTTTTTTTTATTATTCTATGTATACTGTTTTTAATATTAACAGTGTTAACCATTAGGGTAAAAAAATTATTTCGTTCGTTCTAAATACGTTGAGAATAGTTGAAAGGCTTGATCAGTTACGACCTGCATATCGTAATTTAAGCCTAAGGTTTCATTGAGTTTAAACAAATGTTGACTAATGTATAGGCTGACAATACCATGTACCGCAGTCCATGCTTGAAGCGCTACGAGCTTAACCGGTAGGTTGGTGAAATAGCCTTTAGTCTGGCATTCCGTAATGGTTTGCTCAAGGATTCCAAATACCTTTTCGCCATCTTCCCACTTGTCATCCATACAGCTGTTGCCAATAAAGTCCATAGGCTCTTTCATCATAAACATCACTTCGTAGAACTCTGGGTTGGTACGTCCAAATTCGATATAGGTCTTTCCGATAGCTTTGAGACGCTCAAAAGGGTTTTCTACAAGCATAAGCGTGCTAAATTTTTCGCGCAACATATTAAATCCCTCTTGATGAAGGGCATAAATAATATCATTTTTATCTTTGTAGTAGATATAAATTGTGGTTGGGCTAAACTCAATCTCTTTCGCAATCTTCCGGATGGAGGTTGCTTCATAGCCTTGCTGGACAAAGAGTTTTTTCGCTGCCTCTAATATGCGGTTACGTAAATCTTCTTTATGTCTCTGTTTGCGTTCTGTAATTCCCATGGTGATACAAAAGTAATGAACAGTGTTAACCTAATAAAATTTTTTTTCAAATAAAATAGATTAATTTATCATATCACTTCTATTTCGGGTGGTTTTGAATAACTGTAGTCCGTAATTATCGCCGTTTCCTGCTTAAAAAAGGTCATATGTCTTTTTTATACCAGTTAACAGGTTGCTAGACAGTTGTTATTCTGCATTTTGTTTATTTTTGACTTTTAAATATCCTATTAAAGATGAACGACGCAGCGGCTGTTTTCGAATCGAACCATAAGAAGTTAAGTTTGATTTCTTTTAATTCCGGGACAATCAATTTGATTAATGAAGGAGCCTTACAGTATTATATTAAAGTATTGTTCGTCCCGGCAGGCTATACGTTAACGGTGGATTTCAATCGGTATGAGACGCAACAGGCGACATTATTCTTTGTCAATAGCAATCAATATCTTCAAGTTGATGTAGCGGGAGAGGAGGATGCTTTTCTAATCAATTACAATAGGGATTTTTACTGTATTCAGATTCATGATGAAGAAGTGGCGTGCGACGGTCTCCTGTTCAACAATATTTTTGAAATTCCGAAGGTTGATTTGTTTGCTGCCGAGCTAGATGTTATTTCTATGCTATTTAAGCAGGTTCGTGACGAGTTGTCGCTTCAAGATAGTTCCTCTGAAGAGATGATACGCATCTATTTAAAGCAGATTATTATTCGTGCCACACGCACATGGAAAAAGCAAAATCTAGAAAATGAAAAGGTGCATATGCAAGGGGTTGATCAAGATTTTCTACGGAACTTCGGTCGATTGGTTGACATTCATTATCGCGAAAAGCATGCTGTAGCAGATTATGCAGCGATGTTACACCTAGCGCCTAAGACACTCACCCAAAAATTCCATAAACTGAATTTAGAAAGTCCCAACGAGTTTATTAAAAACCGGATTATCTTGGAAGCTAAAAGATTGTTATTGTATACTGGTTTGAGTATTAAAGAAATCGCATTTAAGTTAGGCTATGATGATCCTGCTTATTTTAATCGGCTGTTTACCCAAAAGTGCCTAACATCGCCTGCGAGTTTTCGAAGAAAAATATCCGAATAACCATATAATATCCCTGCTAGGGAAAAAAGTACAATTATATTCGACTTTATGCTCTTTATTGGCTTTAAAGAAGGGTGTACCTTTGTTTCATCAAGTTTAAACATTTAAAAATAAAACGATGAAACGCAACGCAACAGCCGTTTGGAGCGGCACAATCAAAGAAGGAAGTGGACACCTAACTACCCAAAGTTCGGTGCTAGACAAAACACAATATGCATTCAAAAGCCGCTTTGAAGATGGTGTAGGTACTAATCCAGAGGAGTTATTGGCGGCAGCACATGCCGGATGTTTTACGATGAAACTAAGCTTAGACTTAACACAGGCGGGCTTTATTCCAGAGCGCTTGGAGACCACATCGGTCATCACGCTGGAGAATGGCAAAATCACCCAATCAGCCTTAACGCTACATGCTAAAGTGGATGGAATTTCTGCCGAAGCATTTGCTGAAATTGCGAAAAATGCAGAAAGAACGTGTCCGGTGAGTGGGGCCTTCAATTTCGAAATTACACTCGCTATTCATCTTCAAAGTTAAAAGTCATGAAAACTATATCAAAAGGAGTTTGTTTTATAGGTAGTTGTATTCTTTTAAATTTTAATGTTATGGCACAATCTATTATTCCTGCCGCCAAAGACCCGAATATTGGTAGGGAAACAAGGGCATTTTTAAAGGATTTGAATAGTGGTGACGGAAAACCATTAGAGACGCTACCTCCTGAAGAGGCGCGCCAGGTTCTTGTTGGCGCACAAAAATCGGTGAAGTTTGATTATTCCGACATCGAAGAATCCGAAAAGACAATTACCCAAGACGGAATTAGCGTGAAAATCCATATTGTAAAACCGAAAGGAGCAAAGGCAGGTCTTCCTGTGTTTATGTTCTTCCATGGTGGAGGGTGGGTTTTAGGAGATTTTCCTACACATAAAAGACTTGTTCGTGACCTCGTGGTACACAGCGGTGCAGTAGCTGTTTTTCCAGACTATACACCATCACCCGAAGCGCGCTTTCCAGTCGCTATAAATGAAGCATACGCTGCCACAAAATGGGTAGCGGAGCATGGTAAGGAAATCGGTGTCGATGGCAGTAAACTTGCTGTTGCAGGAAATAGCGTAGGCGGAAATATGGCTACCGTAGTAGCACTGATGGCAAAAGATAAGAAAGGGCCCCATTTGGTTCAGCAAATATTGTTATGGCCGGTGACGGATTCAGATTTCAGCAGAGCATCGTATACTAAGTTTGCGCAAGAAAGATTTTTAACAACACCGCTTATGAAGTGGATGTGGGATAATTATCTGCCTGACCTTGCTGAGCGTAACAACAAATATGCTTCACCACTTAAGGCATCGGTAGAAGAATTAAAAGGGCTGCCTCCAGCGCTCGTGCAAGTAGCGGAAAATGATATCCTGCACGACGAAGGTGTTGCTTACGGACGAAAATTGGATGATGCAGGTGTTGTCACTACACTTACAGAGTATAAAGGATTTATCCATGATTATGGAATGCTTAATCCTTTGGCGCATATTCCTGCGGTACAAGCGTCTGTTCTTGATGCTGCGACAGCCTTGAAAAAAGCCTTGTTCTCCAAATAGTACGAAGTGATAAAAGATAAAATCCTGCTGCTGAATGATGAGTAGCAGGATTTTTTTTGTTTTCAAGGGTAGCATATACTTATAAATATTTCTTTTTCGGAATAGCATAGTAAATTAATTGCTTTTAAATAACTATATTTAATCGATTGTGAACCAAAGCGGCCGTAGGATTAACATGTCTATGCGGGTAATTAGCTTTCTTTATGGAGGATATGCCTCTAGTTTCTTATTTTTTATAGTAGCCTACTTTTTAGTCATTGTATGATAAGGGAGCGGCTTATTCTTTCGGTAGAATTGCTACGTAGTGTATTTCTTACTACAGGCAGAGCACTGAAAGCTTAATATTAACTTAAAGATGTATTCATGTTGGGTTGATGCATCATTACGTACTTTAGGGTCGAGTTTGGTATTTATTGGAGGACATGAGGCAACAACTAGATTTAGATATAGCAGAGGCAGAATTTCAGCGTTTTCTCGCAGGAGAAGAGCTTGGATTTCGTCAGGTATTTGATCGTTATCAACAGATCTTGTACCGGTATGCTGTGTCGGTAGCACGTTGTGATTTTGAAGCCGAAGAAGTCGTGCAGGAAGCTTTTATTCAGCTTTTTAAAGGACGCCGTCAACTGAATACGCATGCGCAAATATATCCTTATCTATTTGTAATTGTTAAGCGTATGTTGATTGCTAACTTCCGCAAGAAAGTTGTGCAGGCGAAATATCAAAAATATCTTGGTCAAGATTGGGATGAAGGTTGCATGGCTACACAGCAAGGGCTTGAGCTTAACGAACTTAATGGTCTTTTGCAGACAGCGATGGATAATTTGTCGCCAAAGGAGCAGGAAGCATTTCGGCTTAATAAGCTTCAAGGATTAAGCTATGACGACATATCTGCTCATACAGGAACTTCGCGCCATACTGTTAAAAACCAGATAATCGCCGCCTCCAAGAAAATCCGTCTACAATTGGAAAAGTACTATTTTTTGCTCTCTTTCTTCTTTTTATTATTTTAGCCGAAGGCTGACTCTTAACCTTTCACTTTAGGCATAGTTACCCGTTGGATTCTTAATGGATATTGATATATTCGTGCTTTAAATGTTATTTACCATAATTTTTGATGATGAGAAGTCTTGTTTTATTTTTTCTCTTATTTACTCTTTTTATTTTTGGACAAAATGATGTTGATCGGGTAACAATGCCTACAAAAAATGGTAAAATATTTTACGAAGATGTGGTTGCGGTGGATGCTAATCTATCAAAAGATGTATTGTTTCTTCGTGGACTAAAATGGTCGGCAGGCACCACGAAAGATCTGCAGGCACCGAATTGGGTACACGATAAAGAGGCTGGTAGGATTATTGGTAATGTTATTTTTAATGACCTCGCGAATGGTATTCCTGATGCCTTTAGACATTATTCTTTTATGGTTGATATTACGGTTAAAGACGGGAAGTACCGCGTGCAGCTTTATGATGTTAAGTATCAGCTTTGGGAAGGTAAAAATTTTCTAGGGAAACAATATTATTTTGCGGAAGAAGAATACGAAAAACAATTAAATCAGAATCGTTATTTGTATCGTGGCACTTCTTTAAAGCGTCTTCGTGCGCTGGAAGAAAAATTAAAAGCAACTTTAGTGGAGCTCAACGAACTGATGAAGGAGCCAGCTACTGCAGACGATTTTTAAAATGCTTAATTTTTTATAAAAGCCCCTAAGTGATTTACTTAGGGGCTTTTTTTTGTGAATTAAACAATTGGTATATAGTGGTTTGAGTTGTTTTTGAAGAAAAATGTGTTTTCCTTTAGTCCGCTAGTATATGCTTAAGCTATTATAAAAGTACAAGCAATATATAGACGTTGACTAAAGAACAATTATTTCGATTATTTATCGCTTTTCATGATGGTACAATCAGTGAAGCGGATTTACATACTTTAAAAACCTTTGTTAGTCAGGAGTCTGCCGAACCGTGGCTGGATGAACTGATGGACCAGTTGGCCGACGAAGAGTCGAAAGCTAGCCTGTCTACCTTACGCTCGAATCAACTGTTTAATCGTATCCTATTTGCTGTGCGTGCCGATGAAGAGCTTGCCAAACCGAAGTCTAGTAGAGGGCTTTGGTATGCTGTTGCTTCCGCGGCGGCTGTATTGCTATTTGCCTTTCTTTTTTTACAAACCTATAAAACAGAACAATCAATCGATGAACTTGCTTACCAATCGGATAAAGTAATGCCCGGTAAGGCAAAAGGAAACCTATTGCTCGACAATGGGGAACAGATTGATCTGGAGAAGTTAAACGCTAATTCACGCATTGTACAAGATGGCTACATCATTGTTAAAGATAAAAATGGAGGTATTTCCTATGAGCTAACGGGCAAAAATCCAAGCCATACGCTTTACAATACAATTGTGACCCCTAAGGGTGGCGAATATCAGTTGTGTCTGCCCGACGGAACAAAAATTTGGGTTAATGCATCATCGAAGCTTCGTTATCCTTTGAATTTTGGGAAGGTGAAGCGGGAGGTGGAGCTCGAGGGTGAGGCGCTGTTTGAAGTGGCTAAGCTTAAAATCGAACAACGTAGCATACCTTTTATAGTGAAGACCGGCAAGCAGTCGTTGGAAGTATTGGGAACTACGTTTAATATAAACAGTTACGACCCTATGATTCGTACCACCTTGGTAGAAGGCTCCGTACGCTTGACATTTGATGGGAAGAAAGTGCAGGAATTGAAGCCTAATGAGCAAGCTAGTTATAACCCCGAGAAGGGACAGGTTTCGGTAAAAGCGATTGATCCTTTTTATACTATAGCTTGGCGTAATGGTTCTTTTGCTTTCGACAATGCTAACCTATACGATGTGATGGCAGCTATTGCACGTTGGTATGCCATAGATGTAGATTATAATGGAAATTTTGAAGGCGTACGTTTCTCAGGAACGATAGCTAGAAATGCAGATATACAGAAATTATTAGACCTTATCGCCCTAACGGGAGGTGTTCATTTTGAGTTAAAAGAAAGGAGGGTAACTGTGATTAAATAAGCACAAAATGGATAGGTGAAAGATTCAGGAGCGTTGCGACCGCCCCTGAAGTTTAGTCCTATAAAAGACAAACGATTGACTATTAACGAATAAATTATCAACCAGATGCAAAGTAACAAAAAAAATCTGGTAGGGCATTCTATTATTGTGCGTGAATGTACTACCAAAATCCCAATAGCTATGAAATTGTCGTTGGCAATACCTCTTTTATTGGCTGCTACTATACAAGTTAACGCGTTAACCTATGGTCAACGTGTTACTTTGGAGAAGAAAAACGTAAAGCTCGAGTCCGTATTTAAGGATTTACAGCGTCAAAGTGGATACAATATTTTTTATGCCGAATCGCTCTTAGCGAATAAGAAAAGAGTAGATGTAAACTATAAAAATATGCCTTTGCAAACGGTTCTTAAAGAACTCTTGTCCGAGCAGCAGTTAGGTTTCCAGATTATTGATAAAGATATTATTCTTACCAAAGCGAATAGCAATACCTTGGTGACAGTTGTGCCAGGTGGTCCAAATGCTACGGCAGCCATGCAGCAACGTCAGCTTATTGGTCAAGTTACAGATGGCAAGGGGCAGCCTTTAGCCAATGTGACGGTGACGGAAAAGGGAAGGAGCAACCGTACATCTACGAATGAGAATGGCCAGTTTGAGTTGCGCTCAACAGCAACGAATGCTATTTTGCAGTTTACCATCGTTGGTTTTCAGCCTAAAGAAGTGTCGGTGACAGCAGGTAGGTCGCAACGTGTGGTACTCGATGAGTCTATTTTTGATGTCGATGAAGTCGTTATTGTCGGGTATGGGAAGCAGAAAAAGCTGAACCTTACGGGAGCAGTAGACCAAGTGACATCGGAAGTTTTTGAGAACAGACCAATCACAAACGTAGCCCAAGGATTAGTAGGGGTGATTCCCAACTTGAATATCCAGATGTTGGATGGAAAGCCTAACCAATCACCGGGATTCAACGTGCGTGGTGCTACTTCCATAGGTCAGAAAGGCGATGCCTTGGTGCTTATCGATGGGGTACAAGGCGATCCGATGATGCTGAATCCGAATGATATCGAAACGATAACGGTCTTGAAAGATGCCGCTTCAGCGTCTATTTATGGTGCTCGTGCAGCTTTTGGTGTAGTTCTAATTACGACGAAGTCGGCAAAAGAAGGAAAAACATCCATCAACTATTCGACCAACTATTCCATCAAGTCGCCAACGACGGTTCCCGATAACATCACGGAGTCTTACCCTTGGGCGCAAGGTTTTAGTGATGCATGGTCGCGTTGGAATGATAGTGGAAGTACGCCTACAGCCATTAATAAGACATTACCTTTTTCACCTGCTTACCTAGCGGAAATTAAGCGTCGCTGGGAAGACCCTTCTTTACCGCGCGTAGATGTCAATCCGACGACCGGAGAATACGAATATTATTATAGTACTGACTGGTATAAAGAGCTGTACAAGAATAACTTTATGGCGCAAGATCATAACGTCTCTTTATCCGGGGGTAATGATAAGGCAGTCTTCTATTTAAGTGGGCGTTACAATGGTCAGGGAGGTTTATTCCGTTACAACGGTGATAAATATGATATGTATAACCTACGTGCCAAAGGGTCTATTAAATTAAACTCTTGGTTGCAAGTTGATAACAATACGGAGTATTCTAAGATGCAGTATTTCCAACCTATAAACGTGGGTGAGGGAAGTGGTATTTGGCGTAATATTGCCGACGAGGGGCATCCTTTAGCACCGCTATTAAACCCGGATGGAACCTTATCTTTCTCGGCAGCCTATACGGTAGGAGATCATTATTATGGTAAAAATGGTATCGATACCGATCATCGTTTCTTGAAAAATAGAACCGGATTGGTGGCGAGCTTTTTAGAGAAAAAGTTGAACTTTAGAGCCGATTTCACTTTCCAAACGACGGACATCAACTCGCTGCAAACGCGTGTTCAAGTACCTTATAGCCGCTACCAAGGGGTTACAGGTTTTACAGGTACTGACACCAACGATTTGCAAGAGCGTCGTCGCACAACGGAATATATAGCGACCAACATTTTTGGAGATTATAAAACAACAGTGGCGGACAACCATAATATCGGTGTCTTGTTGGGATACAACTATGAACAATCGCGCTATAAAAACTTAACGGCACAGCGTAATGGTATCGTTTATCCAGATGCTAAAGATGTAAACTTAGCCTTAGGACAGCGTATCGTTACGGCTGGAGGTAATGAGAAATGGGCTATCGCTGGGGGCTTCTTCCGCGTGAACTACGACTTTAAAGAGCGCTATTTATTGGAGGTCAATGGCCGTTATGACGGATCGTCGAAATTCCCTACCGACCAGCAATGGGCCTTCTTTCCTTCGGCTTCCGCCGGATGGAGAATCTCCGAAGAGGATTTCTGGAAAGTAGATAAAAAATATATGTCCAACCTAAAGTTAAGAGCATCCTACGGTATGTTGGGTAATGGTAATATCAACCCATACACCTTTACGGAAAACTTTAGAATTGTACAGTCAGGACGTATTATCAACGGAGCACGTCCACAAAAGACCGAACAACCTAATGTGGTGCCTAGTGGCTTGACATGGGAGAAATCGACAACGACAAACGTAGGTTTAGAGTTTGGCTCCATGAACGATCGTTTACAGTTTGTATTGGATTATTATAAGCGTGCGACAACAGATATGTTTACCCAAGGGCCAACACTTCCAGCTGTTTTTGGTACCGATGTGCCTAAAGGAAACTTCGCCGATATGGAAACCAAAGGGTGGGAACTTAGTGTAACCTGGAGAGACCAGTTCAGCATGAACAATAAGCCTTTCAAGTATGATGTGCGCGTAGTGCTAGCCGACAATCAGGCAAAAATTACCAAGTATAACAATGCCGACAAGCTATTGACAGACTATTATGTTGGACAGAAGCTAGGTGAAATTTGGGGCTACCGCGTGGATGGTCTTTTCCGCTCGGACGAGGAGATTCGCAACTCTGCCAATCAGTCTAATATTCCGAATACCAATACCCGCAAAAACTATGTCGGTGACTTAAAATTTAAAGATTTGGATGGCGATGGGGTGATCTATCAAGGATTAAACCAAGCGGATAATTCGGGCGATAAAACAATCATCGGTAACTCGACGAGCCGTTATTCTTTTGGCGTGAACTTAGGTGGCGAGTGGAACGGCTTCTTTATGTCAGCCTTTTTCCAAGGTATCTTGAAACAAGATTGGTATCCATCACCAGAATCACGTTTCTGGGGTCAGTACAACCGTCCATACAATGCATATCCAAAATGGCATGAAGCAAATATGTTCCGTGAGGAGCTTGGTAACTTCGACGCTTACCTTCCTCGTTTAGTAGGTTACATCTCGCAAGGGTCGGGCAGAACCTTAAACGTGGCCAATGACCGTTACTTGCAGAACGCTGCTTTTGTACGTTTACGCAACTTCCAGTTGGGTTACAACTTACCGCAAAAGCTAATCTCTAAGATTAATGCTGCGAATGTAAAGGTATATATGTCTGCCGAGAATATTTGGACATGGTCGCCTATGTATAAATGGACCAAAGATACCGATGTAACGAACATCTATGGTTCAGATAGAGACCTTAGTGGTGGTAACTCGGGTGATGGTTATAACTATCCGATGTTGAAATCAGTTTCTTTTGGTTTAATGGTTGGATTTTAATTAAGGAATACAATGAAAAAAATTAACTACATTTTAATAGCAATCACGCTTTGCTTCACGGTTTCCTGTGATTTAAATGAGCTTCCTGTTGATACAGCGACCAACGATGCGATTTTCCAATCGCCAGGAGGAATGCAACTGTATGCAAATTCTTTCTATGATATTTTACCGAATACGGATAATGGGGTTTTTCAGAAGGATGACTTATCAGATTTTGTAGCCCGTAATGGCGTTGATAATTTATTAGCACCAAATGCGCTTAGCCCTATTACAAGTAGTGGATGGGACTGGAGAGAACTACGTAACATCAACTATTTTATTGAAAATGCGAGCAAGAGTACGGTAAAGAATAAAGATCACTTTATTGGTCTAGCGCGCTTCTTCCGTGCCTTATTCTACTTCGAAAAAGTTAAGCGTTTCGGTAATGTGCCTTGGATTGAAAGCACCATCGGCATCGACGATGAGAAAACATTGTACGCTGGTCGCGATGATCGTTTTGAAGTGATGGACAAAGTGTTGGCCGATCTAAATTACGCTATTGAGCATATCGAATTGACGAAAGATGCGTCGGGTTCGCAGATTACCAAGAATGTAGCGAGAGCCTATAAAACACGTATCGCTTTGTTTGAGGCGTCATTCAGGAAGTACCATACGAAGTATAACAAGCAAAGTACGGCCGAGCAATGGTACCGTGAGGTCATCAAAGAAGCGGATCAAATCGCTGGTTTAAGCCTACACAAAGCAACAGCAACGGATCGTTCATACCGCGAGCTTTTTATCACCAAAACTCCTTTTATGGATGAGACGATATTGGCCGTCGTATTGGATGCCAACCTACAGGTATTCAGCTCCGCGAATAGACGCTTTATCAGTCCGACTTATGGTAACAGACCGAGCTTAACGCGTGATTTTGTGAAGATGTACTTGAACCTTGATGGTTCACGTTTCACAGACTTACCAAACCATGCTACAAAGACCTTTGTGGACGAAGTGCAAAATAGAGATCTACGCTTGAAGCAGACTATTCGCTCGGGCAACTATGCACGTACGGAGAACGGTGTTCCTGTAATCTCACCGCCTAACTTTACACAAACATATACCGGTTATCAAATCATTAAGTGGTGTTATGACGAGCGTTTTCCATACGATGACGAAAGCCGTAATGACAATGCACACATCATTATGCGTTGGGGTGAGGTATTGTTGAACAAAGCGGAAGCACTAGCCGAAATTGGGGCGATGAATAATGGGGAATGGACCAAAACAATTGGTGCTTTGCGTGAGCGTGCTGGTATTCCTACTTCGGCGGCCAATCAGTTACCTACTGTGGCCGACCCGTACTTGGTGAGCTACTATAAAGGAAAGTTTACAGACCCTATTCTGTTGGAGGTCATTCGTGAGCGTGCTGTAGAGATGATATTTGAAGGCTTACGTACCGACGATTTAATACGTTGGCACTTGGGCGACCTGTTGCAAACATCAAATATGAACGGTATGTATGTACCTGGATTGGGCGAGTACGACTTGAATGGCGATGGTAAAAACGATGTGTACTTCTACCAAGGTCAACGACCTACATCTACTACGCCAGGAATTGCTTTTGTCAATGTGAATACAACAAACGGCGTTGGTCAGCTAAAATTATCCAATGGTACTTCGGGTGAAATTCAGTGGAATCCGGGTGAACGCAAATGGGAAGATAAAAAATACTTATTCCCAATTCCAGAATCGGCATTGATTAGAAATGGGAATTTAGGACAAAACGACGGTTGGAAATAAAAATATGAGAAAGATAATACTAACAATGGCTTTGCTTATCGGCATAACGATAGCGGCCTCAGCACAGAAAAATGCGGTTAATGAATACCGTGTAGCCTCTTTTAATATCCGTATGGATACGCCTCATGATAGCTTGGATGCGTGGGGGCATCGTAAGGATATGGTGAATGCTTTATTGAAATACCATGAACTCGATATCATTGGTGTGCAGGAAGGTTTCATCCATCAGCTCCATGATATAGCACGCGTAGATTACTTGAAGTATGTCGGTCTGGGACGTGATGATGGTAAAGAAGGCGGTGAGCATTCTGCTATTTTCTATAATACGCATAAGTTTGATGTATTGGATAAGGGTGATTTTTGGTTTAGCGAAACGCCTACTGTTCCAGGTAAAGGTTGGGATGCCAAATGTTGCAACCGTATCTGTTCCTGGGTGAAGCTGAAAGATAAGAAAAGTGGAAAGCAGTTTTTTGTATTCAACTCGCATTTTGATCATGAAGGTAAAGTGGCTCGTATAGAGTCGTCTAAATTGCTCTTGAAAAAGATTAAAGAGATTGCGAAAGATGCGCCTGTTATCGCTACGGGCGACTTAAATTCGACGCCAGATATGGAGTTGATTAAAGAGATAAAAACGACGTTGTTGGATAGTTATGACGTGACAAAGATGCCTCCTTACGGCCCTGTAGGTACCTTTAATGGCTTCAAGTGGAACCGTCCAGCAAAAAACCGTATCGACTACATTTTTGTGAGCAAAGGAATTGAGGTTTTAACGTATGCTACATTGAGCGATGCTGTAGATATGCATTATCCTTCGGATCATTTTCCGATTGTAGCTAAAGTGAGAATCAAGTAAAATATGGGTTGATTAATGCTTGGGAGGTGCTCGAAAGGGTGCCTCCTTTTTTTTATGTTTTATTTTTTGTCTAGGGCGTATGATATGTTTATCTTGATAGCATCAAATATTTTATTTTAAAAGATGTCGATAACTCAACAGTTTGATGAAGTTCTTAAAGAAGTAATTACTCCACAACTAAAGTCTTTAGGATTTAAGAAAAGTGGAAATAATTTTTATCGTGATTTAGGAGATATAGGTCAATGTTTTAATGTGCAACAGAGTCGTTGGAACACTGCGGATGCAAAGACTTTCTGTTTTAATATCGGGCTTATCCATAAAGAGATTTATAAGGATTTGATTAATTGTGATTTTCCTAAATTCCCAAAGGAATATGATTGCCAAGTTTGGGGGCGATTGGGGCCTTTGAAATTTGAGAAAGATGAATGGTATGAGCTTTCTAGTCAAACAGATCTCGAAACTTTAAAAGCCACCATTGCTTATGATTTGATAACCTATGTAAATCCCTTTTTCTTAAAGTATGCAGTGTGGGAGCATTGGTATACTTTAATTCAAGAAGATGAATATAAAATTTACGGGCCTTTTTTTCGATTTCTTTTGCTATTGAAGCTTGGGAAAAAAGAAGAAGCCCAGATTTATTGGAATAACTATTATAATGAATGTCTCATTCCTGAGTGTTCGAAGAGTTCCTGCGTTTATCCTAATGGAATAGTACATGTGGTTTTCGAGAAAGCTAAAGTGAATTGGGAAAGGATAGAACTTATCAAGGTGTATGCAGCTCAATATGGTATTGATTTGAAGTAATAAGGGATTTTTAGCCTTAAGCAAGACGGTAATATTTCGTAAAAAGTATAGCTAAATAAAAGGCAGCTCTTCAGAGCTGCCTTTTCATATTTTTATGTTTCGGTACTACCAATCTTTACTATAGCTTTGACTTTCATCGAAAATGAGGTCATCGTCGAAGAGGTATTTTGCTAGATTTTGCAAGGCTGGTCTTTGGACATTATTGAAGTTAGCACGCTTTGGGTCGAGTGCAAAAATCATATGAGCTCCAAATCCACCGTTACGGATTGTATTTAGTGCGGTAACTGAAGGCACTCTACCTTGTGCATATTCAGCAGAGTTCATGCCCCAGCGTGATTTCGGTAAGCCAGGATAACGCGATGCTAAGTCGAAACTACCACCATAGTCATGCAGCGCATAATCTACATATTGGCCTGCTGTTGCTTCCGCAATTGCATTGACACCACCGAAATTACCGGTTCTTGAGTATACATACACCATCGTTAGCTTATTCGGCATGGCCATTTTTGTTTCATAGACTAAGCGTGCCGCTGCTTTATTCGATGGCGATACGAAGCCTGGAGGCACAGGGTTTTGATAAGACGAGTACTCATCATCAAAAAACACACCATCTAGGTTGTAAGCCTCACATACGGCTTTCAGCTCCTGAGCAAATACTTTTGCTGCTGCATCGGATAGATTCGCTACACCCGAACGGTCATGATTACCTAATACACTTAAAATTACCTTCATGCCTTTATCTTGCAAAGGCTTGATGTATTTATCTCTGTTGGCTAGAATATGCGTTACATTCGGGTTGTGTGTAACTTTAACCTTTCCTGTTGCCGCATCATAGTTGATATTTGAAGAGAACAAAATTACCATGTCAACCAAGTATTTATCACTATTTTTAAGCTTTAAACTTAAGTTGCTTAAGGGATTAGTGTCGTTCACTTCCATGCAGCTAATGATTTTTATGCCTGTGCTTTTATCCGTAGATGGCACTTTGGAAAGGTCGGTCACGAAAAGCAACAAATCGCTTGAGCCAGACGGTACAGCACCAGAAGTTAGATTCGCGCTTAGCGGAATAACATAGGTTTCTTTGCCATCCAACTCATTGCTTGTGCGCACCGATACTTTAAGTGCTTCCGAAGTGTTTGCATTCGCTTTTACTTCCACTTGCCCATTTGCTGAAAGGCTTACAAGTGCCTTCGGGAAAAGTTTGAAGGTCGCTCCATTTTTCTTATTATAGGCATCCAATACCTCTTCATTATACGTAATAGTTCCTTTAACGCCTTGTGCATTGGGTTTAGAAAGCTGTAGAAGTACCTCATAGCTTCCTTCATTGCGGAAGCCTAAGTTCGCCTGATTTACTTTACCATCCGTACCGGCCAAAAAGCCAATAGATTCCCCATGGACGTCAAACTTCGATTCATCGATAGACTTCACCGTGATGGCTTCATCCTTACACGATTGTAAGAAGGCGATGGAGAAGAGTATGCCTAATCCCCAAAGTAGGATACTGTATTTTTTCATTATATATATCATAATCAGTTTTATTATATAATTAGTGGCTATTATTTAGCAGGCAGAGAAACTTGCGTCCATTTGACAGCTTTCTTCGCGGTAAGGTCGTTACCATTGGCGGTATAATCTTTCGCGATACTACCGCTACCTTCATTACATTTCCAGTAAGCTACTAGGCCAGTACTGGTCGGACTAACTTCGTATGGGTTATTTGCAATTTGCTCGGCTGTACGCTCCACATTCCAAATACGACATTCGGAAATATCACCCGCCATATAGCGATCGTCAGCATAGGATCGGCCGATGTAGAAACCATCTTTACCATTGACACCGAAGCTTACAGTGCTAAGGTTACTATTGCCTTCCGATTGCTGCTTACCATTCACGTAGACACGTATTTTCTTGTCTTTCGCATTGAACGTTACCGCTACATGTACCCATTGATTGGCAGACAACCCTTTTGTAGCGTCGGAACCCGGTAGGTTTCCTGCCGATGTAGCCACTTGAATCTGGTTAGGAGGGAAGTTTGCATCGCCTAAGCGGATTAAGAATCGACCTTCAATACCCATAATGCTGCTAATCATGCGGTCAAAATTGCGGACACGCACCAGCGATTCTAAGGTGAATTCGGATAAATTGTTGAGTGGTGCTGGCGTCTTCCATTGATCGATATGTAGGTAGTTATCTTCCATATCGGCTACTACATCGATAAGTGCGCCACCTTTAATCACGTAGTAAACGGTTCTTTGACTTTCTAAGATAGCAAGGTCGCCTTGCGAAATAGAGATTGGCAATACGTAAATTATGTCGCGATCAAGCGTATTAATTTTGTCGAATTTTACCGTTACAGGGCTAGATTCTACGGTTCCTTGGTTTATCTGTGCTTTCGTACTCGAAAGGCTGTAGAAGGTGCTTGGTAGCATCTCTACGGTTTCTTTGTACACCTTTGTATAGGCGTCAATCTTCGACTGGTCAACAGATAGCTCTACGGCAACTGGAGCGGACTCCATGTTAGACATTGCTATCTTAATGGCAAACTCAGCACTTGTTACCGAAGGTTTGTTAATAATACGTTCTAGTTTCTCAGTGGAAATAAAGACCTTATTGTCGAAGGACTCTTTGTCTTTACAAGCACTAAATAAGGTGAGTACCATTAATACCAACCCTAAAGAATAAAAATGTTGCTTTCTCATGGTCTTTATTTTACTTTCATTGCTGGATTAGTGATTTGTATGGCTTGCCTGCTATATTGGTAGCTCTTCAATACGTTGAAATAGTCGTACGGAAGGTTTTTGTAGCCTACACCTTGGATTTGCACACCACTTTGTAAGGAGGCTGCCCATTGTGCTGTAGATATTGCTGCACGTGTGCCGTCAGCAAAGTAACCCAATTTAGCTTCGTCGGCTTTGTAGGATGTCATGCTCGCCAAAATAATGAACTTATCGGTTGGCACATCCGCTACTTTAGCAGCTAATAACGCATAGTTTAGTCCACCAAGATCTACCGAATTCTCCGTCGGCAGGATAATAGATTTAACTTGTTTCAGTATATCCTTTTTGATGAGGAACTGCGGACTCCCTTTGAAGAAGATAGCTTTTCCTGTATTTTTACTTAACCATGGCGTTAAAAGGTCGAAGAAAAGATTTTCCTCGGTTTCCACCTGTGTACGTTCTGCCGCAGTTAAGTGGGTGAGATCTTTCCCGATGTAGGAAAGAACAGCCCCTTGATATGGAAATTTATCCGTCTCCGCGAGGATGCTGTTCACCGTATCCTTCACAAAGTCTGCAAACACCAATGTTTTACTATCCTTTTTTATAAAGGCTGTCTTGATGCTGTTGAAGTCAATTTCAAAAACAACTTTGGTGCTTTTCTTCTCCAAAAGGTCGCTCATTTCGCTAACTTCTCGCTCAACTAAAGCCAAGGGCGATTCTAACACAATAAAATCTAGGCTGTCGGGCACTTTTGAAAAGTGGTCTCCTTGGCTTGTTGGATTCTTCTTACTGTTGTTAAACCAGCCCATATTTAGCTTATGGCTGTTACTTTTAAATGCACGGAGATCTTCTAAATATTTGGCATATAGTGCAGGATTCTGCTGTTCCAAATCTTGGCTTTCGATGTCCAAAGGCTTCGCTTCGGTCCATTTTTTACACGCCGTGACATTAGCCAATACTGCGCCTAGCAGCATGACCATGCTTAATCTTTTTATAGTGAAAATAGATAAATTCATCGTTGCATATTATTTTTTAACCCACCATAGATCGGTACCCATATTATCAGCACCTTTCAATAAATTGTTTACCGCATCGGTCACATTAGCTCGGTTTTCGTTATACTCCTCCTGTGGATAAGGAAGACGTCGCGCCATACGTTTGCTATCGACACGGCCACCGCTGTTGTTCACCATAACTTCCATTAATTTAGGGTAGCCGGTACGACGATATTCCGTCCATGCTTCGATACCGAGTGGGAAATTGGCAATCCATTTCTGCGTGATAATACGTTCAAGTTTCTGTGCAGTCGTTCCTGTCTCTAACCACTTAACGGTAATCGTGCTTGGAAGGCCAGCGTACGAGAATGCTCCTTTAGGGTCAACGTAGGCGTCAGGTTTGTTGATGCTGTTGTTGAGATAAGCATCGGCACCATTAACGTTCCACTGCTCAAAGGATAAACGAATACCTTGGTTGTAGAGTGTCTCTGCTGTTGATCCCATATTCCAGCCTTTCAAAGCGCCTTCCGCTTGTAGGAATGCTGTTTCAGCAGCATTTAGCCAAAGGAGCTTATCGCTCTCTGTTACATTCATGTTGGTATATTCCTTAGGTGCATTTCCGCTAGGAATCTGAATACCCGAGCGCAAGCCAAAGTAGCCATTGGCTGTGCCTCCTGTAAAGGTCGATGGTGTAAAGTATTTTTCTCTACGTGGGTCGGCGTAGCCGTTCATATAGGAGGTGATATCAGCCGATACGCGCGAATCTCCATTATTGTATTCATACATGATTACGCGGAATGGATTTCTATTTATCGGTTTGATAAAAGCATTGTCAGCATTGGTACGGATGACACCAATTTCATGGTTCACCGCTTCTTCAGCTTTCTGACGTGCCTTAACCGGGCTTACATCAGAGATGTGAATCGCTAAACGTAGTTTTAACGAATTGGCAAGTTTGATCCATTGCAATACATTTCCGCTATATACCATATCCGCCTTGGCCGAGAAATTCTGTGTTCTACGTTCGGTCAGCGTTTTTATTGCCGCATCCAGTTGCGTAAACATAAGATCGTATACTTCCTCCTGCGAGTCATAAGGTGTTTCTAATGCACCATTTTCGCCCACTTTCGAGTAAGGAATAGGACCGTAGATATCGGTCACCCTAGAGGCCGCCATAGCCTTGATGATATCCGCTACCGCATGTACAGATTCATCCTGAGATACTTGTTTAATGGTTTTCGTTTGTACAAACAACTTCGGTAAGATATCGTTGAAAGGTACGCGCGACCAACCATTCTCCGGATTGTAGGTAGCAAAGTTTTTGCCATTAAACCCATTGTTGGAATCCGCCAAATAGCCCCCTAAAGAACCACCAAGTAGACATTCTATAAATTGATTGGAGTTTACATCCAAAGGTACCACCCATGCTTGTAGCCCAATCATTGCCGATGATAATACATAAGCATCACGCTCTACTTCTTCTGGTGTAGCACCAGCAGGGTCGGTATTATATTTCTCGAAGTTCTTCGTGCAAGAGAGTAGCGTTGTAGACGACACCATTGCTCCCCAAAATAAAATCTTATATAGTTTCATAATTAGTTTAGAATTTAAGACGTACATTAAAACCAATATTCCGTGTGCTCGGCGTCATAAAATAATCTATGCCTTGGTAGTAGTTGCCTGTCGTTGCTGTAGACTCTGGATCAAAAGGAGCCTTATTGTAGATCATCCATAGGTTACGACCAACCACGTTAACGCTTAATGCGCCTTTATTGCCCAAGAATGCTTTCGGGAAAGTATAGCCGATTGTTGCCTCTTGCAAGCGTACGTTGGTAGCGCTGTAGGTGTAAAACTGAGGAATACCAGAGTTTAAGCCTACCACATTGTAGTATGCTTCTGCATCCACCAGGTCGGTACCATTGATAAGTACGCCACCTTGGTCTCGTGCTGCAGCGGAGGCTTCCGATACGCCATAATGATCCATGTAGGCTTGTGTAGCCGAATAGACAACACCACCGAAACGAGCCGCAATAGTGAAATCAGCCATCCAGTTTTTATATTGGAAGCTATTTCTTATGGCCATGTTCGATTTCGGGAAGATGCTACCTAAGTAGATATCACCAACGTTGTTGTTGTTAATCACTCTACCATCAGGCGTCACATATACTTTTCCATTATCGTCGCGTTGCAAATCCGAAAGAGAGTATAGGTCGCCTAATGTACCGCCTTCTTTCAAGATAAATTTAGCTTGTGACAAACCTCCCACGTCTAAACGGTTTTTGTTGATCACAGCGCCAGTCTCTGGGTGTACGTAGTCGCGCACAAGTTCTTTGATCTCGTTGCGGTTGATAGTTAATGTATAGTTCGAACTCCAACGGAAGTCGTTCCATTTTTTATCATAACCTAAGCCTACTTCGATACCTTTGTTTACCACTTTACCTGTTTGTACATACAGGCGGTTGTAGCCAGAAGATACTGATATCTGTGAGTTGAAGGTCTGGTTTAAAGTTGTCGCGTGGTATAGGGTCAAATCTAAGTTGAAGCCATTTAAGAATTTAGCATTCAAACCTACCTCTGCCGAGTTCGTGCGCTCAGGCTTCAAGTCGGTAATCGGGTAGTTGGAAAGCCCTTTATACTGCTGCGTGGCAACATCCCATTCATAAACTGGCACAGCCAAGTTTTTAGGGAATGGTCTACCGATGGAAGCATACGAAGACCTTACTTTCAAGTATTGGAATACCGATGAAAGGTCCATCATTTGCGATAATACTGCGGTAGCACCAATGGAAGGGTAGAAGAAAGACGGTTGTTTTGATTTTGGTCCCGCTAGGTTAGAATCCCAGTCATTTCTTCCTGTTGCTGTCAGGAAGTAGGTGTTTTTATAGCCTAGCTCCACACTTGCAAATAGCGATTGCGATTCTCTGTCTGCGTCCGTCATCGGGGTCTTTTTACGGTCGTCGATTTGTGTAATATCAAATTTATTGGTCAATCCGTTTTCTAAGATTGGCCCACGAATAGGTAAGGAGCTATTTTTATCATGCAAGATGATAGCACCCACATTGGCTTGTAGGGTGAAATCGTTAAATGTCTTGTTGATATTCGCCATTACGTCTCCGTAATATTGGGTAGACTTCTGCTCGTCAAGGCCAAAGAAGCCATTTTTCGAACCTTCGGTGATGGTGGTATTGGTGCTAGCATATAGCTTCTCCGTATAACGGCCTGCTATATTATCCATACGTCCACGTGCCGATAGGCTTAACCAATCGTTCACCTTGTAGGTTAAACTAGCGTTAATCATGTAACGGTCTTTCTTGGATTCGCGTAGGTTACGGTAGTTTATCCAGTAGGGGTTTTGTCCAGAAATCTCATTCAAGCCTTGAGGCCAGTATTGCTCGCTAATTTTGCGTGATACATTGTAGCGCTCATACATACGGATAGCATCCCAATCATCACCACGCGGGAATAAATAGGCCGTCGTCAGCGGGTTGGAATAGATACCTTGGTTTACCATATTCAAATCGCGTTGCTTGATATAGTTTAAACCCGCATCTAAGGTCAATTTATCGTCTAAAAATTTAGCCGTATTACGGAAGGTAAAATTGTAACGGTCGTATTTGTTGTTTGGAACAATACCGCCCGAGTTTACGGCTCCCGCCGAAACGTAGGTTTGGTTTTTATCTGTTCCCGTAGATAAAGAAACACCCTCAATAGCGACGATACCCGTCTGTAGGTAGTCCTTGGAAGGAGAGTAGTGGTAGTTGTTGACATCCGTCAAGGGAGCGCCCCAGCTTTTGTCGTTTACCCCTGATGCCAAGCCCGATCCTGTGCCGTATCTATTTTGGAAAGAGGGTAGAACGAGGGCGTTATGGAACTGTGTATTTTGTGTTAGCGTCAATACCGTTGTACCAGCCGTACCTTTGCGGGTGTTGATTACGATAGCACCATTTGCTGCTTCATAGCCGTAAAGTGCCGCCGCTGCTGCCCCTGTCAATACGGTCATCGACTCGATATCTTCAGGGTTTAAATCAGCAATGCCTTCAGATGATCCTGTAGAAGCAAACTCAGAGCCTTCCTTCGATCTTTTATTAGACATTGGAATACCATCGATAACGTATAAAACGTTGTTATCTTGCTCGATAGTTTTCGCTCCACGCATTACTACTTTAGCGGCACCACCTACACCGCCGGAACTGCTGTTGATTGTTACACCAGCGATTTTACCGCTTAAGGAGTTAATCATATTGGCATCGCGAACTTGTGTTAAGTCGTCGCCTTTTACTTGTTGTACATTATAACTTAATGCTCTTTCAGAACGCTTGATACCAAGAGCGGTAACCACGACATTCTCAATGTTAGCTTCAGCTGGTGCCAGCTGGATTCGAAGTTCTCTATTTAGGTTTTCTACCACTACATTTTGCGGTAAATACCCCACAAAGCGAACACTTAGGATGTCGCCTGCTTTCACATCGGTGAGGTTAAAAACCCCCTCAGCATTGGTGCTACTTCCTTTATTGCTCCCTTTTACCGTTACGCTGGCGCCCGACAAAGGCTTCCCCGTTTCGTCTACAATAACCCCTCTAATTGGTTGTTGAGTTGCTTTTGCAGCCATCACTGTAGCCACGGAGTTCCCTTGGCTTGGCAGTGCGGTGATCAGCAGCGTTTGGTCTTTGGTGTCATAAGAAAGATCTTGATCTTTGAGCAAGGTTTTCATGACCTCTTGAAGGCTAGCATCCTTAAACTCTACCTGGAGAAAACGATTGTCGTTCAACATTTGGTTGGAGTACAGGACACTATAGCCTGTTTGTTTTTTGATCTCCTTAATCAGGTCGGCCGCCTTGATACGTTGTTTCCGCAACGTAACATTCCCCTGGCCAGCAGCTGATATGGAAATCTGAAGCATAAGCATAGACACGCCTACAGTTCGTATCATTTTAAATGATTTAAACCACATAATTGTACTTGGATTTTAATGGATACTACTAGATTTATAATTTACTTCTCGCCCCGAAGGGACTTTGGTTATTTGTTTTTTATTTTAATAGAACGCCCTTGTATATCAAACGTTACTTTAGAGGTTAGTCTCAATAGCTTAACCACATCGGTTACTTGTGCATAGCGTGATACCTCCCCGTTAAAAGTGATGTCTCCCGTTTGAGGATCATCAAAAGTGTATTCAATATTATACCATCTACTTAAACGATCCATAATGGAGCTCAGGCTTTCATTCCTGAATACAAAGGCATTATTTTTCCAGTCTACATAATCTGCTACATCAACATCTTTGATTTTTACCTCTTGGCCATCCACTTGTGCTTGTTGTCCAGGACGTAGCTTCTTTTGTTTGTTGATGAGTACTGAACCCTCCAATAGGGTTGTCAAGCTACGCGATGATTGATAGCTGTTGACATTAAAAATAGTCCCTAATACCTGGATCTCTTGCTGATTGGACTTCACGATAAATGGTCTTTTCGCATCTTTAGCGACTTCGAAATAACCTTCTCCTTTAAGCTCTACAATACGTTGAGCTTGATGACGCATATTGACCGCAAAGCGTAGTGATGATGCTGCATTCAACGTTACCTGCGAGCCATCGGGCAGTGCAATTTCATATTGACCACCACGCGGTGTTTCAATGGTATTATAGCCTGTGCCCACTGCGGCTTCGGGGTCTATTGTATATTTTACTAATCCGGATGCTGTTTTCGTAATGGAAATACCCTGATCCTTGGCTGTTTCTGCACCTTTGTCGCTTAGTAGAATCTGGCGACCGTCACTGAGTGTTAGGGTAGCTTTATTTTCACCAGGAAGGATAGGGGTATGGGTTAGCTGCGTATGTTGCTCTTGAGCCTGACGCTGCCAAAGGAGGTAAGAACCACCAATAAGGGATAGCACCAAAGCGGCGGCGGCAGTCCATCGTAAATAGTTAGGCTTGGTACGCGGGGCGAAAGGAATAGCGGAATTGGCTGCTGTTATACGTTGAAATAATCGCGCTTTATCATCAGCACTTAAATTTTTACGCTCAGCGCCTTCTTGTTGCTCAAACCACAGTTCTAGCCACTGACGCTCCTCCAATGAGCACGTGCCTTTGGCATACTTATCGATTAATACTTTGATTTTATCACTGGTCATAACTGGTTCTTTTACTCCCCAACTATATACATGTTGCACAAGTAGGGACTAGGGAGTATAAAAAAAACAATTATTTTTTGTCCCAAAGGAAACTTAGGACTAAAAGCCCCTTAACGATGTCTTCACCAAGCTTATAGCGAAATACTTTAAGGACATTTTGGATTTGCTTGCGCACTGTTTTTTCTGAAATGTTCAATCGCTCCGCAATTTCCTTATGGGATAGGTACTCCTTGCGGCTAAGTTTGAAGATCTCTTGTGCTCTGGGCGGTAATTTCTCCAATTGTTGATCAAAGAAAAGACGGAGTTCTTTTTCTTGAATGACACCCAAAATTGGGTCATAAAAAGGAGAAACAAAGTCAACGATGCTCTGCATGTAGCGGTCACGATACTTTTTCTTACGTAACTGGTAAAGTGCTTGCTTGCGGATAGACATGTAGAGCCAAGCACCTAGATTTTCGATATTTAATTCGGCTCTGCGTAGCCACAATGATGAAAATACCTCTTGGATGATATCTTCTTGGTCCTCACTGTCGAGCGTTATTTTTTGCGCGTAGTTGTGTAGCTTATCAATAAAACGGCTGTATACTTCGGTAAAGGCTGCGTAGTTTCCATGCTGAAGCCCAACAAGTAAATCTTGTTCCGACCAATTTTCATAGTGTACAATAGCATTCCCCATGATAGCTTTGTCTCTAATAGAATTATAACTGATGGCTCAAATATAGATGATATTTTATGAGCTTTAAAATAAGCTTAACAATTTTATAACGATTTAGCTATCTAGAAAACATCTATTTGTATCTTATTCTTTTTAAATGGTTCGTAATGCTGCTTTCATCTTAAGAATCAGTTGACTAACTTTTGTTGGCGCTATTGCTTATCACAGCACTATTAACTTGTCTATGTTCGTTGCAAAAACTTTTTAAATGAAGATAGGAAAAAATGAAAATTTATTTTGTGTTAAGGCATCGTGTCAGCTTACTGATTTTCTGGTTGTTTATGTAACTTTAGGGGGGTAGCTGCTTAGTGAGGCCCTTTTTATCTTTTTGTTCTTAATATTGAGTTAATATTAAATGAGTAACTTTACGCCATGTTACCAATCGTTACTTCTATTTTCGCTGTTGCAGCTGTATTAGCGTTAATCAATATGGATTCAGTAAAAAAGGCACTTTTGTTTATTTTACTTGTGATTTGCGCTGTGGGTTTTATGGTGCTTTGTGTTTATGCACCAGGAGCTACAGCTTTGTTTACAGCTTGTGCTTTGTTTGCTGTCATCCGCTTCGGCGGTATGCGTTAAGCTTTTCTAGACCGGCTGTTCTTTTCTATAAAAGAACATTTTCGGAAGTTGAGCTTTTCATGTAAGCAGTTTGAGCTTTATAGGAAAACGTTTTTCTTTTGTCAGTTTTATATTTGAGTATAATTTTTGAGCGTATGGAACGTTTGTAAATTAGGACTCAATTAAATTGTTAAAAGAGAAATGCTATGAAAGAAATATATCAAACAACTGTAACAGTTAGTGGTGGTCGAAACGGCCATGCCAAAAGTGAAGATGGTTTGTTGGAGTTAGACCTTCGTATACCCAAAGAAATGGGTGGACAGGGTGGCCATACCAATCCAGAGCAACTTTTTGCGGCAGGTTATGCGGCATGTTTTGATAGTGCCCTAGCCTTGGTTCTTCGTAAGGAGAAAGTGGAAACAACAGGAGAGTCCGTAATTAAGAGTACCGTAGGTATTTTCGTCAATGAAAACCAAGGTTACGAGCTTACGGTAAAGCTATCGGTTCATATTCCGGGTGTAGACGCTGATCGCGCACGCGATATCGTCAATAAAGTACACCAGATATGTCCATATTCTAATGCGGTACGCGGAAATATCGACGTCGTATTAGAAATTGTTTAATAAATCAAAAACGTAATAATAAAGCTCAACTTAACCGTTGAGCTTTTTTTTTGATAGCCTTTTAAATAATCGCTATTATTCCTGAAATAAACCATCAAAAAGCCGTATATTACTTGTTAGTTCATGTACCTTTGTCGTACAATAGATGCCTTTAGCTTCTTCATTAAATGAAAAATACACAGCCCGTTGTGGCCTACGAAAATAGTTTGTTTTTAAACTTCGTAATTGATAGGAAATATCGATGGATTCGCCATTTTCTAATCATCGCGGCCATTGTCGGCATACACTTTTTGCCGACCTCGGATCCGCCAAATACGGATGAAGGAAAGGAAGGGTGGATTCTCTTTACGAAGTTTATTTCCATGGCTATTCTTTTGGGCTTTTTCTACATAAACCATTATGTCTTAATTCCAGTTTTCTTACTTAGAAACAGGTTTCTTGTTTATGGGATTAGTCTATTGGGATTTTGTTCGGCTATTTTTTTGATGATGCTAATCTTAGAACGTCTAGACCTACCGTTTATTGATAAGCAAGATGAAACACTACTAGACTGGAAAGACTATCTCGTTTTATTGATCTTACTTATGGTTTTTATTGCCGCCGTAAGTAGCTTGAAGTTGTTTAAAATTTGGATTGTCAATTTAATCCGTTTTAGGGAGTTTGAAACCAATACGTTGACCATTCAGTTGGAGCAACTTAAGAGCCAGATCAATCCTCATTTTTTGTTTAACACCCTTAACAACATCAATTTTCTTATTGATGAAAATCCAAAGCTAGCATCCAAAGTTTTGCTTAAGCTAAGTGATATCCTTCGCAATCAACTATACCTATCCAAAGGAGATACTATAGAACTTAAAGAAGAGGTCGTCGTCTTAAAGAATATTCTCTTCATGGAAGATATTAGAAGGGATAAGTTTGTTGTTGATTTTCAGGTAGAGGAAGGCTTGGACAATGTGCGTGTTCCCCATTTTCTATTTATCCCTTTTGTCGAGAATGTCGTTAAGCACGGAGCACATCAAGCGATGAAGAACGGCCTGCATGTGCAGATAAGCTTTACTAAAGCGGAAGGAAGGCTCTGTTTCACCTGTATTAACCCACAAAAAAAGAAAGCCAACCCGAATGATTATGGCGGTTTGGGCTTAAGTAATATTCAGAAGCGATTGGCCATAATCTACCCCAATAATTACCTTTTGGAGATTGATGAAAAAGCTGATTTTTTTAAAGTATTTTTGTCCATTCCTATAGACGATGGAACCTACGCATATGGATAAATTGAGTATTAAATATATTGTTATTGAGGACGAGCCACTGGCGCGTAGAGGCTTGGTTAAGCTCCTTAATGAGTTTGATTTCTTAGATTGTCAAGGGATGTATAGCAATACGGAAGATGCCCGTTTGATGTTAACGCAGCAAAACCTTGATTTAATATTTTTAGATATCCATCTACCGGAGGAAAGTGGTTTGGATTTTGCTAAAATTGTACCTCCATCTATTCAGATTATCTTTACGACGGCTTATGCAAATTATGCCTTAGAAAGCTATGAACTTAATACGCTAGATTACCTCTTAAAGCCTATTGCAGAAGATAGACTTAAAAAGGCATTGGATAAGGTGTTGCACTATTTTCAGAACCGAAGTAAAGAGAAGGAAGTAGCAACTCCGAAGGATCATATTTTTGTGAAAGCTGATCGCAAGTTATACCGTTTGGAGCTCAATGAGATTCAATATATCGAAGCCATGAAAGACTATGTGATGATTCATACACCCGATCGGAAGCTTATGGTAGCTATGAATATAAAGACCATCTTTAATCAACTCCCGAGTGTCGATTTTGTGCGGGTAAATAAATCCTTCGTCGTCAACTTGAATAATATTGAGAGTGTAGATAATCATTGGGTTACCGTGGCCAGTGTAGAGATACCTCTTGGCGCAAGCTTTAAGGAAGACTTATTGAAGCGTATCGAAAAACATACCATCAACCGTTGATAGGCTAGACTAAAGCAAGGAACTGTTTTACCAGTTCCGATGCATTAGCTTTGCTATCTTTTATCTCTTAATTAGCAGCATATGAAGCCTTTTTTAGAAGAATAGGGTAGATAGCGTATTGGAAAACATAAACTTTCTAGTGTTTTTTAAGCCTTCGACTAAGGCTAGGAACCACCATAGTGTGGTAGTTCCTTGGCATTAGCCTTGCTATTTATTGAGGGCGTACTATACGTTGAGGATGTATAAGCACGTATTTATGGACTTTTTGTCTTTGGCTTAATCCATTTTAAGCAGTAAGAAGAGGTTAAAGCAAGGAACGGCCTCCACTGTCCCTTGACAATAACCCTTCTAGTTTACCACTGTATTTTTCGTTGATGTTGTAAAGGCACTGAAGTAGCCTAACACTGTCGGGCTGATGTTCGTTGGCGGGTTGCTCGGTGTAATACCTCCACCTCCTGATTGTTGCATCAAGCTGTACCAATATTTGTGCATCGCTTTGTCGATACATTGCATCTCTACGCGAATTTTGTCGCCCGGGTAAAGCTTCAAATCATCATCACTATTCAAGTAGATGGTTAAGCTCACCTGATTGCCATTGTTGAAATCATCATCTGCTATCAAGATGTCTTTCGTTTGTTTGTCATTTACAAAAACAATAAAACGGTATTGATTCTCCTGGTCTGCAGGATCCTTATAATACACCTTAATATTGCGTGTATCTTTCTCTCCAAATTGTGGTTTCTCCGTAATGATAGAGTCTAGCAATACAACTTGTGGCATTTGTGATTGTGCAACATACTTTTGGTCGTCAACACGAACCTCCATATTGTAGGTTCTCCCCGGAATACCTGTGAAGTCTTTAGCAATATAGGTTCCCGCTTTGTTAACGCTCTCGCGAAACACATATTCATTCTTCGCATCATCGTGTACAATGATTGTGGCGCCAGTAACCGCAGGGTAATTGTTGCCCGACGAAAAAGATACATTTCTACTGAGCTTAAATTCCTGCTGCGCTGTTGTATTATTGATTTGACCTTCAATGACCAGCTTGCCCGTATCGTCATTAACTTTGATGTCGATAACCTTTTCGCAAGCCGTCAGCAGGCACAAAAATGCAAAGACTAAAGGGTAGGTATATGTACTATATTTTTTCATGATTCTTCTGCGTTAAGATTAAAATTTAAAGTTCCAAGTAACCGATGGAATCGGAACTCCAAAAATACTGGTCTGTACAGCTTCTGTTGCGTTAGGCACCTTTTTGCTATCTCTGAAAGCGATACGGTACGGATCTTTGTTCGCATACACGTTGTAGACACCGAATGTCCAGCTCGAGCTGTAGCGTCCGTTATTTTTACCTTCATAGGTTGCCGCAATATCGAGGCGGTGTGTCGCCGGCTGGCGGTATGCATTTCTATCCGAGTACGAATAGGTCGTGTTTCCGCCTACGTTATATTTTCCCGTAGGGTAAGTAACAGCCTTTCCTGTTCCATACACGAAGTTACTGGAGAATGTCCACTGGTCGTTGTATTTGTAGATGGCTACGATAGATAAATCGTGCGTTCTATCATGGGAGGAAGGGTAGTAACGTCCGCCGTTGATGCCATCAAACTTACGTTCTGTTTTAGATAGGGTATAACCAATCCATCCGTTCAGCTTGCCATATTTCTTCTTGAAGAAGAACTCCGCACCATAAGCACGGCCTACACCGTATAACAGTTGCGATTCTACATTCTCGTTTACTAATAATTGCGCGGCATCTTTATAATCGATTTGATTTTTCAAATCCTTATAGTAGATTTCCGTAGAGAACTCATAGGTATTATCCTTAAAGTTGCGGAAGTAACCTGCAGAAAACTGATCAGCAATTTCTGGCTTAATATTATTGCTACTCATCACATACAAATCTGTAGGGCTCGAGCTCGTCGAGTTGGTCAAGAGGTGGATGTTTTGTGTATTCCTGTTGTAGGAAGCCTTAATAGACTGTTGCTCATTCAAGAGGTAGCTCATGCTAAAGCGAGGCTCTAGATTAAGGTAGTTTTTAACCACCTCGCCCGAACTATACTTCTGTGAAGAGGTAATATGTCCAGCGGCATCATAGGTGCTGTATGTTCCTGGACCAACCAACAGCATGGAGCTCAGGCGCACACCATACATCATGCTCAATCGGCTGTTTACTTTCCATTCGTCGCTCGCATAAGCGGCTAATTCGTAGCCATAGCGGTGCTCTACATGCTTATCATTGAAGCTAGAGCTTGCCGTTGTGGTGATGTCACCTGGAGCAATATCATGACGCGTACCATGCACACCGAACTTTAGGGTGTGGTTGTAAGCTGCATAGTATTGAAAATCTTGCTTGGCATTAAGGTCCATGATTTTAGAGGTTGCCTTAAAGCCATCCTCACGGTCAAGTCCTTCGATTACATAGTTGTAGTTACTATAGATTAAAGACGTGTTGGAGAACAATTTGCTGTTAAAGACATGGTTGAAGCGTAAGGTAGCCGTTGCATTTCCCCAGTTGGTGCCAAATATATCCTTCAAGCCCAATACATCTTTACCAAAATATCCCGAAAGGAAGATGGCATTTTTATCATTAAAGCGGTAGTTTGCTTTAGCATTAATATCATAGAAGTACAAGGTACTTTTATTGATAGTCGTGTCTGAAGAGGCTTTTAAGAAAAGATCAGCATAGGTGCGGCGAGCCGACACCATGAAGGATCCTTTATCTTTAACTAATGGACCTTCCACTTTTATGCGTGAAGCAATCATCCCGATTCCACCCTGAACGGTTATTTTTTTATTATTACCCTCATTCATCTTCACATCTAACACCGAAGATAGACGACCTCCATATTCAGCAGGCATGCCTCCTTTATAGATGCTTACATCTTTAATAGCGTCCGAATTGAACGTAGAGAAGAAGCCCAATAGGTGAGAAGCATTATATACGGTAGCTTCATCGAGTAAGATTAAGTTTTGATCTGAGCTACCACCACGAACATAAAATCCGGTGTTTCCTTCGCCCGAAGTCTTGATACCCGGCATCAGGGTAATACTCTTCAACACATCCTGCTCCCCTAAAACAACAGGAAGCTGATTTATTTGTGCCATATTAAGCTTCTCAACGCCCATTTGCGGTGAAGCTACATTGTTATTGTTGCGTCGGTTGAGCGACACGACAACTTCCTCCAGCATCGATTGCGATTGCAGCGCGATGTGTAGGGATTGATCTTTCTGTAGGGTTATTGTGTCCGTATAGTTTTTATAGCCTACATAAGAAGCTATAACGACGTAGCGTCCTTCGGGAGCAGCAATAGAATAAAATCCATAGGCATTACTTGAACTACCAGATAGGGGGAGTTCCTTAAGTTTTACGGTCGCACCAATGAGTGTCTCCCCACTGGCAGCATCTGTTAATGTACCCGATAAAGTATAACGTTTTTGGGCAAAGGATGCCGTAGATAACGATACGATAAAGAATACAATAGATAAAGGTCTTCGCATTTTTTAAATTTTGTACGAAAGTAATCCTTAAGCGGTATCGAATAATGCTTTTTATAGGAACCTTGAGATAATTTATATGAACTGCTGATTTTAACGTTTTTTTTTCAGCAGCATAGCACCGTAAGATGGTTACGGGAAGGTCGTTTTTTAACTACAAATTAAAAATGGAAACTACTCGTATCGTCACCAAAATGTCCCTTTATTCCTCAAATTTATCGTTTAGCATAAAAATAAAGGCCTCTATAGCCTTTGATATCGCTGTGCCACCATTTTTCGGAATGGAAATTGTAAATAGATTCTTATAAAAATGTACAAAATGAAATATCCGGTTCTGGTGTTATTGGTCATTAGCTTTTTCGGAGGTACCTATGCTATGGCTAAGACAAAACCGAATTTGCTTTTAGCTATTCAGCATGGAAAGGGACAAGAGGCATCGTTGAACTGGAAAAGTAAACAGCGATTATCGGCAAAAGTAGCTAAAGGAGAGTTGTATATTTTTGAACTTAGCTTATTCGCGAAAAATCAAGAGGTGAAGGATGTACGCATCAAGCTTCAAGGGGATTTGCTGTCGAAAGGAAAGATGGGGATTTTGAGTAAAAGTTTCTTTCGCTTCGCGGATAATGAAAAAGCTTTGCAAGAGGAGGGGGTTATGCTGGAGCCATTTGCGCTTGCACAGGGCGATAAACACAAGGTTTATTGTGCGGTGAAAATTCCAGTTTATATTTCGCCAACGACGTTCAGTGGTACGTTAAACATTGAAGTAGATGGTGAAGTTTACACATCGGTAGATATACAGATGCATGTATCACCGAATATGATTAAGCATACACGTTTTTCAGAACAATAAATAAAACAAACACAGGTCTTAAGCAGACTGTCCAATGCGGGCAGTCTGCTTTTTTATTGATTTTATTCTTCTCCTCGAATGCGGTTTTCCTCGGTATCGATTAGGGCTAGATACTTACGCACCACTTCCTCATCAATTCGTTCATTATTGTTATTTTCCTTCAGCAGCCATTGCCTTTGTTTTTCCAAGAGATTTCTGTATTCCACGCGCAGCTGTGGTAAGGATTCATAATCTTTTACTTCGGTACTATTTTCTATCCAGTGCTGTGTTATTTTCTCCAGTTCTGGATAGAGAGCATGCCCTTGCATACCGGCTAAATAAGCCTTCGCTTGTGCGTTGATGCCTGCATCGAGGTAGCGTTCCGTTTCCTTTTCATCGATATGGTCATCAAAATCATTAAGTTTAATTTTCTTAATCAGCAGCGGCAAAGTTAGTCCCTGAATCAAAAGCGTGGAAAGAATAACCACAAAGGTGATAAACAAAATAAGGCTACGCTGTGGGAAGGGAACGCTATCGCTTATGTACAGCGGAATAGATAGTGCTGCCGCCAAAGAAACGACTCCACGCATACCCGTCCATGCAAAGACAACGGCAGTTTTATAGCCTGGATTGCGCGCATCGGCAACCTTCACATAGCGACTAGCAACCACGGTGAAGAGCATCGTGAGCAGGGCAAAGACGAAGCGGCTGATGATAAGAACAAGCGTGATTAAAAGGCCATAGCCTACGGCAGATGTAAGGCTGACGGACTCCGCGCGTAAGGAATGCACGATTTCGGGAAGATCCAGGCCGATCAACATAAATACCAATCCGTTCATCACAAAAATTAAACTCTCCCATACATTCAGTCCGCGCAAGCGGGTGCTGCTGGTTAAGAATAAATAACGTTTTGCCGACAGGAAGAGACCTCCAGACACCACGGCGATAACGCCAGAACTTTCGACCTCCTCGGCCAAGATATACATCACATAGGGAGCAATAATGGTCAGCACGATATCGACATTATCGTTCGAGTGTAGCAATTTGTGTAGCTTAATAAAAATCCAGCCCAGCGCAAGTCCTACAGCTAGTCCGCCGACAATCATCCATGCGAAGCTAAGGAGAGCTTGCCCTGCAAAAAATTGACCTGTCCCCAACGTTATCAAGGCGAAGCGAAAGATAATCAGTGAGGAAGCATCGTTAAGTAAGCTTTCACCTTCCAATACGGCCGACATGCGCTTGGGTATTTTCACAAACTTCATGATAGCCCCTGCACTAACCGCGTCTGGAGGGGACACAATGCCGCCCAAAAGGAAACCTAACGCAATAGAAAAGCCCGGAATAAAGTAGTTGGCCACAAAAGCAACCGACAGCGCCGTGAAAAATACCATCCCGAATGCAAATCCGGTGATGACCCTGCGCCAGCGCCATAGCTCTTTCCAGGAGATATTCCATGCCGCTTCATACAATAATGGAGGAAGGAAGATGGTGAATATCAACTCGGGCGCAATATGAATAACGGGGACGCCAGGGATAAAACTGATGCCTAAACCACCGAGTACCAGCAGGACGGGGTAGGCTACCTTAAGCTTGTTGGCCAGCACAATTAAAAAGATGATGACCAAGATGAGGATGAGGTAAAATGGAAATACTTCGTGCATAAATTTACGTTGTTGTAAGGCCTTAATAAAGCTGCTTTTTTCTTTAACAGCTTTATTAAGGTTTAGTTACAAAAGTAGATGCATTTATTTTACACTAGTTTCGTGTAAGGCTCAATTTTACTTTTTGTTTCTCTTTAGCTTTAGGCTGCTAAAGCCTAGGACCTTTGGGTTTTGGCGTCCCTCGATTTGTATTTTACGCTCTTGCAGGGGTGAAAAAGTTAACCAAATTACCATCGGGGTCACGGAATAATAATGATTTATTTCCCCATGGCATTAGCGTCGGCACTTGCACGAGGTAAGGTTGAAGGAAGTCTGCTAACCTTTCAAAATCTGTATCTACGTTGTCTACGCGAAATTCAATAATCGCACTACGGTTGTGTGCCGCCTGTGCTACGCTTTCGCCACCGAAAAAATGCAATGTATTCGTACTACCAATGGCTAGTGTCATACTTCCGGTCTTCAATTCGGCGAAGTCTGGGGTGTATTGCACCGCAGACAATCCTGTTATTGTTTCGTAAAAGCGGATCATTGGTTCTATGTTAGAAGTGATGATGCGAAGAGATGCTAAATTCATATGCTTAACTATTTTAAAATATGCCTCAAATGTCGTGGGCGATAATGACAATAGTCTGTCAGTAGTTTTATCTTTTTTTAAGAGATTTGTATACCGGTGTTATTTTGTATCGCAAGCTAATAGCATAGTAAATAGTTTATTATAAAATAAAAAGCAAGATGGAATCAAAATCAAAAAAAATAGCGCTCTTTGTTTGTATTGGTGCGGCCTTTATTTCTTCATCATTTTTAGTGTCTCAATTTTTGCATGTAACTGATTTTACTTTTGGTCTTCTGTTCGGTCTAGGCATTGGCGTTTTCATTTTAGCCCTTAATATTAGCAGAAAGCGATTTATCGTTAAATAGTTAAAGCATCTCTATTTGTTATAGAGACGCTTTAATAGTACCCGTATGCATAGGTTCATGACCTTTGATGAACCTTCGATTTGGTAGACAAATCAGCAAATAGCCCTCCTTTGCGTTTAACTGCGCCTAAGCAAAATCTATTAAGGTATTTCGGGAAGTCCTTGGATGAGCTGGACAAATCACCCTACTTTGTTACGGAAGTCAGCATCTATTGAAAATTGCGCAAACGATGTAGTGACCTTGTTTCGGACAAAAATGGATATCCTTTTTTTTTACGTTTGATTTACTTGTTGGTAATGATATATTTGTCTACGTAAATTATGCAATTCACCAAAACATACACAATACCTACGTTGTGTAGATGACGTGAACAGCAACCAACTATAAGCATGTATAAACATAAAAAAATCCAGAACAGGAGCTGTAAGTGTGCACCCGGATGAGGGATACACAAATTAAACTAATAGGTAAAGAATCTACGCCCGTAAAGTCTTTTTAACCTAGTGGTGATTGCATTGTCTCATTAAATGATGATAATGACAGATTATTCTCGTCGAATAAAAAATCAATTTATAAATCAACGAGCTGTCTAATTGGGGGATTATAAAATATACATCCTCATTCCTTAAAAAGCCCATCAAATTCGTTACGCCCGTATACACGTTTGATATGTAGGGTTAGGCTCGTTTAAACCAAGTTATGATATGTTAAAAATGTACAGAAGGGATTTCTATGTCCAGTTTCTAAAGGCTGTAGATTGTATTTATTTGTATGCTCTATCAACTCGAAAAGAAAAGCCTGAAAGGCAACCATCACTGCTTTTGGTTTTTTCTTATCCTCGCTCCACTACTAATTTTTCTACTCTGGGGAAGCTGTATCGTTCGAAATCGGCTGTTTTCAGTAAACTTCTTTTAACCCTTTGTCTTTTCGGAATTTTAGCGTCGGCTAAGGCTTTAGCGAAAGTAGATCTGAAAGAAAGTGGAGTCCCAAGGAGTGTCGCATCGGTTTTTTTCCTGCAACAGATTTTACAGGGTAAAGTTGTTGATGAACAAGGAAACCTCATAAAAGGAGCCACCATCCGTCTGAAAACGGATGCTACGAAAGCAGCAACAACGAATGATGAAGGATTGTTTAGTATCGCTATCCCCACGTCGGAAGCTACCTTAGTGGTTAGCTATTTAGGCTACGAAAGTCAAGAGGTGGTTTTAGCCCCCAACCACAAAGGACCTATCGAAGTACGCTTAAAAACGATCGATAATGAAGTCGAGGAAGTTGTCGTGGTGGGCTACGGTCAGCAAAAGAAAACGTTGGTTACCGGATCCGTCGTGCAGATTAAGGGTGAAGAGCTGAAAAAGGCTCCTGTAGCAAATGTTACTAATGCCTTAGTCGGGCGTCTACCAGGCTTACGGGCTACGCAGCGTAGCGGACAGCCCGGTGCTGATGGAAGTGGCATTGATATTCGGGGTTTTGGCGCTGTCTTAGTTATTGTAGATGGGGTGCCTGGTTCTTTTAGCCAACTAGATCCGAGTGAGATTGAAAGCCTTTCTATCATTAAGGATGCTTCAGCATCAGTATATGGTGTACGTGCGGCGAATGGGGTTGTGCTGGTTACCACTAAGCGCGGTAGCAACGGTAAGTCCACCATTAACTATAGTACGTATTACGGTTTACAAACAATTAATAGTTTTCCAGAGCTAGGCGATGCGGCGCTATTTGCGGAGTTAAGCAATGAGTCTGTTTTGAACAACTGGGTGATTGGTGGGCGCCAGTCTGCGCTTAAGCTTCCTTTCACGCAAGAACAAGTGGAGCAGTACCGAACAGGAGCACTTCCTTCCTACAATTGGTTTGATAAGGCTATCCGGCGCACATCGGGTCAATATTATCAAAACCTTAATGCTTCGGGAGGAACAGAAGATATTAAGTATTTTATGAATATTGGGCTCCTGAATCAAGACGGAATGTGGAAGAGTGATGCAACGAACTTTAAACGTTACAACGTGCGTGCTAATGTGGAGGCGAAAGTGGCAGAGGGACTTACAGCAACGCTTAACTTAATGGGGCGACGGGAAGCGGTCAACAACCCGAGTACAGCGACCCCCCTTTTAATGGCGGGTTTATACCGTACTTATCCCACGTATTCTTTTTATGCTAATGACAACCCTGACTATTTAGGAATACCGAATAATGCAGCTCAAAACACATTGGCACTGATGGATACCGACCTTACGGGCTATGACAAAAGGTTAAAATCGGTATTCAACGGTATTTTTTCCTTGAAATATGATATCCCTAGAGTCCGTGGCTTATCGGCAAAAGCACTTTATTCTTTCAATTATGAAGTGGTTAATCAGAAGTCATATAGCAAACGCTATGACCTTTATCGTTACGATGCCGATAAGGATCGGTATGAGGTTGACTTTAGTGACAATATGCCGAGCAATCTGGAGGTTGTAAATAGCAATACCGAGAATCGTACTTTTCAGCTATCCTTAAGTTATGCACGAAAGTTCGCCAATAAACACAATGTAGGGGCTTTATTTTTGTTTGAAAGTCAAGAAGGCATAGGGAATAATCTTTCGGCCTATCGACAATTTTTATTGGACGGTGTTGATGAACTCTTCGCCGGAATGGGAACGAATCAGCGCAATAATGGCTCTAGTTATGAAACAGCAAGGTTGGGCTATGTTGGTAAAATAAATTATGACTTTAGTGATAAATATTTGGCGGAGCTTGCTTTTCGCTATGATGGTACGTATAAGGTGAAATCTGGTGCACGATATGGATTCTTTCCAAATGTTTCTGTGGGCTGGGTATTGAGCAGAGAAAATTTCTTGAAAGATGTAGGCTTTTTAAATCTATTAAAACTACGTGCATCGCATGGTAAGGTGGGCGACGATGAGCAGATAGCAGCTTTTCAATACCTAGTAGGTTATACGTATCCTACAGCAAATTGGGTATTTGGGGAGTCGCCTGTTCCAGGACTAGTCGACCGTGGGTTAGCCAATGGGGATTTGACATGGTATACCTCTAAGACAACGAATATCGGCCTTGATTTCTCCCTGTGGAATGGCCTTTTGAGTGGAGAAATCGATGTGTTCTATCGTAAACGAACAGGATTGCTGGCGAGTCGTCTTTTAAGCTTGCCGAATACTTTTGGAGCCTCCTTGCCACAAGAAAACTTAAATACAGACAATAACAGAGGCTTTGAAATCGCCTTATCGCATCGCAGTCATGTAGGAAAGTTTCAGTATAGTATTTCGCCCAATATGAGCTGGGCACGACGTCAGTATGGCTTTGTCGAGCGTGCCGAATCCACTAATGCACTGCATAATTGGCGTAATAACTATACCAATCGTTGGGATAATCTCTATTGGGGCTATAAAGCTATTGGACAATTTCAAAATCAAACAGAGATAAATACGGCGGCTATTCATGATGATCAAGGGAATAAAACACTACTTCCTGGTGATATTAAATATGCTGATCTCAATGGGGATGGTATTATTGATGATAAGGATCAGACGATTATCGGTCGAGGAATGACACCAGAGATTTTTTACGGATTGAATATCAGCGCCTCCTACAGCGGATTTGATTTATCCGTGTTACTACAAGGAGCTACCAACTTCAATGCTTATTTCTCTGAGGAGCTTCAAAATCCACTTTTTAATAATGCTTCGGCTTATCAAATGTTTGGTGATCGTTGGCATCACACAGATCCAACAGATGCTGATAGCCCTTGGGTCGCAGGGAAGTACCCAACGACCGTCAATTCGGGAAGTAATAATAACAAAAGGGTATCCGATTTTTGGTTAAGAGATGCTTCCTACTTACGGTTAAAAACATTTGAATTGGGTTATTCTTTCGATAAGGAGAGGCTCCGTCGAGTGAAAATTAGAAACCTGCGCGTATATGCCGCAGGACAAAATATTCTGACCATTGATAAAATTAAATATATCGACCCAGAAGCCCCTTCTGGAAGGGGAAATTACTATCCGCAGCAGCGGGTTTGGACGCTCGGATTAAATATTGGCTTTTAAATATATATTCATGAAAACATCGATAATATGTTATCTCGCACTTGTTTTACTCGTCATATTAGGCTCCTGTGCAAAAGATTTTTTAGATAAAAAACCGCTAGACTTAATTACGGAAGACAATGCCTACGGCTCTAAGAGTGGACTTGAAGCATTGACGGCGAAGCTATACAATGACATGCTTGTAGAGGATTTTAGCTATGAAGTGGCTGAACAGGCAGGCTATCTGGCGACGGTGACGGACGAAGCAGTGCGGAGTTATACTTGGTCGTCGGGAACAATCAATGGCACCCTGTTGGGAAATTGGTTTGGTGCTTGGGACTATGGAAAAATAAGAAGAGTAAACGATTTTATAGCCAAAGTACCAGGAGCCAACGTGTCACAAGAATTACGGGATCGCTTTGTTGCAGAAGGTCGCTTTATCCGTGCTTTCCATTACTTTCAGCTGGTGAAACGTTATGGCGGAGTTCCTTTGCTCACGACAGTTCAGCAATATGCTGTTGGCGAGGATCCTACAGGTTTGTTTGTGCCGCGGAATACGGAGAAGGCGGTTTTTGATTTTATTGCTTCCGAACTCGATGCTGTTAGTGCTGTGCTTCCAGCTTCTTATGTAGAAACGGATAAGAACCGGATAAATAAGTATACGGCTTATGCGTTAAAAAGTAGAGCTATGCTTTATGCGGCATCTATCGCGCAATACGGACAGGTACAGCTCAATGGTTTGGTCGGTATTCCAAAGTCGGATGCTTTACATTATTGGCAGGCGTCTTATGTGGCCTCGAAGGCTATCATGGTGTCTGGCCGATATAGTTTGTTGGATGAAGGGACGGATAAAGTGTTGAATTTTCAAAACCTTTTTTTAACAGAAAATAGTAAAGAGGTTATTTTTAATAAGGTGTATCGCTTGCCGGAAGTAAATCACAGCTACGATTATTTTAACGCACCACAGAGTTTCAAAGTAGATTACGGCTGTGCGATCAATCCGACTTTAGACCTCGTAGAGGCCTTTGAATATATTGATGGCAGCCCTGGCAAGCTTCGTGTTAATGACGCTGCTGGTAAACCGATAGCCTACACAAATCCTTATGAATTGTTCAAAGATAAGGATCCACGTTTGTTAGCATCTATTATGGTTCCTTTTTCGGCTTGGCAAGATGGCCAGTTGGAGATCCGTCGAGGCGTTATTGTGAATGGAGTCCAGTATACAGCAGAAAATTAAGCGACAGGCTATCCTGACGATAAATCAACTTTTAAGCTCGTTGGAAAAGATGGCCCATTAACGACTAATGACCCCACGAAAACAGGTTTTTATGTGAAAAAATCTATGAATCCTACGAAAAGAGTTAATGAGGCAGAGTCCAATACGCCTTACTTGATTTTTCGTTTTGGAGAGATCTTATTGAACTATGCCGAGGCTGCGGCCGAATTAGGGCAAATGGCGGATGCACTAGCGGCAACAAACGAAATCCGTAAACGGGCGGGGATTGCACTTTTGGTCTCGGTAGATTTGACTAAAATACGCCATGAACGCATGGTAGAACTGGCTTTTGAGAACCATCGTTTCTGGGACTTAAGAAGATGGCGCATCGCAACAGAGGTGTTGAACAACACGCAGTTTCATGCTTTATATCCGTGGTTAGTATGGGAAGAAGGGAAGACGCCTGAGCAGATGAAATATGTGTTTGAGGTGGTCAATGCGCCGAAGAATCCGCGCACTTTCCCGGAGAAACTCTACTATGAGCCGCTTCCTCAAGGAAACCCAACCTACATTCAAAATCCATTATATTAATGCTATTTGTTATGAAAAAAATATCAACATTAAGTCTGTTGTTGTTCACTATACTATTGCTCGCTGTGGGCTGTAGTAAGGATAACTATACGGCACCTAAAGCGTCGTTAAGTGGTAATATCATCCGTGCGGAAGACGATGCATTGGTTCCGCAACAGACCATTAACGGAGGGCTGCTACAACTATTTCAAACCGACCTTAATGAAAATCCTACGAGCATAAATAGTGCTTTTCATTCGGATGGTAGCTATGAAAATGCTATGCTTTTCGACGGTAACTATAAATTGGTGGTCAACGGTCCTTTTTTCTATGATGATACGTTGCGGGTTGATGTGCGTGGTGCTACACAGCTTGATATCAAGGTGCGCCCTTATTTAACGTTATCGGCCGAGATAACAACCGTGACAGCTAGTTCGGCAACAGTGACGGTAGGGGTTGCACTAGGAGCAAATAATAATGCGCAAAAAATTGCTCGTGTCGGTGCGGTGATTGGTACCACGAACTCTTTAGATGTTAATTTTTCTAGTCAACGCTTTTTGACAAATACAGAGTCGCAATCCAATGTAGATATTGTCACAAAACAACATAGTTATATGTTTACAAATCTAACGCCAAATACGACCTATTATATTCGTGGGGTAGCACGTACCATTAATCTCGGGAATTATTACAATTATGCGCCACTCATCACACTAAAAACTTTAGCGAACTGATAAAAAATGTATTCATTAGTTGAAAATAAATTATGTAAATAAACAGGATTATGCATCTATTTATTAGTCCCGAATAAGGGAACGAAATTGGACAGCCTAGCCTTTATTTTTTAGCCGAAGAATAATCCAACTATGTAGGTGTTTTCTTCGTTAAATAACACAAGTGAAATGACAATGAACAAGAATAGTAAGAGATATAAACGTTTATTTTCCATAAGTTATGGACTGTTGTTGCTAGCATGCTTTACGCTTGCGAAAGGGCAAGCTGGCAACTTGGATAGCCTGAGCCTGGATCAGCTTAAAAAGAGCTATTTTACGCCATTAAAGCTAACGGAGAAGGTGCTTGAAGTACCTACCATTGCTGGTTATACGGTGACCTTAATTGGTTCGGACAATCCGGTCATTATTGATTTGCAAGGGAATGTGCATAAACCCTTAGTTTCCAAGAAAGTAAGTCTAGTATTTAAAGTTGTTCGTCAATCGGATGAATCTGCTGGAGAGATAAGCGTTTCCAATATCCGCGTAGCGGGGAAATACGAAGGAGGAGGTCCGCTGGAAAAGCCTTTTGTTATACCCGCGTTGCGGGAATGGCAAGGCAAAGATGGTGATTACCAATTGCGCAATACTAGCCGTATTGTTGTCGCTGATGCTGGCCATACAAAGCTTATGGAGCTAGCGACCATGCTGCAAGGCGAACTATTTACCTTACTCAAATTGGAGCTTACCATTGCAACAGGGAAAGCCCAGGCTGGCGATATTGTGCTTATTGAAAATGCTGATTTACCCTTGGGCGAGGAAGGTTATGCGCTGGATATCGGCGAAACTTTTTGTATTGAAGCATCTAAGTATACAGGATTTGTGTTTGGCACACGTACTTTATTGCAACTGCTGGCGCAGCAACCTGAGAAGTTGACCATTCCAATGGGGCTATGTCGTGACTATCCACGCTATGCCGTTCGCGGTTTGGTATTGGATGTCGGGCGTAAATTTTTTACCATGGATTTCCTGATGGACTATGTAGAGCTCTTGGCCTATTACAAGATGTCGGACTTTCATATCCATTTGAATGATAATGCTTTTCATAAGTACTTTGATTTTGACTGGGATAAGACGCCTTCTGGTTTTAGGCTTGAAAATGAGCGCTATCCTGACTTGGCAACTAAAGACGCTTTCTATACCAAGGCTGAATTTCGGGAATTACAAAAGAAAGCGATGCGCTATGGTATAAAGATTATTCCGGAAATTGATGTGCCGGCCCATTCCTTAGCGATTACCAAGGTGGTACCGAGCATTGCTAGCACCAAATATGGAAAGGATCACCTGGATTTAGATAATCCGGAGACCTATACTGTGGTGACGAACATTTTTAAGGAGTATCTGGATGGTCCTGATCCCGTTTTTATTGGCGATGTCGTGCATATCGGGACGGATGAATATGATAAGTCTGATGCGGAGAAGTTTCGATTCTTTACCGATTCGCTTATCCGGTTGGTGCAAAGTTATGGTAAGGAGGCCAGAGCTTGGGGCGCTTTGACGCATGCTAAAGGAGAAACGCCCGTAACGAGTAAAGATGTGGTGCTCAATATGTGGTACAATGGCTATGCCGACCCTTTGGAGATGAAGGCTTTGGGTTATAAGCAGATTTCGACGCCTGACAGTTGGTTATATATCGTGCCTGCCGCGGGCTACTATTACGATTACCTGAATGTAAATCGTATTTATAACCGTTGGGAGCCACGGAATATTGGTAATGTTACCTTTGAGAAAGGTGACCCCACAGTTGTTGGCGGTATGTTTGCCGTTTGGAACGATATCGTTGGTAACGGTATTTCGGAGAGAGATGTTCACAACCGTGTTTTTCCTGCTTTACAGGTGTTAGCAACGAAAATGTGGGCTGCCGAGGAAGACCTTTTATCGTTGGCAGATTTTAATAATAAGAAAGCTGAAATTGGTGAAGCTCCCGGACAGAATAGCAGAGGGCTGTTTCCGAAGGATAAACCTGTGGTGGTTCAATTTGGAATGATTTCCTCTATGATAGATGATCGTGGAATGGAGGAGGGGGCTTCTTTAAGCGATGTGAAAAATACAGAGAAGCTTACTTCCATGCAGGTGAATAAAACGGAACTTTCGCTAGCTGACATTGGCAATGCTTATACGGTAGATTTTTCTTTTACACCCATTGATGAGCATGCTTGGCTTTCTTTTCAATCTAAAGATGCTACATTCGAGGTGACCAATTCCCAAATTAAATATAACCGCGATGGTTATGAATTTTCGGTAGATTGTAATTTTCCGATTGATCAAACAAGTCGGATAACAGTGGTCGGCAACCAAAGAAGTACGACTATTTATGTCGATGGAAAATTATGGAAAGCCTTTATCCCCGAAAAGATTGTTTTGCCGTATACCGACAAGGCAGGTAAAGAAATTAGCTACCAGCTGATGAAGACCCTTACATTCCCATTAACGGAACTCCTGGTACGGCAGATGAGTTATGTAGGTGTTTGGGTCGTTACCCGGGAGCTTTCAGCCGAAGAAGTATGGGGTCTTTATAATAGGGGAGAATAAGGCTTTTTTATAACGTCAAAGGCACAGTTAGCTAGCTGTGCCTTTGTTTTTTAAGAGATAACCAAAGGTATATTTTGGTTCATAGCCAAATACGTTTTATTGTACAAGGCTATCTCTTTGATTAGCTTTTTCTTACACCATCAAGTCGCCCCCAAAATAGAGGTTGAAGAAATCCTTTTTGTACACTTCGCCAAGCGGAATTTCAGTGCCTTGCAAGAAAATGGTGTTGTGGTCGAAAGAGTCAATAAAGTTCACGTTGATGATGTAGGACTTGCTGACCCGCACAAAAGTATTTGCAGGAATCTTTTGATAGATGGTCTTTAAGTTCATGGCCGTGATGAGCCTTTGGTTTTGTAGATAAATTACCGAATAATCTTTGAGCCCTTCAATATAAAGGATGTCAGCATAGTTAATGCGGTAATAACGTCTATCTGATTTTATTAAAATAAAATCGCATGTACTTTGTGCCAATGTGTTTTGTTGCGGACTTTCGGCTAGCAGCAACTTGTATGCTTTAGCCTTGGTAATAGCCTTTCTTAGCCGCTCGGGATCAATGGGCTTCAACAGGTAATCGAGCGCATCGAGCTCATAGCTATCTACCGCATATTTTGAATACGCGGTGGTAAAAATAATCAATGTTTCCTTGGGCACTTGCGCCGCAAAAGCCAAACCATTAATCATAGGCATTTCAATATCTAAAAAGATAAGATCTACCGTGTTTTCTTTTAACAAATCTATAGCTAAGCAAGGGTTTGAAAAAGTACTTACTATTTGCAAGTCCGATACTTCTTCGATTAAATCTTGCAGCTCTTGCCTTGCTAAGGGTTCATCATCGATGAGTATACAGTTCATAAGGTATTGTTAACGTTATTTCAAATTTTGTGTTGGTGTCGGCTAACGCAAAGCTATGACGGTTCCCATAAAGAAGCTCCAGTCGACGTGTTATATTCGACAGCCCAATTCCGCTATTGCTATCCTTTATCGTTTGGCTGTATTGAGGATCTTTAGAGTTCGCACAGCGGAACGTTATTCCTTTATCATCAACCCTTATAAGCACTTCTACGTAGGAGGGGAGACCATGAGCATTCACGCTATGCTTTATAGCGTTCTCAATGAATACAGTAAATAGGTTGGGCGGAATAAATATCTTGTTTAACTCTTGCGTTTGCACGTCAAGGGATAGTTTAGTGCTGAAATTATCCCTCCGGATGTTTTCTAGATCTAGGAAATTAGATAGAAAGTTTATCTCCGCATTTAGCAGGGTCTTTTCTTCCGTATTTTCATATAGTTGGTAACGCAGAAATTCCGATAGCTTCATGATCACGGTATTTGCTTTTTCGGGATTTGTACGTATCAGCGAGCGTATACCGGCCAGCATATTAAATAGAAAATGAGGATTTATTTGGTTACGTAGCTCATTGAGCTCCATAGCGAAGCGGATACTATTCAGCTCGTTAATCTTCTTACTATCCTGCATCCAACGCTGAAAGAGCTTAATCATGGTGGTCACCAGCGTCGTTGTTGTCAATGTCATTACCGCTTCATGCATACGCATGGTATTTCGCTTCGGCGTAAAACCATCATGGGTTAATAAGGAACCTATTATAGTTGAAAGTAGTGCTATGCCTAAAATCGAAACAGTAATAATAGATACCAGATATAAAATATACTTCCCTCGAAAAAAGAACGATGGCACCAGAAACATGATGTTGAAGTAGAACATGGCAATCAACGTAACATAGATGATGGCTATGTAGGTCAGTCTGTTTGATTCTGTAATTTCTGGGTATTCGGGTAGGCGTTGTGTAAAGTAAAGCATCACCAAAATGCTCAACAATAGCGTGATGTGGCGTATTGGTTGATAGCGCTTCTCCGTTATAAAATTTATTATTTTGGTGTCGGGCACCGTTAACATGTTATTTATCATCCATCATTCCCACTAAAAATTAATCAAATATAACGTTTGCCTATCCTTAAGTCTTTGAAATTATACCAAAGCTATCCGCTTTTATACTAAACCCGTTAATGAAGGTCTTTAGTATAAAATTGAGGTCATTTGGTCTAAAAACAAAAAAATAGACTTTTCTTATTTCTTTTTTTGTGTCGTTCTGATTAGGGAACTGTGGGTATAGTCACACCTCAACCGGATAAAAAACAAAATTCAAAAATATGAGAAGGATAAAAATTGCGACACTTTTTGTCGTGATGCTATTAGGCCTAAGGCCATCGTTTGCCCAGCAGCAAGATACTGGTTTAAAGAAGGCATCACGCGATAGCATTAGCGAACCCAAGAAAGCTATGGTATATGTGATCGATAAGTTTGCGATGGCTCGTCCTTTAAATATGGAATTTTACAGTACGGCAGCCCATAATTTCAACATCAAGAAAGGTGATGTAGAAGGTCCCGAACTAAAAATGAATACCTATTATCAGGCGAAAGCAAATATGAATATTCATTGGGTGAAAAGGAAAAATTGGCTCTTGAGTACGACCCACAACTATAGCTACACACATATGGAGGTGGAAGGGAGTGAGGCTACTGCCGATAGGCCTGCCGCCCTAGATAAGGATTTTCAATACCTTTCTTCATCGCTTAACTTCTCTTATTTTTCTTCAGCTTTCAAAAAACGGATGATCTACAATGCGAGTGTTGTTGTGGATGGGAGTGAGCAGCATCTAGAACGTGTTAAAGGGCTTGCGTCGGCCGTGATGGTATTGAAAGGTACGCTGCAAACCAAAATGGCAATCGGGGTGATGGTCAATATCGACCCTAGCACGCAGATTCCCGTGATTCCCGTGTTTACCTATGAACATAAATTTAATAGCGGATTTATCGTTGATCTTACCTTACCAAAAAGCGCCTACTTGCGCAAGCATGTATTTAGCCATACCGGAAGGATTTCGATGGGGTCTGAGTTAAATGTAAATTCCTTTTACCTGTACAATGCAGATGCAACGGCCCAGAAGTATGAATATCGTCAGATTGATATCAACTCCGGCTTAATGTATGAGCATGCGCTGGGGCATTTTGTCTTTACTGGAAAGGCTGGTGTACGCTCTTTAGTACGTGGACGTGCCTTCAAGAAGGAAGATTCTTTTGATAAACCTGTAGCTGAGGTAAATGCTGATACGCCTTTCTATTTTAACGTAGGTGTATCCTTCAATCCATTTACCATGCTCAAGCGAAGCAAATAAAATATAGCATTAGTACCCTTAGTTTAATTCCTCAATAAGGATGGCCTTATTCGCTTTGTTAAGTGGGTAAGGCTTTTTTTATGCCGTAGATTCTACAAACTTTCGTAGTGAAGTACCGTTGGAAAAGGGTCGTAGAAATGATGAAGCAGCGCTTTCCATGTTTGGTATGCTGCAGACTGGCGGAACCCTTCGGTATGATCGCTTAGTTTTTCCCATTTCACCAGTAGTATATACTGATGGTCATTCTCTATACATTTCTGTAGCTCATGGCCAATGTAGCCCGGCATGGAGGCGATAATTGCTTTCGCTGTATCGAAAGCTTTTTCAAAGTTTTCCGTTTCTCCAGGGATAATATTAAGCGTAGCGACTTCGAGAATCATGATGGTTTGGTTTGTTACCGCTAAATGTAGCCACTTTTTTTTGTTTCTTCGAGATCTATTAATTTTTAAGCCTCTATTTTCTAGATTTTTTATTGCTACCCGACCGTTCATCCCTTATTTCTTACCATCCGTATAAAAAAATATAGAAAGTATTTCCTGTAGTATAGCTTCGGAAGAAATTAAAAACTGGATGACATTAAAACGTATTATTATTCTACTTTTTCTTCTCGTTTATAGGCTTTTTGACGGCTATGGACAAGCGTCAATTAAAGGTCGAATTGTAGATGGACTTGGTTTTGGAATACAAGGTGTTAACGTTGAGCTAAAGGATGAGCAGCGCGCAAAGCCTTTAGTTCCGGTAGTAAGCGGTGTGGACGGCTATTACCAAGTAGTAAAATTGCTATCCGGCAAATACCAGCTAAGCTTTGTTAAAGAAGGTTATGAGTCTGTAAACATCGCGTTAGCAGATAGCCTCCAGCAGTTGCCAACGGTGGTCATGGAGAAGCAGGTTGTCACGCTCGATGAACTACAGGTTGTAGGTCGTAATAACCCGATTAAATTGTCTTCCGGAAAATTGAGCTTCGACCTGAGTAAGTCTTCCTTTGGTACTTTAGGGAGCGCCCTAGATGTATTGCAGAAGATGCCTGGCGTAATCATATTGCCCAATGGAAAGATCAGCCTAAATGGGGAAGAAGGCGTCCAACTCCTTATCGATGGCAAAACCAACTTTATGACGGGTGAGAGCGTTATTGCTTACTTAAGTTCCATTCCGGCCGCCTCGCTCGCTATCGTGGAGCTGATCAACCAGCCCAGTGCCGAATTGGATGCAGCGGGCAGCGCACGGTTTATCAACTTGAAGCGAAATAGCCAACCTAGCAAAGGTATTAGCGCGGTGCTTGGTAGCAATTATGAACAGGGCAAAAAATACCGTATGCATCATAATGTTGCTGTGGAAGCCAACTTAAATAAGGTACAACTATCCAATGTTTATTCTTTTTCAAAAGGAACAGACCTGCTAGATCTTACCTCATCGCGCTACTTGAATACGGCGCCGACAAGCGGACAGAAGCCTCTGCAGTTGGATATGGACGCAGAAAGAAGGAAGCCTTATGCAAATCATTACTATAAAGGACAGCTTGATTATATCGCTACAAAAGTGCTACGCTTAGGGACTTATCTTTTAGTCAATAACACAAATCGTAGCAAGGACGAGCGGGTTAATTCTTTATTTTACTATGATCAAGCAATACCCGATTCTGTATTGAAAACTGACAATCTCTTAAAGCATCGTTTTAAAAACCTATCTGTTGGCGGACATGCTACCTTTCAGTTTGCTGATGATTCTAGTTGGTAAACCTATGTCGACAGGCAGCTCTTCAAACAAGACGACCAGCAGCAGCTGAATTCATATTCATTTCGGGATGATAGGATGAATCCTGTGCAATCGGCACTGCGCGGAGGCACCCATGGCGATGTAAACATCAACACCTTGCAGAGCAAATACCGCTTTAGGATGCGTCCTAATTGGGAAACAACGCTGGGTGGTAAATACACCCGTATTCATATCGAAACAAACTCCATCTATCAAGACTTTGTAAACGATCAGTGGCAAGACAATCCAGATTTAGCGAATAGCTTTGCACATAAGGAGTACCTGAAGGCTCTTTTTATGCAGTCGCAATACCGTTTGTCCGATAGGCTAAACATCGACCTCGGACTACGCTATGAAAATGCAGAATTTGAAAGTGTGGCCAGCAGCACCATAGGGGACAATGCAGCTATCGCACGTTCCTACCATAACCTGTTTCCAAATATGACCGTTGGCTATGCCTTTGCGGAGCAGCAAAATCTATCGTTACACTACAATAGGCGTGTAAATAGACCTAATTTTCGTGATTTGAATCCCTTCGTGGAGTTCAATGATCCGTATCTCTATGAAAAAGGAAACCCGACCTTGCGGCCTGAGTTTATCAATAACCTCGAGTTGACATGGACATTTAAAAATGCCTATTCCTTTAATATGTTCTACAGTATGAGCGAGGACCCGATTACAAAGAGTTATAATCTAGTGGGTGAAAATATTGCGGTAGTGATGCCGCTGAACTTGGCCGATGCCTATCGCCTAGGATTACGTTTTAATGCGGCCAACATCACATTAGCCCGTTATTGGCAGGTACAGGCCAATGCTAACCTCGTGTATAAAAGCTTTGCTTGGCTGTCTGATGTGACGCAAAAGACAAATAAACGCTTAACACCGTCCCTTCAGTTGCAAAATCAAATAAAGCTGCCCTTCAAGTTAAATTTTGAAGTCAACGGTTTTGTTAGTGGCTCTTCCGTAGAGGGGCAGGCACGTATTTCTTCTATATGGTCGATAAATACAGGCTTGCGTAGAACTTTGTTTCAAGATAAATTTACTTTGTATATTTATGCCAACGATATCTGTAAAACTAACCGTCCGCAGATACACCTTATCGGAGATTTTATGAATGGACAATACCAAGAAACCTATGACAGCCGCGCAGTGGGCATAAGCCTTTCGTATCGGTTGAGCAAGGGAACAAAAGCCAATTTGAAAAATCATAGCGATGGAAGTCGCCTAGAGGAAAATAATCGTATCGGTTACTAAGTTTAAATAAAGCATAGCATGATTTCAATGCGTCATATACTTCCTGGCTTATGGGGGATTGTATCTTTCAATATCCTGCGCATCGTGACAGATCTGACTAAGAAAGATGAGTTTTGGTCGGGCGGATTTAAGATGCATGCCAGCGCGATGGCTGTTTCTGTCGTCGCTTGTTACTTTATTGCCTTTTTGTTTCGTAGAAAACTACAGCGCATTTTTCAAGCGCCAAACAAAATATACGGTAGTCCCTTCAAGGAATATGCATTGGTGGTGCTCCAGCTTATTGTGATTATCAATGTTGTTGCACTATCGGCAGAAAATCGTGGTCTTATCTACATGGGCGACGGTTTTATTGACTACATCATTATGAATGCCACCTATATTCCCTTGCTGTTGCTCTATTATACGCTGCTGCGAACGGAAATTATCAATAAAAATCTGGCGACGAACAACCTATATGTGGAGAAGCTTAAAGCCGATCAGTTAGATACCGAATTGCAATTGCTGAAAAATCAATATCATCCACATTTTCTCTTCAATGCTTTGAATACGATTTATTTTCAAATTGATGAGACAAACAGCTTGGCGAAGAACAGTGTAGAGCAGCTATCTGAATTATTGCGTTATCAAATTTATAACGCCGATGCACAGGTGTCCATGCTAGAGGAAATCACCTTTTTGCAGTCTTACATAGCATTTCAAAAGCAGCGGCTGACGGAACGACTGGTGGTAAAAACAGAATTTGAAACCGACTGGAACGGACTTGCGCTATATCCGCTTATCTTCCAGCCGCTATTGGAGAATGCATTTAAATATGTACGAGGACAGCAGGAAATCGTCGTATCGCTGAAAAAGGATGCACATAAATTGATTTTTATAGTTAGCAATACATTGGCTGATCGACCAAATCAGATAGCCGGATTTCCTGCCTCGCCAGCAGCAAATGGGGGTGCAGGCTTAGCGAACTTAAGGAAACGACTAGACTTATTATACGGTGATGGCTACACCTTGAACACAAAGGTAGCGCAGCAGCGCTTTATTGCCGAATTAACAATTACGATATAGGGTATGGAACAGCTTAGATGTGTGGTCGTAGATGATGAGCCTTTTGCACGCAAGGGTATCGTTGCTTATGTAGAGAAGATAGATTTTCTTCGCCTTGTCGGCGAATGTGAGGACGCGATGTCCCTTAATCAGCTGCTGAGAAAGGAGAAAATAGATGTTATTTTTTTGGATATTGAAATGCCCGAAATTACAGGCCTTGATTTTATAGCGACGCTCAGCAATCCGCCCAAAATTATTATTATCTCGGCCTATGAGAAGTATGCTTTACGGGGCTATGAACTGGAAGTGATCGATTACCTGCTAAAGCCCGTATCGTTCGATCGCTTTTTCAAAGCTGCTAATCGGGCTTTTGACACGATGCAGTTGGCCAATTCCGCTACATCTACGATTGTGAAGGCAGTAGCCGATGATCATATCTTTGTGAAGGTCGATAAGCAACTCAAAAAAGTATATTTCAACGATATATTGTTTGTGCAAGCGATGGGAAATTACAGCCTTGTACAAACGGTACATGGGCAGGAAATAACTTACAGCAGCTTACAACAATTGGCCGCGCAGCTGCCTAGCGATAGCTTTATTTCTAGCCATCGATCTTATATGGTGAACAGGACAAAAGTAGATGCTATCGAAGGCAATCAGTTGCTTATCGCGAGCTATAAATTGCCCATCGCGCGTAACTTGAAAGAGCAGGTGCTGGCCGCTATCTTGGGCGAACGGTAAGCACTCTACCGGATAAGGATTGAATAGGGGAACAATAGTGCATTTTGCTCCCCTCGGCATCTATAGAAAAAGATTAACCAGCTAAGAAATTCAAGATAAATTGAGCCGTTTCCGTAGGCTTTTCTGCCAATAGAAAATGACCACAAGGTTCTACTTTCTCCAATCGGAAATCTAAAGCGGTATGCGGCAAAGAAGCTTCCAATAGGGCATAGCCGCTGCCACCAATGCCCAATACAGGCATCGCTACTTTCGCATAAGATTTAGCATCTTCAATGTCTTGCGGAAAAGCTTGATACCAAGCATTCGCTGCGCGAATAGATTCTTTACTGTTGTAGGCTGCCGTGAATATAGCTTTGTCAAAAGGACTAACCGCTGTAGGCTCCACAAGCAAGTACTGATATAACCAATCAATGACGATATCCATACGTCCTTCTAATAGCTGTTCGGGGAGGTCCTTCACCTGATTAAAGGCGAGCCACCACGGGTATACGTAGTTGGCTCCCAAAATAGGGAGCATCGGCAGTTGATACATCCCTGCATCAGGATGTGGCGTGTCTAGCAGCAGCAACTTAGCGGTAGCCGTAGGGTAGTTTGCGGCAAAACTGAACGCTACATGTGCGCCGATATCATGACCGCCAATAGCTACCTTGCCTAGATTTAGCACCTCTACAAGCTCAAATAGATCTTTCGCCATATTCTTTTTGGTGTAACCATCAGGCGCCTTCGCTGAGCTTCCCATACCGCGTATATCCACCACGATAACTTGATGGTGCTTTGCGAGCAAGGGCATGACTTTATGATAAGCCCACCACGTTTCGGGATATCCTGGAATTAATAGTAAAGGTGTTCCTTGGCCACCCATCACGTAGTGTAGCGTGTGCCCATTGACTGTTGTATAGTGATTGCTGAAGCCCGGTAAGTGCTTGATTAAGGCTTCATCTGTATAGGCTATATCCATTTCTTTATGTTTTATTCTCGACTTGTTGATAGCGAAATTAAAGACTATTTTTGCAAGTGACAAGTGTGAAGTATACTTCATGGTTTGTCATTTTTTTAATACATACACCATGAAATTAATAAGTCAGCTTTCGAAAGAGACAGGCATACCCATCGGGACGATTCGATTTTATGAGAAATCAGGTCTTTTTTCTGGTAAAACGAGAATGGATGTGACGACCAATAATTATGTGTATTACGGGGATGAGGTGATCGACAAGCTGCGTTTTATACAGATGGCTAAAGTTGTCGGTTTTACCCTTGCGGAGATAAAGGAAGTCATTGATGCTTGGTATAAAAAAGAAATCAGCAAAGCGGCCAAGATTACCGTGCTTAACTTAAAACTGCTTCAAATAGATGAAAAGATGAAGGAGCTTAAAGCCATGAAGAAGCAGATTGCGCTATGTAAATACAATATAGAGCATGATTTAAGTCAGTAGACCCCTAACCAATTAGCGCACCACAACATGAAGGATAACGATACGAAAAGGCTGTCTAGGCTTACGGCTATTTTAATACAATTGCAGACCAAAAGGCTGATTACGGCCCCAAACCTTGCCGAAAAATTTGGAGTTAGTGTACGCACCATCTATAGAGATATCAGGGCGCTAGAGCAGGCTGGTGTGCCGATTCTCACCGAAGAGGGAAAGGGCTACAGCCTGATGGAAGGTTATAAGATTCCGCCGATTATGTTTTCGGAAAGTCAAGCCAATGCGTTGATCCTCGCGGAGCAGCTGGTGCTCAAAAATAAAGATGCTTCTTTTATTAAAGATTATACCGAAGCGGTAGACAAGATAAAGGCGGTTCTCCGGCAGGCCGAAAAGGATAAGGCAAATCTCCTTGCTGAACGTACGCGCTTTGACCAAAATTTGAATAGAGAGCGGAACAGTGACAATATTTCCCAAATTCAACAGGCGCTAACGAATTTTCAGCCCATCGCGATCGACTATACCAACGAGCAGGGAAGTAGTACCCGAAGAATAATAGAGCCTTTCGCCTTGCTGAGTACCAACGAAAATTGGCTACTCGTGGCCTGGTGCCGATTGCGCGAAACCTTTCGCTACTTTCGTCTCGATAGAATCAAAAAACTGGAAATTCTATCCGATACGTTTGAACCCCACAAGATGACTCTGCAAGAATATTTCGATAAATATTAATAGTCGTTTATACCCCTGACATAAGGCTGTCCTGAGCGCCATTTACTTTTGTGGTATCAATACACAAACAAAGTTTAAAGAATGGAAAAGCAAATTTTTGACCCTTGGGAATGGGGGAAACAGACGAATACAGTGCAGGCTGTAGAAGTGAAAAACGTAACAGGAACCTTGTACTGCTCAGGGCAGGTGGCCATCGATGCACAAGGCATACCTAGCGCTGCCGATATGCGCACGCAGCTCATTCATGCTATTAAAAACTTGGAGGAGCTTATCGATAATGCTGGTTATGCATGCGAAAATATCGTGCGTCTAAATGTATATACGACCTCTACGCAAGAGTTTTTCGTCAGCTGTATGGATGTTTTTGGACCTTTTATTCAAAAATACGGCATCAAACAGGCGACAACATTACTAGGTGTTAAAGAATTATTTGCAACTTTAACTATAGAATTGGAAGCAACGGTTGTCAAGTAATTCATGCAAGAAACAGACGTTTTTTATCCGACGAGCCTAACAGCGTGGCGAAAATGGTTTGAAGAAAATCATCTTTCAAAGCAGGCTGTTTGGCTTGTCTTTCATAGCAAGTCGTCGGGAAGACCTAGCATCTCCTGGAGCGAGGCCGTAGATGTAGCCTTATGTTTTGGCTGGATTGATAGTAAGAAAATCAAGATGGATGCGGAAACATCACATCAGTTCTTTAGTCGCCGAAAGGCGCAAAGTACCTGGTCGAAAATCAATAAAGAGAAGGTTAAATCATTGATAGCGCAGGGGCTGATGACGGCAGCAGGCCTAAAGGCTATCGCTGTGGCTAAGGAAAATGGTTCGTGGACCCTTTTAGATGAGGTAGAAGCGCTTGTCGTTCCCGAGGATTTAACGGTAGCCCTTGCTGCGGTTGAAGGTGCTGAAGACTATTTTTTAAGTCTGAGCAAGAGTATGCGCAAGATGCTATTACAATGGTTGGTGCTGGCCAAAAGGCCCGAAACACGGCAAAAGCGTATAGCTGAAATTGCTACGTATGCAGGTCTGCAACAGCGACCGCCGCAATTTCAGCTATAGTACAATAATCATCCGCAAGGCGGGAAAAAGCTACTTTTTATCTTTTTCGTCGCTATGCAACCAAACTACTTTTTGTTGAGGCGTATGCTCCTTCCCGATGATCGAACGGTATAAGTCTGGTCTTCGTGCTTGTAGATAGCGGCTACCACCGGCCTGCGCCAGTTTCTCGGCTGTAATTGTTGCTATCACAAAGCTGTCTTCAAATGTTCTACATTCCGCAAGGATATCCCCGAAAGGGTCTAAAATCATCGCACATCCATTTTTCAGCTGGTCGTCATCCATCCCAATAGGGTTGGAAAACACGGCGTAGATGCCATTGTCGTAGGCACGCGCAGGCAACCATTTCAGGAGCCATGCCCGTCCCTTCATACTGTCAAATTCTAGGCGCAAGGAAGTAGGGTCGTTCTCTCGATTTATCCATAGCTGTGGATACACAAATCCAGCGCCAGGACGAGATGATGGCGTACACATGGTGACATGCGGCATGAAAATAATATCGGCACCGAGGAGCTTCGTTGCCCGTACATTCTCGATAATGTTGTTGTCATAGCATATTAAAATACCACATTTCCATCCCTGAATTTCAAAAATTGTATAGCTATCGCCAGGCGTCAAATGTGGGTTTATAAAAGGATGCAGCTTACGATGTTTCGCGATTAAGCCGTTCTTGTCTACGCAGATGTACGGTTTATATAAATTGTCGTCTTCATCTTTTTCAAATAAACCCGCAAGGATGACGATGTCATACTTTGCTGCGATCTCGATAAGCCTTTGCGTGCTATCGCCATCGGGCACCAATTCGGCTAGCGCCAGCATTTGCATCTTACTTAAATTGCGTGCAAAAGTATAGCCCGTAATGGAGCATTCATGAAATGCGATAACGTCTGCGCCTTCGGCGGAAGCTTGCTGCGCCAGCCGCTCAATAACGGATAAGTTATAGGCTTTGTCGCCGCTTTTATGTTCGAACTGGGCGGTTGCTATTTTAAGATTTTCCATATTTTCTTGTCTGGTGAAAGACAAAACTATGGGCTATCTATTTCGATAAATTGTACAAACCCGACATAGGTACTTTACTTTCTTGAAACTCCATAAAATTGATTGCCAAGCGGTGGGTTTGATGGAGGTAGGTGGATGGCGTTATGCCTGTATATCTTTTGAAGGAACGTATCAGATGCGACTGGTCGAAATAACCAGCTTCAGCCGATAGGCTCGTCATATTGCCTAAGTGCGCCTTTTGTTGCAGTAGCTTGAGGAAGGCGTGGAGCTGCACGATACCGGTAAATTTCTTCGGGCTCAGCCCAATAGATTCACTAAAGGCACGTTCGATATGACGCTCCGTATAGCCGGTATGCTTAACCAAATGTTGCACGGTGACATTTCCCTTATGTTCCGCAATGAAAGCTAAAGAGGACGCAACAAGCGTATGGCCATAGTCTTTTTGAACCTGCGCAAACGTTCGGAAGAAGGTGTTGAGGGTATTAAGCCGCGCTGTCAGTTGCTTTTGCTCCAGCAACGCTTCTTGCAGCAGCCTGCTTTTGTGGCCCACGATATCTTGCAGCGGAATGATGCTATCCCTCAATTCATGGGCCGAAATGCCCAATAAATTAAACAGACCATCGGGTTTAAAAACGACAGCCACCATAGAAAACTGATGCTGTATGTATAAGTCTTTGAAAGCGTCCACCTGCCCATACAGGAAGGAGGGCGGTAGTGGCTTCGCTTGGTCAATAAAAATAGGGCTGTCGCTCAAGCAGAAAACCATACCTGCATGGCCATCAGAAAACAGGCGTAGCTGCTTTAGGCTATCCGTTGCACTCGCTAAAAATAGATAGTGCTTGATGTAGGGCTGAAGATCTGCTGATGGCAATAGCTGCATAGGCCTTGAGGTAAATTTAGGGGGCTTTTTTGAACTTGTTAAGCGTTTGCTCAATTAGTTCAGCACGTTTTTTTACTTTTTCTGCGGATGCATCAAGCGTGTAGCCTTCATCCAACAATTCTTTGATAAGTAACATCTTTTTGATGTTTTTATAATCGTATCGTCTGTTTTTTCCTTCTTCTTCCGTAAGGCTTACGATGATGCCTTTCTCCTCCCAATAACGAATCTGACGTGTCGGAATGCTTGTTATTTGAGAAACTTCGCCAATACCAACAACCAGTTTGTCTAGAAATTCATAGTCAAACGATAGGTCTGTAGCTGTAGTTGATTTACTCATTTTGTAATTTATTTTCAATTTATGTTGCTAATATAGAAATAAAGCCTTTACTTTACAATTGTAGATTAATTACAATTTTTGTATTAAATATACTTTTATTGTCTTAATTGTACATTCGTGCTTTTCGCCCCGAAGCATGTTTTATCCTTTTGTTCGCTAAAAGGGAAAGATTTTTTTATAAACTTTAATATTCCCCATCATGAAATTAGAAAATTAGCCCTCTTTAATTACCGAATTAGGCTAGGGAGCAGGCTCCTCATAAAGCGGATATATTTTCGCTTAGGAAGCTTTTGCAGCTCGACGTCTGATTAAACCGCGCCAAAGGCCCGTTTTAATAGCTACCAAATCATCTAAATAGATAATAATGGAAAATAAACGAACACATGGATTTACCCTAATTGTGGTACTCACCTTTTTAACAACAAATCTAATGACAATAAACTTCTCTCAGGCACAAAAGGTTTCTTTAACTGAAGCCAAGCCTTTCCTTACGGCCTTCCAAGAACAGATAGAAATTCCTGCTGTTTACAAGTTTGTGTCCGTAAATAAAGTAAAGATAGATACCGTATCAGCTTATCTTTTTCGGTATGAAAAAGATGAAAATAAAGGTCTCGAAGGTGAACATTTTTCTTTCCTAGTTGGGGAGCGTGACCAGAAAATATTGGGTTTTATCAATATGGATAAGAAGTATGCAAATGCAAAACTACTGCCCGACGAGGAAGCCGAAAAAATAGCGCTTGGATTCTTAAATAGAATCGATGCTGGCCTGGCGGCTGAACTCAAAAAGCAGTGGAATGCACGACATGATGATAGCATCAATATTAATGGTGAAAAAACAACCCTCGCTGTATCTAAATTTAAGTACTATCGCTCCTCGCTCAATGATTATGTATGGGTATATGTAGGTTTTGATGGTGCCGTTCAATCTTTTGAGCGTGATACAAAATGGGATATGGAAAAACGACAACGTTTCGCCGAACAATGGATACATGACGGCTGGCGCATTAATAATAAAAAATAAGTATCCTTAGGAAGATTGGTACAGCACATTTGTCGATAGTGGCGCTGTGCCGATTTTTTTATTTCGCCTCCTGTGGGTAAGGGTAATATTCAATGTCTAAATTGAGTTTATTCTTTTATATTTTGTAAATTCGTATCAATGATAAATTTGTCAGGCATCAATTTTGCTTAACCTGAAGTAGGTCTTCATCACGGTCGGTTCTTCCTGACTCGGGGTTCAGTTATTATTTCGATTTTCAGTTCTACGTCTTTGTCCACAAGGGTTTTGTCAGCCCAATTTCCTTTGTAAGCAATATTCCAGTCAAACCGATTAAACGTGAAATTTGCTCTAAAAATGCTGTCATTTTGATGAGCGAAAAATTCTATATTCTTCGTAACTTCTCTTATAGAAAGGTTCCCAGAAATTCTAAGGCTATCAATTCCAACTTTTTGAATATTGGTTAGCTCCAATAATGATTGTGGGTACTTTACAACATTGAAAAAGTCAACGCTTTTCAGATGGTTAAGCAGATTGTTTCGGGCAATTTTTTCGTTTGTGGGAATATCAGTTACGTCCATGGTTTCCATTGCCACGATGAAGTTTCCACCGACTAATTCATTCTTCCTCATTAGAAAAAAACCATTTCCAAATGAAAGGATTCCTTTACGACGCCGTATTCCCCGCATCTCGGTAGCAATCCACTGGATTCCAGATTTTTGAATATTCACTCTTAGCGTGTCGGCTTTCACATCTTCGCTGTTTTCAATTACGGGATTTACTATCGCTTTAGGTGCATCAGATGTGTGTTTGCCTGTACAAGAAAATATGAACAAAAAGACAGGTAAATAGAATATCTTATTCATAATTCGGAATGTTTTTACCTAATATAATATTTCGGTTAATGGTCAGAATTTTATTTTCAGCTTGTGGGCTTACAATCCCTGAACCACCTCTGTTTTTCAATGTGTTTTTTATGCTTGGAGTCAATAATGGGTCGTCGTCAAACAGATATTCGTCAAGGTAGTATTCATTTTTGTCAGATTCTTTTATCGTGATGTGAATGTGTTCGCATTCGCTACCATCGGGATATGGAGCGGGTCTGAATGTATAGAACGTATATAGGCCGTCTTTTCCCGTTTTGACCCAGCCCCGAATAAACCCATGTCGTTTAGCCCAACCTGTTTCATTTCCTTTGGTTTCATAAATACCTTGTCTGTTAGTGTGGTATATATAGATAATAACATTTTCTGCTGGCGTTATACCATCCATTTTGAAAACGGTACCCGATATTTTCAATTTGGGTTCATTTTGTTGAAATTCGGGAAGGGTGTCTACTGAATACAATATTTTGCTTTCATATTCATAGATTGCTTCGCACCCATCGCAAGCTCCACCAACTTTTTTTTTGCTTTGTGCCTTACATGATGTTAAACTCGATATAATCGTTAATAGTAATAAGGGAATAACTCTGATTTTAAAATCCATAGCTTGTCGTTTTTAAATGTATTTATCGACAATATTATGGATACGAAAAAGAGCATGAAAATCAAATCGTCTTAGCTGATGAGTTTATATGCCAACCCGATGACCTGTATTAAATTGATTTTTAAAATCAGTAGCATAGGTACGACTTAACCTTACGGAAATTCCATTTATCAATTGCAAATCATAGTCGCCATTTAATCGGGATTTGAACGAAACAACTGTTGACATGTTTACTACGGTGGATTTGTGTATTCTGACAAAGATATTTGCATCCAACCGTTCACAAATAGATTTTAGCGTTTCCGAATGTAAATATTTCTTATTCTCAAGATGAATGCATACATAAGGTGTGGCAGACGTAATTTGCATAATATCTTGTACATTTATTATTATATTATCCTTTCCGTTATTGATGATAATTGTGTCTAACGAAAATTTACTTTCTATAATAGCTGTATTAAGGGCTGGGTTTGAAAAATATCTGGAGCCCAAGACAAAGATGGTGTAGACAATGACCAATTTATAAAAATCCTGTGCCATCGTATAGGAAAAGAATTTGAATAAGTCGTATTCCCCTTCATAGAAAAACATAGACAAAATAGTAGCAACAAAAGGTAAAATGAAAAGGTGGGCTGCAACAGGTGAAATAATGAATATGAAAATTTTGGTAACACCATACAATGTCTCATTCTTTAATCTTCGGTACAGAGTCATTAATATCGGAACGAACAAAAACCAAACGGTTTTAAACAGCAGGGATTCGCTGAGGTAGAAGGCGTAGCCACTTCTCTTTGACTCCAAAAAGTCTTGAAAAATCGTTATACCTATGATAAAGAGGAAAACTCCGGAAAGTATTATGAATAATTTCCTTGTGTCAATGGGGAAACCTGATGTGGATTTGTTATTTGAAATCGAGTAAAGCATACGTTATTATCTTTGATATTTTTTTGTTATGCAATCGACACTTTCGTTCTTAACAAATGTAATAAAAAAAGTACTTACGATTAATGATACCATCCGTGTCCAAAATAGTTTCAAATATTAATTTTATAATTCGGTCAATAGTATCATTATTTCTCAAGAAAAATTCTAAATAAATTTCCTATTAATATTGTTTACCGCTTAACCTATATTTTCAAAAGTATTATTCTGTCTTGGAAACAATTACTAAATGGGATGATAAGTCACAGAAGAAAAGTAAAGGATAATATTTAAAGGTTAAAAAAAAACGGAGCAGTCTACCATTTCATCCTTCTAGCTATTTGCTTTGTTTTAGCTGGTTATTCATACCTGTCATTAATGGTGAAAAAACAACCCTCGCTGTATCTAAATTTAAGTATTATCGCTCAATGATTATGTATGGGTATATGTAGGTTTTGATGGTGCTGTTCAATCTTTTGAGCGTGATACAAAATGGGATATGGAAAAACAACAACGTTTCGCCGAACAATGGATACATGACGGCTGGCGTATTAATAATAAAAAATAAGTATCCTTAGGAAGATTGGTACAGCACATTTGTCGATAATGGGGCTGTGCCGATTTTTTTATTTCGCCTCCTGTGGGTAAGGGGAATATTCAATGTCCAAATTGAGTTTATTCTTTAATATTTGGTACATTAGGCAAAACTATCAAGAACATGAAGAAGACTTATTTCGGATTATTTTATTCAGACCCTGCTAATCCTTTATTTTTTGTTAAAAAAGAAAATGGTTTAGGATGGACTATTAATGTTGGACATCAGAAATTAGTTATCACGTTAATTGGAATTTTGATACTAGTTATTTCTTATTTTTTAGTCAACTAATCGACAAATCGTATGGCTGTTTCTTAATCGAAATTCTTAAATAGAGACAGAATGCCTATTTACATCTAAAACAACCATTCTATACCTTATTTCTCCTGTAATTCATCGGCTATAATGACTTTCTCTGCATTTATATTTTCATCGAATTGGGCAGCTTTCATTCCTGTTTCTCTGCGGTAATAATAGAAGTAAAAATCAAATGATCCTCCCACAATTAAGTGTTCTGGATGGTAGATAAAGCGGTCAATTCCTCTTTCGTAAGCGAAAACACCGCGTGGATTGGGATCTACGGATTCAATAATCGTTTGTCCCCAATCGGTATAGGTCCAGAATTGAAAAAAGCGGGAGGCACCGTTTAGCGTTATTTCCTTAGAGAGATATTCTCTACGATCTCTTCTTCTGTCAAAGCCGCTATCGTTGGGAGGTAAGTTCAACGGGAAGTTCGCATAAGAGTAGGTATTTTTGAAGATAGATCTAAATGCTACAATAGAAATAGGCGTTTGGTCAGTGTTTATCGTTCCATAAGTATTGGTGAAGATGTTTGGTCGGTTGCGAATCGCAAAAAATTGAAGTAAGCAATTTTTTGCCACGAAGTATTGCTCACCGCGCTTAACGATGAGCTTGTATTCATTCCAATATTTAGTTTTATCTCCGTAATTGAAATCAAATAGTTGTAGTAAGGACTGTTGACTTAGTAGGCGTAACTTTCCTGTAGAAAGAATTTTGTCTTGAATAGTGTCTAAATTTATCGCTGTCCAATTTTCTTTTTCTATTAAGTCTGGCAATACCGAAAAAAGTACCAATGTGTTTTGCTCCTCAGCTCCCTTATAATTAAGGGGCTCGGTAAGTAGGATATTAACTAGCGCTATCTCCGCCTTGATTGTATACAAGGACGCTGTGTTTAGCGTGTACGACTTGCTGCTGTATTGACTACTGTTTTCATCCAACACGAAGTATTGCTGCCCGTATACACTTTGTATTCCCATGAAGAAGATGCATAATGTTTTAAGTAGAGGTATCGTTAGTTTTCCCATTGTTGCGCTGATTATTGAGTGTGTTATACCTTTTTTAGGAAAAGGTGTTCGGGCAATTGGGCATGTTAAATATATTATTTATTTTCTAAGGAAGGGGAAGTTGGTGTTTACGGTTTCCGTAAGTGGAAGTAAAAAATCCTATAGCACATCCTCATCGGGGGAAAGTGTACATGTAAAAGGATATACGCGAAAGAATGGGACTTACGTTAGGCCGCATACAAGATCAGCACCACGTAGGCGATAAGCGCACTATTTTAATAAGCGCTGCTACGATTCAATAGCTACCTTTTTACGGGGTAGCTAATTCCTTAATTACACTTTGTAGCGTATTGATTCCCCAATGTTCGAAATACTGGCCATCTTTTAGGCGTACGATATCGATAATATCAATTTTTATCACCTTTCCTGTAGGTTCAATATCGAACAATTTTCCACGATGTGTACCGCAGATTGATTTTCGGGTTACTACTTTATCGTCTTCGGATATTTGGTCATGGATAATAACCTCCAAATCAGGAAAACTAGGTTTTAATATCTTGGTGAATGTATGCCACATTCCATCGGCGCCATTTGCTTCGGCAGGGGCGGTGTGGTTCACAAAATCAGGGTGCATAAGTTCCGTAAATGTCGCATGATTGGATTGTTCAATAACCTCCTTGTTGAACCTTCTTACAATGTCTTTATTGCTCATGATTTTCAAAATTTTATGTTAAACAGCTTTGTTCGATTGATTCGCCCGTGCTTCATCATATTCCAGGCGAAGTTTTTTTGATAGCTTTTTCAGCACCTCTTCAATAGAATCACGTATACACTGCTTGACGGCCGTATCATCCATATCGTCATTGAGTAGAATACTATTCCAATATTTTTTGTTGAAGTGCCAAGCAGGATTCACGCTATGGAAACGATCGCGCAGTTCGATAGCTCGTTCGGGGTCACACTTCACCGTAATCTTCAATTCAGTATCCTGGAGCGGAATAACTGCAAACCACTTGTCGTAGATACGGAAAATAAGATACTCATCAGCAAAAGGCATATACTCTGTCGCTAGTGGAAGTGATAGGCAGTATGCGCGCAGTTCTTCTATATTCATTACCTTGCTTTTATACTTTTGTTTAAAGAGTAATCATCTAATTTAATACGTGTATTTCGCATACGCCAATCTAATCTTTACGCTATCTGTTTTTGTTAGTATATTTAAGTAGTAGCAATGAGTTGATTACTACATTCTTGAAAATATATTTGCTACGTAAAAATAAAAAAAAGGAAAGCAATAACAGTCAAATATTTTGATGTATTATCCATAGGTCGATATTGGTTGTCTAAAGGATAAGGGCGGTTTGATCTGAAATAAAGTATCAGCATTTTTTCTTCCTAATTAACATAGGGGTATAGGTTTTGGGCTGTTAAAAGGGGCTTAGCATAAGTCGAATCTAGGGATTAAATGTCTATTGGTAATCGTTGAACTTTTAGGTGTAATTAGTTTTTTGTGTATATTATGTATGTATTTGGTTTAATGTAATGTTAAAGATATGAGAAAGAACATTGATATGGATGAAAGAGTACTGACAAAATTGAAACTGCTATCCGCGTTCGAAGAGACAAGCGTTAAATCTCTTATGGAAAAAGCTATTTCCTTTTATGTAGAAGTAAAGGAAAAGGAACGGTTAAAATCATTGTCTGATGAGGAAAAGGAAGATTTAGGCTTGTTATTGTTGATGCAGCAGTCGGATAGAGAGGATGTCGTAAGTCGTGAAGACGTAATGAGTGCTTTGGACTAATGGAAGTTGTTTTTTTAAGAAGTTTTCTTGTTGACATTAGCAAACTCAATGATAAAAGATTGAAAACCAAAATCAAAGAATTTATCGTTGACCTAGAGAAATCATCTTCTTTAGAAGAACTCAGAAATGTTAAAAAATAAAAGGCTATTCTTCCGTTTATCGCTGGAGAACTGGAGATTATCGGCTGGGCTTTTATAAAGACGATAATAAGATTGAATTGGCTCGTTTTGTAAAAAGAGAAGATATATATAAGGTTTTTCCTTAAAAGAGCGTGGTCATATGTATTCTTCACCTATGGCAGTAGGGGGGGGAAATTAATGGATCTGTTGGCTTAGATTGGCGAGGTTTTGTGAATTACTCCAAAGCCTCTCCTAGAAATAGTATATTAGAAGGGCTTTGGAGTAGTTGTTATTAAAAATCCGCTAAGAGTTTCTGTTTTGCAAGTCGATTTCAAAAAGGCAACATTTTGGTTCCTTTTGGTAATGCGCTGGTAAGGTCAGTGTGTCCGTTAATTCAACTATGCCTAAGAAATCAAATCCTGCCGATGTGTAATGTGCAATAAGCTTGGTATTGTTGCCTAAGGTGTCTAAACGCACATAGCGTTTACCAAGCTGCTTGGCATATGCTATTGCCCATGCTACGATTTTATCAATGTATCTATTTCCGCGTAAGTTCGGGTTTGTGCATATACGATGAATGTAAATAGCGTCATTCTTATCTTTATTCCCCCATATTTCTCGGTCAGCAAAAGTAATGGCCCAGTTGCAAGCTATGGTACTTCCATCAACTATTTTCCATTGTCGTTCTTCCCGAATTTCATTTTCAATGAAAGCATTTTCGAAGGACGGCCAAACGACCATTTCTCGCTGAATTTGTAAATTCCTTGCCGCCTCATAAAGCGATAAAATTTCAGCTACATCAGTTAGTGAACAATTCTTAATTTCCATCTTGTCTATTTTTGAGCTGCAATATCCCTATTAATTAAAGGGGATAAAATCCAAATCTTGCTAATTATACGTTATTTCACAAGAATCTATGCATAGATAATATTAATAATTGCGAATTGTTTGTCTTTCTTTAGATTGTGTTTTATAGAATTAAAATGCGTGTTTTTTTATCATTTGTAAAAAATTTATTCAATCTCCTTTTGGATCTTTGTTAATAAAAAATAAGATGGAAAATATAATCGTACAAAAAGTTACGTTGAATGATATTGAACAATTGCAAAAAATTGGAAAGGAAACATTCTTAGAAACATTTGCTGCAGTAAATACAGAAGAAAATATAGCCCAATATTTAGCTGAAGGTCTTTCGAAAGAAAAATTGTTACAAGAACTACAGGATGAGCATTCCGAATTTTATTTTTCTTTATTGGATAACGCTATTATTGGCTATTTAAAAGTCAATTTTGGAGCTTCACAAACAGAATTAAAGGATGATAAAGCGCTTGAAATTGAGCGTATTTATGTTTTAAAAGATTTTCATGGCAAGAATGTAGGTCAAATTCTTTATAAGAAAGCCCTTGAGATTGGGAAAGGAAAGGGACTTGAATATGTTTGGTTAGGGGTTTGGGAAGAGAATCCTCGAGCTATTAGTTTTTACAAGAAAAATGGATTTGTTGAGTTTGATAAGCATATTTTCAAATTAGGAGATGATGAGCAGACTGATATCATGATGAAATTGAAATTAACCCAATAAACTTTTTCGCATAAAACAACAAACCATGACCGTCAACATGGTTTGTTGTTTTTATTATCGTATGATTTGCTTGGTTTCCTGTTTGTGAATACTTCTTTTAATAAGGGATGGTTCCCTTTTTTAAGCGCAAAACAACCTTTTGAAGTTGAGGAAGAATGAGCAGAAGCAGAATAACGCAAACTAAACCTACCAGCATCAGGTCGTAATAGTCGCGCGTCGCGCGAGCAACAATCTGTTGGCCTATTAGCTTCGTGAAATATATATTCGAAGCCCCTTTAGCGGTATACATGTCGCTGCCCGCATTGCTATATTGATTCTGTATATCCAATAAGGTTAGGGGCAATTGCGGGTTCGTTTCCGTTAGTGTTTCGCGCAGCTTCTCGCGAACGGCAGATTTGGAGAACAGCTGAAGCTCATTATTAAGTGCTAGGCTTGCCGTAAACCCCGTGAAGCGGGATAATATCCCAATCAGCGAAGCATGCAAGGCTAGCTTTGGCGGCGCTGCCGAGCTGGTGAAAGAAACGATAGGGACAAACAAAACGCCTGTAGCAACGCCATAGATAAACAAGGGAAGGATAAAGTCGGCCGTTTCTCCTTGCACGGAAATAAAAAGCAGCATATACCCATAGTACAAAGCCATGATGCTAAAACCGACGATAATCATCAGGATAAGGTTATAGCCCATCAGTACAAATCGAGCCGTAACAAACATACTTAAGGAAGTTCCAGCAATAACAGCAGTCCATATCGGAATGGTGCCGAATGGGTCATTGCCTAACACAACCTCTAGATAGCCGTAGGTAAGTCCGGTGCTTCCTTTGAAAATGTAAAACACAAAAAGTAAGAGTAGGCCGACGACAAAATTCTTAACCTTGAAAATTTGTAGGTTAATCAAAGGACGTTTAAGCCTCGATTCCCTCCAGATGAATAGCATAAGCAGCGTAAGATCTGCAAAGGTCAGCCGTTGGATTATTGGGCTGTCAAACCAGCCCAGCTGGCGCCCATAGATTAATAGGTAACCGAGGGTCAAAATAAAAGATACATAAAATAGATAGCCGAACCAATCCACCTGATAGAGCGGTATCTTTTTGGTAAACCGAGCCTGGCCATTCATCGTCAGCATGACCGTTACTGCTACAGCGATAAGCATGATGCTGAAACCGTAAAAAATCCAGTTGAAGTCCTGAAAGTAAAGCACGATACTAGCATAGATGGAATAGAAAGGAACGGATATCTGGATGCTTCCATAGAGTAGCGTGTAGCCAATTACACGTGCACGTGTAGAGGCGAGCCGTGGGAAGGTGAGTTGCAGCACGATGCCCGACAGCAAAGCGCAGGTAATTCCTTGGATGAACTGGCAGACGATAAACACGGTCCAATCTTTACTATGGAAACAGATGATGGAGCATAGCGCATTGATGGCGAGAGCCGTTAATAAGTATTTTTTTGGTGCAAAATACTTGACTATACGAAAGTCTAGGGCCAGAAAGGCGACTGTGGAGCCATAGATGACGATCATGCCATACTGTACATCGGTCGGCTGTATGCCATAATAACCCATCACAGCAAGGGGACTTCCGTAAAAGGCGAAAGCAAAGAGGCAGGTCATCAGGACGGCAAAAATCACAGATCTAGCCATCCATTCAGAAACCCAAGGTTTGAAAACCGGAATTTTATGTGCTTGCATCATTAATCTTTTAAAACATAAACTTGAGCATTCATCCCTGCGGAAAGTTTCGCTAACTTCTCTGGTGTATCTGTCAGCTTGATTCGCACAGGAATACGTTGTATAATCTTCACGAAGTTGCCTGTGGCATTGTCTGGAGGAAGCAAGTAATAGCGAGCGCCTGTTGTGGGTTAAAACGACTCTATAATACCCGTGAACTTTTCGTTAGGAAAGGCGTCTACCGCTATAGATACCGCTTGTCCAACGTTGAAATGACCAACCTGTGTTTCCTTGAAATTCGCCATTACCCATTTCTCTTCACGTATGTTTACCAAAAAGGCTAACGTCTGTCCGGCTTGTATTAATTGACCTTCCTGAATGGTCTTCTTCCCAAGCAGCCCATCAAAGGGCGCCGTAATAACGGTATATTTAATGTCCAATTCCTGTCGTTCAAGGAGGGCTTCCTTAATTTTTATTTCCGCAGTTATCGCATTACGCTGCGCGCTCAAATCATGTAACCTAGACTCCGCGACGGCTAGCGAAGCTTTGGTCTGTTCATAATCGGCTTGGCCAATAGCCAAAGCCGTACGCACATTCTCAAACTTTTGTGGCGTGGTCGATTCATCATCCAATAGCTTTGTGTAGCGTTCAAACTCCCGTTGCTGCTGGCTTAGTTTTGCCTGTGCACCAGCAAGCTGAGCTTTGATGACGTCGATGCTTTTGGCCTGCGTGGCCTCGCTAGCCGCCAAGATGGGCAGCTTAGCCTGCGAGCTCATCAGTTCTGCCGAAGCGGCATTTCTTTTAAGTCCGTACTCGTCAAGGGCAATTACCACCAGCGTATCGCCCTGATGGACTTGTTGGTTGTCCTGGTAATATATTTTGTGGATGTAGCCGCCTACTTTAGCATTGACAGGCGATAAATAAGCGTCTATCTGCGCATCATTTGTTTGTTCATAGCGGTATCCTCGAAAGAGATATAGGGCTGCCCAAATGAGGATTCCTAGGAAAAGGACGATGCCAAACCATTTTGTTAGCGTTACGACTATTTTATCTGTTTTATTTGTGTTCATGATCATTGTATTAAAGGATTCCGATGATGGCTAGCAGTCGGATATGGCTGACTTTGAAATTTGTTTGTGCTGTCGTTAAGTTAAATTTGGCCTCCAGCAAAGCGTTTTCTGCTTCCAAGAGGTCGGTCAATAGTGATTCTTGATTGAGGTAACTGTTTCGGATAACGCGAACCGTCTCGGCCGTTTTGATGCTATTTTTCTCGGCTGTCTCTATGCTTTCTAAAGCTTGCTGTTGTTGCAAGAATGCCTCTTTCACCTGCATTGTGATTTCATCTTTCTTGCTATTCGCTTTTTCTTTAGCTTGGCTGTTTATGACCGTTGCTCGGGCAATGGTATGCTTGCTTTTGTATAGATTGTCGATAGAAAATTGAACCTTAACGCCCGTCTGTCCAAAGCCCCACAAATCATTTGAATAGGGGTAAAAGGAAATCTGTGGATAGGTATAATTGTAATTGGAGTACAAAGACACCTTGGGCAGCAAGGTCGCTTTAATTTGCTTGATATTTAGTTCGCTCCATTTAATATCGCTATCCACCATTTTGTAGGCAGGCGATTGGTTAAGGGCGATAGCCAGGTAATCATTATAGTCTCTGGTATCTATAGCTTTCGCTTCAAAAATAGGTTGATAACTGATGGCTAACGGCGCTTCATTATCCCGTCCCATCAAGATGTTAAGCCGTTGCGTCGTTAAATCTATTTTTTTCTTAAGATCCGAAAGACTTAATTCCAATTGGGATAGTTTTACCGACGTTCGCAGCACGTCACTCTTTAGTACAATACCGTTTTTGTGTAAGCTCTCAATAAGGGATAGCTGCTTGTTTTCGGCGGCAATCTCAGCAGCAAGGAAATCACGGAAGTGCATAAACTTGTATAAATCGAAGTAAGCAAGGGCAATGCTGTATTTTACGCTGTGTCGCTGCTGGTCGTCTTCATAGTGACGGTGTGTTTCTTCTTCCTGCTTCATCTGGATATTTCTTTTGTCTTTACCACCATTGAAGAGGTTGTAGTTTAGGCTATAGCCTGCCGAGTAACCGTAGCCCTTTACTGGCACATTTTGTGGTGCCGCGAATAGCCCATTGTCGTAAAGGAGGAATTTAGTGTTTAGCTTGGCATCTCCACCAATGGTCAGTTCGGGGAGCAGGCGATCTTTGGCCTCCAGCACCTCCAAGGCACTTTGCTGTAGGTTTAAATCCGACAGCTTCAATTGGCGGTTATGGGCTTCAGCGACTTTCCACATTTCTTCTAGGCTCCATAGTGGGGAAGGTACTTCATCTTGCGCATGGAGTATTTGTACGAATAGTAACAGTAGAACTCCCAAAAGGGGAGTTGATGTATAGCGTTTCATGGATGTATAATTATAAATGATGCGTACGTTTTCTTCTTTTTATGAACCACTTTTTTACCTCATTAAAGAAAATGGTTAAATCAATCATCGGCATCAATGGGTTCGCATACGAAATCCAGTACATGCTGTTTAGATCTATCTCGTTGGCGAATGGTCGTTCGTCCGAATCTAGTGCATCGTCCGATTCAGGAGATACCGGCATCTTTGAGGTTTCGGGCGCTACCATATCATTGCGGGCTTGCTCTTTTTTCCTAAGGTCAAGCGCTTTATCTGGAAGTATGACTTTCTGTTTCATCGGGATTCAATTCTTTATAACACAAAATTATCCCAATCGAGAAATCATCATTTTATATAATTAGCCTATTATTTGTTATATTTGGCCATATGGATATTCTTGAACAACTTGTAAATAGTGTCGATCAGAATCCAGACGCTATATTGGTGGTACGCCAGCAAACGGAGCAGCGCTTGCCTGCACATCAGCACGATAAAGCACAGCTATTACTCGTTTTTGGAGGTATTGCTTATCTACAGACGGCCGAGAAGGATTTCTATATTCCATCCAATCATTACATCTGGATACCTAAAAACTATCCGCACAACCTGATGTTCAACACGCAGGATCTCTATATCATCAATATCTATTTTCCGGGAGAAAATACGGAGGCATTCTATAATCAATTAGGGATTTATCCGGTGAGTAAGCTTTTGGCAGAAATGCTATCTTTTAGTGAGAAATGGCAGGGCGATTATTTTGCAGGTTCTTGGGAATTTGATTTTCTGACGACGTTACGTAAGGTGCTGTCGAAAGAAAATCTGAAGCGTTTTTCCATTCAGCTTCCGACCACCGATGATCAGCGCCTCCAAGCGATTGTCGCATCGCTGCGGAGCCGTCTACATGAAAATCTGACCCTCGAAGGTGTCGCAAACCAATGGGGGATGAGCGTGAGGAGCCTAACGCGGCTATTTCAGGCCAAGCTGCACATCACCTTTATTCAGTACATAAAAATGTTGCGCATTATCAGAGCCATGGAATTGATTAAAGACAGTGATCTCAATATGACTGAAATTGCCTACGAAATCGGCTATTCCAATATTGCGGCTTTCAGCAATAATTTCCATCAGTTGACAAACATGAGACCGACCGAATTTAAGACCATGTCGAGCGTGTAGGGGCGTAGAAAGTAGGAGGACCAAACAGAGATTAAAATATGCTATTTACCGTATAATAACTACCTCTCCAAATTGTCATCCTGAGCCTGTCGAAGGATTCGTTGTAAAGGGATTATGAAAAGAAGTCTATTTTATCCAACAATCATCCTTGTTTGCAAGGAGGATGTCCGAGAAAAGCGTTTATAACGCTAAAAAAGAATAACAGAGCTATCTAAATTGCTTCCTACATGCGACCCCGCTGGGGTCGTCTTTTATGCTATTTATGTGCTATACAGATGTTACCCCGCTGGGGTAATGATTTTTGGTAGTTTAGGGGTGTATCCGTCTTTTTTTTAAGTCAATTCGATGGATTGCTATATGAATAGCCATAATTTTTTCGCTAGGTATAAGAGTCCAGCGAGCTCATTTGTTTATTTTATAGCGTCTGAGCCCTTTTTTTGTAAGGCCCGAGATTATGCATTACCTTTTCTTATCAGCACACGAACCTCTCCAAATTGTCATCCTGAGCCTGTCGAAGGATTCGTTGTAAAGGGATTAGATTATGAAAAGAAGTCTATTTAAATTCAACAATCGTCCTCGTTAGCAAGGAGTATGCTAGGAAAAAGCGTTTGCAACGCTAAAAAAACGAATTAATCTTGATAGTCAATGATTTCATAATCAATGTCGTTGCTTTCGATATAACTCTTCAATTTATCAAGGTCAGTCCATAGATAAGAAGAGTTATACTGACAGATATAAATTCCATCTTCCATAAAAATGATATGTATGTTCGGCAGTTTACCGGTATTAGATGCTTTTCTATAATCCCAAAACTCCTCGCCTTCATATTTGTACTTTTTGTCAAACATTAGGTCGCTAGCCAGTAAATTTTGAATCTCGCCAAGTTGATTTTCCGTAAGTTTCGTTCTTAATTTATATTCAAATCCCATCTTTATTTATCTAGTATTTCAAATGTTTCAAAATCAATTTTTCACGATTTCGTAGTTCCTGTCGTCCGTATCTTGGTTCTATTCACCAATGCCATTTTTATCGGTAGCAACTTCCCTGTAAGGAAATTTATGTATCAATTTTCTTAACGGCTATTTGCTATATCTGCTCTTGCTAATTTTTTATATTATTTTTTTATAAAAATAATCAGCGTAGCGGGAATTTTAAATCCCTTGAAATAGGGATTTTTGTAGAAGAAAATGCTTGCTAGATGCGACCCTGCTAGGGTCGTGACTTTATACGGTTTATGTGCTAAAGAGATGTTACCCCGCTGGGATAATGAATTTTAGGCGATGATTTTTTAGGAGTCCTATTGCGTTTATGACGAGAATGCTTGAGCATAGCGTTTGCAATGCGAAAACAAATATGTACTGCCTTTTCTTATCAGTATCTACTTTCCCCGTTTGTCATCCTGAGCATGTCGAAGGATTCGTTATAAAAGACTTTAGCTAAGGATAGGGACATTTCTATTCATCCAATAATCATCCTTGTTCCGCACGAGAATGCTTGAGTTTAGCGTTTGCAAGGTTATAAAAGAAACTATAATAGCCTGTCCAACTCGTCACCTAGACCCTTCGACAAGCTCAGGGTGACAGGTCAAAAGATTGTTTAGCAAAGTAAATCTGTACGACCTTCTTCCATTTGCTTCATTTCGAACGGAACGAAGTGTAGCGAGAAAGCTACCTATCCAATTTGTCATCCTGAGCATGTCGAAGGATTCGTTATAAAAGACTTTAGCTAAGGATAGGGACATTTCTATTCATCCAATAACCATCCCTTTGTCCGACGAAAACGCCTGAGGATAGCGTTTGCAAGGTTATAAAAGAAACTATAATAGCCTGTCCAACTCGTCACCTAGACCCTTCGACAAGCTCAGGGTGACAGGTCAAAAGATTGTTTAGCAAAGTAAATCTGTACGACCTTCTTCCATTTGCTTCATTTCGAACGGAACGAAGTGTAGCGAGAAAGCTACCTATCCAATTTGTCATCCTGAGCCTGTCGAAGGATTCGTTATAAAAGACTTTAGCTAAGGATAGGGACATTTCTATTCATCCAATAATCATCCTTGTTCCGCACGAGAATGCTTGAGTTTAGCGTTTTCTACGCTATTTTAAATAAAATCCAGCTGTTATTCTTTCTAGATTCCTCTTTAGTGTGACATTAAGAAATTTGCGTCGAAACTTAATTTTATGCTAACACTGTCTTAAACACTGACCTTTAGTTTTGTGTTCGCAAATCAACATGAACATGAATAGCCTGGCCACCTCCATAACTGCAGTATACAACTGTTGTAAATTAACCTATTTATCTCGGGTATCTGGCTTTTGGGAAAGTAACACCTACTGTTAATCATTTTGGGGTATACCGATCCATATCATTGCATTTTAACGAACACCTATTTTTTAATCACCTATATGTACAACAGTATGAAATTTTCTACTTTTTCAGGAATGAAGAAGGTCTGTTTAACCAGCTTAAGCTTGTTTAGTATGACTGTAGCAGCATCTTTACAGGCACATGCCGGAGCAACAAACTTCACTACATTTGCGAATCCGGCAAACACTGCCGTGCAAAAAACATTTGGGACAGCCACACGAAACCAACAACAAGAGACCATCAGGGGTATTGTGTTGGATAACGAGGGCAACCCACTTGCAGGCGTAACCATCCGTGAGGAGGATGGTCGTACGACAACTTCCAGCAATGCTAATGGTGCTTTTGAGCTACGATCAGCGGTAGGGAAAAAGCTAATCGTCACCTATGTTGGTTACAAAACGCAGGTGGTAAGCATTACGAAAGCCAATCTGCAGATTACGTTAGAGGCAAATGCCGACAACTTAGACGAAGTGGTTGTTATTGGTTATGGTACACAAACGAAAAAAGATCTTACAGGTTCTGTTGCTCAGTTGGATGCGAAGAACTTTCGTCAAGGTGCGGTCGTGTCGGCAGACAACTTGCTGCAAGGTAAAGTTGCCGGTGTACGTGTAGTATCCAATTCTGGTGAGCCAGGTGGTGGGGTAGATGTTACCATTCGTGGTGTCGGCTCTATCCGTAGTGGAAGTACGCCTTTATTCGTGATCGATGGTGTTCCGTTGAATAACGACAATGTGAGCCCTGGAGGTCAGGATATTGGTTTAGGTTCTAGTAGATCTAAAAACCCACTGAACTTCTTAAATACGAGCGATATCGAGTCGATATCTGTTTTAAAAGATGCATCTGCGGCGGCTATTTATGGTGCTAGAGGATCAAATGGTGTGGTTATCATCACCACTAAAAAGGCTAAAAAAGGAGAGGCTTCCTTAACGGCAGATAGTTATTTAGGATTTTCATCCGTGGCGAAGAAAATCGATGTGATGTCAGCAGATGAATATCGGAATGCCATTAAGGATAAAGCTTTTGATCATGGTAGCAGTACCGACTGGCAGGATGTAATCTTTCGAAATGCGCAAACACGTAATCATTCACTTTCTTTTGCGAAGGCCACTACTTCGGGAAACTACTACGTGTCCGCAGCGCAAATGGATCAGGAAGGTATCGTTAAGAATAGTGATTTTAGACGTACTTCAGCACGTGTAAATGCATCAGAAGGTTTCTTAGATAATCAAAGGTTATTAGTTGGTGTTAATTTAACGGTTAGCGAAACGCGCGACCAAGCAGCACCAACCAGCGATAATGGTGGTTCCAATGGACAGCTGATTGCGCATGCTTTAATGGCTAATCCTACACGTTCGGTGTTTGACGAAAACGGCAACTACACGAACTTTAAGATGAATGCGCATTATAATCCAGCTTATTTATTGGATATATACCGTGATAATACCCGTACACTGCGTGCATTGGCCAATCTGAATGTTAGCTTTCGCATTATTGATGGTTTAGCTTATAAACTAAATCTAGGCTTTGATAGAGCCATGGCGGAAAGAAATACGACAATTTTCAAGAATGATACCGACTTAACGCCTAACGGTCGTTTTGTGAAGAGTAATCAAAATAGTAAAAATACTATTCTAGAGCATTACCTTAATTTCAATAAAACCTTTGCTGCACATAAATTGGAGGCTATTGCCGGATTTTCTTATCAGAAGTTTGAGAATGGCGGTAATGGATACAATATTGAAGGTGTCGGCAGAAAAGGAGAAGGGATATTGCCAGAAAACAATCCTGGATCTGCAGGTCGTCCAAGCACCGTGAATGGTACTACGCAGGAAAATGAACTACAATCTTACTTTGGCCGTATCAACTATGGTTACGACAACAGATATATGCTTACCGCTTCTGTTCGTGCCGATGGATCTACGCGTTTCGGTGACAACAACAAGTATGGTACTTTTCCTTCATTTGCGGCAGGATGGAATATTACGAATGAGAAATTCTTACAGTTTCCAAGCTGGTTAAATGAATTGAAATTGCGTGGTAGCTGGGGTGTAACTGGAAATCAGGAAGTGCCTAACCGTATTACGAAAGCCAGCTATGCTTATTCGCCAACAGACGGTTATTACCTAAATGACGACTTAAACTTAGTGAATGGTATTTCTGTTAAAAGAACACCGTATCCAGATTTAAAGTGGGAGCGTGTTATTCAGACGAACGTAGGTCTTGATTTCAGCCTGTTTCAAGGTAAGCTTTATGGTACTTTGGAATATTTCAACAAAATCACCAAAGATGCTATCCTAAATATTCCGTCGCAACCTTTAAGCTCTACGTCTGATATTTGGTTAAATATTGATGGTAGTATTGTTAATAAAGGATTTGAATTTATGTTAGGTTCACAGCTTGTCAATAAGCCAAATTTCAAATGGTCTGTTGACTTGAATGGGGCAACATTGCATAATACCTTAAAAGACCTTCCTATTTCAGAAATCCTATCCGGCTCTATCGCTGGTCCTGGTCAGTCGGGAGTGAACATTAACATCTATAAAAGCAATTACGCCATCGGTTCATTTTACTTACCGGAATATAAAGGCGTAAATGATAAAGGCTTGTATGAATACAGCGCTGATCGTCAGGTTATTGGTGGAGCTATGCCTAAATTTACGTTCGGCTTTAACAATTCAATGAGCTATAAAGCCTTTGACTTAGGCTTATCATTTATGGGACAATTGGGCGGTTACAACTATAATAATTTGGCTATGCATGCGCTAAATATTAATAACCTAGCGTCTGATAGAAATGTTTCCAATGAATATTATGCGCCAAATATCAGTTCGGCAAATAACCCACAGATATCAAGTTTGTATTTGGAGAAGTCTGATTTCTTACGTCTAAATTCGGCACGTCTGGGCTATACTTTTAGTTCCACATCTATCAAATGGGCGCAGTCTATTGGTTTATATGTCACAGGACAAAATCTATGGACGTTAACTAAATATTCTGGTTATGACCCATTGATTAACAGTCCACGTAGCACAAACGGAAACCAATCTTTAGGACTTGACTATTCAGCTTTCCCAGCGGCTAAAACTATTCTATTTGGCGTAACTGTAAAATTATAATCATGAAAAACATATTAAAGACAAAATATATCGTACTGGCAGCATTGAGTTTATCCCTAACTTCCTGTACTAAACTAAACGAAAAAATCTTAGACGAGTTGCCAGGAAGTAGCGTAGCCAATCCGGAAGCTGCTTTAGCAACGGCCTATGGACATATGGGAAAAGGCGTCTTTGTAGACCATGGTGGCGTATTCTCTTTACAACAGTATACGACGGATGAAGCCATGTTGCCTACACGTGGTAGTGACTGGGGTGATGGTGGTAAGTGGCGTTCGATGCATGAATTCACCTGGAAGCCTGACAATGCTATCGTGACGGACAACTGGAATATGTTGAATACAGGAAGCACACGTTCATTGGCTGCCATTAAAGCTATTACGGAGTCTGATTTTCCTTTAAAAAAGCAATACCTAGCGGAAGCAAAAGGCCTATTGGCTTACTACATGTTCAACTTGTTGGACTTATATGGTCAAGCTCCTTACCGTGATCCGATGAGCGAGAAGGCTCCATTAGAATATAAGCAGGCTGCCACAGGGATCGATGAGCTTATCACACAGGTGGAAGGCTTAATTCCTGATTTAGCAAGCTTAGGGGAGAGCGCAACCCATAATGGGCGTTTTACGAAAGAAGCTGCCTATGGATTTTTAGCGAATATGTACATGAATCGTGCGGTATTAAAAGATCGCTATGCGGGTTCATTCAACTTTACGGAGAAGGCGGTATCGGGTAATGATACCGATATGGATCGTGTAATCTATTACACTTCCTTACTTATCAATTCACCAAAGTTTAAGCTAGAAAGCAACTACTTCAACAGCTTCTCCATTAAGAACGAGAAAGGTCCTGAGCTGATCTGGGTGGTTACGCAGAAAATCGACAAAATTCGTAACGGGTCGAACTCCTTTGGTTATGTAGGGGTAGAGCGTAATCAACGTCCAACGCCAACCAATAGAGGAACGAATGCGGCTTGTATGACGCCTGAATTCTATTATTCTTGGGATGGTAATCATGATGATCCACGATTCTCGCGTAAATACCAGTACGCCGATGGTACGTGGTTTCATAACGATAGAGAGCAGGATGTGCCATCTACAGACATCGTACCGGGCACTAGCTTGATGTGGTTTCACTTTAATCGTGGAATTATCGAAGGACAGCAATATGGTCCTGTGTTAGCCAACAATACTTCTTTTGTGATGACACCAAACAATCGTATCAAAGTAACGGCTTTGGTTATGGAGAAAAGTACCAGTACAAAGATGGACTTCACGCCTGAGCTTAACTTTGACAACAATAAAGAAGCTGTATTTAAACAAGATCAAATTAATCGTGGCGTGCGTGTCTTTAAATATGAGTATGATCCAGGCGATGGAAACGGCGCAAGTGGTGTAGATATTCCTTTGGTTCGTCTAGGGGTGATGTATACCTTGCGTGCGGAGGCTTATTTAAGAAAAGGTGACAATGGTTTAGCCCTGCAGGATATCAATAAGCTTCGTACGTCTAGAACACGTGAAGCTTATTATAACAATGCTCCGGGAAAACAAATTGCAAGCTTAGATATGCCGCAACTTTACAAGGAAATCGCTTACGAAACTTATTGGGAACTTTTCCGCCGTCAGCAGATGGTTCGTTTCGGGAAGTATGATTTGGCATTGCCAAAAAGTGCGAAGCCTGCTACAGATCCTACACGCCGTATATTTCCAATACCGCAAAACGTGCTAGATGTGACAAAAGGCGCCATCAGCCAGAATAAAGGTTATTAATAACGCTAAAGGCCAGTCTTTCCATAGGACTGGCCTTTGCTAATGCTATTTTCTGCGATATAATTTAGTATCGCTAATAAAAAAGGTTGTCTTCTATGCTCATGAAGGCAACCTTTTTCTTGTTATGGGGGATATTGATAGGGGGGGATGCTAGTTAAAATATTGTAGCTATGAAGAAGGCCTCTTATGCGAATATGAAAAATTAATAAAATTTAATATTTTGATTTATAGGGTGGTATGTTAGCTTGTTGTAAACTTGAGACGTATCTTTTATACCAAATACATATTTAGTTAACTTTTTAGAAGGCGGTAAGATTTATCCATTTCTATAAAGTAAATATAGAACGTTGTTATTGCAATCGCTAGTATACTTAGGATACACGTTCACAAGTAAATAAAAATGTCATTTTGTTTTAAAAAAATGTATTAATACATTTTTTTAAAACAAAATATATCCATTAATACTTTTATTATTACATTTGTAATGTAATAATAATGATATGGATAATTTTAATGTAGACGATTTGTTAGGAAAGATAATGGCGGAGATGGGAAATCAATCTTCGCAAACATTATCTTCTATATTTGAGCAAAGATTGGTAGAGCTTAATATCAATCAAACTACAGCTGCCGAAATAATGGGTATTCAATATCGCGGTTTAGTGGGAGTTTTAAATGGAACATTAAAACGCATCGATTTTTCTACCCTGAATAAGTTATCATCCTTTTTGCAATTGTCACAGAGAGATGTTTTAGAGCTTTTTATGAATACATTCAGCGATCGATATTCATCAAATGTCGATCAGGAAAAGGTTAATTTTATTAAGGATAATTTTGACTTAGCTACTTTAAAGAAAGTTGGCTTTATTGAAGATATTGCTGATTTTAGCGGAATTGAAAGTCGCTTGTGCAAGCTATTTCGTGTGAATAATATTTTAGATTACAAACCCTCAGAAAAAGTTCCAGCATTTAGCGCAGGAAAAATAAAAAAGAAAAGTAGCTATAGTCAGAGTACTTGGTTAACAAAAGCAGAAGAAATACTCAATGAACTTGATCAGCCTTATCCCTATGATCGAAATCAACTTATTGAGATTTTTCCAAAAATTAGATGGTATTCCACTGACGTAAGTTTGGGATTGAAGAACGTCATAAGCCTGTTGTATAGATGTGGGATTAGTGTGATATTTATGCCTTCTTTTCCGAATTTGCACGTAAGGGGTGCTACAATACCAATAGAGGGGAAGCCAGCCATTATTCTTACAGATTACAAGGGTTTTTATGCAACGTTATGGTTCGCATTAATTCATGAACTATACCATGTGTTATTCGACTGGGAAGAGATATCTCAAGGGAATTATCATTTGAGTATTGACGATTCAGATGATGCGGTATTAGTTCAAAAAGAGACCGAAGCAGATAGCTTTTCTAGGAAATATCTTTTCTCTAAAGAGAAATCTTCCATGATAAGAAGGTATTTAAATAACCATTCAGAGGTCGTGAAATTTGCAAAGTTTAATGACGTTCATCCAAGTATGATTTATTTATTCGAAGCTTTCGATTCGGGAAATAAACCTGCTAATTGGATTAAAGCTCAAAAGTATAATGCAAGTGTGCCGGATAGTTTAGGGAAGTTAAATTCGACGTGGAGTGATATTGACAGTATTAATCAATATGTAAAACGAAATAAAGAGATATACAATTAATTATGGCGAAGAATATCAAAAAAAAATACCTGGACCGTAAAGAGGAAAAGACTAGTCAGAGTATCGATCTAGACAAAGAAGGGCTTTTACAGTTCTTGTTTGATTCAACAGAGGCTTTTATTCATGATAAAATTAAGGATAAGAATCTGGATCGCGAAAGTGAAAAGATACTACTAACTGGAGGACTAATAATTGATTTATCGGAAATCAGAAAGAATCTCGATACATATTTTACTGTTGAGGCTACTATTTACGAAAAGCGCTTTCCACAATCTTTTTATGATGAAATATATCGATTAAATAAGTGGCCAATACCTAAGAATAAAACTATGCGTAAATATATCGTAGCGAGGTATACCAATGAAATTATTTATATGAGGTTTACTAAAGACGGTTTATTGAAATTGCAGGCCTTAAATCCCTATTCTCAAACTTTCATGCGTTCATATAAGCATTTTCAATTTTTAACGGATAATGGAAAGATGATGTTAAACCAATTTATATATGAAGCTACTGAATGTATGATGGAGTGTACAACTTGGTATGAATTCAGATTGAAGTACGGACAGAAATATAATCTTAACGTACAGATGAGATTATTTGAGGATGGATATAATTTAAATGATATGGAAAGTTAATTGAGGATTATAAGAGACGATAAACAAATACAAAATAAAAAACTCAGGAAGATCCTACCCAACCTGAGTCCTTATATGTTTTTACTTTGTCGTCAAATCAATCAGCTATGATTAAAAAGAAGATTAGTAAATGGTGTTTCTATTAAAACGGTGCAAAGGTATGATTTGTTTCATCTAGTGCCAAAAATATTCCTAATTCTTCTTCTGATTGATTTCATAGTCGCTTTATAGCGAATGCTGTGAATTCACAAGATATTCATGGTTAGTCATCTGTGTCTTTTGTAATGACTTTTTTTTACATTTAAATTTATTAAAAATGGAAACAAGAGAATATTTTGTTCAGCGCCCTATACGTTTAGCTGAACTAGGAGAAGGAAAAGGTTACGTTTCATCGGTAGACCTTTTAGCACTAATAAAAGACGAAGAAGTTAAGAAATATATCATAAATAAGTATGATTTGAAAGAGTCTGTGAATATAGAATTGCCAAAAATTGATTTATTTACTGCCATTGTTGCTAGATATGTTGCTAGATTTAATACGCAACGACTTGAGGTAACTGAAGATAATGTCACCACTTCATTCTTGGACAACGAAGAAAAAGATGTGTTGTTTACGTTACAAAATGGAACCTTGGATGGTCTAGAAATAGATGAGTTAAATGCGGTTGCACTGTATGATTCTATACGCTTGTTCTATGACAATAGAAAATTAAGTCAATATATTACTTATTTAAGAAAGGAAATACGGGATAAGGCGCTTTTGAAAGCTGTAAATCATTCTTGGGAACAACGATTTTTAGAAGAAAGGGCTACTCCGGCTAGTAAGAGTTTTAGACTTTTATATGATAAGGTTGAAGAACAATATTATGTCAAAGCTATAAATTCGGAAAAATTCCGCGAATATGGAGTTGGTGAGACCTTTGTTGTGGCAATTCTAGAGTTAGCAAAGTTAGCAAAGCAGAAAGGCAATACATTCTTTGTTAGCTCGTTCGCAATAAGTGAGTCTAAGATAGATATTATTTTAAGGAGCTCAGTTGATAAGTTCATTTCAAAATTAGGTGTAGTTTATCCATCAATCACGATTCGTAATGATGATCAAGGTAATGCATCTTTTGGCTTATATAGTTCTTTAGAGTTCAAGTTAGCCAATATGGATGACGATGGGAAACTGCATCTTTTTCCAAATAAGAAGTTAGAACAGATTGAAACAAATAAAACATATACCCATACAGTCACTACTCAAACCTTCGTAGATAGTTATAAGCAAATCGAAGAATTTTTCATGGATGTAGAAAATTTTGAAGATAACTTCTACTTTATGAAGGAGGCAGTAGAACCGGACCAACTGAGGGCTAAAATTGCGGAAAAAGTTCTTAGTGATCGAAGCCCGTTTAAAGGTATTAAAGAGCTTAAAGACTTGTTTGATCGTGGGACAACATCTCATGTAGATAATTTAGCGACACTTTTGAAATTATGCGGTCGAGCAGAGTTGATCGATATGAATTTTGATCTCAAGTTTCAATTGCGTTATTTAATATCTAATGTGTTGTTGTATGGTAAAAATGGAATTGATTGATAATTAAAATTCAGAAAAGCTAGTCAACTTTCTTATTTTGAATAAGTTAGTATGTGTTGGATTGTGTCAATTCACTCCTTTCTTGTCCTGAATATTGTTTCAAAAATATGAGGCTTATTATTTCATTCTAAATGAGTGTAGATTTATAACTTATAGTTTTCAAGAATTACTAAAGCTCTTAGTCTAAAAATTATTTAGCCTAAGAGCTTTACAAGATCACCTTGCCTCCCTAATAAGCCCCTTACAACTTTTTCTTAAGAACGGCCATATCCGCACTAACTTTTTGATCTAGGACCTTGGCATAAATTTGTGTTGTTCGAATATTGGTATTTTCAAGCATTTTAGATACACTTTCAAGAGGGACACCATTAAGTAAAGTAACCGTTGTAGCAAAAATATGCCTTGCAATATGTGAGCTTAATTTTTCTCTAGTAATCGTCCTCGTTTGCAACGAGGATGCTAGGGAATAGGGGTGCAAAGCCGCTTGATTCCTGCACACAATCGCTGAGCCTCCTACGGATCAGTTAAACTAACCTATGCTATCAAGCAATGGAATTTTCCAAAGTGAGTATGAAAGGTATTGTTTGACCATAAAGAAGAAGTAGGTTTGCAAATGTTATACACTTAAGTATACTAAAAATGCTGTCAGAAACGGCACTAAATAATAAAGTATCCCCGGAGAATACCTTAAATGCCCTTTACAGGGCATAAAACAAGAAAAGTGGGGCTATGCCCAACTTCTGCTTGCTCTAATAGATTCGGGAATCCAAATTGCACGAGTTGGAACACGTAATAATTCGATTTCTCTTATGTTTAACAAATAAATGAGCGGGGATAGCCCAGCCGAAGGATATGCTCTGATTAGAGTGTAGAAAGATTATATTTTGTGATTGCTGCAATATCCACCATGTTTGCAAGTCCCGAAAGATAATTAAGTTTCATCAACACATCTTCCGTACTTAACAAATAATCATCACCAACAGTAAGTGAACCACGGTAAGATTTCAGGAAATGCTCATCGATAATCCCGTTGCTATGCGCATAAAGATGACGTATCTGAAGAATGGATTCCACATCATTTATGTGTGCCGGATTAAAGACGTTAAGATCGCTAATCAATTTATTATCTTTAATAAATGTCTTGACACTTCCTTTTTTCATTTTGGAGATTTTATCTTTGGCATAAAACTTTATAAAATCTTCAATATCGGAACAGTTGAGCACCTGTTCTAAGGTAACCGTTGCAGGACCTTTCAACGTGTTTGGATTGGCAAGCCAGATTTCATATAAAAGATCTGATAGATAAATTTCAAAATTATCAACCACTGAAGAAAAAAGTATACGTGTAAGAATTTTTCCCTCGTAGGAATCTGTGGGTTTGTTAAGACCATTGGGATAAAGTAACATTGCAAGGTTATCCATGATTTTTAATGCCCCCTGATAATGTGCAATTACTCGAGACTTCGCATCGGTCATAATTGCTTTGTAACTAGTAAGCCGATTGTTTAACTCTATGAACTTAGGCTGACCGGCAGTATTAAAAGTAAATAACTGCTCGTCTGCGTCCATGGTCTTTCCTGCGTTCCTGATGTATTTTTTTCCTTCCAAAAGTATCTGGACGGGTGAAGAATGAACTGCTATTATAAAAACTTGTCGTCCTCCGAGATTATGAAAACCGTAATCTACGTGTGGCCTTGGTACTAAAAGATCAAGGGCTTTACTTGTTATCGCGCTAACATTAAAGTCAGAAGTTAATCCCATTATCTCATAACCATGCTTAAGTTTTTTTTTCGCACCAAACACAATATATCCTGCTTCGGTATTAGAAAAACCAGCTACTAATTGGGCTAATTGACGGGAGGGAGCCAGAATTGGACGCAGTTCAAGTGAAGCACTACCCTCATTCAATAATTCTTCGATGCGTTTAGTTGATACCATCAATAGGGATTCTGTTTATACCTGTAGTTTGCAATATTCGGCCTAAGGTAAGGCGAAAAGGTTTATTCTTACCATCATCGACCCAAAGTTCTGCGTTATCAAGGTCAAGTGTTGCTTTTTCAGAAGGATAAAAAAATAACACTTCCCCATTATCACCTGGTCGAAATACTATATGGACATTTACAGTACCTTTTGTTATTCCAGCGAGTACGGTCGGTGCAATCAGCTCTATAAATTCTGTATTATACTCTTCGCTTTCTTTTAAATATGTTGTGATATTTAGTTTTGCGCGTTCAATTAGTTCCTGCGCTCGGTCAAACATCATTGTCGTTGGCATGGAGTAATGCTTAAAAATGTTTGCGGTAACCTCGGATCCCATAAGCATGTTGTACTCTTCCTTTGTGGTAATGCCCCAACTTGCAAGAATTTCAGTTGTTATTTGCTTTATTTCCTGTTCCGGTCCGGTACTGTCAGGTATATTTTTAGATATTAATTTGCGCAATTGTTCCAGTGATATTATGTCAAGTTCATTCATAAGTTGTTTTATATCCTCGGCTTGTTTCATATTATTGGCTATTTCCTCGTCATTATAAAGCTTGTGCTTATGGTTGTATAAATCTGAAAATAACGCGCTAGCGAGTTCCGGATGTTCTATAAAGTACAGTAACAGCAAGCGACATGCCTCTTTTGTTTCTTCAGAACGCGGACGTATTGCGGCTGCAGGTACGATCCTGGAGCTTATTTCTATCCCAACTGCTTGAGGGGTCATAGTGCGTGTTTCAGGAAGCTCAAGATAAATAGCCGTGTCCAAAAGCATGGCTTTTATATCATATCTTAATTTTTCTGCAATTATTTTCAATTGCTCCGGAATCTCGCCATCATCAAGATTTAAGGCATCTTTGATCTGGAAATTACCATGCTGGTCTGGAAGAATTGGTTTCTGGGTAAGGTTCAACAGTCCTTCCATATCATTAGTTACTAGAAAATCTACAACGTTGTTGAGGAAGGTTAAAGACTTTGTCTTGTCCTTGAAAAAATAAGCTGCGCTAAAATCTTCAATATTTTTCTTATCTGCTATATTCGCTACAATAGCTCTGATTTGAATTTTATCTGCCTCTTTCCATATGTCTGCGTTGTGACTGACGAATTTTTTCTCTCGTACTACAGTAGGAAACATTATTTCCGAGAAGTCGTAGAGTTGGTTTCTACGGATATTTTCACGATCGTCAGAAGGAAAAAGTGACATTAAATAGTCACACGTAGAATATTTTTGGGTTGGGGATATGTTACTTCCGGTAAGAAGAAGGTTCATTTCATCAATATAACTTTGTTCAGAACTTAAGGTGAATTTTACACGGATACCTGTATATACTTTTTCTGATATCAGCTGGCCTCTTACATTTGTACCCAAAAGATATAGAGCATCTTTTATTTCCTCTTGAATAGTGCGTTCCCTATCGAGTTTTAAATCACTCTTTGCTAAGAAAACCCCTGACTGATTTGGTAGAACGGAATATTTCCCTGCGATTACATCGTCTTCGAAACTTTCATCTAAACTCATTGCCTTATAGAAATTGTTCAGCCACGCTAAAGGATCTATTTTTTGTTTAAGGAAAGTTTGAAGGTTTTCAAGATTACCTGCATTCTCAATCTCACGAGCGAGCACTGATAAGGTGATAGATAAACTCGGCATCCAAAGTACTTTTACCCATTCATTGATTTCTTCAAAAAGAGGGAGTGTATAAGAGTATTTGCTAAGTTCCCAGATGCTTTTGCGGATTTCATCGCTAACGCCGTTTGGAAAGAATACAATAGGATTATCTGAATCATCCAAAATAGCTTTTTTTCCCGAGGAAGTAGTAATAAGTGGTGAGGTTAAAATAGTCCGCCTCAATGACTTTAATATTACTTCATCGAACCAAGGCTTTGACAACCAGTCGGATGATGTTGCAGTATGCATTTTGCATATCTCATAGAGGTTCATCCAGTTGTTGACCACAGCGTAGTTAAGTAGCTTTTGAAAGAGTAAAATGGCTTCATCCATTATATCCTCATTATCCTTTACTCTTTTGTCATCCTTGTCCGTTAGCCAGATCCCGTTCCTGGGTTCATTGATATTAAAGTCAGGACAATTTAAGATTACCGGGAAAGGAAAATCATGTGATCCCACTAAAGGGAAGTCGCAAAACAGTCGTGGTGTTAATTCGTTAAAAGGTTTTATTCTTATTTGTTCGTTATCACGAAATATTTCCAATGCTATTGCTGCTCTGCTACCACTAATAACAACTATACTTCGCGTTGGACTAACAGCATCTTTGCCGATATCCTCTGTGATTGTAATTTCTTCGATCCCATCATCTAATGTGTGCCTTTGTGTAACCCTATATACAATATTCTCATGGCTTATCGAAACCTGTGCGATTTCATCAGTAAAGGCCAGCGTATAAGGTAATGAGATATGTAGGTCTGAAATCCCTTTTTGAGCGGTAGCAATTTTTTTATCCTGTAAATAATAGATAAACTTCGTATTATACCGGGCGGTATCAAATTCAATATATTCCTTTTCCGAATTTAGTAAATTACTAACGGCATCCAAGGATTTACTAACCGACTTCAAAACTTCTTCTGGATCAGTAGCACTTCTATCTAGCGTTATACAGAATTCCTTATATGGGAGTGCTTCTTCTTTTACAACCCCATATACTTCTACTTTTTCAGATAACAGATGTGTGCTCAAAAAACCTGTGCCAAATTTGCCTGTCGGTCTCTTTTTTACACCCTCTACTTTTTTTCTTTTCTTGGAAGAGACTTGGTGGATCAGAGAAGTGATATTATAACTGCTAAAGGGCTGTCCGTTATGTTTAAATGTTAGAGTTGCATTATCATGCCCCTTATTATAATCTACCTCCACAGAAACGGGCTTGTTATCATAGGAAACATCCTTTGCATTTTGCAGCAGTTCCCAAATCCAGCGCCTGGCGGCATTTTCGGTATCGCCGAGGCGAAGTTTATCCATCAAGTCAATAATTTTTGTAGCGAGTAACCCTTCAGCTGCTCGGCCTCTTGAATCTTTTAGTATTTCTGCGTAGTTCATGTTTGTTGGTTAATCAGCTGCAAGATAATATTTTTTACAAACAACGTATGTCTTGGTCTGTAGGGAAATTACCAAATTTTTTAAAATGTTAACAATAGGTCGTAAGAATATTTGGACACATCACTATCCATGGATATTATTGGAATTACTTTATTAAATCTGTGGATGATTGACCGTTAAACGTTTATTCCCCCCCGTCGTCTATGATTTACCAAAGGCGGATTCAACTTATCAATGTAAACCGTGGTGCTGCGTATGTAAATCGAGGGTTTTATTTTCAATATCTTACCATACTGGACCAATGGGTATTCAACTTCATTTCAAATAATGATGTTACTGTTTATACAGAGGTCGGCAACGATATTAAAGAAATAGGAAAAAAACTGGGATTTACCCAAGTCAAGTGTTTTTACGTCAAGTTTCAGCTTTACAACAAGAACTTGAGAAACGAAATACTTATTTTTTTTGTGCAATATTTACAGGAGAAGGAGGAAAATCCGTCTGTGGAATTCCATTTCCTGACCAATACTTCTTATAGCAAGCAGCGAAAGATTACTCCAAAGATGTATGGATGAACAAGGTCCTATGGAAATAGAACTTTTCGAAAAACGCTGTGACAAGGTAGAAGAGATATTAAATAACGAGCTCAAGCTTATCATGGGACAGTGACTGTATAAGAAATTACTGACCACAAAGGATCTGGAAGACATCAAAAAAGAATTTATAAGTCTTATTGAATATTTTAAATCATTCGTTCTAATAGAAGATTTTGTAAAGAAAATAAGATGATACTTTGCAGCGGAAAATCCTGAGAAACATATCAATTCGTTACAGAACAAGATCCTCTCAGGCCTAGCGTATCCCCACTTTAATAGTAGACCGCCGAAACTGCTTATGGAAGTCCTGGATCATACGGAATTCTTGGGGGGTAAATTTAATTATTGTTAGTTTAGCGTTTTAAATAGTTATACTTTGCAAGACGCTGAACGTAAACTTCTGACTTTATTGATGCCCGAAGGGCTATTAGAATATTCTGATATCATGGATGTTGTCTCAAAAGACAACGAACTTCATATTTATCTCGATGAAAAGAACATAGCTCCTTCAGGTTATGAAAATGCTAAATTAGAATCAAAAGGTTTTATGCCGTCCGCTGAGATTAAGGATTTTCCTGTTCGCAATCAGAAAATTACACTTCATATTAAACGGCCAAGGTAGTCCAATGGAAACAAAAAGCAAACAATAATGATGAAATATTTCCTGATAATATTAAGCGTCTTATTTATAGATAGCTTGTTTGCACAGACTCAAAGAGGAGGCTACTGCGGCTGTAAATCAGCGGATCACTATGTCTCAAAAGACAAAATGATTCGAAAGGATATCTATGCCATTACTAAAAAGGATTCAAGTAATATAATTGTCTCTATTATTAACCCAACCAAGGATACGCTGTTCCTTTTTAGTAGTTATTTGTACCCCCAATTCTATGGTTCAAAACACCTACACAAGGTCAATATTAGAGCGCATATTTACAACGTTTCTTTTTTATCTATTATACCTCACCTTTTCGTGAAATATGCAGATAATATAACAGGTGATCCTATCATGGGACAAAATCAAGTTGTCTATGATTTTATTAAATTACCGCCTAACTCTAAACAAGATATTAGCATCAATGTCAGTGTTCTAACTGAACGGGTAAAAGAAAACAACAATGTTTCTGAAGATTACGATGTCAAAAAACTGCATAAGTATACCAAAGACATCCCTACAAAGTATCGGATGGCTAATTTACTAAAATCAAAGCTGCATAAACAATTTGAATTTGCTATATACCAATCAGTAAATCTATTATGTGATCAAATGTCATTTTATACAAATGAGTACGCATTTGATCAACAATCCAAAGCGTTTAAAATACTCACGGTTCCTTTCCAATTAAACGCTGCTGTTCAGAACAAAAAATGATTGGGTTATCAGTGTATGAAATGTATGTTCTTTGGACTCGTTTATAGATGAAAAATTTATTGTGAGTGATAATTAAAGTAAGGAAATGATAAAAAAATATGTGTTGATGGTATTTGGATTTTGTGCAATTCTTTACATCATAATTGTGAGCAGGATAATTAGCCCAAGCTCCTCGTCAGGTCTATGGCATATGTATATACCTATCCTATTAGTTGTGTCAGCCTTTTTGTTTGGTGTTAAAAAATATAGATATATTCAGATCATCAATTCATTATGTATTAGTTTTATTTTATACGGAATTTTATTCTTATTGGTGGAGCGTGCAGGTATATCGACCGGTTGGAATGGCTTAGGAGCAATCATGTATGCTTTTTATGCAATGCTAATTACTCTAGTAACTAATTTGATTTGGTGGATTAGAAAAGATAAAAAATCCAATTAGTAGTTTCACCGTTTTGTTCCTATTGATTCTTTGGATTGAAATACTCTATTTTTAAGTAAGCTTTGGTTGCAAAAAAGATAATAGAGAATAGCGTTTGTAACGCTATTTTAAATAAGATCCCGCCGGGGTTTACTCAGTCCCGCTACCCCAAACTCTACCCTGAGCGAGAAAGTTGGCTCAGCCGATCGGTTCCCGCACACATTGCTTGAGCCTCCTCCGGATCGAACCCAGTCCATCGCTTCTGTTCTCATCCCGAGGGAAAACAAAAAAAGCAAATTCGTTGGAGTAGGATAGTAGATCCCGCTGAGGTTTACTCAGTCCCGCTACCCCAAACTCTACCCCAAACTCTACCCTGAGCGAGAAAGTTGGCTCAGCCGCTCGATTCCCGCACACATTGCATGAGCCTCCTCCGGATCGAACCCAGCCCAGCGCTTCTGTTCGAATCCGGCGGAAAACAAAAAAAGCAACTCTTTTGAAGTTGCTTTTTTGTGATCCCGCTGGGATTCGAACCCAGGACCCATACATTAAAAGTGTATTGCTCTACCAGCTGAGCTACAGAATCTTTTTACTCTTTTTTCGAAATGTCTTTCGTTGTTTGGAGTGATGCAAAGGTAGGAAAAACCTTTTAAATAGCAAATATTATTGCGTTTTTTCTTGCATTAAGCCACTAATTGGCTGTTTTTCAGTTTGAAAAATTATCATCTTTTTAGCTTGGCGGATACCATTCTGTCGACACCATTGATATCTTGAAGGAGATTTACGTCTGTAAATCCTTTTTTCTGTAGCAAATCGACCATCTCGGGGCCTAGATATTGGTTTATCTCGAAATAAAGAGAGCCGCCATCACTTAAATGCACCTTTGCAAGGTCTGCAATAGCAGCATAAAAAATAAGTGGCGCATGCTCTTCAACAAAGAGGGCGCTATGCGGTTCATAGTTCAGCACATTGCTATGCATCTGCTCTTGTTCTTTCGGTGTAATGTACGGCGGATTGCTAACGATGATGTCATAGGTTTGGTCTGCCTGGAAAAAGCTCTCCCATTCCAAAACATCGGCAAGGATAAATTCAGCGTCCGCATCCAACGCCTTGCTGTTGCGGCGCGCCACGGCAATAGCTTCGGGAGAGACATCCAAGGCGGTAACTGCATACTGAGGCAGCTGCTTCTTTAGGGTTAATGCAATGCAGCCCGATCCGGTACCGATATCTAGTAAGGAGCCTTGTTTTCCTTTGTTCTCCTTGACGATAAGCTGCACGAGCTCTTCCGTCTCTGGACGAGGAATTAAGGTGTGCTCATTGACGGCAAAGGTATAGCCATAAAAGTCGGCCTTGCCTAAAATATGCTGTATCGGTCGACCTTGGCGAAGTTCAGACAAGGTGGTTGTAAAAGATGCTTCATCGTCGGCAGAAACATTTTCCTGCTGTAGTAAACCATAGTGAATCGCAGCTTTTCCCGTCAAGGAAGAGAAAGTCATCAGAAAGAGTTGTTTAGCTTCATCGGCTTCATAAAGATCCTGAAGAGCCTCCCGATAGTCTTCGGCTATGGTTTTGTAATTTTTCATGCTACAAACATACAAAAGCGACGTACACTTTTAGAATTCTTTACTAAATACATATGTTTGTAACATGTTAAGGGAAGAAAAATACATGCAGCGCGCTTTGGATCTAGCCGTTTTGGGAGCAGGTACCGTGAGTCCGAATCCGATGGTTGGAGCCGTTATCGTTTATAACGACCACATTATTGGGGAAGGGTACACTTCGCCTTATGGCGGTCCACATGCGGAGGTGAATGCGGTGCAGCAGGCTATCGCGCGCTTGGGCGAGGAGGAAGCTGTTCGATGCTTTCCGCAATCTACCATCTACGTGACATTAGAACCTTGTGCGCATCACGGAAAGACGCCCCCTTGTGCCGATATGCTCGTGCGCTACGGCTTTAAAGAGGTTGTGGTAGGCTGTCAAGATCCTTTTGCTAAAGTAAATGGTGCTGGCATCCAAAAGCTGAAAGACGCTGGTATTGCCGTTCGTGTAGGCATCCTTGAAGACGCATGTCGCTTTGTAAATCGACGTTTCTTTACCAAGCTGAAAGAATTTCGTCCTTACGTCATCTTGAAGTGGGCCGAAACTCATGACGGTTATTTCGCACCAGAAGAGCAGGAGCAGCAGTGGATCAGCAATAAGCTGTCTACGCAGCTGGTACATAAATGGCGATCTGAGGAAGATGCCATCTTGGTCGGCACGAGAACGGCGCTAATTGACAACCCTAGTTTAACGAATCGTCTGTGGACAGGAAAAAGCCCTAAGCGAGTACTTATCGATAAAAATTTACAAGTAGATCCCACATCAGCTATATTTAGTGATGACGTCGAGACGATTGTCTTCAATGCGCTGCAAAGCGATTGGAAGGAAAAGAAAAAACTTATCGAACTGGAGAACTTCGATTTATATTTACCTCAAAATATACTTTACCAGTTGTATTTGATGGATGTGCAGTCCATCATTATCGAGGGTGGAGCGAAGACCTTACAAGCCTTTATTGAGGCAGGGCTATGGGATGAAGCTCGCATATTCGTGGGCTCGGAAGCTTGGGGAAAGGGCATAAAAAGCCCTCAGTTGCCTGTAGATGCTTCTCAAACTCAAAAAGTAGGAACGAATACCTTACGCTATTTCTATCGGTAGGTAGGCGTTAGCTTGTTGTTGGCGCTTCTAATAGCTCCGTAATATAGCCTAATATCTCATGTTCCGAATGCCCATTTTCAAGCATCGAAAAGGTGAGATAAGTGGCGTAAATTTCTGCATTAAAAACTTGATGCTTGTCCTCAACAATCGTATCTACCGTGCTCTCGCGTACATCAACACCCACGTGGCGTAGCTCATTGTGAAGGTTTGTTGCTATCGTTTGATGATCTTCGCCAGAAGCAAAGCCCGCAATAATATGTAAGATTAGCGTATCCATGATCTGGGGTGGGATTTGGGTAGCTTTCTCTCCGAGAGATGCGATGTCAATACGTGTTTTTGCACTATGGACAATTTTATCCCATATCAGGTATTCTGTTTTACTGTGCATAATTTTAGCGTTTATAAGTAGAACTAAGATAACGAAAAGCGCTGTATTAAAAAAAGTTATTTTTTTATACCCCGCTGAAGTTGCCGAAAAGTAGGTAACGGAAACAAAAACCTATCCTCCGATGTTAAATTCTAATTAGCACTTCAAATTTGCCGTTGAAAACATAATTTCTTTAGATTAAAGGTGCAAAGAATCAGGCTTTTTGTTTACATTTGTTTGCTGACTAATATAATATTGTTAGAATAATGAAACAAAAAGAGCATCAACATAAATCATTGGACGATGTGCACGGAACAGTGGAAGTGCACAAAGGAAAATCTAAATTTCGTCGTGTATTAAGTTTCTTTGGACCGGCTTACCTGATTAGTGTAGGCTATATGGACCCCGGCAACTGGGCGACAGATTTGGCGGGCGGTAGTCAGTTTGGCTATACACTTTTGTGGGTCTTGTTGATGAGTAACCTGATGGCTTTATTGCTGCAAAGTTTATGTACGCGCCTGGGTATTGTGCGCGGAAAAGATTTGGCGCAATGTAACCGAGAGACCTATCCAAAGCGGATGAATTTTGTGTTGTATGCGTTGGCAGAGCTCGCTATTGCAGCTTGTGATCTGGCCGAGGTAATTGGGATGGCCATCGGCTTGAACTTGCTATTCGGTATCGATATTATTTGGGGGGTGTTGATCAGCTTTGTGGATACCTTCTTGCTACTTTATTTGCAACGATTGGGGATGCGAAAGATGGAGCTTTTTATTGTGGGCACCGTTACGGCTATTGGTTTATGTTTCTTAGTGGAAATGTTCTTCGCACAACCTGATTTGGGCGAGGTAGCCAAAGGGTTTATCCCTTCTTTACCCAACCATGCCGCCCTCTATATAGCCATCGGTATTATTGGGGCTACGGTCATGCCCCACAACCTCTATCTACACTCGGCTTTGGTGCAAACACGAAAAATTGAAAGAGACTCCAATTCGATTAAAAAAGCCCTAAAATATAATTTCTTTGATAGCGCTATTGCGCTGAATTTAGCTTTCCTCGTGAATGCGGCGATTTTAATTTTGGCGGCAGCCGTATTTCATAAAAGAGGCATGCATGATGTGGCAGAGCTGCAAGATGCATATCATCTTTTGGGAGCTACCTTAGGTACGGAATGGGCACCTAAGCTCTTTGCGATAGCCTTGATTTTAGCAGGACAGAGCTCAACGATTACCGGTACCTTGGCCGGGCAAATTGTGATGGAAGGCTATCTTCGTTTACGTATTAGTCCTTTGTTGAGACGTCTATTGACGCGCTCTTTGGCGATTGTACCAGCGGTAATCGTAATTGTTATTTATGGCGATAAAGAGGTCGGGCAGATGTTGATTTTCTCGCAGGTGCTATTGAGTATGCAACTGGCCTTTGCGGTGGTGCCTTTGATTCACTTTGTGAGTGATAAGGAGAAGATGGGGGAGTTTGCCATTGGTTTAAATACAAAGATTTTAAGCTGGCTAATAGCTTTGATTATTTCAGTGCTTAACTTCCAGTTGGTTTACCAAGAGGTGACTACCTGGATGCAGGAAACCGACAACCTGCTGTTACAATTTTTAATATTGGCGGGTGCTTTCGGTCTTTTGGTGCTATTGGTGATGACCCTCGTTTATCCGTGGATTTTAAAACGTAAGCCAGCGATGGTAGGCGTCCATAACAGCTTTGATGAGCTTGAATTTAAGGAAGCAGGGAGCTTTAATACGGTGTTGCTGGCGCTTGATTATTCACGCTCCGACGAAAAGGTTGTCAGCCAAGGTTTGCGCCTCGACCCTTCACAATGCCAATTGGTGTTGACGCATGTTGTAGAAAGCGCAAATGTAACGTATATTGGTGAGCAGACGGATGATTTTGAAGCGCGTCAAGATTATGAACGACTAAAAAAATATGCAGACTTCTTCCTAGAAAAGGGGTACCAAGTACGTTTTGAGTTGGGCTATAAGCATCGGGTGACGGCTATCAAAACTTTGGTAGAGAAATATGAAGCCGATTTATTGATTGTGGGTAGTCACGGCCATAAAGGGTGGAAAGATGTCGTCTTTGGTGAAACAGTAAACAAGTTAAGACATGCCGTTAAGATTCCGGTTTTAATAGCGCAATAAATAGCAATATGGAAATTTCATTGAAAGGAAAAACGGCCTTAATTGGCGGTAGTACAGCAGGAATTGGTCGTGCTATAGCACATGTTTTAGCACGTTGCGGAGCATCTGTGCTGCTTGTCGCTCGGAATGAGGACAAGCTGAAAGCAACGCTCGCAGAGCTTGATCATAAGCAAGGGCAGGAGCATAGCTATTTAGCGACTGATTTTAACGACTTTGAAAACCAGAAAGCTAAAATCGCAGATTTTTTGGCCGATCGCCCGATAGATATCTTGGTGAATAATACGCAGGGGCCTCAGGCGGGATCTGTGGCGAACAAAGATGGAGCTGATTACCAGGAAGCTTTTAACTTGTTGTTTCAGCATACGGTTTACCTTACTGGTTTGGTGCTTCCTTATATGCGGGCGGAAGGCTATGGTCGTATCATTAACGTGTCGTCCATGACCGTGAAAGAGCCGAGTCCTAGTTTGATTCTCTCCAATACCATGCGTACCGCTTTGCTCAGCTGGGCTAAGTCCTTATCTGTAGATGTTGCGGCCGACGGAATTACGGTGAATTCGGTGTTGACTGGATTTTTTGATACCGACCGCTTAAACAGTTTGATGGAGATGCAAGCGGAGCAGTCCGGCAAGCCTTTCGAGGAGGTGCGTGATGCACGTATCGGTAAAATTCCTGTAGGTCGTCTTGGCGATCCGCTCGAATATGGCTATTTGGTGGCATTTTTAGCATCGCCTTATGCGGCCTTTATCAACGGTACAGCCATTCCGCTCGATGGAGGTGCTAGTGTCGGCCTTTTATAGCAGGTAAAGGGCTTGATAATTCGCTCTTTTTTAAGTAGCTTTAGGTATGATTGCAGAAGAATTCCTACATTTCGTCTGGCAATTACGGCTTTTTAACCAATTAAACCTATTTAGCCAAGCAGGCGAAGTTATCCGTATAGTACATCCCGGTCGGCACAATAAAGATGCTGGTCCCGACTTTCTACATGCCGTTGTTAGCATCAATGACTGGGAGTGGCATGGCCATGTAGAGATGCATGTGGATGGAGCCGATTGGAATCGCCATCAGCATCAAAATGATACAGCCTACAATAATGTCGTTCTTCATGTGGTCATGCATAATCCCGTGCCTGTTTGTCGTGCCGACGGAACCTTTATTCCTACGCTGGTATTAGCCGATTATCTAGATCCCAATTTAATATACCGCTATGCGGATATGATGAAAAGCCTCTCGTGGATACCTTGTGCGGCCCAGCTACCTACCGTGGAAGCTATTCATAAGTTCCAAACGCTGGATCGTGCTTTGCTGGGACGCCTCGAGCAGAAAGCGCTATTTGTGGAAGGCTTGTGGAAAGAAACACTCGGCGATTGGGAGCGCACCTTGTTTATGATGTTGTGCCGAGCTTTTGGCATGAAGGTGAACGCTGACGTGTTTCTAGACTTTGCCAAAGACTTGAATTTCGATTTATTACGCAAATATCATCATCATCAGTTTAAGTTGGAAGCGCTATGTTACGGACAGGCGGGGCTGTTGACCGGAAAGCTGAAAGATCCCTATATATTGAGCTTGCGCGAAGAGTATCGCTATCTGCAGCAGTTACATGGGCTGAAGACGCAGGTGGAACTCAACTGGCGTTCTATGCGGATGCGTCCATTTAACTTTCCTGCTTTTCGGATGGCGCAATTGTTGGCTTTGTATGCTCGTTATCCTTATTTCTTCCAGCGGGTCATGGATGCGACGGCGCTATCGCAATTGACCGTTCCAATGCTCGCCATTCAGGCGTCAGCCTATTGGGAAGATCATTTTTCTTTTGGAAGGAAGGCGCCACATCATGCCACAAAGCTGACGAAGTCATTTGTGGAACACCTAACGATAAACGTCTTTGTGCCGCTTGTTTATACTTATGGCAAAATTGTAGGAGAGGTGGATATGCAGCAGCGTGCTTTAGACTGGCTCATGGAGATGCCTGCAGAAGATAATAAGATAACACGGAAGTTTGTGGCTATCGGAATGCCTATAGAAAAGGCTGCCGACTCTCAAGCGGTATTGCACCTGCATGCACAATATTGTTTAGCGAAGCGCTGTCTCCACTGTGTTGTCGGCAACGCTCTACTAAAACCTTAGCCTACGCGAAGAATTTCGGCTATTTCTTTATATCCTTTGTCTTGTGCAAGGTCTGAAGCATAAAAGCCGTTGTCTGTTTTCACTTGGATGTTAGCTCCATTTTCTAAAAGGACAATAATCATTTCTATATTTCCCTGCTGCGCAGCGATGTGTAAAGGCGTTATGCGTGCATTTTGGGTTACGTTAACTTCTGCACCCGCTTCAATAAGCATTTTCCCTATCCGATCATATTGGCCTGTTATCGCAGTATGTAGTGGGTAAACCTGATAACCATTCTGTGACGGGATATTAGGGTCGGCATGAGCAGCTAATAGTAGTCGCACAACGTCCTCCTGTCCGAAATGCGTAGCAATGCCTAGAGGGGTGAAGCCATGTGAAGATACCTCATCGATAACATCAGGTTTCTGTGCAATCATCATCTCCACCTGCTGCGTAAACCCGATAGCACAAGCTTCGTGAATCGTAATCGTAGTAAGGTGATTCAATATTGTTTTTATGACCTGATCTTTATGATAATAGCAGGCTAAAAGTAAAGGAGATATTTCATGACTGGTTTTTTCACGTAAAAGCTCGGGATGGTGAACCAGTAAGATCTCCAAGTCATGATGGTTTCCAGTTTCAATGTATTCTTCTAACTTCAGTAAGCTCATCCGTATAATCTTTGTTACTAATTAAGTAAAAAAATACCAATAGTTATTCGAATGTTAATAATATTCATTTTGTTAAGAAGTTAAGGCCTTGATTTACAGTTGTTGAATATCAATAAATTTCAAACGTAAATTCTTGTAGCGACAAGCGCTTGTAGTCGGACTACTACAAGTAATAAAAAGTAGCTATTAGTAATTTGCCTATCCTAATAATTAACTTATTTTTGTAATGCCCTCCCCAAGGGCATGTTTTTCATAGGTAGATGTAGGGTCGAATACTTCTTATTCGGCCCTTCTTTTTTTTATTGATTTTCAATTCATTTTTGTCCCTTTATTTTATGCTTATTTAGGATGGCTGAGGTTTTTTGCGCAGTTCTACGCAAAAGAAATAAAGGAATGAGCCTGCTTTTTTGTATTTTTGTGCAACGAATATGAAGCAAAAGAAGAAAATAGTTGTAGCCGTTACCGGAGCTAGCGGATCGATATATGCCAAAGTGTTACTCGATAAATTAATCTTGCTTGCCGACCAAGTGCAGGAAGTAGGAGTGGTGATGTCTGATAATGCGAAGGATGTATGGAAATTTGAACTCGAGAATGAGGCCTACAAAGATTATCCTTTTACGTTTTATAATAAGCATGATTTTATGGCACCTTTTGCTTCTGGGTCTGCTAATTATGAAGCGATGATTGTTGTTCCTGCTTCTATGGGTACCTTAGCACGTATCGCACATGGCATCTCTTCCGATTTAACAACGCGTGCCGCGGATGTTATCTTGAAAGAGCGTAGAAAGCTTATCATGGTGACCCGTGAGACGCCTCTGAGCACCATTCATATTCAAAATATGCAAAGCGTAACACAGGCTGGAGGGATCATCTGTCCGGCAAGTCCGTCTTTTTATAGTTTGCCGAAAAGCTTTGAAGAGCTAGCTGCTACGGTTGTCGATCGGGTTCTTTCCCTTTGTGATATTCAGGTAGATAGTTTTTCTTGGGGCGAATAATGATAAAAATAGCGAAATTCAAAGAACGGTATTAATTAAATTTTGTACATTTGTTCTTCAATGAAACAGCTCTCAAAAATGGTTGATTACAGTCAATATTTCATTGGTTTTTCGCTCGAAAAAGGGGAATGCTGGTTTCATAATTTTCGAATTCCATCCTATTTAAGGTTTAATCTGAACTTGCTGACTTTAAAATATTTACATCGTATTTATGAATAATGTATTAATTTCTTCCGCTAGACTAGTGTTGCCTGGACATCAACAGCACGGAAAAATTGTAGATATCCGTATTGAACAAGGACAAATCCGTGAGATTGCCGATAAAATTAATGCGAACACCGACCAGTTACAGGTGATTGATGCCCAAGGGGCCATCGTGACGGCTGGTTTTTTTGACCTGAATAGTAATTTTGGTGAGCCAGGACTGGAAACCAAAGAAGATATCGCAACCGGTACGGCAGCAGCAGCAGCGGCAGGTTTTACCGAGGTAGCGATCCACCCGAATACAAATCCTCCACTACACAGCCGTTCTGAAATTGCACTAGTCGTTAACACGGCTAAAGGTAACCTCGTGAATGTGTTTCCAATCGGTAGCTTAAGTAAAAAGCGCGAAGGAAAAGAGCTTGCAGAGTTGTATGATATGAAAACGGTAGGTGCAGTAGCGTTTAGCGATGGTAATCATAGTGTACAACAAGCCGGTTTAATGGGGCGTGCGCTTCTTTATGCTAAAGGTTTTGATGGCTTGATTATCTCCTTTGCAGAGGATGAATCTATCAGTGGTGGCAACCAGATGAATGAAGGTGAGATGAGTACCTACTTAGGTATGAAAGGAAAGCCTAATCTTTCGGAATCATTAATGGTATCCCGCGATTTACATTTAGCGGAATATAATGAAGCTCCTATTCACTTCACGACTATATCTACCGCTGAGTCAGTAGATTTAATCCGCGCAGCGAAAGCTAACGGTCTGGCTGTAACATGTGATGTGGCGGCACACAACTTGGTGTTGACGGATGATGCGGTAAGCACCTTCGATAGCAACTTTAAAGTAAATCCTCCATTGCGTACCAAAGCAGATGTTGCGGCATTGCTTGATGGAATAAAAGACGGAACAATTGACGCTGTTGTTTCGCAGCACACACCACATGAAGTAGAGTTTAAAAAGGTCGAGTTTCATATCGCTAAGGATGGCATTATTGCTTTCCAAACGGTATTACCTTTCTTAATTCAAGCGGGTTTTACTGCGGAGCAGATTGTCGATAAACTGGTTGTAGGACCACGTAAAGTATTAAAAAGAGAAGTACCTAGTTTGACGGTAGGTGAAGCGGCTAATTTAGTTGTTTTCCACCCTGAAAAAACATGGACTTTTGATGATAAAACGAACAAGTCACGCTCGGCAAATAGTCCATTACTAGGACAGACATTGACGGGTAAGGTACTTGCTGTAATTAACAATAATCAATTCATTGAAAACAAGTAAACGATGGAAGCTAAAGTAAAAAAAGCATTTGAAGCCGGTATTAAGGCCTATGCTAAAGCTGAACAATTGGATGGTGCAGCCTTCGCGGCAGCTTTGGCACCAGTATATGCCTTAGAAAAACCTTTCTTAGATAAAGCAGCCGCTTTGGATGCTGTTTTTGATGATAATCAAGGATTTGAAGAACTTCGCGAAGTATATTTCGATCTATTGATGATCAACTTCTTTGCCGAAGATGTACAGAAATTAGAAGAAGATTATTTGGATTCTCCTGAGTGGGAGGCTATTGAAGAAGAAACTATCGATCGTGGTACAGAATTATTAAATATATTTTTATACCTTAGAGAGTGCGCTGACGATGAAATCGAGCCTTCTTTAGACGACTACTTGAAAGAGTTCTTGCTTGTAGAAGAAGATGAATTTCAAGATGAATATGCTATCTATGAGAAAATAATCGCTAACCAGATTCTAGTAGATAGTAGCTTCGCTGAAATCAGTAAGGTAGCTAAAACATTGACGCACGAGGATGAGTTGAAAGAATTGTTCTATGCTGTAATGAGTTTCTTTAATGAGCCAGCACCTTCTGAAGGTACATTAGCTACGTATGAAGAGGCTGCAGAGAATAAAGCTTACGACACCGCTATTTACCAAATTATTGTAAACTTTAATAAATAACTTGTTTTATGAATCAAGATTTAAACGCTGACTTTCCTGCCGAGGAGATTAAAAAAGAAGGAATTAAATATGGGGTATACCTAGGTATCATCTCTTTGGTTGTTAGTATCGTATCCTTATACGTTTTGGGTAATGCAACAAATTTTAAAGTCGCTTCTATCACTACAGGTGGTATTGGTTTTGTCTTAATGATTGCACTATCTTCTTACTTCGCTGTATTATTGCGTCGTGTAGCAGGTGGATTTTGGTCGTTCAGCCAGGCTTTGAAAGGTATCTTTACGTTTTTAGCGATTTCTGTTATTATTTCGAGCTTAGGTTCAGCAATCTTTGGCTTGGTTAATCCAGAACCTCAGCAAGTTGTATTCGATAAGACGATTAACTTCACTATCGAAACGATGGAGAGCGTAGGCGCAGATGAGGATCTTATTGATAAACAAGTTGCTGATTTAGAGAAAACAAGAGACGAGATGAGAAGCTTCTCTATCGGTCAAACGTTAAAAGGATTAGGTGTAAACTTAATTATGTTTTTCGTTCTTGCACTTATCTATGCAGCGGTTTTAAAAAGAGAAAAGCCTGCTTTCCTACGTGTATCAACAGATGAGAACGGTAATTCAACGATAGAGAAAGAAGAAATTTAAGAATAATTTATTAAAAAAGGGTTGTCACGAGCCTGCATAACAACGAGGAGCTTCGGCTGCCTCAGCGGAGCGGATGGTGACAATCCTTATTTTTTTTAGCATATATGGATATATCGGTTGTTGTCCCTTTGTATAACGAAGAGGAATCCTTACCAGAATTAACAGATTGGATTCGTCGTGTGATGAATCAACATCAGTTTTCGTACGAGATTATATTAATCGATGATGGGAGTAATGATACTTCATGGTCAGTGATAGAGAAACTTAAGGAGCAGCATGAGCAGATTTCTGCCGTTAAATTTAGACGGAATTATGGTAAATCTGCGGCTTTAAATGTAGGCTTTAGCATGGCTGAAGGTGACGTTGTTATTACCATGGATGCTGACTTGCAAGATAGCCCTGATGAGATTCCTGCTTTGTATGATAGGGTGATGAATCAAGGTGCTGACTTGGTGTCGGGCTGGAAACAGAAACGTTATGACCCCATTACAAAGACACTTCCTACGAAGCTTTTTAATGCTGCTACGCGTAGCATGTCGGGTATTCATAACCTACACGATTTCAACTGTGGCCTTAAGGCTTACAAGAAAGATGTCGTGAAGAGCATAGAGGTTTATGGAGAGATGCACCGTTACATTCCTGTATTGGCTAAATGGGCTGGTTTCTCTAATATTCAAGAGCAGGTGGTGCAACACTATCCGCGTAAGTATGGAACAACGAAATTTGGTGCTGGACGCTTTGTCAAAGGGTTTTTAGATTTAATGTCTATATTCTTTGTCGGTAAGTTTGGAAAACGCCCGATGCACTTTTTTGGCGCTATAGGCTCGTTGAGCTTTCTTATCGGTTTTGTGATTACATTTTACCTTATCGCGGAAAAGTTGATGAGTATTGCGAAAGGAACGGCCTACCGTAATGTGACCGATCAGCCTTTATTCTACTTATCGTTAGTTGCTATTCTGATTGGTACGCAGCTGTTTTTAACGGGGTTTGTGGCCGAGTTGGTTTCTCGAAACTCTGTTGATCGCAATAAATATCATATCGCCAAGATAATCTAACATGTTCTTTTCTATTATTATTCCCTTATACAATAGGCCTCAAGAGATTCGAGAGCTGTTAGCTTCTTTGGAGAAGCAATTGTATAAGGATTTTGAGGTTATTATCGTGGAGGACGGTTCTACTGTTCCGGCCGCTGATATTGTGCGTTCTTTCCAAGATCGTTTATATATACACTACTTTGTAAAAGAAAATGAAGGCCAAGGCTTTGCCCGAAATTATGGCTTTGCGCATGCTAAAGGCGATTACTTCATTGTCTTTGATTCGGATGTCATTGTGCCCAACGACTATCTTCAGCAGGTGCTTAAAGGCCTTGAAGTAGAGAAATGGGATGCCTTTGGTGGTCCTGATGCGGCGCATGACTCCTTTACCGTGATGCAAAAGGCTATTTCCTATTCCATGACGAGTCCTTTCACAACAGGGGGGATTCGTGGTAATAAGAAGCATGTCGGTCAGTTTCATCCGCGTAGCTTTAATATGGGCTTATCACGCGTTGTTTATAATCAGACACGCGGTTTCAAATTGTCTAGACGCTCCGAGGATATAGAGTTTAGTATTCGTATGCTGGAGGAAGGGTTCCGTGTTGGATTAATTCCGGATGCTTTTGTCTACCATAAGCGACGCACAAACTTGGTTCAGTTCTTCAAGCAGACATATTCGTTTGGTAAAGGGCGCATTGATATCTTTAAACTGTACCCGAAAGAATTAAAAGCCGTGCATGCTTTGCCTACGGTTTTTGTGCTAGGCTTATTTTGTTTAATCTTGCTTAGTCTCGCTAATGCATGTACCGCAGGTGCTTGTTTGCCCTTGTCTATATTGACACAAATAGGTGGTTTGTTTTTAGCGCTTTATACCGCTTTCTTGTTTCTACATGCATGGTCGGTTACAAAACACCTTTATGTAGCATGTTTAAGTGTACTGGCGGCTTACACCCAACTTATAGCCTACGGGACAGGTTTTATAGTGAATTTTGTACAGCGCATACTATTGAAAAAATAAAGCGCTGAACCTTCCTATAATGCTTTTAATTTTATAATTTGTTCAAAAAAAATAATCTTGATTTCATTTACACAACATAATTTAGGGAAACTGGAAGACCTTTTTAATGATTTAGGCTATAAACTGCGTTATGAAAAAGGATCCTTCCGCACGGGGGCTTGTTTAATTCAGAGTAATAAGGTGGTTATGGTCAATAAATTTTCTAATTTAGAGGTGCGTATTCAATCATTGATTCAATTGTTGAAAGAACTAGCTGTAGATGAAACTTTGCTAGACGATAAGAAGAAAGAGTTTTATAAAATCATAAAGAAGATAGGGGAATAGCGTTGAAAGTTACATTTTTAGGAACAGGAACTTCTCAAGGTGTGCCGGTGATAGCCTGCCATTGTGCCGTCTGTCAATCGACAGACCCTAAGGATAACCGCTTGCGTAGTGCTGTATTGATTGAATATGATGATCAGACTCTTGTCGTAGATACGGGGCCTGATTTCCGCTACCAGATGTTGCGCGCAAAAGTACAACACCTGGATGCTATCCTGATTACTCACTCGCATAAAGATCATATTGCTGGTCTCGATGATGTACGTGCTTTTAATTACTTTCAGCAAGAGGCGCTACCGGTTTATGGTTCTGTAGCTAGCCATGATGCGCTGAAGCGTGAATTCTATTATGCGTTCTCTGATTTTAAATATCCCGGTATTCCTCAGCTCGAGTTGAAAGAGCTATCCTCAGGTGTTCCTTTTGCAGTTGGTAAAAAGGAGATTATGCCTGTTGAGGTGATGCATCACCTGATGCCTGTATTGGGATTCCGTATCGGTAACTTCGCTTATATTACGGATGCAAAGACGGTATCTGAAAGCAGCAAAGCTTTATTGGAAGGGGTAGAGGTCTTAGTGATTAATGCGCTACAGGAAGAACCGCATATCTCTCATTTTACAAAAGACGAAGCATTGGCTTTCGCCAAAGAAATAAAAGCTAAAGAAACATATTTGACACACATTAGTCATCGCTTTGGTAAGCATGAAGCTATTCAAGCGAAACTTCCTGAAGGTGTTTTCGTAGCCTATGATCAGTTGGTGCTAACGATCGACTAAGGACATTTAAGGTTATATAAAAAAAAAAGAAGGATGGGTATGTCAATTGACGAATCCATCCTTCTTTTTTTGCTATTTATTTACCGAGCAGTAATGCGGCAATTTCCAAATCTTCTGGAAAGGTAATCTTCATGTTTTTCTGTTCACCGGGTATAATATGTATCGGATGCCCTAATTTTTCTACGACTGATGCATCATCCGTAAATAGCGGGCTCTCTGCTTGCGCAAAGGCTTCTTCTAAGAGCTCTAAGCGAAATGTTTGCGGTGTTTGTGCCGACCATACTTGCGTGCGATCTACGGCTTTATTTACGCTATTATCGCCAATACGTATGGAGTTGCTGCTGGCTAAAGCGACGATGCAGGCACCGTGCTCCCTTGCGCAGGCATACGATTGGTCAATCAAGGACGGACTTATCAAGGGGCGCGCTGCGTCATGGATAGCGATTAAGCTGTCTACTGCAGCATCTTGCGCTAGAATAAATTGAATTCCATTTTTGACGCTTTGAAAACGTGTACTGCCTCCTTCGATAATCTCGTGTTCTATTTCGAATGCATATTTAGCACATAAGGATTGCCAGTATGCACGCATATCTTTGTGCAGAACGAGTACCAACTTGACTTGGCTTTCGCTTTTAGCGAATTGCGCAAGCGTATGCATCAATACGGGTTTCCCGGCAAGCAATTGATACTGCTTGGGTATATCCAATCCCATTCTACTTCCCGTTCCGCCGGCCACTATAAGGGCATATTTTGTTTGCATACGTTATTTTATAAATTTAATTGTTCGTTGGCTATCGTTTAATTTTGCTGCTTCACTAACTTTTCTACTTCATCAAATTCCGCCTGTATACTCGGGTCTTCTTTTTTAGTTAGTATGGACACGATGATATTAACGGACAAACCTAGGATAAAACCTGGAATAATTTCATAGATATCTTTGTAATTATGCGGTAGGTAGACCCAGGCTAGTACCGTGATACCACCAACCAGCATTCCTGAAAGAGCGCCCCACTTCGTCGATTGTCTCCATAATAGCGCTAATAGTATAACAGGGCCAAAGGCGGCACCAAATCCAGCCCACGCATTTCCGACGAGGGCTAAGATGCTATCTTTTGGGTGAATGGATAAGATATATGCTATAATAGCAACAAGTAGAACCGATAGACGGCTGATGAGTAATAGGTTTTTTGGAGAGGCCTTTTGATTAATAAAGGCGTGATAGATGTCCTCGGTCAACGAGCTAGAAGTTACGAGCAGCTGAGACGATATGGTGCTCATGACAGCAGCCAATATTGCTTATAACAAGAAGCCGCCAATCAAAGGATGTAAAAGAATACGCGACAGATGTATGAAGATTGTCTCGGCGTGTTCCTTAGAGCCATCAAATAGGGCCATCTTGCTTGGATCAAACTGGTAGAGGTAAGCAATACCGACGAGGCCTACAAGCATCGCTCCACCAACCGTAAAAATCATCCAGGTGATACCAATACGTCTGGCTTTGGTAAGGTCACTGATCTTGTCTATCGCCATAAAGCGAACTAAAATATGAGGTTGTCCAAAATAACCTAAGCCCCAGGCGAGGAGCGAAAAGATACCGATGCTGGTTGTTCCCGAAAGGAGATGTAGATAGTTGGGGTCTTTTGCTTTGATGATGCTCATCGCATTGCTAACACCTCCGAGTTCACTGAATAAGACAATAGGGATAATGACTAACGCTAAAACCATAATCGTGCCCTGTACAAAGTCGGTTAAGCTTACAGCAAGAAATCCACCGATAAAAGTGTAAAAGACAACCACAAGGCTGGTAACTAATAGGCCGGTATGGTAGTCAATACCAAAAGCAGACTCGAATAGCCTACCTCCAGAAACCATTCCTGCAGCGGTGTATAAAGTGAAGAAAATCAGAATAAAAAGACTCGATGTTATCTTCAGTAATTTTGTCTTGTCTTTAAATCTGTTCTCTAAGAAAACAGGTATGGTAATGGAGTTGCTTGCCACTTCGGTATACGCACGTAGACGTGGAGCGACCAAGATATAGTTTAGAAAAGCACCAAGAGTAAGCCCTATAGCGATCCAGGAGGCAGAAATCCCTGAAATATACATAGCTCCAGGTAAGCCCATCAATAGCCAGCCACTCATGTCGGCTGCGCCAGCAGAAAGGGCCGTTACGGCCGGCCCCATTTTCCGTCCTCCAATCAAAAAATCATCTGAGTTCTGTGCTGACTTTCGATAAGAGTAAATACCAATAAGGATCATTAAAAGCATGTACGATCCAATTGAAATAAGTTCACTTGTATTCATAGATTTGTGTTTTCCGTAATTTAATGAATATTTAGCACAAGTGTCCTCTTAGGATTTTAGTTGTACTGCACCTGACTTCCTTTTTCTTTATCGTTTTTCACCGTTATAGATGAAGGGATACGCTCTTTTAATTCTTCCACATGGGAGATGATGCCTACAATTCTATTTTCTTTATGAAGGTACTGTAACGTTTCAAATACGGTGTTGATACTGTCTGTGTCTTGCGTTCCAAATCCTTCGTCAATGAAGAAGAAGTTACGGTCGGCTTTATTGAGTGCCTGTATATTTTCGGCCAGCGCTAAAGCTAGGCATAGAGAGGCTTGAAAACTTTGTCCGCCGGATAAGGTTTTGACGGATCTTTTAAATCCATTATTCAGAAAATCAATAACTTCAAATTCATTACTTTCATTGATTGTTAAGCTGAGGCTATTGCGCGTTAAGCGGTGGAAGCGCTCATTAGCAATACTACATAGGCGTTGCAAATGGATGCTCGATACATAGTTGACGAAGCCTGCTCCGCGGAATAGATTTTCTAATGTCGTCAGGTTGCTCTTACGTATGCTGAGCTGCTGGTAGTCTTCCAATAGTCTTTCCTTCTTCTCAACTTCCACTTGGAGCTGCGTGCATTCACTTTCTAAAGCTCCGGTACTGCGCACCTGTAGTTCTAGTTCTTCTTGCTTCAAGATGAAGAGCTCGCTTTTTTGTTTGAATTCCTCCTCACTATAGTTGTCGCCTTCAATGAGCTGTTGTAGTTCTTCAATTTTGTTCTGTACAAGCTGCACCTTCATCGCAAAATCTTGAATACGCTGACGAATTTCTTCGGTATTAAGGTTTTTCTGTAATACCTGCTGCACCTGCATGGTATCGTTGAAGCCGTGCTCATTCAGTAGGGCGGATATTTCAGCTTGTTTTTCCTTTTGGAGCTGTGCCAGTTGTTGAAACTGTTCTTTCGCCATATTACGCTCGGCATTGACGGCGGCAAGCTCGGTACGTAGCTGTTGCAGGACTTCATTGATGCTGATGTAGCTTTTTTCTAAGAAAGCCAATCGGTCTGCCACACGTTCTTTTTGCTCGGCTAAGGCTATTTCCGTTTTATTTTTGAAATCTTCTGCCTTCAGGTAGCGCAACTGCCCTAAGTTTTGGGCAATTAAGCTATCTAGAACGACAATTTTTTGTTCAAATTCGGCTAGGGAGCCTTTATATTTTTCTATTTTTCCTTGAACAGTGCTCAGCTGTTGACGCAGGTCTTTTATTTCTTGCTCTATGGAGCGTATGCGTTCTTCGGCAAGTTGGTTTTCCTGCTTGTAGGTTAAGAAAATAGATTTATCGGTCGGGGAGAAGTCGCTCCAACTGAATACGTCAAGATGTTGCTTTTGGCGATGCTCACTATCCGTCAATTTAACGTCTGCTTGCGCTGCTTGCGTCTGCTTGTCTTTGAGGCGTGTCGCCGATCGCGTCAGCTGATTGACATTCAGTTTCAGTTCGCTAATTTCCTTTCTGATATTATTTTTTTCTTGCTGTAACGACTGGCTTTTACTTGCGAGGTCATCAGAAACCATCGGTTGTGGATGATCTAAAGAGCCACACAGCGGACAGCTATGGCCGTCTTCCAAATTGTCGGCAAACTCTGCAAGTTTTAGTTGCACGTTTAGCTGCGTTTCCTCTTCTTGTAGTTGATGAAGGTATTTTTCTAGATTTTTTTCTTGTTCAGCTAGTTGCTCTTCCCAAGTCTCAAATAGTAAGTTTTGCTTCGTGAATTCTGCACCAATGCTTTCTATTTCTGCTACGTATAGCTTTTTGTTTTCTGCATTTTCAATGATTTGCGCCTTTAGCGTTTCATCTGTTTGGTACCAATTTTCAATGGCTAATAGTGCTGTAGTATCAGCCTTACCATTCTTTAATTCATCGAGGCCTAATTCCTTTTCAAAGATGCTTTTTTGTAATTCGGCTTCTTGAGCTTGTTCTTTTTCAACAACAGGTTTGCCATCTTGAACACGCTTGTTTAAGACGTTTAGTTCTTTGGCATGCTCTGCATTAGCAATAAGCAATTTAAGGTCTTCAACTTCGGCACGGAAGAATTCTAAGCGCTGAAAGTCATCAGCAATAGCTAACCACTCTTTTTCTTTCTGCTCCAACTGATGAAGCGTTGTGCGCTTTTTCGTCGTTAGTTGTTCAAGCTTGTAGGTAAGCTGTTCTTTATCCTTATTTAGTGTAAAAGCTACGTTTAGCAACTCTCGGAATACACGATTTGTATTTTCATAAACACGCAATTCATTATCGAGCTGCGTGATGCGTGCCTTATCTTGATTGAGCAGGGTAAACTCTTCTTGCTTGGCTTGTAGATTTAAACGATTCTGACGGTTGTCGGCCAATGTTTTGCATTGACTCTCCAATTGCTGCGTAATCGTCTTTAAATCCAGCAAAGCACGTTGAGCCGATTCTAGTGCTACAAGTTTCTCTTGCAGCTTCTCGACGCTCACCGTTTCAAAACCCGATAAGGCGCCCCTGAGGTGCTCTAGCTTGCTGTTGTTTGTGCGTTGCAGTACCGCCGTTTTCGGACCTAAATCAAATCTGTTGAGGTTGAAAATCTCTTTCATCATATAGGAGCGCTCTTTGCCTTTCAGCTCGAGAAACTCCTTAAATTGACCCTGCGGAATGATGATCGTTCTGCGGAAGTTGGCGTAGCTAAGGTTGGTAACTAAAGCGCCTTCGGCAGATTCCATAGGCACCCAGTTGTCACCAATCCACTCGTAGGAAAGACGCTCCAAGGTGCTTGTCTCCTCAAATTTCTTTTTGCGCTTCCATTGCGCTACAAATCGGAATTTGCGGTTTTCAAAGTTTAAAAAATCAAATACGATACAAGCGGCATCTGATTTCAAGTTAAGCATATTGTAGGTACGCTTTTCTTGTTTGTTGAGCCTTTCTGTTTCCCCGTATAGGGCAAAGCCAATAGCCTCTAATATGGATGATTTTCCAGAGCCTACATTTCCGAATATACCGAACAATCCGGTTTCGGTAAGTCTACTGAAATCTATCTCTTGCTTAGTTTGGTAGGAGTATAATCCTTCGATGCTTAAATATAATGGTAACACGCTTAATCCTCCGTTTCATTTGTTGTATGCATCACTTCTTTCAGTAAATCCATAATTTCTGGATTTGCGGTTTGCCCCATGCGATACACAAAGTAATCTTTAAATAGTTGATCGACATCTTGCTCCAAGTTGATGGTAGCTGTCGTTTCTTGTTGTTGATTGGCCTGCTCAATGACAGGGATAATGTGAATGATGCCATCGTGACTTTCCTGAATGCGCTTTAAATCTTTAGAGCTAATAAACTCATTCGTCACTAATGTCAATTCTACCAATGCATAAGGTGTTTCATGCAACCAGCTTACAGCTTGGTCGATATCGCTAAATCTCTTGCGATACAAAGGTCGTCCCGACTGTAAAGTAACAGGGCGGTAGTCTACAGGCTTATTGGGCTCCGCCTCGATGATAACAACCTGTTTTTGCTGACCAGCTTCCGAGAAGGAATAGGCCAAAGGGCTACTGGAGTAAACAACAGGTGCATCATGGCCTCCAATATTTTGAAAGCGGTGTAGGTGTCCTAGCGCTGTATACTGTATTTGTGAAGGAATACCATCACTGTAGACAATATCGGCATTACCAATTTTGATAGGCTTTTCACCTTCGGGTTCTTCCAAGATGGCTCCCCCTTGCTTTAGCATATACAAATGCGCAGTAAGGATATTGACGCCATGGCGGTCACAGAATGCATTCGCTGTTTGCGACCAATGGTCGTGTAATACCTGGTTTAGGGCTACTTCCTTTTGTGTTAACCCTAAATATTGTTTCAGTCGCTGTTCATTGGCGTAAGCGGTATGAACGATGCGTAGGGGATAGTTATATTTTGGGAGCCTCAGCTCTAAAAATCCTTTATCACTATTGACCAACGCGAAGCCATCTTCCAAGCTAAACGTAGGAACATGGGCCTGGGGCAGGCCTATAAAGATGATGCCACACTCACGTGCTAACGGATCTGGGGCGTCGATACGATCGGCGCTATCATGATTGCCGGCAATCGCGATTACTGGTCGCTTGCCTTGGTTGGATAGTTTTCGTAATGTTTTGTAAAGCAGCTCTACGGCTTCAACGGGTGGGTTAAATGTATCGAATAGGTCTCCCGCGATAATAACGGCATCGACCTGTTCATCATCTGCAATAGCGCAGATTTCAGCAAGCACTTGGCGTTGTTCTTCTAATCGGGAAAAGAAGTCTAATCGTTTACCTAAGTGCCAATCTGCTGTATGTAATATCTTCATAAGTGTTATGCTCCTCTATAGAACCATTGTCGGAACAAAATGTTCCGCGGTTCTTATTATTTCTATCCGAAATCAGCCTTATTCAGTAGACTTTTTATCAGAATGACCTAAGCTTTTTGTAGGGCAAGCGATATCACGTACTAGCTGCTTAAGTTCTTTGATTTCGGGGAATGATTTCTGCTCGACACGATCCCAAATAAGGGTATCATCAACATGAATGGTATAGCGACCACTTACCACACTTGGAACAAGCGTAACGCCGTAGATATCTTCAGCGAAAGTGGTGAGTAACTCCTGTGCCATATAGCTAGCACGCAGCAACCAGCCACACTTGGGGCAATATTCAATGCGAATCGTCGATTTCATTGAATAAATATACCATTCATCTCCCGAAAATGGAAAAGCTAGCTTAATAAAAACAGGATTTGCTTAACGTGCAAGGGATTAAAATAACGGTTATTTTCACAGATTAGCCGAGTAGGCTATATCTGTGAATAAAGAGCCTCAATTCATGATTCAATTGTGTTTTTATAAGATTGTCTAGGTTTTTCCAGCCTGTTTTAGTAAGTTTATATCCACAAGACTTCATTTTTATCCTAAAGAAATAAAAAACGTATTGATGATTAAATACATGCTTAGTCTATGTCTACTTTTTAGTGGCATAGCATACGCCCAACAAGAAGCCGTAAAAGGTAAAGCCGCTTATGATTTTTTGTTAGACACCATGAATTATAAAAAGGAAATACGTAGTCCTTTATTGATATTTCTGCATGGCAAAAGTCTTTCTGGCAGTGACCTCAATCGGGTGAAGCGCTACGGAGTGCTTTATGCGAAAAATAGAGGTATCGAAATTCCTTCTTCCGTAATTATCGCACCACAAACTTCTAATGGATGGGATCCTGATAAGGTAAAAGATGTATTGGACTATGCGTTGGCGAACTACAATATTGATCCAAGTAGGGTATATGTTTGTGGTATGAGCATGGGCGGCTATGGCACTTTAGACTTCGTCGGAAAATATCCAGACCAAGTGGCTGCAGCAGTGGCTATTTGTGGAGGTGGCAGTTTGAAGTATGCTAATAATTTAAGCACCGTTCCTGTTTGGATTCAACATGGAAGTGCCGATCGTGCCGTACCGGCTTCTGAATCTAAGAAAATATATCAGGCGATTAAAAAAGCAGACCCTGAGGCTGATGCAAAATTGACAATCATTCCCGGAGGAACGCACGGTAGCGTAGAGCGTCTTTTTCATAACAATGCTATTTACGATTGGATGTTTGGCAAACGTAAACGTGTAAAGTCATAAGGTATTTTTATAATTGATATTAATTTTTATATCACATAGTAAAGGCGGTCTATATAGACCGCCTTTACTATGTGATATCATGCTAGAACCGAAGTTGCGGCTTAGCCAATTAGGGCAATTTCTGCTTTTATAGCATCTTGGGTTGCCTTACCTACAGGAAGTAAAGGTAAACGTAAGCTATCATGAGCGATAACGCCTTTTTCTTGAAGAATATATTTTACACCACAAGGGTTCGCTTCGATGAAGCAAAGATCTGTGATACGTAGTAATTTATTATGAATAGGGCGAGCCGTAGCATAGTCGTCTTGCGCACAGTATTTCGTCAATGCTGTAACTTCAGCAGGGTAGGCGTTGCCCACTACAGAGATAATGCCGACAGCACCCAAAGCCATCATCGGAAGTGTTGCTGGATCATCACCCGAAATCAATAAAAAGTCGGCAGGCTTATCACGCATAATTTCGTTGAACTGAGCGAAGCTTCCTGATGCTTCTTTCGTTGCTACGATATTGTCGAAGTCTTTAGCCAAGCGCACTGTTGTAGCCGGAGATAGGTTGCTACCTGTTCTTCCGGGTACATTGTACAAAATAATAGGAAGCTTGCTGGCTAAGGCAATAGCTTTATAGTGCTGGTAAATACCCTCTTGTGTAGGCTTATTGTAGTAAGGTGATACCGACAAAATAGCGCAGTAACCTTGAATATCAAATTCGGCTACTTGGTTGGCAATTTCGTAAGTATTATTTCCGCCAATACCCGCAACCAAAGGGATGCGTCCATTCACTTTTTCCGAGGTAAACGTCCAGATTTGCTTTCGCTCCTCAGCCGTAAGGGTTGCCGTTTCGCCAGTAGTGCCTAAAACGACTAAATAATCAATCCCTCCATCGATTTGAAAATCGATTAGTTTTGCTAAGGATTCGAAATCTACGGTTCCGTCTGTGTTGAAAGGAGTAACTAATGCTACACCTGCTCCTCGAAGCTCATTCATGTTTGTTGTATTTACGATAAATTTAATTTGTTTCATTAATCAGTGCTAGTAGTTCTTGATCCGTTAGGATAGGAACTTGTAGCTTTTCGGCCTTCGCCAATTTTGAAGGACCCATTTTGTCGCCCGCTACTAGGTAGCTCAGCTTAGCGGAGATCGATGATACCATCTTCCCGCCATGCGACTCGATAAGTGCGGCCAATTGTTCGCGTGAGAAGTCAGCGAAAACACCCGATATTAAGAATGTTTTGCCGGCAAGGCTATTACCCGCAAGGATAACTTCTTTCTCCTCAATTTGGAAGTTCAATCCAGCAGCTCTTAGGCGTGCTAATTCTTCCATATGCTCTAGTTGGTGTAGGTAGTTGTATACACTCTCAGCGATACGCTCACCAATATCAGCTACCTCAGCCATATCTTGTAGGCTTGCGGATGCCATCGCATCAATATTTTTGAAATGTTGTGCTAATTTTTTCGCTATCGTCTCACCAACATGACGAATGCCCAGACCAAAGAGTACCTTTTCAAAAGGTTGTTCCTTTGACTGTTCAATTCCTGCTAGCATATTTTCTATGGATTTCTCTCCGAAGCGCTCTATTTGTTTAAGCTCATCACGATGTTCTTTCAATCCATAGATGTCCGATATTTTGCGCAACAAGCCTAGGCCGTAGAACGTTTCCATCGTCTCATTACCCATTCCTTGGATGTCCATCATTTTGCGGCCAATGAAGTGCTGTAATTTACCTACAATTTGCGGTCTACATCCATCTTCATTTGGACAGTAATGAACGGCTTCACCTTCTTGGCGAACCAGCAACGTGTCACATTCTGGGCAGTGGGTAGGGTAGTGAATCGGCACCGCATTCGGCAGACGCTTACTACTATTTACCTCGATAATCTTAGGGATGATCTCACCACCTTTTTCGACATAAACGGTATCTCCTTCATGAAGGTCTAAGCGTTCTATTTCGTTGGCATTATGTAGGGAAGCACGTTTTACCGTTGTTCCTGCTAATAAAACAGGTTTTAGGTTGGCCACAGGAGTTACTGCTCCCGTTCTTCCTACCTGATAGCTTACATGTTTTAATAGCGTTTCTACACGCTCTGCCTTAAACTTATAGGAGATTGCCCAACGTGGAGATTTGGCGGTAAAGCCGAGCTCTTCCTGCTGTGCATAATCATTTACTTTGATAACAATACCATCAATATCGTACGAAAGCTGATGTCTTGCGGTATCCCAATAGGAGATAAAGTTCCATACCTCGTCAATGCTTGACGCTAGTTTGCTATGTTCAGAAACTTGAAATCCCCAGTTTTTTACTGCCATTAGGCTATCCCAGTGGCTTTCAAAAAGCCTATTGCGGTTTTCTACATATAAGAAGTATAGGAAGCAATCGAGTGGACGTTTAGCCACTTCTTTGGGATCTTGAAGCTTTATCGTGCCCGAGGCAAAGTTGCGCGGGTTCGCATATACTTGTTCATCCTGCTCTTCACGTTGCTTATTTAAGCGCAGAAAAGCAGCATGATGCATGAAAATTTCACCACGTATTTCAAAGCGCTCTGGATAGTCGCTTGCTTTCAATTGATGCGGAATGCTACGAATCGTCTTTACGTTATTCGTTACATCATCGCCCTGTGTGCCATCACCACGGGTAACGGCACGAAGAATTTTACCATTTTCATAGGTAATAGAGATGGAAAGTCCATCAAATTTAAGTTCACAAACATACTGCACCTGATCCCCCACCACTTTGCGAACACGCTCATCAAACTCTCGCAGCTCTGTTTCACTGTAGGTGTTACCTAATGAAAGCATAGGCCACTGGTGGCGTACGGTAGCAAACTTCTGTGTGCTGTCGCCACCAACCTTTAGCGTTGGAGAGTTTGGGTCTTGGTATTCGGGGTATTGCTGCTCTAAACTTTCCAATTCTTTCAGCTTGATATCAAAGTCGTAATCCGAAATAGTGGATTGCGCTAAAACATAATACTGATAGTTGTACGCGTTTAGTTCCTGTGTAAGTTTTTGTATTTTTTCCTGAATAACTGCCGACATAATGGAGCGAAATTACAAAATAAATAGGCCTTTGTTAAATTAAAAACCAATATTTTGCTCAGTTCCGCAAACTCCCGAAGAATATATGTCTGTTTATTTAAACGAATATTCGATAGTATTTTGTTTACTGGAAATTTTCGCCATCTAGTTCGGAGAATTTTCGGATTTTATTCATGTAAAAATCCCAAACTATCGAATTTTTATATAATCCTTTTTTGTTCTCTTTGACAGAAAATGATTTTCGTTTTTTTGCGTTTTTGAAAAAATTCAGGAAGAAATATTGATGTGCACGGCTCACCGCCCAGGCATCTTTAGGTTTTCTTTCTAATAAAAACTTGATCAATGCGGCAAAGTCTAACCATAGTCGTGAAAAAATTACCCAGAAAACCCGAGAGAGGGGAAGGTTTTTCTGTAGCATCATCAGGTTGTTTCTGAAATTTAAATAGGTCTTTTTAGGATTGCTTGTATTGAGTGTGCCACCACCAACATGGTAGACCGTTGATGCTCCAACATAGGCTATGCGGTAGCCCATTCTTTTCAGACGCCAGCAAAGGTCAATCTCTTCCATGTGAGCAAAGAAGTCGGCATCGAAGCCTTGTGCTTCTTTCCACGCCTGTGCTTTTATAAAGAGCGCGGCGCCAGTAGCCCAAAATATCTCTTGGTTATCATTATACTGACCCTTGTCGGTTTCCATTTCATTGAAAAGGCGACCACGGCAGAACGGGTATCCATAGGCATCAATATATCCGCCTGCAGCTCCAGCATGCTCAAATAAGGTTTTGTCGTGGTAAGCACGAATCTTCGGTTGTGCTGCAGCGACTTCCACATGTTCTTCCATATACTGGATGACAGGTTCTATCCAATTTGGGGTGACCTCTACATCAGAGTTTAGCAAAACATAGTAGTCGGCTTCTACAGATTTTAGTACTTCATTATAGCCTCCGGCGAAGCCGAAGTTTTGACTATTTTCAATGATGCGGATGGATGGATAATTTGTTTGGACAAACTCAATAGAGTTATCTGTCGACGCATTATCGCCGATAATAAATTCAATATTTTGATATGTGCTGTTGTATACCGAAGGGAGGAATTTTTCTAGAAAAAAACTACCATTCCAATTCAATATAACCACAGCTACTTTAGGTGTTTGCTTCATTTTCTACGTTTTCTTTTCCAACGACGGTGAGACCAAAGCCAGTATTCTGGCGTTTCGCGAATCATCTTTTCCGTGAAATTATTGTGCAGATGGGTTATTTCGTGCAGACCATATTCATCTGGGTCTTCTACTAACGTCGTGAATTTACAAAAATAATGCCCCCTTTTTTCTTTTCTTCCAATATGGCAATATAAAATAGGCTGTTTTGTGAGGCGTGCGATACGCTCTGTGCCTGTGTAAACCAACGTATCTTGGTTCAAGAACTCCATAAAATAATCGGAATCTTGATAGGTCGGCGTTTGGTCGGCTACAAACATACTGATGTGCGGCTGTCCTCTTAATTTCAGTATATGACGTAAGATTTGCTTCATCGGCACCATCGTAGCGCCAAAGCGGCTTCTCAAGGCATTGTATACCTCATTGAAATCTGTATTGTTTAGCGGCTTGTAGATGATTAATTTCGGGAATTCCGTCATCAATGATAGCCTGTGTATGCCGAGTTCCCAATTTCCGTAATGGGCAGTCACCCCAATTACAGCTTTTCCTTGCTCAAAGTGGCGGTACACCTCTTCCGGATTAAGGAGCTCCACACGCTTAATGACGCTTTCCTTACTGATTGTTTTCATCTTGATGGATTCAACAATTAAGTCGGGAAAGAACTTGTAGAATTTCTTCGCGATTTCTTGACGTTCGCCCTCTGATTTCTCAGGGAATGAATTTTTTAAATTTTCGAATACAACTTTTTTACGATAGCCGACTGCATAGTAGAGTAGGACATACAAAAAGTCGGATAGGAGATACAATACCCAAAAAGGTAGTAAGGATAATATATAGAGTAATGCAGAGATTAGTTTTTGCCTCATGGATACGGTTAAATTCCTCGACGATTGTACAAATATGCTTTATTTAATTACTTTTGTTCAAAAATAGTGAATTCAATGGAATCAAAGCTGCTTTTGCCGGCATTTTATTTAGCCCCAGTATCGTATTTTCATGTTATCAAAGCACATGAGTCTCCGATTTTGATCGAGCAACATGAACATTATCCGAAACAGACTTTTCGTACCCGTACACGTATTGCAACGGCAAATGGTGTGTTAGAGTTGTTTATTCCAATACAACACGGTCGTAAGATGCATGTTCCGTTCAAGGATATACGTATTAGTTATGACCACGATTGGCAACGTCTACATTGGATGAGCCTAGAGGCTGCCTACCGCAGTTCGGCTTATTTCGAGTTTTATGAAGACGATTTTGCACGTTTCTACCAGAATAAGTTTGAATTCTTACTGGATTATCAAGTGGAGCAGCTACAGCTTATGTTGAAATGCTTTAAGCTTGACCGAGAAATTGGCTTGACAGATAGTTATGAAAAAACGGATGCTGAAACTGACTACAGACAAATTATCCATCCGAAGAAGGATAGTGTGTGGGCTAATCCAAAACCGTATTATCAGGTTTTTGAAGAGAAAAATGGTTTTATAGCTGATGTTAGTGCTGTTGACTTACTTTTCAATCAAGGACCACAAAGCAAACTATATTTGTAGCATTACTAGGCTATTTTAAAAGCTCGTTTTTCAAAAACGAGCTTTTTTATTTTATAGACTATCGGTGTTTTTCTACGCTTCTACAACGGATGCTGCAGGAATAGCTGCAAGGAAGTCGTGCAGCAGGCTATTAAAGACCTCTGGCGCTTCCAAATTGGGTAGGTGACCACAGTCATCCATTTCTACGAAACGGCTTCCTGGAATCTCTTTTGCCAAATATTGCATATCTGCCAAACTAACGATACGGTCTTCTTTTCCTCGTATGACTAATGCTGGGCACTTAATCTCGGGAAGGACCACACTGGTATCTGTTCTTGCCGCAAGAGCGAGTAGGGTAGCGCATATACTGTTGATGCTGTTTCTACGTATGCTACTTTTAATTAGGGCTATGGCCTCTGATTCTTTTTGTAGGCTTGCCGGAGCGAATACTTTTTCGACAAAGCCGATGGCAAATGGACGACGTCCGTGGCTTAGCACGGCTTGTATGCTGTCGAAACGCTTTTGTTTGCCTGCATCGTCATCAGCCTTGCTCTGCGTAGCACATAGCACAATACCTGCAATACGCTCCGGAAATAGTTGATAGCAGCGTAAGGCGATATAGCCACCCATGGATAAGCCGCAGATAACGATGTTGTCGAGGTTTAGGTGTTTTACAAATGCTCTTAAATCTTTCGCAAAAACGTCGATAGAGAAAAATCCATGTCCGCTGGTGCTATTCCCATGCCCTCGGATATCTAAAGCGATACCGGTGCAATTATCAGGAAGGGCGCTGAGTTGTTGACGCCACATATTTTTGTTGAAAGGGAAACCATGCAGGAAGATGATGGTTTTTTCAGGTTGCGTTGCTGCTTTTTTGATATGATAAGATAGGCTTACATCACCAATTCTAAGTTTGTTACTCTTAATTAAACGCTCTGCCATCTTTTTATAATTTATTTTGTGAAATTTAATTTATTTTGAATCAGCAATATAGCGATAAAAGTGCGTTTAAACTGCTTTTTTTTGATAAAATAGTTTGCAGAATTGAAAAAAGTAACGATATTTGCATCACCAAAAACAACGAAGGTTGTTTGAAAAAACAAGAAGATGCGCTCATAGCTCAATTGGATAGAGCATTTGACTACGAATCAAAAGGTTAGGGGTTCGACTCCCTTTGAGCGCACAAAAAGCCACCATCAGGTGGCTTTTTTGTTTTAGCCCGATTTCCCCTGATTTTCAGTTTTGTTATGTGAAGGCATTTTCAAAATTGTTGGTGTTCGATAGGCTTCATTTCGGATCAAGTTGAATTCTTGGGGGGCATCTTTTTTTAAGCATACAATTTCATTACGCGGTATAAGAAGAACTTCGTGTCTCTAACACCCCTGAATATTGCTCTGAAAGCTTTCAGCTTAGCATTAAAAGACTCCGCGGCAGCATTTGTACTCCTATTACCAAAGTAGTGAAGGATATTTGGGTGATGTGCAGCAATAGACCTTGCAACACTTTCAAAAGATTCTATCCCTGCATTCTCGGCTTGATGATGCCAAAGCGCGAGTTTGGTTAACGCACCTTCTTTACTCTTGCATTTATTAAAGATATCGCCCAATGCTAGCGCTAAATCATACGCTTTCTTAAGTCTTGGAAAATGTAAGAAAAGAAGCTCTGCACGGTGCTTCTGGCTCTCAGACCACCCAGAAGTGTGTTTAAATAGCAAATATCTTGATCTCGCTAATAATTGCTTAAGCGTATCTCCGTTAGCTAATATCTCTGCAGCATAGTGATTCCCTTCTTTACGCGCCTTGATAATCTTTCGACTTTCATCATCCAAGACCGCCCAACGATATTTAATGCGCAGTTCCTGAACAGCATCATAGGCTAATTTCTGCACATGGAATCTATCTATTACTCGTTTAGCATTACTAAAACATCTGCGAACAGCTTTAGCCATATTAGGAGCCATATCCATCGTGACTTCCTTTACTTTATTTCTTAATCTAAGTGGTATACGCTCTAAAACATGAATAATATCTTCAGACTTAGTTCCTTTTATGGTAGCCAAGATAGTCCCTTTTCTTCCTTTAGCAGCTTTACTACTTACAATCGTATAGAGTTCACCGTTACTGAAGCTCGTTTCGTCAATACTTAACTTTTCTGTTGTATTCTCAGGGAAAATAGTCCAGTATTCTGCATGAGACTTTTGATTCCAATCATGAAAGTCACTAAGATGGTTTTTATAGTGCTCCTGGAGCTGTTTTCCATCTAACTGGAAGAAAAGACCTAATAGATGAGCACTAATGGGATAATTATCCAAATATCCCCTTTAAAAAAAGCCCGAACTCTGTAGTCATTCGAGCCCCTTCACGCACCAAGTTCCAATCTCTAGTAATGATTTTTCCATCAGCTAGAACTGTCCAACGTCGGCGTTTAATATGAAGTGTAACTTTCTGAGTGCGAATAGGAAAATCCTTAATTTCAGCGGATGGCATAAAACCTTTTGATTCTAATTTAGCATTTTCATAACCTGAAGGGGCTATGTTCTTTTCATCGAGATAAATATGAAGTTCGTTGTCTTTTGAGACAACATCCATGATATCAAAATATTCTAATAGCCCTTCGGGCATCAATAAAGTCAGAAGTTTACGTTCAGCGTCTTGCAAAGTATAGCTATTTAAAACGCTAAACTAACAATAATTAAATTTACCCCCCAAGAATTCCGTATGATCCTTCATTTCGATAGTACAGATTATTCTCGTACACAATTTTGATGAATTCTTGCTTCTGTAAGGTGTCCGCTTCTTCAAATACTTTTCCTGAATTTTTTAAGTAAACTAGCTCTTGTGATAGAAGTCTGTTCATAATTTTTATGAGGTCTGAAATAAAATAGTATTGACAGATAAAGTTTTACTAAGATTTTGTCTGGCAATACAAAAGTTTAAAGTGAATTGAAAATTAGTTTTTCCATAAATAAGCTTGAACTTTTGAAGAAGGAATTACTTTAATAACTCGACGGAGTTTAAAAATACCTCGCCATTTTTGGTAACGGATTTATAAGGTGTAAGAACTGAAAGTACATACATTTTGCTGCCAATCAAAATCATTTGAATAGATAACTGGTTTTTACTTATCCCGGTTATGTAAACATTGAGTTTGAACAAGCAGTGTTTAAAGATATTATGAATGGGTATGCTACGGCTTTAGGAGCTTCGTCGAATAGTACTATTAAAGATAATTATTCAGATTGGATTGTTGCTTTAACTCAAGGCGGAACAAGTTATCCTAATGTATCAGCGATTTCTAATTTCGAAAATAACTACTTCAGTTTTCTAGCAGAATTTAATGCCAGTGACCCTAACTATGGAAACGGAACAGTCCTTACTAATCTGAAACAGGAAGCGTTAAAAGCTATATTCAACAGTTTGGTTAAAGAAAATTGTGGAATGTAACATATTTAAGCGTCTTTTAATTAAAAATATTATGAAAAAGTTTTTTTTGACATCTGTTATTTTATTTTCGATGTCTATTATTTTGTTTGGGCAGAATAAATTTATCTCTGGTAATATGAGGATAGAGAGCAATATGTATGAAGTTAGAGTCAGCGATATGTCCCCAATTATAGGGATATCTAATCTTTCAAAAAATGTTAAAAACATCCCTCAACCTGTATATAAATCGGAATATGACCCTCTTCCTATTCGTGAGCGGGATGTGCGAGTAGATACAACTTTAGCAAGGACTTTGATAATTGAAATTTTAAAAAATAAACTTCCAGCATTAAAAGTAAATAAAGATTTTATTATGGTGAGTTATATTTTCTATCCGGATGGCAGAATAATGAACATAGATTATATTTTGCCTCTACGCACTATAATAACACCAAAAGAGTTGGATAAGATAGATCAATCCTTACGAAAAAAAATTAAAGTACATCTTACAGGTAATGAATATAAGGCTTTTCCAGCAATACATTACAATGCACAGAAGAGAATATATTTTTAGAATGTAGTTTTCGGTTAATATACTCAAAATAAGGTTATTTATGAAAATAGCCTAATCTGGATTATTTTTTACTAGATTCCGGCAGAAGTTATTCTGTCGGAATTTTATTTTAAATTACTATATGGTATAATTTGATAGCTGAAGCTGCATTATTGTAAGCGATATGTAATTTGCAGTCATCAAATAAATTAAGTTGCCGAAGTTGCCACTGTTTATGTTTCAACTTGCCTGCTTTGTTTTGCAATTTGACATCTGCTAAGTTGAGATGCAATCCTCTTCCATCTGCTTTGATAATCGCCTCCTTGGCTGTCCAGTAGTCAAAAAAAAGGCTCTGTGGATCCGAAGCATTTTGTATGATTGTCCATTCATCTTTGTGGAAATAATTTTGGAAGTCTGTCAAATTAATAGGTTTGATTTCTTCTATATCTATACCCAGCCTATTATTTTCCGAAATAGCCACTGCAATATATGAACCTGTATGTGTGATGTTAAAGTCAAGCTCTTGCTTCAAATGGGGTCTACCCCAGTGGTCAGCCTTTATTTCGAAGTTAAAATTGTTTCCTATTAAGCTTTTTAAACCTTCCCATAATAACACTTTGCCAACGAGAGATGCGGATCTATAATGCCGATTTTTTATAGACAAAATCTTCCTTTGTTCATTTTTAGGGAACGAGCTGAGCAAGTCAACAAATTTAGTGTCTGTTAAAGGTAATGGTAGCGCTGTATAATAAATCGCGATCATTTTTGTTTATAATGCTGTTTAGAAAAAAAATGTCTATTTAAAGGTAATCAATTGTTGTTGATTCTTGGTTTTGAATATTAGTGTTTTATGCACATGTGTGGGCGAACCTTGTTTTAATTCAATCGGAATACGGAGTAAAGCATTGTAAAAACGATTTTTTAAGTAGTCACAATCTCAGCCCATCCAAAAACAGTAATAAGGGATATAATTGTTGGATTTCATCCTGTCTATGCGCACAAAAAGCCACCATCAGGTGGCTTTTTTGTTTTAGCCCGATTTCCCTTGATTTTCAATTTTTTATGTGAAAGTATTTTCAAAATTGTTGGTGTTCGATAGGCTCCATTTTTAGAGTACAGATTATTATCGAACACAATTTTGATGAATTCTTACTTCTGTAAGGTCTCTGCTTCTTCAAATACTTTCCTTAAATTTTTTAAGTAAACTAGTTCTTGTATTAGTTGATATACTGGGATTTATGTTTTGTTGCGTTGTTCTATTTGTATGTTTGTTTTAAAAAAGTGCGGGGTATTTTTGACGTTTTTGTTGATGCTTTTTATAGTTAAGTGTTTTAGTTTTTACTAAATAGGAAACTTTTTTAACAAAAAGTTATTTTAATACTTGATAGCATCTTATAGGTTTATTCCATTTATACGGAATAAAGTTAGTGAAGCAATAAGCGTTTTAAATATAGCTAATTATGAATAAAGAACTTGTTATAGTTGATCATCCATTGACTCAATTATTATCCCTAATGGGGATTAACTCATATGTGGGAATGACAGGAGGTGGAGTCATTCATCTTCTAAAACACCTTAACCCGATAACAAATATAAATCAACCGAAAGGCTTTTTCACGATGAGCGAATATGCCTCAGGATTTGTTCCTTTAGGTTATTACTTAGCTAGTAAAAAAATCTGTGCGGCCGTTGCAACTACCGGTGCTGCCACTAAATTGTTGACATGCGGACTTAGCGATGCAAAGCTGCACAATATTCCAGCTGTATACATTGTGCCTACCTCAGAAAAGGATAGTTGGGGACTTAATCCGCTACAGGATAGTTCTCCTTATGGTAACAATATTTTAGGACAGCTTTTAGCGGAATTACCTGAATCTACATTTCTACTAGATCGTGACTTTTCACCAACAGAAGATTTGCCAAAGATTTATCGTGCACTAAGTGAGAGACAACCCATCGTGTTTGTATTAACTAAATACACCGAACAGATTAATTTTGACTTTTCTATGTTTCCGCAGATTAATACGCCCTTAATAGATACTGAGATTATTAAAATACATCAGTTTCAATCAATACTGCGTGGTGCCACGTTTGGTAAAAGATTAGTTATTTTAGTAGGCGAAGAGATGAATCAGTATGAAAATGCCAAAGAACTGACAACCTTGTTAAGCGACACTTTGCAAGCTGAAACCATATGGAGTATAAATGGTGCCAATGCCGTAAGCCGAAATAATAAGTATGGATACGGATATGTGCTATTCGGGGGTAATGATAAAGCGGTTGATATTTTCAATAGCTTAGGGAGTAATGACGTACTATTGTTGTTAGGAGCTTGCTCGGATGAATATACAACCAATATGGATAAAATTGCAGCCTCTCACACATTTTATCTCGGTAGTAATACAAATAAATACGGACTGTTTGAAAACTCTAATAGGCATCTTACGGAAGGGAAGTATGACGAAATTCGGGGACATATTCCTACAATATTAAATCATATGATACAGGAAGCTAAGAAAATAGCTTACAGAAATATTCCTGGTAAGCAAGCACCAAAAATGCTCAATAATCAACCTTACCAATCTGCCAGAGCTGGTTATGTGGATATGGTAGCGCTTTATCACAAGCTAGACGAAAGCTGGTTACCTAACTCCATCGCCTTTGACGATGTTTGCCTAGCGTATAAAGACCGTCAATATGTTGTACAGCGACCGAATGATAACATTGAGTTCTATTCGCTCTATCGGGGGTCAGCTATGGGAGGAGCTTTTGGTGCAGCAGTTGGGGCTAAAATGGGAGCGCCCGAGAAACAGGTTTATTGCTTTACGGGGGATGGATGCTTTAGGTTGTTCTGCGGTTCTATGGGCGAAGTTGCCGATTTTGGGATAGTGCTTTTTGTATTAAATAACCAGGTTTTGGGAATCGTAGATCAAGGATTACTGAAGGTATTACCGAACACAGAGGTTTCCAATTACCACGCGAGTCTTCGAGATCTAGATTATAAGAAGATTTCGGAAGGATTTGGATGGGATTATTTATCGCTAGATTCTGACTTGAATAATTTCGCAGAATTGGAACAAGCTATTAGAACTCGTTCTACACGGTCATTGTTGGTAGAAATTCCTGTTGACCCTAAACAAATGCTGGGTAAAAATCAGCGATTAGCTAATCTTTAAAATTTTTATAAATAATGGATTCGAAACTAATTCAATTAATTGATCAAAGTTTGCATAGACTAACCCATTGTAATCTACCAGCTCCCAATAACATACAGGATCGTATTTGTTGGATTAAGCATCAGGCGCCTTATGCTTTACTAGCGCATGATAAAGACGCTGAGCCCAAGTTCATCTTTGCAAATGATACTGCATTGCATACTTTCGGATATAATGAGGTGGAATTTATTGGTATGCCTTCCAAAAATAGCGCTTCCCAAGAGCATCGAGTTGCGCGATCATTAAAGCTTGCTGGTGCTGCATCTGAAAAAATTATTTTCGGTTATCAGGGAGTTCGGGTTAGCAAGAGTGGTGTATCATTTCCAATTTACGGGGGCATTATTTGGAACATACAATATCATGATGGTAGGCCGCTGGGACAGGCGGCGATCTTTTGGCCAGAGGATTGCAAAAGACCAGAATGGTATAATTGCTTGCTGAGCTTAGAGCAAGATCATCCGTAAAATAATGAGGACTTGTATATCTATATTGTTCATTTAATTATTTGTAATAGCAACCCTTCCCGTGTTTTTGTGCCAAGGTTTTTCAGAAAATTCAGACAAAAAAAGCGTCCATAAAACTTAGCAATAATCTTTGAGCAGGTCGACCCACAATCCATTTCATCTAATTGATGTTCTGTAAGGAAAATTTTTAAACATAGGTTATTGTTGATTGAGTTTGTGATTGCAAATTTAACGGAAGAAATTGTATAGATACTAATAAAAGAAACGAAGTTAATTGTCTGTGATAAGTTAATGCCTTAGTAATTAAAATTTAATGTTTCGATAATTATAGTTAAGTTTTTATTTTAATATCTTGGCATAGCTGTATGCAGGGGCACTATTGGAAGTGGTAAGGCACGGAAAAATAATGGATTGTAATGATGGTGGGCATGGAGGATGAAATTGAGGTATACCAATTAATGTATAATCTTGAAGCTGGTGCAAATGGTCAACCAGAAATTGCTACCGAAGAAAGTATTAAAGCTAAAAATTCTGATATATATGATGATCTGCCAGCAAATGGGGGGAAGTTGTCCTATTCATGGTAAAAGTTAATCACAAATAATATGAGAAAAGTACTTTTATTGATTTTATTGTTTGCTACATGCCTCAGTGGGTATTCGCAAAAAATAAAAAAAGACCAAATTATAGAATCTCCCTCGGATAGTTTATTTACATTGTTCGTGAAAGATATATATAAGGCTGTTCAACAGAATGCTGCAAGACAGAAAAAACATGCATTTGTTTCAAATAAATGGCCGAATTATGTGTTTCTATCAGTTGCTCCTATGAATATTTCTCTTGAGAGTCTTAATAAATATAATTTATATGATTTTGAATCCATAAGTATAAAATTTGATCAACCTTGGTCTTTATATGGTGCAGGAGTGCATTTTGGTACCGTAATTTTGTTTCCAAAAAATAAGCTTAAATAGCTTTTTAATTTAAGAATGGTCACTGTGCAATATTCATGGAAATAATTTACTATTGGGTTTTAAGTGGTTTGATATTATTTTAAAAGACGTTATGAAGAAAATGTGGATTAGTGCTTTATTTTGTTCCATAACTTTTTATGGGTTTTCACAAAGTTTTAAAAAAGTTTCTGTTAGAAAATCATCTGATAATGGGCTGTTATTAAGTATGGTTAAAGATGTACAATATGCTGTGCAGCAAAATGAAATGAGGCAACAAAAACAAAACAATAAACAGTTTGTTCCGGTCGAGTCTATTTTTATAGAAGGATTATCTGTATCAATGCCTATTGATAGTTTGTACAAGTATAACCTGAATGATTTCGAATCTATAGATATCAAAATCGCCAAAGATAAGGAGCGAAAAGTCATTATTGTTTTGTGTCCGAAGAAAGCTTTTGTTTTGAATCCCTGAAATAGGTAACTGGAAATTGTTAAAAAAGGGATGAAGCCAGCTTGAAAAAGTAGTTAGCTAAGCAAAAATAGATACCATAGTGCGTAAAAGCAGCAATGGAGGTATTTATGGTATGACTTTTATAGATCATCTGGCTTGCAGTGTTTGGAACGGTTCAAATCTCGGCAAGGAATTTTCCGCTAATGCTTTTAATGATAACTGGAATAACATCGCTAAGTCTCAAACAAGATAAGTAGAATCTGCTCTATCAAGGCCTGTGTATTCAAATCAACTAGAGGATTTTGATGAAGAAAAGACGCATCAGCTATTTGAATTTTTGAATGCAGATTCTCTTTATGATAGGTCTGAAGATAGTCTTATTGATGGATTAGGTGGCACACTTCCTCAAACACAAGGAGAGGATTACCAGGAGATAGATTTTGCGATTCGCATGAAAAGGAAAAAGTATCGTCCAAAACAATAGTTACTAATCTGTTGTTCTATAAGGGAATTTTGTACCTTGTGTTTTTGAATTTTTGAATGCAGATTCTCTTTATGATAGGTCTGAAGATAGTCTTATTGATGGATTAGGTGGCACACTTCCTCAAACACAAGGAGAGGATTACCAGGAGATAGATTTTGCGATTCGCATGAAAAGGAAAAAGTATCGTCCAAAACAATAGTTACTAATCTGTTGTTCTATAAGGGAATTTTGTACCTTGTGTTTTTCAATCCAAAATGTTAGAAAACCTACCTTTATTTGTTTCCATTGTTTTTATACTAGCAACTATATTAACATTACTATTAGTCTTCTGGACAGTTAAAAACTCCACTTCTTTAAAGGTTCGGGGATACGCCTCTGGAATTTTAGTTGCCTTAGTAATATGGTTGATTATTCAAGGTGTCTTGACCCTTAATAATGTTTATAGCGCATTTCCTAATTTTTTTCCGCCCACAATTTTACTATTTGGTATACTGCCCGCTCTTATTACCGTGCTAATTTTGTTTGTAAGCAAAACAGGTCAACGTTTCATGGACAGCCTAATGCTCACAAATCTAACTTGTATTCATCTGGTTCGAATTCCTGTTGAACTTGTATTATACTGGCTCTTTTTAAATAAATTCATACCTGAACTAATGACATTTGAAGGCCGGAATTTTGATATCATTGCTGGTTTGACAGCACCAATCGTTATTTATTTTGGTTTGATTAAATCTGGAGTTAAAACAAAGGTGGTTTTACTATGGAATGTAATATGCCTAGGGCTTTTATTAAACATCGTTGTCAATGCTTTTTTATCCGCCCCATCTCCAGTGCAAAAGTTTGCTTTCGATCAACCCAACATAGCTATTTTGCATTTTCCTTTCAGCTGGTTGCCAACTTTTATTGTTCCAGTTGTTTTGCTTTCTCATCTAATTTCTATTAGAAAACTAATAAACAGCCGTGGCTAAAAAAACACCTCAGGCTTAATTGACCAATTACAACCATTCGCTTCCATTGCCGACCAAATGAAACAGGTTGGTTCTTCTTGTTATTAGGTTCGCCCTTGAACATTAAAACTAATGACAATGCAAACAGAGGACGATCAAAGAGGATTAGCCAAAATAATGGCATTTATGCACGCTGTAAGTATTCTACTCGTACTTATGCATCTTTACTGGTTCTGCTACGGGTTCTTTATAGATCGTGGTTGGACAATGACGCTACTAAATAGAATATTAGGCGGTTTCGAGCGTACGGTTGGATTATTTTCACATCCACTGTATACCAAGCTATTTGCTGTACTATTACTTGCTCTTAGCTGCCTAGGTACAAAGGGCGTTAAGAATGAAAAGGTAACATGGTCAAAAATCTTGCTCGTATTAGGAATGGGCTTTATCTTGTTTTTGGTAAGGCTTTTTTTATGTAAGAACGTTTGCCAAAATTATAAGTATGTAATTATAAAATATGTGGCTTTTACGAGTCTAAACTTTATTTATAACGCTACTTATTTTTATTTACTTAAATAGTGTTATTTCTTAATAGTGAATATGGCTGTTTTTTAGGTAAATAATTTTACAACATAATTTAATTAACCAGTTATTCTGTTAAATATTAATAAGAAAAACACTTTTATTATGGGTAACAATAAATCGCAAAAACCTAAATTTTCCAATCCTGAAGAAAGGAACATTGAAGATTTAAAAAACTTGTTTGTTGACATTAATCAACGTAGATTAATAGATAAAAATTTACCACCTGCTCCTCGTGCTGTATTTCGAAAGCAACATGGCATAGCGATAGGTAAATTTATTGTTCTACCTCCTTCAGAATCACTTAAAAGGTTTCAAGACCAAGATCTAGGTATTTTTCCATGCATTCAAGACTTGCTTCATAATAAATTTCCCAGGCTTAAAACTAATATTAATCAAATATTTGGAGGCAATACCAATAATATAAATTTTATTGGTATTGAGTATACCGACCTAGATCTTGATGGAAAAACCTATCTTAGCAATAAAGATAATACAAATTATACGATGGGTCTTGATTCGACCCTAATGAAAAATGCAACAAAAAAATATTTAATTGCAACAATCTAACATGAAACACTGTATGCTTTTTTATTCGCAGAAGAGCATAGACCTGGTTATCAATTTAGATGTTTGTGTATCGGTATTCAATCAGTAGATATAGGTGGAACAGTTAAATATCAAGCACATGATTTACATCACTATTTAATGAAACAATATATTGATGATATTAAGGATACAATTTTATCATTTAACCCAAATTTTCCTGTGGCTGATGCCCTTTCTCTTGCTAAATATGGTATAGTCCCATTAGAATATACAATCAACTTAAATGAAAAAATATCTAATTCAAACAGTGATGAACAAAAGTGTCCTAATTAGTTTTATTCTATTGCTTTTCTCACAGCTAGTTATTGCAAAGACAAGTTACTTTTTTCTAGACCTTGACAACGATATAGAATCTTATTCAATAAATGCATATACCCTAAATACGAAAGAACTTTACAATATTGATAAGGAAGTGATTCTTTATAATATCAGTGTAAATTCAAAAGGGAATTTACACTCTAGTCAATACAACAATTTGATTATTTTATTTAGTGTATTACCAACTTTTGATGAAAGTAATTCGCTTTGGATTGAGCTTAATGATTTTCCATCTACCTTAGATTTAATATCTTTTAAGGATTTATGCATTTTAGCGGAAAATCGAATATTGGGCGCAAATAGTCCATATTTTCATCCTAACAATTATCAAGTGATTACAAAGAAAAATGGTAAATATTTTAAATCAAAAAATGCATTTGTACAATTTTTCTTAATTGAAGATCTACCTGTAGAGTTGAATGTTCCAAAATCAACTATACAACTTAATCAAAACCATATTTCAATCTATGAAATGGAAAAAATTCATGATAAATATAATCTGAACTATTCTCCATTTAATCCATTTGATTACAGCAACCTATTTGACAATAGATTTGAAAGGTTTTACCTTTCTAAAAAATTGACTATACAAGGAATGAATGCTTATAAATTTTGGAGCTTTAAAGCATGGAATAGTGAAATAGATGATTTAGACTGGGATAGAGGTGTTGATAGATTTATTTATATTCCAGGGAAGGGAATTGTGGCAGCATCACTAGATTTTTATTTTAAAGATCCCTTACCAAAAGCATATCCTAGATTACCACGAAGAGCTATAGACAATCAAACCTTTAAAAATAATGTAATATCTGAAAAGGTTATGTTGGCAGAAGAGTTAAAATAAGAGATAATCAAATATCTTTTTCTTTTAATAAATGACACTTTGCTAAAAACGGTGTTAGTGTTTTAAAATAAATTTAAATAGAAAAAACAATTGATTCAACTCCAGAACTGTTTTTACAAAGCTTAAGAAAGAAGAAGAGCTTAATTTAATAGCTTTGAAAACTTCATGTTTTGGTAGGCTACAAAAACAAGTAAGTCTACCCCTTTAAATCGGGATAGATACTCAAGTTATTTATACAATGCTGATTTATAGCAGACTGTAATATGAACTGTGTCAGCGGAATAAGTTAATAAGATTTTTTATATTTAATTATTCAAACGACATGGTCACGAAAGAAAAGACCCCATTAGATTTTTCATGAGTGGTTGTTAGTGGGCTCCGTGAGGAAGCTATGTAAGGTCTTTAGGAGGGGAATAATTTAGTTTGTTTGATTTTGGAATATTTTCTGACACAAAACATGGAGCGGTGTATTTAGGTACATCTAAGGATGGTACGGAGTATAGGTTGGAGGAAGTACGATTAGGGTGCAAGAGATATTTGTAAATGCTCCAAAGAGAGAACCGGTTTCGGGTTTTTGGGGAAATGTGTATCATATATGGAGTGGTGGCCATCATGATGGTTTTCAGTATGACAGACAAGGTAATCCTTTAGGGTTTAGTCCAATTATGGGTATGCCTCCTGATTTTAGCTTCGCCACAAAGCCGTTAAAGATACTAGAATTGGCTAAAGATGTAAGGAGTTTGCTGAAAATCGATAAGGAAACTGTTAAAACAGCCGGTAACATAGCTAAAAATGCAAAAAAAATGTTTCCTGACGATATAGGTAAATTTTAAGGTGCAGGCAAGGATTGGCATAAAACATCAGCAAAAACCAAGTTCTTAAAACAGTTTAAAAAGGAACTCAAAGGTGATACAAATGCTGATTTTTATATTGATAAGACGACAAAAGAGGTTTTTTTAAAAAGTAACAAATCCAATAATTGGATTAATACTGAACAAAAATTTGAATAAAGATGATTTATAAGTATGAGTTTTCAGTTTCGGGAGATCATTTTTGTCCTGAAAATCTTATTAAATTAATAGGTGATGAATTTATAGTTGACTCCTATTTTAAATCGGATGACAGGAAAGTGAATGGAGAGGAATACGGTTACGGAAGTATCTCGTTTTGGCATCCTCAAAAATATGCTACAGAAGAGGTGGTGAGGGATTATGATAGGTCTTTTGTAGACTTTGTTGAAAGAAATTATTCTCTGTTCACAGAATATGGTGGTGACGATTTTCAGTTTTTTGTTGAGATTTATTATGATGGAGGTCAATGTAACTTTGAAATTTTTGATAAAAGGTTACTAAAAAAACTAGGCAGTATAGGTGTGTCAGTACCGGTTAGTGTGTATTCGTTAGAAGTACAAGAAATCTTAAAGTGGGAAACCGAAATCAATGACGCTTGGGGGCGAAGTTAGGATTGTTCTTCGCTTGATCCAGCCGGTTATATAATATAATAACAACAAAGCCCAATCTTTATCGGATTGGGCTTTGTTGTTATTGCGCATATGTTTTCCTGGCCTTGTAATCTCTTATGAGCGCATCAAGGACAAGGAAGACCTGTTTTTTGTCATCTTCCGGCATGACGGATATCTCCCTGATCCTACCAAGTGTCGCCGAATCCAGTTTGGTATCGGTCTTACCGGAAAGGTAGTCGAGCGATACATCAAGTACGTCGGCCAGCTTGGAGGCCACTTCCACCGAAGGCGTCACCTCGTCACATTCGTAACGGCCTATAATGTTGCTCGATGTCCCCACTTTCTTGCCCAGATCGCCCTGCGAGAGCTTCTTTGCCTTCCTTAATGCTATGAGTCTCTGTCCAAAAAAATATAAAAATGAATGATGTAAGGATAATTACAAAAATAATATCATTGGGGTTTTCATTACAAAACTTCAAGAGTTAGATTCACATATATACAGTATCAGTATAGCGGGAATCAGCTTCTTTCGGTTAGTAATCTAGTTCAAGGAAGTTATGAATATGACGCCAATGGTAATGCGAAGAAAGACTGCATGGGCTTTAAGTTGACGTATAATCATTTGAACCTACCTAGTAATGTGGTGACTAGTGCTGATGCTCCCGTTGTTAGTTACACCTATGATGCATTAAGCAATAAAATGCAGAAAATTTCGACGCATGCTACAAATAACCGTAACTATGTTTGAGTTATTGAGTATAAAAGTGATAATAGCATTGATTTGATTCATACTTCGGAAGGTACCGCTTTTAAAACTTGTAATGCTTATGTGTATCATTATAATCTACCAGACCATCTAGGCAATGTGCGTGCTACAATAAGGAAAGTCGGAACTCAAGCGGAAGTACTCCAGAAGGATGACTATTATCCTTTTGGGAAACAGCGTAGTCTTCTTGCAGGAAGTATTGAAAATAAGTATCTTTATAATGGGAAGGAAAAACAAGCTGAGTTAGGTGGGCAGTATGACTACGGGGCAAGATTTTACGATGCTGAAATTGGGCGATGGAATGTGGTGGATCCGCTTGCGGATCAATATAGAAGATGGTCTCCTTACAATTATACTATGAACAATCCGATCCGTTTTATTGATCCGGATGGGATGAGAGTTGGAGATTTTTTTGATAAAAATGGCAATTATTTAGGTACTGATGGATTAGATGACCAACGAAATTATATCTTAACCAATAGGACAGATGTTGATTTAGTTAAAAATAACACTAAGCAAAATCAGACAACCAGTGTTTCTAATCTATCATCTGTTACTGAAATTCCAAGTGATGTGACATTAAAGGAAAGTTTGAATGTTTTAGGACGTACAGTTGCAAATGGAGGGCTTAGAGAGGAAAGCTCGGTCACTTTAAAGAATGGTCTGGTTGCAAGAGGTGAAACAGGCCCGCTACCCACAATCTCTAGTAGCGGAGTGCAAACTGCGGCAGCAAAGCTTCCGTCATTACCAGGAGGATATGGGTCAGCTGAGGCATCCATCCACTCTCATCCTACAACGGTACAAATTGTAGGAACTGGGCCTATGGCTCAAATATATCCTCAATCTGCAAGTACTCCCTCAAGTACAGATAATACAACCTTTAAGCAGTTTGGTTTTAACGTTATCGTTGGACCTCTTGGAACATTAAACGGTGCTTCCTTGGATGCTAACGGTAAAGTTACACCTACTAGGCCTAATGGAGTTGTGATATATGACCGTAACTCTAATCCGATTATTGAATTAGGAAAAAGGGTAGTTGAAAAGATAATAGGAAAATAATATGAGAAAGTTGATGAAGTTAGCACTTATTCTAATCATGTTCTATGTAGGAGAACTTAAAGGGCAGAATATTGCACGAATTAATGCGATCATATGTTTAGATGGAGAGATTGTGAAAAAAATTTATTCTCCTAAGCTAGAAGTATTAGATAAGGGTGATCTTAAGAGGGACATTGGTCTTGGGTATTTTCCTGGGAATATCTCTATAGACAGTAATGATTATAGGCTTTTAAAATCAAAAGACAGCTTCTCTTTAATCTTTTCAATGCAGGCTATTGGAGGGGGGGTACAAAATTATGAAGTTGAAGCAGGAAAAGATTGGTTAAATTTGGATTATATAATAGTGAATATCTATAATACTGATAACAAAAAATACAAAAATAAATTATATCCTCTTCCAGGACGGAAGTATACATACGAGCTTGAATATCCAGGGGGGCAGATGTTAAGGCCGAGAAGAAAATAGAAATAAAACAACAACGCCCAATCCTATAAAGATTGGGCGTTGTTGTTTTATTTGAGTATCGCCTGCATCTTGCTTTTGGCGAGGAATGTCGAGCAGTGCAAATACTTGCTCCTTTTCACTTTCGGTGAGCTTTTTAATATCTACAACGCGGGCGATGCTCTTTAGCTTTGCTGCTTTGATAAATGCGTTAATAGTAGCGAATATATGTACCCTGTCCTCCTCATCGAGCCCCTGCACCTCTTTTAACAGCTTAAGCATCTCGTTGTCGATCTGTTCATACTCGCCGTCCTTGACGAGATAGTCGAGCGTCACGCCCAGTGGCTCGGCCATCTTGGCAGCCACGTCGATGGAGGGGATGTTCTCGCCCCTTTCGTACTTGCCTATGATATCGCGGGATGCGCCGTATATGGAAGTAATCAGAACATTGATTTGATTCATACTTCGGAAGGTACAGCTTTTAAAACGGGTAATGCTTATGTTTATCATTATAATCAGCAAGATCACCTAGGGAATGTGCGTGCTACAATAAAGAAAGTCGGCAGTCAAGCGGAAGTACTCCAGAAGGATGACTATTCACGTTTTGCTTATTCCATAAGGTGTTCATGAGCTCCCTGTGGTCGGTTATTCACTTATTGTTCTTTTTTTAAGGTGTTCATGAGCTCTCTTCGATCGGTTATTATCCTTTTGGGAAACAGCGTAGTCTGCTTGCAGGAAGTATTGAAAATAAGTATCTTTATAATGGGAAGGAAAATCCGCTTGCGGATCATGAGTACCAATAGAACCTTTTCGTAACGAATAATCAAGCCGAGTTAGGAGGGCTGTGCGACTATATATTAATTAAGGTATACAAGAACTCCTGACCGTCGGTTACGGAGCAAGGTTCTACGATGCTGAAATAGGAAGGTGGAATGTGGTGGATCCGTTGGCTGAGAAGTATCTAAACATATCGCCATATGTTTATGTAGCTAATAACTCGCTAAGATATATTGATCTTGACGGCAGGGAAATAAAAGATCCTGATGATATTGTTGAGAATTATAAAAAACAACTTACTACTAATCGGGATGCTTTACAAGGAATGATAAACAGTGGTGCTATTGGATCGGATATTGGAGAAAAACTTATATTTTTTTATAAAAGTGCTTTAGGCGAAATATCTAAGTTGGAAAAGTCAGATCAAGTATATACTATATTTTCAGACAAATCAAGTAAAGAAGGTACAATGAGTTATGATATGGCTTTAGGTGAGATTAGAATAGGCCTTGGGGATCATAGTATTGGTCTGGTTGGTCACGAATTGAATCACGCATATCAATATGAAAATGGAGATATCTCATTAGTTGTTGACAATTCTGCATATGGACAATTATATGATATCACCGATGAAACTAATGCGTATAACAGAGAACGTGCTCTAGGAACAGGAATACAGTTTTTTCAAACTCCAAACACTCTTTTAGATGGATATCCGTTGAAAATGAGTGATAGTGACGTTCGAAGATTAGGTAATTCTATTAGTCCACCAGCGTACCAAACTTTACCAAATGGACCAATTGATATTAATTCTAAGGAAGGAAAAGCTTTGAGGCAACAAACTAGACAAGCAGGTCGTTTAGGAATTCCTGTAAAAGAGGTTTACAAAGGTTGGCAGAAAGATTATCAAAAAGGGAGAAAGTAATAATTTGTATGAAAAAAAAAATAGAAATATTTTTAGCATTATTGTGTTATCCTTTGTTTACTTATTCACAAAGGATGTCTAATAATCTGTATGCGTATCAGGCATCTCATTATTATGAAAGTATAGATTTACTTGATAACGGAAGCTTTGTCTATTATAATAAGTCAGAATTTATAAAGACTGAAATAGAGGGAAATTGGCAATTACGGAGTGATAGTATTCTTGTATTGGATAGTTGGCCTCAAAGGACTAAAATTATTACATTTGAATCGCACAAAAGAGATAAAAAAAACATTTTTCAAATACGGAATACAAATAATCATCAAATTCATTATAATCTATATTTAATAACAAAAGATAAAGATACTTTAGAATTTAAAGACCAGTTTGATAAAACCACTGTATTAGGAAGTTTTTCTTCATTTTATATCGTGGATACTAAAGGCCAATATTCTCCTACTTATAAAATAGTTGGTTCAAAGTCTAACTTTTTTGACGTAATGATAGAAGAGAAAAGAGTTTTTGAAAATGAGTATTGGAAATATTATGGAGAATATATAGTTCCGCTTGGAATAAATCGAAGATATTCAAATTATAGATTAATCAAAAACAAATAATTTTAAATAGCGTTTGTTATCAAGTTTATCCAATTGGTTAATCAGATGTAGTTTTCAAAATTAGTTTTGTTTCCCAAAGTAATTTCTTTAGGAACATTTTTTTCTCGTTTAGAATCTGTTCGATTGAAAGGTAAAACAAAACTCGATAGTTTTGAAGAGACTAAGCTGTTCTAAAAACAATAAGGACCTTATTTTGGGAAGATCAAATTTTAACGATTTCTTTAGTGTTACGTCCAAGCCTAAAATTTTTAATTTAGCTTTGACTATGTGAATTATAGCGAATCACGTTAAAGGAAAATGTAAGGAGTTGTACAGATATGTTTATCTAGGGAGTGTAACACGAACTGTGTCATTGGATAATTAACCTAAACCTAAAATCCTTTATCGAGTTTGAGCCTATCACCAAATTTAATGTAAAGTTGGGATATGGTCAAGCCCCAGTTATGCATCGGCATTGTCCACTTTTTAGCGATATCCTGAATTATCAGAAACATTAACTTCATAAGAGCTTGCTCCGAACTGAATGCACCCTTAGACTTCGTGATTTTACGGACCTGACGGTGGATTCCTTCGATAGGATTAGTGGTGTAAATAATCCTGCGTACTTGCTCATCATACTCGAAAAATGTGGAGAGGTTAGTCCAATTCTCTAGCCAAGATTTAGCCGAAATTGGATATTTCTTGCCCCATTTCTCCTTAAAGGTAAGTAAGTTTTCGTAGCCCACCTCTTCGTTAACAGCTTTGTAAATAGGTTTTAAGTCTTCAATAACGGCTTTTTTATCCTTTTCGGTAACATAGCGCATACTTGATCTGATTTGGTGAACGATACATAGCTGAACTTTGGTTTTTGGAAAAATAGCCTCTATTGCTTCAGGAAAACCTTTCAAACCGTCGATGCAAGCAATTAGAATATCTTCGACACCACGCTGTTTTAGGTCTGTGAGAACAGATAACCAAAATTTTGCACCTTCGTTTTCTGAACTATAAAGTCCTATCAGATCTTTACGGCCATCCATTCCTATTCCCAATATATTATAAATAGCCCTAGATTCAACTGTACCATTTTGACGTACTTTATAATGCATGCAATCTAGGAAAACAAAGGGGTAAACAGCTTCCAAAGGACGAGTTCGCCACTCATTAACAGCTGGCATGACACTTTCTGTGATACGGGATATTTCGGTAGCTGAAATGTCCATAGCGTATATCTCACGAATAAAATCGCTTATAGCACGTGTACTAATACCTTTGGCATACATCCTTAGCACATGACCTTCTAATTGTTTCGTAATAATGAGCTGACGCTTAGGATTTACTTTAGTTCGAATGTCCCAGATCGATCCCGGCCAGATTCAAGTTCGAAAGTACCTGTGTTTAGACCTCGAACTGTTTTCTTTATCTTGCCATTGCGACGATTAGGGGCTCCTGATGCCTTATCTTCTTGTAGATGGTTCGCTAACTCACCATCCATCATGGACTCCAGTAAATGTTTCATTAAGGGCGCTAAAACGCCGTCATTGGGAGATAAACTCTTCCCTTCGTAAAGACCTTGCATAGCTTCCTCTTTGAAGCGCTCAAAGTCGAATGGGGTCTTGTCTTTCATGACCATGTCGTTTGAATAATTAAATATAAATAATCTTATTAAATTATTACCCTGACACAGTTTACGTTACAGTCTCGCAAAGTTCTCAAAAATGCTGTTAAATGTTATAATAACCAGTCTTTAAGCAAGTTTAAAGAAGCTTCTTTTAAGAGGTTAACTACTTCTAAACTTTCGGGTAAGTATAATCTCGTTTTTCAGTTTGGGGTATATACAGATGTGAGAGTTTTATGCAGTGAATCAAATTATTACTTAAACGAGTGTGAGTTTGATAAACAGGCTAAATCCTTTAAAACTATAAATCTTCCTGTTAAGCTTAATAATCCTAATTAAGGTAATATCAAAGCTTTTTGTTTTAGCCAAATTTCTCCTGATTTTCAATTTTTGAAGCTGAACCAAATAGATTCTTACATGTATATTCAGCTAATTCACATTCGTATTTGTTTCCTTCCACCTTAGTTATTTCCATCCCGCCATAATTTATCTATTCAACCTTGACATATCTCTCGTTATCTTCAATATAGTCATTATTATATTTACTAGTTGAAATATTTTTATTAAACAATAAGTATAATTTAATTCCTTTAGTTATGTGTTTATTTCATATTAATTACCTGTTTGTTTTGTGTTAATTATGTTGTTCCGTTTATTTTATTTTATAAGATTTTAGAAAAAAGGTGGGTAGTTTTATGAAATCTCTTCTTTTTTGGCGGATATAAACCTGAATATTTTCGCATTATTTTTTTGTTTTTTCATCTTTTGTACTGCTTTACTAAGCATAATATGCACATGCATTATTCTTTTTGTCTTTTCGGGGTAGTTAAAAACTACCCGGGTAGTCCCCGGTGTATTCTTCATAATATTAATATCATTGCAACTCATTACGCTATTAACCAGCTGATTATTTTTATTCATGATAGAGGCCATTTTGAAAGCTTTGCGCAATTACTTAAATGAGCAACTTCGGTTCAATTTAGACTTTGAACACGATGTTGTCTTTATACAGTCCCCCGCATCAAATGAAAGTTTACATAAAGTATCACTTTCTTTACTCCATGTGGAGAAAGAGAACTACGTCGGAAATCCTATTATTAATAAGTCTTTAGCCACCCAAAGCTCTTTGAGGATGTCTTCAAGTTGGTTAGTCAATATTTATGTATTGGTCAGGTTTAAATTTTCTGGACAGGATTTTCTAAGCGCTATAAAGGTATTGGATGATGTGCTATATACCATACAAGGAGACCCGATAATTGAGGTTTCGAGTCCGAATAGGGCATGCTACTTAGGGCTTATTAATTCAAATTTGAGTGAACTGTCAAACTTGCGGGGTATACTCCGTAATGAAGGCTAGCTGTCTATGATTTTGAGAGCTATACAGATTAATCGTATTCAAGTTCTAGGCTTTGAACGAAAAGTGATATATACATAAAGCCTATAAAACAGGAACGTAATGATATCTACCTGTCATACATGGATATACCTCTCGGTCTTGCCGTAACAACAACTTTGTAAATAGGTATGATTTAATGATTTGGAAAATATTTTGATTTTACGGAATCCCGTAAATGTCTGATTGTCTTATTGCTATATTTAAATTATTTTTAACTAAAACAATAAATTATGAAAACAAAATTAATTAAAATTTTGCTAACAGAAAAACCACAGTCTTACGAATTAGGACACGCTGAAGAAATGAAAGAACAAGAATTTAATGTATTAATTGCAGGGCAGAATGAAATTACGGTTTCTTATGAAAACGTATGTAACTAACTAAAAAGAATAGTCATGTTAAAAAAAATAAACCCAAGCACCTCAACTAATACTGAATTTTTAGTTAAAAACTCTGGCTTAACTGGATCTTCTGATATTCTTGAAAAATTTAAAAAAGTACTCGGTGACTTTCAAAAAGCTCAAATTAGTGATCCGATAAAACCATTTAGAAAGGATCATTTGGATTGTTATGAGCGTATCGTTAATTACGGCATTTTAGAATTGTTAGAAGGGACATGGTTAAGTTACGTCTCAAAAAATGACTCCGAAACAAATAAGTCATTATTAAAAATAAATCATGATAATAAAGGACAGCAAGCGTTTAATAGCAGGCCCTATTTATTGACATCAGGAATTCACACGACAATAATGCCATCACCTGGTACAAACTCTGAAACTATACCTGGGAAATATTCTTTTGAATGTGATCAATATGTTGAGAAATTAACCTTTACTAAGGTTGAAGGTGGTGTACGTAATCGCGGTGGGAGTAACGAACAATTTTGCGGAGCCTATAAATACGATCAAGTAATTAAAAAAGTAAATTTAAGGTCCTCTGAGGGAGAAGCGTATGATTATTTCCCATCTGAAGAACCCATAAAGACTAAAAATAAACAGAATGATTCAAAAATTGAACTAGATGTAATTGAAAATCTGGAAGTAAAGGGTATTCACGAAGAAAATGGGATGTATTTGTGGCTAAGTGATATGTACAATCATGCTGCAAGTAATGATTCTATTCGTACAAATAGAGGTATGAATCCAATACTACGAAAAATAAAAATATCAATTTATGAGGACGATCCAAATTCTAAAGTTGATGTTAAAATTCTTAATCCTTATTACATAGTTTTTAGTGGAAAAATATGTTCAGAAGGTACTATAGAAACACTTATTTATCCCGATAAAACATTTGCTTACATAGGGCGTATTGAAGAAAGATTGGTGGATGGAGGTTTATATAATGTCAATGATTTATTTCCTACTTCACGTGTGATTTCAAGTTCTGATATAAATTTAAAGGATTTTGAAGCTTTGGAAAAACATTTTATCTCTGTTATAGGGCGAGAGGTTGATAAGTATGTTCCAATTGATGAATTAACGGACGAGCATAAAAAAAATCAATATTTTATAATACCCGGAAAAGAACTTTCTAAAGACGATGGACAAAAAGGACCTCATTACCTGCCAGATTATACCCTGTCAAGGAGTGGCGTTATACCACACGGAAGTACAATTACTTTATTAGGGAATTTAAAATCATTCAAAGGTAAATTGTATTCCGAAGATGCTCCAACATTTATAGAGGATGAGAATATATGGGATTATAAGCATTTAGCTATTTCTCCCACAATGGGACGTGCAGGTGCCCCGCGTAAATTTATTAAAGATTCTGACAAAGCTGATTTTGATATCGATAAAGGGATGCCAGCATGGCGATTAAAAACCTTGGAAGATTTAGTAAAGGAGGATGAAGGAGGTAATAAAATATATTCTAAAGAAATTGTAAGCCATCCGTTGTTTCCCTACTCTGTCCGTCCTGATTTACGTTTAAGAGACGCTAATAAAGGAGAGAAGATAGTTCATACAGCACACATTGTGATGAGTTCTAGAAACGAAACAGGTGCGCAAGGAGGAGTTTTAAATATTCCTTTTGTAGACAAATATGTGCCTGCTATAGAAATGAAAATGAATATGTGGTTACAGATTGTAGAAAAAGATACGGCTAAGTATGTATTGCAATTACAGTATGAGCAGGTTGTAAATTTTGAATTTCATTTCGGAGATGATGGTGGTAAAACAAGCTGGCCGCATATACAAGTAAATACCTTACGCCGAGAAGATGAAATGAGCGAAGAAGAAAAGAAATACTTTCAATCTATTTTTTCTTTTAATGAATTAAAACGAAAAGAGGAGCCTGCAACATCTACATGTCCTTTTCACAAGTAAAAAATACTTCAAATGTCAAACACAATTAATTTAAATGATTTTCTTTCCCTAAACAGTGAAGAAAATTTTAACAGAGATCCAAAGCATTTTAAGATGGATAGAAAGAATCTTCAAATGTTACTGCAAATGGCTTTAGAGGTAGAATTATTTACTATTCCACTCTATATGTCGGGTATGTATTCGATTGAAGGTTACCACCAGATAAACACTAAACAAAGTGATTTTTATCAAGGCCGAAAATGGCCAGGAAGTGCACCTAAGTTTAAACCTGATGAAAATTCGGGTTCTAATCAAAATGCCTTTAACAAAGTTTTTAAAGTCTTTATTGAAGAAATGCTTCATTTACAAATTGCTGCAAATCTATGCAATGCGTATGGTGATAAATATAAAGTAAATGCTCATTTCACGGATAATGGCCTCGTAAATAAGGATTACAGCTGGAATTGCTATGGGGATGATAAAACAACAATACCTGGAATTATTGATTTCAAAGATCTTAAAGAGAGTTCGCTGTTTAAAGATGTTAAAGTGAAACTAGACGCTTTAAATGAAAAACATATTAAACTTTTTCTTGCCATCGAATCATCTGAACAAGATTTACAGAATGAAATACATGAGGAATGTAAATGTAAATACAAACATAATATTCCATTTGAAAAGGAACAAGATCCCAAAGCGTTAATGTTTGGTTCAATTTCAGGTTTGTACACAACTATTATCATGTATTTACTTCTTGAATACAAAGATGGAAATAGATTATTTAAAGATGCTTTTTGTAATGATTCTATTCAACGCGATCATTTTAATAAACTGCCTTCAAGTAAAAAGGTTTCTGAGTATCCTGGTTTACAAACCAATTTACTTCATGAAACTAAAGATTCTATTACTATCAACAAACTTTTGGGAATGATAGATGGCATTCTGGACCAAGGGGAAGGCGAACCTTTATTTGTTTTAATATACAATATAATTAAGCGTTACAAAAAACCAGGTACGTCTCCGAATGAACCCATTGTACATAATTTACTAAGTATTGAATTTGATGGCAAAAACGCTATTGATAAGTATTTAGCTGAAACAAAAGATAAGATTTGTTCAACGAAAGATCCTAAAGAGAGGAATAGACTACTAAAATTAGAAGCCGAAATTCTAAAGGTTAAACAATGGCTTGTAGCAAATAGTTTTATGATTGATGCTATCGCTTCCTTAAAAACTGTTTCTCCAGAAAATCAAGTTAATGATGAGGCTTTAGCAAAGAACCATCCATCGTTTAACGATAAAGGAGAATCGTTTAATGACAAAGGAGAAAAGATTGAGTCAGCAAGCAAAGCAGCTCGTGGTGGCGATAATGGTAAAATGGATCACCATGAGATATTTGAAGCTGTCGAAAAATTAATCAAAGATAAATCAACTCAGACATGGGATATAGTACATCAGAAAGGAAAAAAATGGACAAAAGATGATTTAATTACTAACGAGGCCGATTACCAAATAAACTTAAAGAAGTATCCCCAATTAGCTACAGCAAAAGAAATAGCTAATGCTATGAATGAGGTAACGACGAATAAAGAAAAATATAAAACTTTATTATCTCAAGCTACAACAGGTACTTTAAAAGGTTTACTTGTGGGTATGGAAGATTATTGGGCTCGTACAAGTGGCCAATTTCCTGGACCTGCAATGTCTGGTTCTGGTGACAGAATGTCAATCTGTTGGGCATTATTAGGCCAGACACCTGATTTGAATATTGCGCCAGATTTAAAAATCACCAAAAAAAATGGATTTGTAGAAGAGCATGCACAAGATTATCATGCTTGTCAAGGATTGTATATGCCTAAAAATGATGAACGGGAGTTAGGTGAAAACAATCCATGGATAAAAAATGGAGAGTTGGGTTGTGCTTCACCAGCGGTTTACCATTCATGTAAAGGATCCAATAGCTGTAAGTCAGAAGGTGGCTGTGGTTATGTACAAGCTTATGAAGGAGGGGCTAATTGTGGTGCTAGTTCAGGTGGTAAGGCTGCCCAACCATTACATGTATCTGTGCCTGGTTCTAATAATTGCGCTACCACTGGCGGCTGTGCCGTACCTATTTCTGCCTTACAAATGCTTCCTGAACCTAGTCAATTAGTATTAGTCAATCTCACTAATAAAGTACAAATGATGAAATATAAAGACGATAAGGGAGATGAGCATGTATTCAATTATGAAAAAGGTGAGTTAGTTTATGATGTCGCATGGAAAGTATATGCACATAGATATAATGCTAAATTTGGGAAGGTACCAAATAAGCCCGAAACAAATATTTTACGTTTAGTATTTCCGCCTTCAACCTAGCACTTATTTTAGAAGGGGGACTGTCTTATAAATGAAATCTGCACTTATGAAACAGATTCCGTAGGATAGCTTCTAATAACAGGAATCATAAAAAAGACCAATGTTCATTAGGAAATTTGGTTCTTTTTTATGAACCTGATAAAGTACCTAAATTTTATATGTTGTCAATATGTTAAAAATGACTTTTGAGACATCCTTTTTTTGTATAAAATGAATAAACTACAAAATTTCAGTTTGGGTGTAGGGTTACGCACTCAGCATTATACTTATTTATTAAATAATCCGGCAGAAGTAGATTTTTTTGAAATTATCTCCGAAAATTATATTGATAATTTTGGATTTGGAAGAATGGTTATTGAGCATCTTCGGAAAGATTCTCCTTTTGTGATGCATGGCGTTAGCATGTCTATTGGTAGCACTGATCCTATTAATAAAGTTTACTTGAAAAAACTTTTGGAATTAGCAGAGTTTATACAGCCCGAATGGATTTCAGACCATCTATGTTGGACGGGCGTAGCCCATGTAAATACACATGATCTATTGCCTTTACCGCTCAATGAAGCAAGCTTAAGCCATGTGACCAATAGAATTTTAGAAGTTCAGGATATTTTAAAAAGACCATTAGTAATAGAAAATCCATCTACTTATTTAGAGTTTGATTCATCAGATATTCCCGAAAGTATTTTTCTTGCTGAACTCGTCGAAAGAACCAATTGTCGATTATTAGTAGACGTTAATAATGTGTATGTCTCTTCTCACAATCACAGCTTTGATCCTATTGAGTATATTCAGAATTTACCCTGTCATGCCATTCAGCAAGTACATCTAGCTGGGCCAACAAGTTTTCGACATTTATTAGTTGATACACACGATCAACCAGTTCCACAAAAAGTATGGGAATTGTATAAGCTTGTACATCAAGCAACAGGGGGAGTGGCAACACTTTTAGAATGGGATGCGAATATCCCTGAATATCCGGAATTGATTAAAGAATTGTACATCGCTAAAGATGTAATTAAAGATAATATTCCCAACACATCGATTTATGATGCTATTAGTAATTATACCGTAAATCCTGCTGTTAACCAACATATTGATGCCAATTATGTCTTTAAAGCTTAATGATATACAGCTATGTTTTCAGCATATTATTATGTCTGGGCATGCAACTTCAACATCTACCACGTTTGTTACAGAAGATAATGAAGCATTTCAATTTGAATCGTTGATTGTAGGAAGGGATACAGATGATAAATTACTGCGTTTAAATGTTTATGTACATGGCTATTATCAACGTCTTATGGAATGTTTAGAAACAGATTTGCCTACATTAAAAATGTTTCTTGGTGATGAGGTCTTTAAACATTTTGCATTTAGTTATATCAAAAAATATCCATCTCAATCGTATAGTTTAGTTGATTTAAGTACTTCATTTGAGCAGTTTTTAGGAACATCACAACCCGACTTTTCAGTGTTAACGGAGGAAGAAATTAGGATTTATGAATTGCCATTAGAACTTTTAAAACTAGAAAAAATAAGAAACAAAGTCTATTTTTCTAAAGGTCTAGAAGGAATCGAAGGAAATGAAAAATTTGACGATAAACGATCTGACATTATCGCTGTAAATCCTTCTGTGGAAATTGTTAAGTTGAAATTTTCATTGTTAGATTTTTTTCAACAATTGACGGCGGGAAATGAAGAGCTCGATTTGCCTGAATATCAAGATACTATTGTTCTTGTTTATAGATTAAATTATAGACTTAGATATCATCAGTTAGCACAATGGGAATTTGAAGTAATAAAAGCTATTCAGCATGGGAAAAGGTTTTCTCAACTTAATAAGTTTGAACAAAATTTAATAGTACAGTTATTGAAATCGAAAATTATTTATAAACCTTTAATAAACTAAAAATATGACAAGTAACGGTCGTGTTGATACACATGAATGTATTAAGTATAGAATTTTAACTAAAGAAAGCCCCTGTTATAATGAAGCGGTCAAAATATCTAATCTAAGATTAGAATTAGCTCCGCAAGGCGTTTTTTATTGTAAAAATGTGAACGATGTTAAGGAGATATTGGCTTATTGTAATCCTAAAGCTAAAAAAGCTAAAAAAAAGTTTAAAATTCGTTCTGGAGGACATCATCATGAAGGGGCATGCTCGGGTAATGATGTTATTGTTATTGATACTTCTCGTTTGGTATTAGAAGGAGAATTGAAGTCTGAAGGATATATTTTAAATGATGCGGGAAACATTGCAATCAACATACATGAGGAAAATCTAATTGTGACATCTGGTGCAAAATTAAAAGAAGTATATAAATTTTTAAAAAGCCATAATTATATTCTTCCTGGAGGAGGTTGTGATTCTGTCGCGATTGGTGGATTAGCACTGGGAGCTGGCTGGGGGCCTTATTCACGTTTACATGGTATGACTTGTGATGCTCTTCTTGAAGCTAAATTAGTTGTGGCTAATAATCTTAGTTTTCAGGAAATTACAGTTTCAAATAATGATGGAGAAAAGAAAAAATTGTTTGAAGCATTAAAAGGTTCAGGAGGAGGAAACTTTGGTGTTATTACACAGTTGAAGTTTAAGATATATCCATTATCTACTTCAACCCAGCTTGGGCATATTACGGCTATTGATGTGAAATTTGAAGATTTAAAAACAGCAAAAAAATTTACTATAAAATGGATGGAAAACGCTCATAAATCATGTGAATCAATAACATCTTTTGCCCGAGTAATACCCTCATATACGAATAATGAAGGTAAAAAAGTTAATTCATCATTTTATGTTATGGGATTTATAACAGAAAAAATAGGTTTGGATTCCGGTTATTCTAAATCTGTTTTAGAAGATGCTAAGAATAGAGCGTTGATAAGTGCAAAGAAAAAATTTGCTTCGCTATTTGGTGAAATGGGAAAAAACATCAATAAATTCAGTGTTAATCATGAATTTTACTGTTGTGATTCAATACCTAATTTTAAATTGGATATGGGCTTAAATGGAGACGAATTTTCGCAAAGTCTTGAAGACATGTCAAGTCAGTTTTTAACATCTCTTCCTGTTTCATTAGTTACTAATTCCAACACAATTGATGCTCCTAAATCTACTTGTGATGTACCCCATCCTCATAAAGTTAGTTCTTTTTTTCCAAAAGGTGAAGAAGTTACTAGGGCCCTAGTGGATTCAATTTATAAGTATATGGAACAAGATTTTGATTATTTAGATAGTCAAGTATCATGCTATTTAAGCCTGCACGGAATGGGAGGAGCCATAAAAAGAGGGAATAACTCATTCTTTTATAAAGAAAAACCTTTCATTTTACAAATACAGTCTTGGTGGACAGCTGTAAATAATCCAAACGCTGAAAAGTATTTAATTTGGGTCGAAGGCTTAAGAAAAAAACTAAGTAGTCACACAGAAGGGAGCTTCGTAAACTTCCCTGATTATAATTGTGTTTTAGATAAAAATCATAAAATTTACAATCCAGATAATCTAAAACAGAGGAAATTACTTTTTGAAAGTTTTTTTGGCAAGGAAAATAAAAATAGTCTTTTATCAAAATTAAAGAAGCAGAAACGCAAATATGATTCTCATAATATATTTAATCATTCCATGTCAATCATTAATACAAATAAATCTTAAAAAATGAATAGAGATATTTCACAGGTTGTAAAAGCCGCTATTTATCCACCCATCGGTGTTATGAGAGTTGGTAATAGCGATGAATATTTTATCGAGATAAAACGGGTAAACTAAAGCGTCAAGCAGCAGAGTTTAGAATATATGGATTGGATAAAAATGACAAGATAATTTGCGAGTTAACTAATGAAGACGACGTCAAAATTGAATGGCATGTACAGTTAGCTAATCAAAAATCTGAATGGTATGGCTTTTCTATCGCTTTAGATATTCCAGAAGCTAAAGATTATCCAGCTAGTTTTAAAAGAAATCTAGATTGTAAAAATAGAATGGATTTAATAATCGATTCTAAAGTGCAAACCTTAAGTGCTAAAAATAAAGCAATAGATTTAATTGGAAAAATTGGAGATGAATCTAAAGAGGTTTATTTAGGATCAATCAAATATGCTGATAATTCTAAACGTCTTCATGTCTTAGGAGGCAAAGGTGTTGCGGATAATATTAGTAAGTTTAACGATGGTAAAACTATCCCGGCCACAACATTTTCAACTATAAGAGAAGAAAGTTGGAATTTAGTGTGAATGGGATCTTGATTTTTTTAAACTTTTTGGGGTTCTCTTAGATACAAATGGTACGGAATTAAATCGAGATATTATTGTGTCAATTGTCCCTATAAGGCAACTTGCGTAAGTACTGTATAACAGGTTTATTGGTGTGAAATCCACGGAATTGACTGTTATGAATTCTTGATTTAAGGGTGTTTTTGTACTTGAGGTATACTTACCTTTATAGAAGGTCTCTATTTTTTTTGACATGCTTGTTTAATTATTTGCTAGTATAGCAATGAACGCCGGAGATTGTTGTCTCCGACGCTTAGATTGTTAATTTCTGCCGGACATAACACCTCCGTCGATATCCCAGATAGCCCCTGTTACCCAGCTTGCTTCATCGGATAATAGGAAATTTATAGTCTTGGCAATATCCTCTGCTGTTCCAACTCTTCCTATTGGATGAAAATCATTAAAGCCTTGTAAAGATTCTTCAATTTTATCTTTTTCAATAAATGACCCATAAATAGGGGTAACAACAACGGCAGGAGAAACCGCATTTACGCGAATCTTAAATTCTGCTAATTCCATGGCAAGGTGTTGTGTAAGGCTATGTAGACCTGCTTTTGCCATAGAATATGCCGAAGAGGGAGTCGCCTTGATGGCTTGCTTTGCCCACATGGATCCAATGTTTACAATAGAACCGCCACCGTTAGACTTCATTACCTTTGCGGCTGCTTGTGTAATAAAGAAAAAGGCTTTATTGAAGTCATGATAGATGTCATAATCCTCTTGTGTATGCGTTAAGAATGATTTTGGTTTAAAGTATCCTGCAGCATTTACCAAATACTGTAAGTTAGGTAGTTCACTCGCTATTTTAGCGCTGAATGCTTTAACCTCTTCCAAATTGGTAAGATCTAAGCCATAGGCTTTAACCTTACCCTTTTCAGCGAGTTCCTTGGTAGCCTGCTCAAGGCCAGAGCCTTCGCGAGCAATGATAGCTACTTCTACTCCTTGTTCTAATAATAATGCGGCGGTAGCTTTACCCATTCCGGTTGAGCCACCTACAATTAATGCTTGTTTCATTTTTTATTTAATTTTTATATCTAGTCCAATATCATTTTCAATACACTTGCTATAGTGTGCTTTGCGTGTATATGCGTACATCAGGAGAGTCCATTAAAAGTGGTTTCAATGCTTCAACAACATCTTTATTGAATAATTCTGTGTGAAGGTATGCTGCTGCATTTTCGGCGGTATCGAAACCATGTAAAACTTGTATATCTTCTTGGCGAATCAATAAATCTTTACTTAATGCACCAGGAATAGTACTTAAGAATGGAGATTTGTACTAATCGTAAACCTGAAGTGCAGCTATTCTGTTCGGGTTATCAATTTTTAAGGTGATTTGTAGATATGCTCTTGACATTTTTTTAAAATTTTAGTGAATAATACGTTGCTGTATAGTATGTTAAATTTGATAATGCAAAGTTCGCATATACTCAATTAGCATAAAATGGAAGAAATGGAAAAGGACTGGTAGATATCGGAAGCTAGCTATACTTAGGACTCTTTAATGAGTTCGTTTTATCCTAAGTAAGGTGTCCTGTGAGGATTTGTATACCTAATTGAACTAACGGAAATGTTAATCCGCTAGCGTATCAAGGAGATGTTTTTGAAGTATACTAGTTCCAGAGAAACGTTGAAAGTTTAAGGGAAAGTAATCAATAGTTTACCCTATGGATTTTCTAAATTCTGTAGGAGAGACTTGGGTATGTTTTTTAAAATATTTTACAAAATAAGAAGCATCATCGAAGCCTAGACGATAGGCAACCTGATTAACGTTCATTTCTGAATGTAATAACAAACGTTTGGCCTCTAAAACAATTCGCTCTTGAATCATCTGTGATGGATTTTTTCCCAGCAGTTGGTTCGTAAGATCAGATAAAGTACGTGATGAAATGAACATCTGTTGGGCATACTCCAGAACGGTTAGTCCCTTTTTATAGTTTTCGTTTATAAGATTTATGAATTTTAGCAGTTGCAATCGCTTATCATTTCTTGTAAAGGGTTCTTGTACTGTTTGTTTCTCAAATTCCTCCTTACGCCTTTGGACTTGTATTAAAAAGGCTTTTAGGTAGATACGTAGCAATTCCTCATGGCCAAAGTTGTTTCCATTTTTTAGTTCTATATCCATTAATTTTAGATATCCATCTAAGGTCTGGTTTACATCACTTGCTATACAGCAGGATGGAAGCTGATAAGGATTATTGAAGAGATTAAATTTTAAGAAAAATTCAACCTCACTATTTTTTTGTACTAAAAAGGACTCGTTAAAATGTAATAAAACACCTGAGTAGTGTTTGTTTTTATCAAAATAGTGTACCTGATCTTTACTGATGAAAAATATGGAATTCGCTATAACATCATATTCTTTAAAATCTACAAAATGCTTTCCATTACCTGACTTAAACCAAATAACTTGATAAAAGCTGTGTATATGTGGTATTGATGCATGTTCTCCATGTTCTTTTAAATACGGCTCTAAATCATAAATTGCAAACTGGGCCTTGGCCGGTTGATTGGCATTAAGATGGTATTCGTTTATAGGTAGCGCATTTTTTCTTTTCATCTCCATAAATTATGATGCCGATTTGCAAGGAATAATTAACTAATTAAACCATATTGATTAACGAGTAAACTGATGTAAATAAAAGCAGTTGTATACTAAAATATTAAAATTTGTTCGCTTAGTAGGTGTGGATTCCGATAATTACCTTATTTTTTCCAAAATATACCAGGTTCTCTTTTTTTGAAATAGTCACATTTGCAACATGATAAAAATTGTGGTAATTGGTGGGGGCTTAACAGGGCTCTATTTAAGCTATTTATTAAAACAGAGAGACATCGAATGTCTTGTTTTGGAGGGTTCTTCTCGTCTTGGAGGAAGGATACATACCGTAAAGGGGAGTTTGGATACTCCTTTGGAACTGGGCGCTACTTGGTTTTCAGATTTGCATGTAAATTTACTTAAATTGATTAATGAATTAGGCCTTAGAAAATTCCCACAGTTCTCACAAGGTATATCTCTGTTTGAAACCAAATCATTTGCTCCTGCGCAAGAGTTCTATGTGCCAGAATCAGAATCACCATCTTATCGCATGGAAGGTGGTACTGGGACTTTAATTGATGCGCTAAAGTCAAAATTAAGACCCAATCAGATAAAATTAAATGATAAGGTCATTCAGGTCGAAGAAATTGCAAATCAGCTGGTGTTAAAAACAAAGGGTGGTAAAGAATATCATGCTGATAAAGTCGTTATTTGCATGCCTACTCAATTGGTATCTTCCACAATAAGTTTTGTACCAAGCTTATCACCCTCATTGATGGATTTGTTAGCTACTGTACAGACCTGGATGGCCGGAGCAATCAAGTTTACGCTCGAATATAGCGATCCCTTTTGGCGTCATAATGGTTACTCTGGAATGTTGTTTAGTCACGCCGGTATTATTACCGAAATGTATGATCATACGAATTATGAAGTGTCCAAATATGGTTTTACTGGTTTTCTTAGTGCGGCAGCTAAATCTTATAGTGAGCCCGTACGAAAAGAATTGGTTCTTAAACAACTTGTAAGTTTGTTTGGTGAACAGGCAGCAAAACCATCAACCTACTATGATAAAGTTTGGACAGCTGAATTTATTATTCAAGGCACACCAGAAATCCAACGTCCACATCAGAATAATGGCCATCCATTTTTGCACGATGCTCAGATGAATGGCAAATTATTCTTTTGTGGTACAGAAACCTCAAGTGCATACAGTGGATACATGGAAGGAGCTTTAGTAGCTGCTCAAAAAGTAGCAAAGCAACTTTAGTGTCACCAAGCTACACAACGAGTATCGCTCTTGTTTAAAATGCTTTACAAGTTTTCGTTGATAGTAATCTGAACTGGATCAGCAATTGTACGATAGCCAGGCGATATTTTACGTACATGCTCAATAATAGCCTTGTAATCTTCTTGTGTAGCATTGCCTTCTACAACAAAGTTAAATTGCAAGTTTTCAAATCCAACAGAAACTGCGGGGTCAATCTCTAGAAAACCTCTTAAATCTAGTTGACCTATAATTTCTAAACGTACGCTATCTAAGGAAATGCCTTTTGCGCTAGCACTAGCCACAAAGCCAACCATCATACAGCCGGCTAGGCCCCCTAAAATGTAATCCTGAGGGTTAGGATGCTGGTTATCTCCCAAGAGCTCTTCAGGCTCTCCAATTATATACTTAAATGTTTGTTCAATTTGTGCTGAGCCTACACTTTTTGGATGTGTGGTAATTTCTGTATTAACACCGCCTTTCCAATTAGCGGTAACGCCCATTTTCGCAATTGCCTCCTCTGGCTTCGTTGTTATTAGCTTTTTATATTTATTCAAAGCCTCTAAATTGATTTTGTTTAACATCTGTAACGTCGTTTTAATTGAAATATTTATGGAAACAAAATTATAGCCTAGCTATAAATCAAAGGCTAGACAAATAGGAAAATCAATGGTAGTTTTTTCCCTTTATTACTAAATAAAAAATGAGAAATGCTTCAACGTAAGATTACGTTGTTTGTTATAGATCCACGAATTATGATGCTAGGTATTAAGCAGTATACAAGCACGTATAAATTCAGCTTATGCGAGAAATACTGTATTTAGAAAAAAAGCCAACCTAACGCGTCGGTGTACGTTCTATTGAAAAGTTTCTGGAATAATGATACGCAGGTTTGCCAATTGTTAGTCTAGACTGCATATAGATATAAGTGTACTATAAAATAAGGAATTGAGTCATGACAAGTAAAGAATCACAGAACTATAAAATGCCACCATTTGAGACACAAAAGCAAGTGCCGCCAGGTGTAGAAAGTATTATGGATCCTATTCCTGATCATGGAGAGGAGACCTATGTTGGTAATAATCTACTTAAAGATAAAATCGTTTTAATAACTGGTGGGGACTCTGGAATTGGTAAGGCCGTCGCCATAGCAATGGCTCGTGAGGGAGCTCATGTTGTGATAGGCTATAAAGATAGTATCGAGGATGCTGATGCGCTGAACACACTGGCCTGGATTGAAAAAGCTGGTAGCAAGGGCGCATTACTTCCTGGAGATATCCGAAGCGAAGAGTTTTGCCGTTTCATGATTGAGGAAACTGTTGCTGAATTTGGACGAATTGATATCCTCATTAATAATGCAGCTTATCAAATGTCGTATGATAACCTTGAAGATATTTCGGCTCTGGAATGGAACAAAACTTTTGAAACAAATCTGAGTGCCATGTTTTACTTAGTTAAGCACGCACTAGCCCATATCCCTACAGGGGGATCTATCATCAATACCACTTCGGTGAATGCATATACCCCTAATCCATCTTTAATTCCATACGCAGCTTCTAAAGCTGCAATACAAAATTTTACAGCAAGCTTGGCTAAGAAGTTTTTAGAAGAGGGGAAAGGAATTCGGGTTAATGCGGTAGCTCCTGGCCCGGTCTGGACACCATTAATCCCAAGTACAATCCCTGATCATGAAGGCTTCGGAAGTAAAAGCCCAATGGGAAGACCTGCTCAACCTGCGGAACTAGCACCTGTATATGTGTTTCTTGCTTCACCGCAAGCCTCTTACATCTCGGGAGCAACGATCCCTGTTACTGGTGGAGAGATTACGATTTAAATACGATGGAAAATAAAATTAGCGCAAGAAACAAAGGGGAAAAAGTGCCTCCATTAATCATGGATGAGTCCCTTGGCAGGCACGCTGTAAGAAGAATCATCTTAATTGTAGCTATTTCTATCCTAGTATAATCTATGGTTTACTTAATCTTCTTCAAGAATTTTAACCTATCATCTTCAATTTTAGAAATCACAAACCCTTAATATTTATATCATGGCGAATAATCAAAAAAAAGAAATGCCCAATAATCATTTACATGAATTGTTTATTGACGAGCTTAAAGATGTGCTTAGTGCTGAAAAGCAACTTTTAGGCGCATTAAAAAAAATGCAGCAAGAAGCCGTAGGGAAGGAGCTTAAGGATGCTTTCAGCACACATCGAGAGCAAACCCAAGGGCATATCGATAAGTTAAAACAAGTATTTGAACATCTAGGTGTTCCTGCACGAGCAAAAACGTGTAAAGCGATGCAGGGATTATTGGCAGAAGCGGAAGAAATCATCGAGAATTTTGATGGTGATCCCGCAAAAGATGCCGCATTAATTGCTGCTGCTCAAAAAGTAGAACATTATGAGATTGCAACTTATGGTACTCTTGCTACTTATGCATCACTGATGGGACATACAGAAGTGGAAGGCCTATTGCAAGAAACATTAGATGAAGAAAAAGCAACGGATAAGCTTTTGACAGAGATTGCAGTGCGCAAATCTAATCTGAATACCGATTAATAGTTGATTCCATTTTGCAGTTATAAGGATAGGTTAGAAGGGGGCTGTAGATGGTCCCCTTCTGATTTATGAATTAAAGTTTACTGGAACAGCGAGAAGGGTGAAAAAATAGTTAATATAAGTTTTTATGGTGTTTGTAAGACTCAATCATACGACGTTACTAAGATTAAAAGAAAAAGGGTACAATGTTCTTACATCTGCCTCTCTTATTGATAGTGATAACCCTAGCTGGATCCCTGATAAAGTAAACCTTGTGCAGTTCCTTAATGAATTTCAATATAGAATGATTCGCTTCGAGGAACAAAACCTGTTACTTATTGATGATGCGCTACTGTATATGGCTGATGATGATTTCAGCGGACAGGTACTTATTTTTTAGCTCGTTTTGAGGTCATTTTACGGCAAATGTTATCATTAGGTATAAATACTTTATTTGCTGTATTTCTTCGTATTATATGTTTTTATGTGAACCATATCTGAGCGCTAGCTGTTATTATATTAATTGATTTAACACTAAAATAATAGCATATGAAAACTTGCAAAATAATAACATCAATCGCATTTATTAGTTTAATGTATACCGCTGTATCTTGCAATAATCCTGACAACAATAAAGGACAGCCTTCAACACTTCCTCCAACAAATGGAGAAGAGTCTCGTTACAATCTTAATGAAGCAGATACCATGGCATTACCCATTGATAGTAATAGGACCGATACATCTAACACTAGACCTCAATAAATAAACACTCTTCCTTATGCTGCGGATAGAAATTTCCGCAGCAAGGAATAAATCAGCAGGATATGGAACTGAGTTCTCAAAAGCTAGGCCTATGTGATGCCTATTTATCGGCTAACAAAATGAAGTTAGTACTGGCAGAAAGTATGACTGCAGGATATGTAGCCTCCGTAATAAGTTTATTGAGGAAATCGGGGGATTATTTCCTTGGTTCCATAGTCTGTTATCATGATAATATGAAAATAGAATCGCTAAAGGTTGACCCTAATCTTTTGGATCGCTATGGTGGTGTTTCAGCTCAGGTTACAGCAGAATTGATTAAAGGGCTTCAGCATATCTATAATCCAGAGGTAGCCATTGCCGTGACCGGATTTGCCTATGAAAGCGCAGTAACCAGCCTTACTAATCCTGTTGGAACAGTGTATATTAATATTCAATCCCCAGATTTTGATTTTGCCAAGAAATGTATATTTAAGGGTAGTCCTGAAGAAATTATTAAAGAAGCAACCATCGAAATTATCGAAAACCTATACGAATCCATATTGCTTAGCCAAGCTTGTCGTAAAAGTAAATTATAATAGCGCTTTGCTACTTTTCGTACTTAGCTCGTCAATCCAATTTATACGTTTTTTATCGCCGTATTTTTCTTTTAAAAAATGAAGCTATTCATATTTAGGTTGATTTTATCTTGGGTATTAATGCGATATCTTATGGGTGCTGAATTGTTATTTGAACCTTTCTGGCATCCAAGTGTTCAGTAATAGCTTTACAGATGTGAAATTAGTCAATTTAGGCTTAAGAGAAGTTGAGACAGATAACTCTCTAGGATTTGTATTAGCTGAAAGTAGATATTAACGGACTATAGATGAAAATTAGAAAACTAAACGTTATAACAGGACCAAATTATTGGTCCGTTAAAAGAACCAGCTTAATTCAAATGACTCTGGATATAGGTATATATGAAGATCTTCCAAGCGATAAAATACCTGGCTTTGTTGAAAATCTCGTCCGTTTAATCCCCTCATTACAATCGCATAGATGTTCAGAAGGACAAGAAGGTGGCTTTATAAGCCGGATGAAGCAAGGCACTTGGCTGGGGCACGTGATAGAGCATGTTGCTCTAGAGCTACAGTCATTAGCGGGGATGGAATGTGGATTTGGAAGAACAAGGTCTACTGGTGAGCACGGTGAATATCATGTTGTTTTCTCTTTTGTTGTTCCTCAGGCAGGATTATATGCGGCTAAATCAGCCGTTAATTTAGTTAAGCGTATAGCTGAAAATGCATCCTACGACATTGATGCTTGTATACAGGAATTACGAAAGAAATCTTCTAAAGAACTCTTGGGGCCAAGTACTCAATCCATTGTTAATGCCGCTATTAAGCGTGGAATTCCTTTTACGCGATTAGATATGGATTCATATATTATGTTTGGATATGGGAAGTATCAGCGCCGAATCCAAGCTACAGTTGCGGATTCCACGAGTATGATTGCTGTGGAATTGGTTCAAGACAAGCAAAGGGTAAAGCAGTTACTGGAATTAAATAACATTCCCGTGCCTGTAGGGCTGCTCGTTAATAAGAAAAGTGAATTAAACAGGGCTATTGCTAAATTTGGTTATCCGCTTGTTATTAAGCCCTTAACGGGGAATCATGGTAGAGGCGTTACAACGAATGTAATAAATAGCAATACAGCGCTGAAAGCCCTAGATCTGGCATTCACAATTTCTAAAGATGCTATTGTAGAACGCTATATTACCGGGGATGATTATAGGTTTTTAGTGGTTAATTATAAAGTTGTCGCCGTATCAAAGCGGTCTGTGGCTAGTATTACAGGAGATGGTAAATCTACTATAGAAGAATTGATAGAACTAGAAAATAGAAATCCAAAAAGAGGTGATGACCATGAGAATTTTTTAACTAAGATAGTCGTTGATGCACAAACAATCTCCTTGCTGCAGGATGAAAATTTAACCATGGATAGTATTCTTTTGAAATATGAGGTTTTAAAAGTTAAGTATACCGCCAATCTTTCTACAGGTGGAACTGCGGAGGATGTAACAGACATAGTTCCGTTAAAAACGAAACTACTCATGGAGCGTACCGCAAGATTGGTAGGTCTTGATATCTGTGGAATTGATGTTATGTCCCCTGACATCCAATTGCCATTTTTGACTTCAGGAGCTTGCGTGTTAGAAATTAACGCAGCACCAGGTTTCAGGATGCACCTGAGTCCTAGTCATGGAAAAGTTCAAGACGTCGGAGAACACGTTGTCTCTATGTTATTTCCTAAAGATGAGCCTGTTCGTATTCCTATAGTTGGAATAACAGGAACTAATGGGAAAACTACTACAGCGTTCTTACTCTCTCATATTGCCTCCAAGGCAAACTTACTTGTCGGCTGCAGCAGTACCGAAGGAATATTTATTGACCAACAATGTGTTAGTTATGGAGATTGTAGTGGACCTGCAAGTGCCAAAAGTATTCTCTGTGATCCTACGATAGAATATGCTGTTTTAGAGTGTGCTAGAGGTGGGATATTACGTGCTGGCTTAGGATTTAATCATTGTGATATTAGTATCGTAACAAACCTTTCTGAAGATCACCTGGGCCATCAAGGAATACATACAATGGAACAACTAGCTAGAGTGAAACAAGTTTTGCCAGAGGCTACACGTGAAGAAGGTATTACGATTTTAAATGCTGATGATGATTATGTTTATCAAATGCGCAACTCAACAAATGCTCAATTTGCCCTTTTTTCTCTTTCAGCAAATAATCCTCGAATAATCTCGCACATGCAAAACAATGGGACGGTTTCTTATATAGATAGCGGAGAGATGATCTTAGTTCAAGAAGGAGAAGTTGTTAAAATATTACCCGTTGCTGAGATTCCTATTACAATGGATGGTAAATATGATTGTATGATCCAAAATAGTATGGCAGCCGTGTTGGCAGCAGTAGCATCCGGGTTTTCAATGAATCAGATCTTATTAGGTTTACGTACTTTTTTACCTTCATCTGAAATGAATATTGGAAGGATGAATCATTTTCTTATAGATGAAGTTAAGGTAATAGTTGATTATGCGCATAATGTGCATGGATATATCGAGCTTAAAAAATACCTAGCAAAGGTGACCGCTGTACATAAAATTGGAATTATCACAGGAACTGGAGACCGTAGAGATCAGGATATAATTTCAATAGGTATGCTCTGTAGTGAAATTTTTGATCAGATAATAATTCGTCATGATGAAGACTCTAGAGGACGTTCTAAAGATGAAATCACGAAGCTCTTGTTGGAAGGTATCCGCGCTATTGACTCTGGAAAATTAGTAGAAGTTATTTCAAGTGAAGAAGAAGCGCTTCGAAAAGCCATACATGATTGCTCAGCTGGGGGCTTGGTTTTTCTGAGTAGTGATGATAGTAGAACTTCAATAGGCTATGTCGAGCAGCTAGGATGCGAATTCCGAAATGCGCTAAAATACTATGGGACTTAAAACCTGCTTTTATAAGATATTGTTAAGGCTTCTATTGTTTGAATAGAAGCCTTATTTAATTCAGATTTTTAGTTTCTAGGATCGCTTTCAAGTTCATTAGTATCAATAACACCCTTTAGTAAAGATTTCCATTGAGGAAATGATGCGCCAAGCTTGGCTCCTAAACCTATTACTAAATTCCTAATTTTATCAGGAACGCTATCTACATCAAGGTTTATGACTTCGTTTCTTCCATAATAGCTTGCATTAATGTTTGTATCAACCCGTTGTATTTGGAGGGTGGAAGTCGCTATGTTCTTGAAAAAATGCTGCGTATCCTCGCCGCTTTGATGTTCAGGGTTATCACTTGGACGAAGGGTAATTGTTAATGCTTGAAAGTTTTCCTCCTTGCTTTCATCAATATTTTCAATGCGAACATAATCGTAACCGTCTGTGCTGGGAAGCCCTGGCCCAGGAATATCGATTCTAATAAAACCGCCTACCTTCGGGCTATCCCTAGTTTCTAATCCTAGGGGATTTAAATAGACAAATGTCGCCATTGGCAGCTTCGCTAGTTCATGCCATTTATTTATGTTCATTAACCTACTGCGTACTTTTTCGTAGAATTCATTAGCTTGTGCTACATCGGTGAAATTTACACTTTCATAAGCATCCATTTCTCGCCCTTCATTCTGCTGTGGGATTTCATGTTTCATATCTTTTTTATAGGAGAACAGCTGAGCGGGAGATAGGTTAGTCTAAACTTAAAATGAGGTATTTATACCTGGTTTAAATCAATGGAAATGCTGAGGATAGCTTATGAAAATACTTGAAGTATACTTTTATTGAACCTTAGCTGCTAGAACTCTGTTCGTTCATATATCAACATAAAGGATGTTGAATGCTAAATTTATAGGTTATGATTAGATATTTTCTTCTACCCCTGTTGGCTTGTGTAAGCCTTGTATTATCCTGCACAAATACGCGTAACGCCGAGCATACTCAAGATACTCTCCAGCATCAGAATCCTGTAGATACGAACTGGATTGCGCCCCAATCTTTAGACAGTGTAATCCTCGATAGTGCGCATATGGAAAAGGATTCTGTTTCAGGGGGGCTTTTGTAGGCACTTAAAGAAAGCAATATTTACCAATTGAAGCGGAACTTAAAATATTTTTTAAGCTCTGCTTCAATTAAAAAGATGTGGTTTTAACATTACTCATTTTGGTTTGCGGGCTACATTTTTTAATTAAACCTACTTAATTTTCTTCTTAGGGTTTTTCGAATGAAATGTATTCTTGATTTTATTGTTCCCTCAGGGGTATTATACTCTGTAGAAAGCTCCGAATACTTGTATCCATCGATAAATTTGCAGAACATCTCCTTATGCTCCTTAGGGAAATTGTTTAAGAGTTTATCCACATCATTTATAACAAAGTCTCCTTCACTATTATTGTTGCTCGTAGGCTCTAAATATCCCGTGTCATGATATTCTCGGTTCTTATGGCTATCATATACATACTTTTGCTGTTGGCGCCTAAATTGGTTGATGTACACGTTTTTCATGATGACATATAACCATGAAATGAGTTTAGGGTTTTGAAAGAACTGGTCCATGTATTTTAATGAACGCATTAATGTCTCCTGAACCAAGTCTTGGATATCTTCAGGATCTCTTGTGAATTTATAGGCTAAGCTCTTTAGAATTACACCACATTCGCTAATTTTGATATTAATTTCTTTAGTATCCATTTTGTTTATTTTTAATGAAATTAAGGTACCACAATAATAAAGCTGTTTCTTTGGAGTGATGTGCTTTCACGTGTTATTTGTATCTTTTTTGATACAAATACAATTGCATGCAGGTGTTTTTATGCTTCATTTTGTTGTAAATCAGTTTCATTTAACCGTATTTATTTTTAGTCCTCTTCAGTTTATACTTGTTCTTTAAGTATAGGCAACGTTTCGAAGTATTAGCTGTTAAATCTTAAATCATTCTTAGTTTTCCAAATCTTAAAATCATGAATTATGAGAATAGCTATTTTTTGCCCACTTGAATTAGGAAGTATGTTGTGTGCTATGCCTGCTATCCGATGTGTGAAAAAAAACTTTCCTCAAGCGAAGCTTTACGTCATTGGAAGCCCAGGTATGGAGGAATTTATTATGCGCTATAAGTTTGTCCGTGATTTTATTCCTTTTTCATTTCCTAAGCTGGAATCTGAGGATAATTTTCCATTGGACAATGTAGAAGAGTTTGTTCAAGATATATGCGAACTAAAGGTCGATCTTTTAATACAGCTATACGGAAATGGAAGCGGAATTAATGATTTATTAAAGAGATGTGAAGCAAAACAAATCGTCGGCTTTTGTCCTGATGAGCTATCCGCTGATTCTTCATGGATGGTGTATCCTGATGGTATGTATGAAGTTGATCGGTACCTCAAATTGCTTAGGTACATTGGATGTGTCGTTACGGAGGATGATTATAGAATGGAATTTCCAATCAACAGTGGTGATATAGATGAATTTAGTCTGTTTGAAAATTTATTGAACAAAAAATATGCAGTAATTCACATTGCTCGTAGAGGCATCGATGATTGGTGTCCTTTTGATGATTTTTCATTATTAGCACGGTATCTACAAGAAAAAAATTATGAAATAATTCTTACAGGTAGAGGAGCGGAGGATGAACTTGTTACTCCTATGAAGTGGCTTAAATCAGCTAATGCAACAAATCTTCTAGGTAGAACAAACCTCGGGCAGTTCGCTTGTTTATTGAAAAATGCTTGCGTATTTATTAGTAATTCTGCTGGAGCTTCCCACTTTGCAAGAGCGTTAGAAACTAAAAGTATGGTGCTAAGTTTAGATATCGAGCCCCGGAATTCGCTGATTAAGAATAACAATTTGCATTATAACTACGATGCAATTGCTGAGCTTGATTTTAGTGCTTTAAGTAAGGATTTAAATCGCCTTATTTCCTCCTAAAATTAGACGTAAAGGAATTTTATCTTCCACAAAGGAGTATGGTAGTCCCTTTGTGAAAGATAAAATATAGTGTGTAATGAATGCTAGATTGTTTATTGTACTGGTTTTTTCTGATAAAAATATTCTCACCTTACACTTTGTCTAAACCATCCCCCCAAGGCCTCTTCTGATCTTGTCGGTTTTCTTGTTCAACGTTATCTATGTTTTCATCTAAAGTTGTAATGGGTTCCTCTTGCTCGACCGCTGGAATAGTCTCCTCAACTTCTGGTGCTGGAGCTTCATTGGGATGGTCAATCTCGGGATTCTCCTGGGGCGTGTTTTCTTCCCTTTCGATAATATCAGGGTTTGATCTCTCTAGAGGCAAGATGTCTGGCTGTTCATGCTCATCTGGTAGGTTCTCTACATCTTCATTTTCTGTTTCGGGATTCTCCTCAGGCACCTCTTGTCTATCCGGAGAAGGGAAGATTTCATTAGATTGAGTTTTTTCAGTATTGCTGTTTTCAGCCATAAAAGCAATAACAAGGCCTAGCTTGTGGATTGCGGTTTCATTTTTTCTATTCATTTGTATTTTTATATGTATTATACGAACCAGAATTTGAAGTTATGGTTGTCCCGTTAACTACGTGTTTTTCTGCGTTAAACACCTGAGGGGGGATATAGAGGACTGTTGGATTGCATGTATGGATTTGTTTTTATTTGCGTGAACGTTTTGTATGATTTATTGGTTCTATGTATAAAGAGATTATGCCATTACATATTCAACGAAAAAAGTGTTTCTTTAAACCTAATTCTAAAAGGGTATTAGCCCGTTACTTTAATTTAGATCCCGATAGGATGGTGAAAATTATCCTTAGGATAGATGCAATGAGTAAGAAGCAAAAAAAGGATGTACTCAATCAACTCCTTCGTAATTTTTCCAATAGACACCGTAGTATTGTTGCTGTATGGGAAAAAAGCTTTCATCATATCGAGCACCTCTTTGCCCGGGAAGAGTTGACGGATATCTTAATTACGCCTGAGGATAAATTGATTATTGGTGCTTATTTTACGAAAGAGTATTCTATTGAAGCTGCTGCATTTTTTAATCCTTCTATTGTCGAATCACCTGATCAGAGCCAACTTGCAGATGGAGAAAAACGTGTAATTATTAGTTTTAGAGCGACTGGAGAAGGACATGTCTCCTCGATAGTTTTTAGATCCGGAATTATTGATGCCAATTTAAACCTTTCCGTGGAGGAACTAGGTAAACTATTAGAAAAGCCCAAACGCTTTAAGAGCTATCGGTACCAAAGGGCTGATTTCATAGAAAAGCTTTTACAGATACATTATACGAATCCTTCCATGCTAGCTATTATTGAAGCTAAGTTTTCAAGTAGTTTTACCTATGAGGAGCTAAGGAGATATGTCAAAGAAATACAACAAGAGCAAGAGCTAGATTTAGACGGACATACATTAATGAGCCATATCTTATGGCTGGCATCATCTCATTACGAAATTACCTATTCCCTTGATACCTCTATCTCGGAACGTGTAATTTTTCCAATTTCTGATACGGAGAAAAATGGTATTGAAGACGCAAGGTTTGTTCACTTCCAAAACGAAAAGGGAAAGAGTATCTATTACGCAACCTATACAGCATATGATGGCCTAACAATTTTGCCTAAATTGCTTTCCACTCAGGATTTTATTCACTTCAAGGTCCAACCTATAAACGGTAAAATAGCAAATAAAGGAGCAGCTCTTTTTCCAAGAAAAATCAATGGAAAGTATGCTATGCTTTGTCGAGTAGACGGAGAGAGTAACTATATCGCCTTTTCAGAAGATATTGTGAATTGGCATCAAGAAACAACTTTATTGAAAGAACCAGAGTACCCTTGGGAGTTTGTTCAGCTAGGAAACTGTGGATCTCCGATAGAAACATCCAAAGGTTGGCTTGTGCTCACACATAGCGTAGGAGCTATGCGAGAGTACACAATTGGTGCGTTACTTTTAGATCTTGAAGACCCTCGCAAAGTAATCGGAAAATTAAATCAGCCTCTTTTGTATCCCAATGCTCAAGAAAGAGAAGGGTATGTCCCGAACGTTGTTTATTCATGTGGGCAATTGATACATAATGGACACTTGATTATTCCGTATGCGATGTCCGATTATTGCTCGACTTATGCTACTGTTTGCTTGGATGATTTACTTGAAGCTTTAACAAGTAATTGATAATTAACTAAATGCAGTGCTAATGTACAAGTGTGCTGACCAAAAGCTAATAACACTTTCAGCACCTTGGTTTTTATTTTTCGATTTTTCATCCAGGCCATCTGAACACCCTTTACTTATGGGGTCATACAAGGTAAGCCCGAGCGTATTTTTACCAAAAAACCATTCAAAGGTATGTAGCATACGGTTTTTGTAGAAAGCATTGCTGGTTAATATGTACAGCTCTTTGTATAAAAGAATTAACGATGGTATCTCAATTGGTTGCTGACCTGAGCTGTACGTTGATTCTTGTGTTTCTAAGGTAATTTCCTGTGTGAAGTACCTAGCTTTTGTCAACCACTCTTTATTACCGATTAAGGATAGGTATCCATGTTTGAAAAGTAATTTATCCAAAAATGCAATACTTTCTTGTGCGACATAGCTTGCCCTTAAATGCCCTGTAGCTGTGGCACTGCGGAGTAGGCTAAGTGGAATAATCGCATTGTCATAGGTTATTATTTGTTCATACCAATGCCATTCACCATCTTTGGCTAGCTTATATTCTTTTAGCAGAAATTCAGTTAGTTCCTGAATTAAGGTCTCCACATTTTTATTTTCAGGATACGATTGGTAGTAATCGCTAAGGCCTAATAGACAGTATGCTACTGCGCGGATAGAGTTTAATGCTCGACAATGGGGTAGAGCTTTTAGGAAGATTTCATGGATGAATTCATTGAAATCTCCACCTTTATCATGTTTAAGATTAAAGCCTAAGGCTTGAATCGTTCTTCCAAAGCTGTCTTCAGTACCTTCACTATCTAGAAATTTATGATCCATGGATAGAAAATTCCTAAACTTGCCATTTTCAAGCTGCATATAATTTATATAGGAGAGATAGGTTCCTAGAAGCTCTTTTGATCTCGGTGAGGGAGAAACTCTGTTTACCATAGTTAACAGGAGCATAGCTCTTGAATTGTCATCTAAACAGTAGCCATGTTCGTAATTTGGTAATGTATATTTCCCATGTTGCATTAGTCCAACGGAGCTTGTCAGCCTGGATAAGTAGTTTATATTGAGTCTTGGGAAATCTGGTATATATTTCTGTAGTGTTCTCATATCAACGTGATTTTTATTCTCTTGATAATAAGTCAACTTTCTTGTATTGCTTGTTCTATTTGACATTATGCTGGTGGTTTAAGAAGAAAGCTGTTTGTAGTTTACTGGAAATAGGCTAGGAATGGTTTGTGTAACCGCTTTTTCATCAAAGATTTCATCTATGAATTTTAGTAGTTTAATTCCAATCCTTGGCCATTGCATATTTTGACCATATCTAGCCGCATTGGCACTGTAGCGTTGAAGTAATTTCTCATTGCTGAGTAGTAGGTTAATTAATTGGGCTAAGCCAACAGAATCTCCAAAATTAAATAATAGCCCTCTATCTTTAGCTAGTAAGTCTAAAGCATACCAATATGGGGTTGAAATTACGGCAGAACCTGCTCCAAGTGCAAAGGTGAGCGTTCCACTACTGATTTGATTTTCATTGGGGTAGGGGCTAACAAAAATATCGCAAGCTTTTAAATAGCTCAAAAGAAGCTCTTCAGTGGCAAACTCATTAATAAATAGAACTTTTTGTTCTAGCCCTAAGTCGATAACCATTTTTTCTAAATGAGTTCTATATTCTTCTCCATCTCTGCGTAGAATATCTGGATGCGTAGTTCCTAGAATAAGGTAAACGAAATTGGTTTCTTTTACATTTGCTACGGCCTCTATGGCAGTTTCGTAACCTTTATTTGGACCTAGGAAGCCAAAGCTTAGCATAACCTTGGTGCCCTTTAAACTCAACATTTCCTTGGCATCCATTTTACTTAATGTAAATTCGGGAATACCATGAGGAATGACTTTGATTTTTGTATCTGATAGTGAATAGCCAGAAAGGAGCATATCGATAGCTGATTGTGTCATAACGGTAAGTTTATCACTATAGATATCTAGTTGCTGAACGACTGTTCGCTCTGAAGGCGTTGGATGTTTAAGAACAGTATGGAGGTTCGTTATTACTGGAATGTGAAGCATTTTTAAAAGCTCCACAATATAGTAACCTGTGTTTCCACCAAAAATTCCGTATTCGTGTTGTATGATGCAGGTATCGTAATTCTCATTAATGAATTTCGCTGCGGTTTGATAATCCTGCAAATCGTCTTTTTTGATGATAAATTTAACTTCCTTAGGGAAAATAGATTCGCTGGAATCTGAGATGGCGATAATACCTGGTTTATCTAGAATTAGGTTATGTAATGATTTATACAAATCATGCGTAAATGTTGCAATACCACATTTACGAGGAAGGTAGGTTCCTATTATGGCTATTTTCATTTTCTTAGTTTTTTAAAGCTTATAGTCTTTTACAAGCTTACTTTCTTAGAATGAACAGCCAAGGTGTGAAAGGGTTGTGAAATATTAGGCTAAATGGGATTTTGAGGGTTAATTGCATTTAACACACGTGTTAAACTCAGCTAAAGCTATAGTTTAATCAATGAGTTTGTTTTAATACTTGCTCAGTGCTAGAAAAATACGATTCAATTGATGTTTATCCATATTTGCTCCGTGTTTTTACTTGTTCTTCCCTTTTCCTAAACGTTTTCTTAAAGCCAGTTGTTCTAAAAAGTAAAGAATACTCCTATGAAACTACTTAAAAACATCTTCTTATGGCAAGGCACCTTAGTTCTTTTAGCTTTTAGTTCTTGCCTATCTGAACAAACTACCGAGCAAGAATCTTATGAACCAAGTCCAGTTTCAGAATCAGATAAAGTGCGCTACAATTTGGATGACGCAGCAGCAATGGAATTTGGGAGACTCGATTCCTTGGATGCCGATACTACGATGGTATCTAAGGATAGTCTTTAAAATCTCTTGGCCATTACCGTAGCTGCAATTAAAAGAATAAATTAAAAATTACACATATGGAAAATTTAGAAAATGACAAAAAATGTCAAGCGACAGAATTGGATAAAAAGATTAAGAAAGTGGTTCGGACAAATTCTGGAAACGTTTTATTATGTACTTCGATTGGTATTTTGGCGCTCGCCGCTGGACTGAGGTATATGGGACATCGAAATAGCACTGTTTTATTAGGACAATGCGCTGGATCTTTATTTCTGTTTGGAATTTATAGGAAGCTCGTTACTCCGAAAATTCAAAATCCAACAGAATAACCATATTTCAGGCCGACTATAAAACTTTAGTCGGCCTGAATTTAATTTTTAGATGTAATGTCGTGCTATTTATTAATGACCTTTTATCGCCTTTATCAAATCTTGTTTGGACATCCTATGTCTACCAATAATACCTATTTTTTTTGCTTGGTCTAATAATTCCAATCGAGTTCGTGCGACGAGTTGGCTTGCTTGCCCACCGCGCTTACTTGCTCCAGGGCTGTTGGCGATTCTTGCAGCCTTCTCCTTACTAGCCCCTTCACGCCTTAATGCTTCGTGTTTTGCATCATCTTTTATTTGGTTTCCGTGGTTCTTTGTCATGGTCTTCTTGTTTAAAACTAACTAAGAGGCTCTTCGATGAAGTCTCTATTTAGTTGCTTGATATGATTATGAGCTTTTGTTTGAATCAAGGACTGACTTTCTAGGATAAGAAGGACTGTTGCATTTAAACTCTCCGCACCATCTAATGCTTTGAAATATACTTTCTCATGTTCTTCTTCCCCGCGCTCGCAGCTGGCTAAAATAGATTTAGTTGTTGAGGGGGATATCATAGCCTTTATATCCATCCATATACGGAATAGTTTACCGCTTGCTCGGGTTCCTTCTTCTGGATATTCGCCATCTTGGAAAACTAGAGGTATAAGCTCCGTATTAAACTGTATGGATTGATCTCTGTATTCTTCAAAGGCTGTCCTAATCGTAATATTCGCTGTGCTAGGTAGTAAGCCTATCGCTGCTTTATATCCCTCTATTCTGTCATTGTTAATCTCGATTAACATATTAAGAGTGTCTGTTTGATTTTTTTTGATTTTCTCCATGATCTTTTCTTTTAATTATGTAAGAAGGACAAGTGAGGATTATAATGGTTGTTGAAATTTTATAATAGGGTGTTTTTACGCCTGTATTTACGTGTAAATACAGGTGACTGAATAGATATAAGGAGTTAAATACTTGTTTTTAAAATATCGGCAACTCTGCTTCAACTCGTTTGTTTATTAAATGAGTTGTCGGTTTATAGTTCTATGCTGTTAATCATATGGAATAATAACATTGACTCTGTAATTCACCATAAAAAAGAATAGGATGAAAACATATAAAAATAAAAAAGGCAGTGAAATACCTGACTCAGCAGTTAACCAAGCTGATGATAAACCAGCAGCACGCGGAATATTGATTACTATTATACTTCTTATAAGCATATTAGGGGTGATATATTTTATCTTTTTTAAAGATTATTTCATGTCTTTGTTCCCCGCTGATTAGCGATTGAAATATTTAAAAACCTGCATTCAGATATCTCCCATTTGCTTGCTCAACAGAAAGGGGTAGTCTCGAAAGAGATTATCCTTTTTGTTTTTAACTGAATGTAGTCATAATATAGCTTATTTTATTCTTTTCGTATAGGTGTATAAAAAATGCTACCTCATTTTCTTTGAGGCAGCATCTAGGAAACTTATGGGTACATTTTTATTTTTATAGCCTGTACAGCTTGCTATTATCTGATATCCGAATCCGTTGTTTCTTGGACGGCATCTTTTTCGTAATTGCTCACCCATTCAATATTTGATTCTAAAGGTCTTATTTGTCCCGAAAGAATGTTTTTCAAATCTGCATCGGCATATTCGTTTGCTGAGAAGTCTTGAAAAAGTGAAAGTGATTGTTGATGATTACTTAAGCTCGCCTGTAAATAATGTTCATCAAAATCATTTGCTTGTAGGTTATTGAGCGTTTCTAGCTGACTATTGTAAAGCTGTCTATCTAGTTCTGGAAGCTGCCAGCTTTTCTGGGCAATCAACCCATTGTACTGCTCAGATAGCTTTTCTCTTTCGGTAATTAAACGTTGCGCATATTCTCGTACCTGACTGTCCTGACTTTTCTCTAGCGCTAACTTTGCGGCATCTATTTCAAATAAATTTGATGATTGAGCATTCGCCGCAAACTCAATGTCTGCACCTTGCGTGTTTTGCGCTGATTCGTTCTCCGTGATTTGAGCAAATGTAAACAGGGGCCCTAATAATAAACCTATCATTATTACAGCCGTGTTTTTTATATTAGTTTTCATACATGTTGAGATTAAAATGTTTTTTAAACAAATTCTGAATGATATCATAATCCTTATCAATAATAGTTCTGATTATCTTTAAAGCTTATACCACTCACTACCTACATGAATGGTTTAAAAGGTTTTTCGTTGTCAATTTTGTTTAATCAGGTATTAAGTTCTTTTTATGGGGTGAAATACTTGTTGTTGTCTAGATATTACTAAGCATAGTTTTTGGAAAGCCTTCTATTAATGGAAAGTATAGGTCAATCTGTGTGCCTTTAGATTTTACAGAACGTATCTTGATTGTTCCACCAAGCCTGTCCATGATTCTTTTTGCCAATGTCAGACCAATTCCAGACCCTTTATGTGCCAAGGCATTATCTGCACGATTAAACATGTCAAAAATTGAGTTAATGTTGTGTTTAGGAATGCCGATACCATTGTCTCTAATACAGTAATGTACATGGTCATCATACAGGAAACTGCGAATAGAAACCTTTGCATTTTCTTCTGATTTAGAGTATTTTATTGCATTTCCTATGATATTTGTGAATACTTGATAAAGGGCGCTTTTTTCTCCCCAAACAGGGTAGAGTTTGCCATAAATTACTCTGCTATGCTTTGAATCATATAATAGGATGGTTTCCTGCACAATTTTCTTTACTGAAAAACGCATTGGAATTGGGTCTTTAGTAAAAGCTTTGATTTTGTTTTGACTCAAGAAAACAATGTTATCTATGATGTCCGATATATTTCCAATGTTAGAACTTAGATTTTTGTGCCAATCAACTAGTTTTTCTTTAGGAATATTATGTGCATTATGGGTTAAGAAATGTAGACCACTTCCTAGAATTGAAAGTGGGTTTTTTAAGTCATGCGCTAGTGTGAAGGTAAACATTTCTAGTTCATTGTTCATCGTTTCAAGCTCTTCAGATAGTCTTTCTTTTTCTTTGGATTTGTGTATTATTGATTCATTTATAGCTGATTGCAGCGCATGTATGAAGTTTAAATCATCATCATCCCAAGCTATTGATGAGTCTTGAATATTTCTTTCCCAGGTAATGATTTGACTTTCTTGTTCATGTTCTGATAAATTTGAATTTGGTTTACTGGATTTATCAATATGCGTAATCTTGGTCTGTTTTTCTTTCCTAAACCATACGATGTAATAATCACTGTCATGATCTAGTCTATAGGAAAGGATGCCTGCAAAGTTTAACGATGAGGCAAATTTATCACCATGATTTAATCTGAAATTATGATCCTTGAAAATTATTTTTTTTGTGTGGTTATTTATATAGTTAATAATCTCTTTAAATAGGATGCTATTAGGGGTATGTCCATGAAAGAAAAGCTCTCCCTCATTATATATAGCAACACCATCCGATCGAGTCATCTCATTAAGAATATCCATTATGCCAATCATAGTGCAATTAATGGATTTATCCTGATAGAGACGTTCTTTAATTAGGTTTTCAACGCTTCTAAAATGCTCATTTTTTTCAAGCGTTATTTGTCTTGCATTGCTCTCGAATTTACTCGCTGCATTTTGTACAAAAATGGCACACAGTTTTCTTTGCTGCAAATCGATTACCCGGTTACCTGTATGATAACCGACCACTAAACCCCAGAATTTTCCATTGACAATTAACGGGAAAAAAATGGCTGAATTTATCCCCAATGAGATGAAATATTCCTTATATAGGATTGGAAGAGGAGCCAGCTGAGTACAGAGAGGGTCAAATTTATCATCCGTATAGTAAAATTGCTGTTGGGCACTTCCTATATTAGGAACATAACGATAGGCAGCGCTTTGAAAATAGGATAACGTTTCTTGTGTCATTAAACTTTCAGAAAATTCTTTGTTTAATTTCAGCTTACTGTTCTTCCTACAGTCTTCGGATATTATTTTACTTAGGCCTGTTTCATAAACTTGCAGTACAAATACACGATCAAAATTTAAAAAACTGTTTACTGCGCGACAAACCATATCCCACTTATTTGGATAGGAGCGGTCAAGTAAAAAGCCAATCTCATTAAGTTTTGTAGCAGAGAGATATTTTTTTAACTGTGGTTCCCATTCTAAATAGATTAAGTTCTTGTTTTTGTTGCATTTAAAGTAATAGTTGCTGCCATTGACACGAAGACCTAGTATTTGTCTAGGTAAATCGTTCATCGAAGCATTTTTAACGAAAATAGATAGTTTCGAATTAAGCGATTCAAATGCCTGTTGTAGGAAATCTTCCATGGAAATACCTATCAGGTTTTCAGGAGTTTGGTTTATTTGTTTTGCTGCAACCGTGCTTATTCCAATTAGTATGAATTGGAGGTCCATAACTATCAATCCTCCATAGTCTTGCACTGAAATACAGCTTAAATCTGTATCCTTAGGTGTTGTCATAGGTAATTGTCTTTCGTTTGTAGATATTAATTAAAACGGAGGTTGCCCCGAAAAAGTATTAACTATTAATAGTTTTAAACTACTGCTAGTATTTTTTTAGTACTCAATAGAGTTTTATGTTATTTTGCTGACTAATAGTGGTTTGAATTAAACGTGTGTTTAAAGTATTTAATTCTACCACCAATCTAAGTATATGTCTCATTACTTGATTAAATCTCGATATACAAACCGTATTAATACTTGTAGAAAAGGTATTTAACGTATTTATTTGGGTGCGATTTTTGATGTTATTTTATACTACTCTGGAACGTTTTACATGGGGAGTTTTATTCCTTGCAACCCCTGAGGTCAATAAAAAAAAATTATGATAAGAATTCTTTTGGTTGATGACCATCTTCTTGTGAGAAATGGCATAAAAATGCTTTTAGATACCCATCCTGACATCGAAGTTATTGCTGAAATGGACAATGGAAAAGAAGTACTTTCATTCTTGGCCGGTAACAATACATGCGAGATTATTATCACCGATATTAATATGCCTGAAATGGATGGCTTCGAACTAGCAGAAAGGATTCAAAAAGACTACCCTAATATCAAAGTAGTTTTTCTATCCATGTTGAATGAAAGAAAACAATTGCTTCAAGCTTTTAATATTGGAGCGAAGGGATACCTTGTGAAAAATGTTAATTATGATGAACTCTTCTTTGCTGTCGAGTATATCCATAAGGGTGGAAAATATTTGTGCAATGAATTATCTCAACAGCTGATAGAATATCTAAATAGTCATCCGAATTTTGAAGATAAAGGAAAGGCTATACTTGAAACAATGGAGATTAGTGAACGCGAACTAGAGGTTCTCTATTACATTAGCGAAGGGCTAACCAACAATGAAATTGCAGATAAGTTATTTTTAAGTAAGCGTACCATTGAAGGACATCGTCAGAACCTTATCGATAAAACAGGTGCTAAAAACTCAGCTTCACTTATTAAGTATGCCGTGTTGAATGGATTGGTAAGTTGATTGTTAGTTTTCGTCTTCGTTTATTCAATAAACAATATCCGTAAAGTGATACCTCATACATACCTATTTTAGAAGGCTTGTATGAGGTGTTTCTATGAAATGTGAACAAGTATTTTTGGTGCTATAGCGAATATCATTCTGGAATAACAGCCCAGATTGTGTTAGCCGCATCATCTGTTACCAAGATATAGTTATCCGTAAAGGCTACCGCTACAGGTCGGCCGTAAACTTCCCCTGCATTTTTGTCCGCTATAAACCCGGAAAGGAAATTCTGCGGTTCTCCCACAGGTTTGCCATTTTCAAATTCTATAAAAATTACCTTGTAACCGACAAGTTCAGATCTATTCCAAGAACCGTGTTGACCGATGTAAGCTCCATTTTTAAATCCTTTCCTCTGACCAAGAGCTAAACCTAATGAGCCTGTGTGAGATCCGATGGCATAATCTGGCTTCCTTGCTTGGAGTGATAAGGAGTGTGGTATTTTTCCTTCCCATCTTGGGTCAACATAATGTCCCCAATATAAATATGGCCAACCATAAAAATCCTTGTCTTGGACAGATGTTAGGTAATCAGGGACTAGCTTATCACCAAGTTCATCTCTTTCATTAACGACAGTCCATAATGTTTGGCTATAACCTTCAAAGGCCATTCCCACTGGGTTGCGAAGTCCTGAAGCAAATATCTTTTGTTGCGTTCCATCAGGGTTCATTTCTAAGATGGCTGCGCGGTTTACTTCCTTATCCATGCCATTTTCTCCCACGTTACTGCCCGAACCAACTGAAACGTAAATTTTACTACCCTCATGATTTGAGATTAGATTACGAGTCCAATGATTATTGTAGCCCCCGGCTGGTAAGTCGATTATATGCTGGGCCGCACCAGTAATTTTTTCTGTTACTGGGTCATACGGATAACGAATAATGGCATCTGTATTTGCTACATAAAAGTAGTTATCTATTAGGAGCATCCCATAAGGTTGATGTAGGTTGTCTAGAAATACTTCTTGGGTTTCAGCGATACCATCTTTGTCTTTGTCACGAAATCGAAGTATTTGATTTGGGCTTTGACTTCTAAATAGATTCTGAGAATTGAGTATTTTCGCATTTTGGTTCTCCTTTTCTGTCCTCGCTTGGGCGACAAAAATATCACCATTTTTTCCTATATAGATATTCCTTGGACTATTTAGATCTTTAGCAAATTTTACAACGCGATATCCGTTAGTAGCGATAGGTTTTTCATCATTTTTCCAGCCTAATATTTTCGCAAATTTAGTGGAATTACGACTTTCTGAACTCTGGTGTAAATCCTCTAAGTCACCGAATTCATCTAAATTAGCTACGGAGTCTAGTTTTTCATTATTCTCTTGATTAGTATTGAAACAAGAACTAAAACCTAGGACGACTAGGACTGCGTATGTGCATAACTTTAATAGGGGATAAGTTAAAATGTAGGATTGAAGATTTCTCATAGCATGTGGTTGAAATTAAATATTTGATGTAGATTTTTATACGAACGGTATTGTATGACAAAAGGTTCATCCTAAATTTCAATTATTTGCTCTATAAGGAATATAAAAGCCTACCTAATAGATTTATTGTGTTTTACTTTTTGTAATTGATGTTTGTTATGACATTACGAGTTTTGAGTATAGTATGATTAGTCTTTAAGCGTTTCGCAATTTTACCCCATCCAAAAACAGTAATAACGAATATAATTGCTCTATATCATCCTGTCTATATGCACGGAGAGCCACCATTAGGTAGTTTTTTGTTTTATCTAAATTTCCGCTGATTTTTAATCAAGTAGAATTTGGTATAATCCGGTAATTGTACGCTATTATACATAGTTTTTTTGGAGACCTTTACTAAGCTCAATCAAGGCATAAACATTCAAGTCAAACAGATAATTTTCTTGCATAAAAGACGGAATTATCTATTTGATTTTTTGACTGCTGCGTCTGTTTATGAGAGACATGGGGATAGTCTGATTGAAGCGTTGGTCGGCATTCTTCCCTAATAACAGGGAAAGGATTACCAGGAGATACGTAAAAGAGATTGGAAATTATTGTGTATTTTCAATTACCCAATAATTTTTTTTTAGGTGATGAGGTTATGAGAAAAGTAAGATAAAAGCATCTTTCATTCCTTGGAAAATTTTTTCTCTATTGTCTATGACTAAAATAGAGAAAAAAATGATGAAAAAAAATAAAATCTATTTTTCCATTGTAAAAATTCATCTTCTTCATTAAAAAGTCTAAACTTTTTAAAATAAATTTGATACTAAGCGACTTATAGTAAACGCAGGAGCTATAATTAAACATGTCGAAACAACAGAGGCGTATCCTATTATATAGGCTGCGTCTCCTACCTTTCCACCACTTATTTCTAGTAGTTCATTTTCTGTTAAACATACTATTTTCATGATAAAATATATTATGATTATTAAAAAATATCGTTTAAAGCATCCTTCATTCCTCTAATTATAGAGTCTCGATTGTCGTACAAATATATTGTCAGAGGGATGGCCCAAAAAGGAAATGCTCCCCCGTGGATTTTTTTCATTTGTTCAGCTTTTAAATGGGCTTGTTGGCGAAACAATCCAGAAATAGCAAAGTATTTATTGGAATATGGAGCTGATTATAAAAGTGAAACGACTTCAAAATCAGAATTGCTATTTTGGATTTGCGGTTTAGGTCATAAAGAAATTGTAAAACTTTTATTAGAACTGAAAGTTGACTTCAAAACGAAAGTAAAATTCAAAGGTAAAATGATGGCTTATGAGGGAAGTCCTTTAGATAGAGCAATTGTGACAAATCAAACAGAAATTGTGAAACTTATAAATGCTGACTAAAAAGTACGAACGCACAACAAGGGGGCAATAGTGGAACGAAAGTGCAAAATTCAACATTAGTTCTTCGATTGAAATTTTGTGAAAAATTGAAGATTTGTGCTTCGATTGCCCCGCCATCGCAAAGACGCCAGGGCATTAGCGGTGATTGTAAATTGACACTTACAAAATTTAATAAATAGTAGATACGTAACCAATTTGGCATATAGCTTCCCTGTTATAACGACTTCAAAAAGTCATCACGGTAGAATAATTAAGCCAGAGCACGAAGTTATTTACGAAAAAACGGACATAGATTCCCTTTTCATAAAACAGCTGCGATATGTGATATACGGAATAAAGTCGGCAGATAGGATTTATATAAGGGAGCCTAATTAAGATAGTCTGTTGTTAGAGCTGTCAGGCATTTAAGAAGAGTGAAACATGTCTAAACGAGCAGTTGGCCAGAGATGTAATTCTTTTGCCCAGACACAAGTAGGAGTTCCCCGCGGCTTGAGCGAGAAATAGTTTCTAGTTGGTAGTAGATACCATTGTGCTTTTCATGTTTATACGAACAAACGAAAGATTTACTTTGCTTGTAAAAACAAAAAAATAGTTGTAATTTGTTTTCAGGATTTTGAATGTTTTAACTCGAAAGTTTATAGCCTGTACTGAATCTGCTAATGAAAAATGCCAGATTAACTTACTCCTCCGGTACATCCAGGTTTTAATTTCTTTACTGTGCTTATCGTGAAGACTTACCATTTTTCAAACAGTGAATAAATATAAAAATATGCTTTAAGAAACCAATGGATTCTTAGCATATAACCAAGGACTTAATCCGTTTAATGATTTATGTGGATGATTACTATTGTAGTCAATCTGCCATTCATAAGCTAACGCATTGACTTCTGTCAGTGAATCGAACAAGTATGCATCTAATATGTCTTCCCTAAATGTCCGATTCATTCGTTCGATATAAGCATTTTGCGAAGGCTTTCCTGGCTGGATGTACTGTAACCCGATTCCGTTATCGTGACAAAACTCAATAAATACTTTAGACAAAAATTCGGGTCCATTATCCGTTCTTATGCGTTTGGGCTTGGGTCTAAATAACAAAAGCTCCTTTAATTTCTGCACCAACCTGACGCCGGGTATGGAATAGAAAGCCTCATTTATCAATGATTCCCGGTTATAGTCATCAATGACATTTAGTACCCTGAATCTACGCCCATTAGCCAGAGAGTCACTCATAAAATCAATTGACCAGGTTTCATTGACTGTGCCGGGAACCGTCAGTTTTTCTTTAATCCGAGACGGAATACGACG